>CAZOEL010000051.1:0-49963 GCA_964578835.1 uncultured Syntrophobacteraceae bacterium | reverse complement strand
AGTAACGTAACTATCTGAGCACACTCAACTATGCGACTTCGTGTCGCACTCTAACTACCAGTTCAGCGGCGCCAAGCTTTATCGGCGTCCGCTGGAACGAAAGTTAGGAGATCTTTTTCATGGCTAATTCGCCGGTGACAATGTTGCCATCCCAATTCGGCCCAGTATAAAAACCTCGGAACTCTCCAGCTCCGACAGTAGGGCGAAGATATATAGTCCCGGCATCTGCTCCATGCGTTTTTTTGTAAGAGGCGTAATGAGCAAGAAGGGCTCCTTCGGATGTTAATTCGCCCTTTATATTACTAACGAAGTGTTTTCCCGTTATGATCCCAAGGACGCGTGCCCCGGACTGCCGGAAAGAAACTGGAAGACTCCTCACATCACCATTTTGTTGGGTTATATCGAGAATCCAGTTTCCATCTATCCTAATTGGGGCGCGCCGCAATATAGCTCCTAATGTGCCGATAAGCGCCAAACACAAAACCGTACCCAATGCGAAAAAGACAATAAGGA
Organism: uncultured Syntrophobacteraceae bacterium; assembly: GCA_964578835.1. Taxonomy (GTDB): domain Bacteria; phylum Desulfobacterota; class Syntrophobacteria; order Syntrophobacterales; family Syntrophobacteraceae; genus CAZOEL01. Next base: position 49,450 of record CAZOEL010000051.1, on the reverse strand, counting down.
TAACCTTTGTCCAAGAAAAATTCTCAATGGCACTACCAATATAGCCAAGCAGTACACTGAACACTGCACCAAATGCAGCAAGCCAAAGTTCCCTATCGTGTTTCAATGTTCATCCTCCTAACGCCGGTCATCACCGGCACGCAACCACGCCGCCAAGGAACCACGGGAAACGCCGAAAGATAATCCCGGCGTGGTTGCGTGTCCGCGTGCATGCCCTCGTTAGCGACAGGACTTTCGCATCAGCCTTTCACTTGCGGGTACTGTGTGCTTGTGCTGTTTGCATAGATACGGTTGAGAATTGTCAGCCTGTTGCATGAATAGGTGACGATGCTTCGGAAGCCCGTGAATACCTGGCGCGAAGCCGCTCTGAAGCCACTGTATAAGCCCTTCCATCTGGGTTTGAGAGTGATTGCACTTACACCCCTGCCGCCCCCAAACAAGATCAGTAAACTCCAATGGGATCTCAGGAGCAGCCTCGCCAAAGTAGTAAAACTGCTGACCAATATACACGTAAGGATGTTTTGTGTCCTGTGCGATCTGTTCGGGGGTATTGTGCATGAGCACTGGAAGCTGTTCCCATGTTCCGTCACTGCCGAGGAAGTACATATTATCTCCACATCTCTTCTGCCAGTCTGTGGGAGTGGCGGGCCTTTTATCCTGGAAACGCTCATCGTGAAAATAGCTGTTGAAGTGCAGTTTTTCCCCAACCTTCATGGCATAGACGAGCCTACCACCAACTGTACCTGACTGAAATCCGACGATCCAATCATCGGACTCGAGCTTTATCCCCATATGGTTTGGCGTACAAAGTCCTAACGTGCAGTGTCCCCAGAATGGATTCGGGGCAAGCCCTGAGTCGTGTCTTACAATGTATGAGCACATCTTCATTGGCTTCCCTCATGCAGTGTCGCTAGAATAAATTATGGTTTCGTTGTACATTGTGGTAGCAGGGCGATTAATGCCGCTATGATTGCAACGATGACAGAGAATACGGACATTCGGTATGCCCTTTTTGATGTTGTAGCGGCTTCGCGTGCAATGTCATTGGCCTCCTTTGCTATCTTGTTTGCTTCTGCATCAAGACTCAATTGCTGCTGTATTTGATGTTGGATATCCTGCTGCTCCAGCAAATCCCGACGAGTCTTTGCGTAAGCAAATTTCTCGCCCTGAAGGCGTGACTTATTGCCCTTGTTGATTTCTTCGAGAAGAGCCTCTCGGGATAACTCATCAATTTTTCGTTTTGATTCATCACTGAGCATACGCGACTCCACTGAATTGAGGACGCTAACATTGCGGATCAGCGGCGCGCGAAACGCCATTAAACCTCATTTTTGCACTATTAATTTTGACGCTCCATGTGGTTGCGCGTCCGCTGCATTCGCCTCGTTAGCTGGTTCACCATTACAGCTTTCATTGAGAAAGCCGAAAGTCTTCAATCCATTGGCGGACCACATCTTCCGGTGGTCCGCCCGCTTCTTTAGCGAGGAGCATTCTCTCGACATGGTCATCCGACAAGACCACGACGAGTTTACCCTCATGTGCCCAATGTTCCCGAACCGTATGGAGACAGGATGCGTCAGGGCCGAGTCGGCATACCACAAGACCTAATAGACCGGCACCGTGACGTTTAAGATAGTTCAGTACCTGGAGCGCTTCGTGTTTTCCGACAGCCGAAGAATGGTTCTTGGCATCTGCGACTATGAAATCAGCGCAGTATCTTGCGCGAACAAAGGCCCAAAAGCCGCTCTCTGCATAATTTGGCAGTATTATGTCACGGCGATTAGCTCCAGCTTCATCTGACAGCTCGGTTATAGGCGGAGACAGCGGTGGGCAAAACAGTCGTTCGAGTATTCGCGACACGAGCTTCTGATAAGCGACCCAATGTGACTTGCCTGTGGGAAGTGAACGAAGCTCATCAAGGAGGCGCGCTTCGGTTGATGGCGATACCCTGTCTTCCGCGAGTCCGGCTACAGCCAGAAGAAGGGGGCGAAGAACTGGGTGTGTAACAGTCTCCAGGTTGATGTAAAAGCGCGAAGCAATGGCATCCAGATCCCATGCTTGAAACCCAGCGCCTTCAACCGTGATTCTCTGCTCGGCAGTAAGCCGTGCTGGAAGAGCAAGGATGACGTCGTCCGCATGAACAATTTCCTGGTAACGAGTGAGCTGTGCAATAGCCTCGTTCAACCTGTTTCGAGCAACGGTCATTCCGCTCTTGCACTCGATAAGAAGTTTTCGAGATCCGTCGGATGTCCATGCAATGATATCTGGCCGCAGGCGTGGAGCCGAGGGGGCATCAGAGATATCGGGTTCGAGGAGAACATCCTTGTAGGCTCCACTCTCTTTCATCAGGTCCGCGAGCACGCGCTCAAATTCGAACTCTCGAAGAACTCCCCGATCCATCTGCATGTGGCAGTTGGCACACAAGTAAACGAGATTATTCGAAGCCTGGCTGCCTTGCAGCGAGCGTGGAATCACGTGTGCTTTTGTAAGTGGTCCACTGGCACCACAAACTGGACAACGATCTGGTTTCCTCAATGTTCATCTCTCTTCTTGAAAGTAGTGGCCATAAATATGAACCACTTTTCGTACCAGCCACAATGATTCCTGCAGCCCTCAGGTTTCCGAGTTGATGCTATCCCCGCACAGCTAACTATATGTTCAGCTTCCTAATGGTTTTGCCACTTATGCTTCCTAATGAAATTCCGGTTTATGCTTCCTAACGAGGCATCCTAATGGAACCTCGTTATGGCGAAAGCCGTAGGGACTTCCCGGTCAATGGAATCGATGCAGTCGCCATCGTTTTTTATGAGCGGGCGAAGAAATTCAACTGGGAGCAGATATATGGGACTCCTAATTCCTTTTTCGCTCTTGCTGAGCACATGCGTGTAGATCATGGTGTTGATCTCAAGCATATGTGCAGAATACCACATGTCCTGTTGTTCGGCGCGATGATTTTCAATTATATAGCCAACTAAGCCTAATAGAGAGCATTGAGCTTATGCCTCAAAAATCATGTCGGGTTCATTCCAGGCCCGCTTTCCTCCAACGATCAAATGAATAATCCGTTCAAGCATGCAGCCATTGATTTCCCCGGAGTAGCAATATCCCTGTGACCTGCTTGAAGCTAGCTGTAAGAGTCGAGGGAACGGAGCAAGATCTGAATCGCCGGTCCTGTTTGGATTTTACTTCAAGACTCCAGGACTGAAGAGCTTCTGAAACGGGTACACTTCTTCTTCATCGGCGGTATCTGGCCGCTTAATGGCGGTTTCCTCCATGCCTTTCTATCTGGCTGCCTCCATGAATTGGAGGTGCGCAGCATAATATGATCCACCCTCTCTATCGCGGCGCTTGGAAGGGCGAAGGGCGTCTTGCTCCAAAAGCTTGGTGGGGTCTTCGAAACGAACACTCTGGCTGCGCCACGCCAACGGATGGCAGCAAAGGAGGGAAGAGGCTGGATTGTCCCTGGCCGCATGTCGGGTCTCGATGTCTCAGCGGCGAGTGATATCCATGACTTCATCTATCGGCTCGGCCTCTCGAGGTTGTACGCTGATAAGGCCTTTCATCAAAACCTCAGAAGAATAATCGCGGCAAGATCGGCAATCTGCGTTACCCGAGGGTTACGGCTCTGGAGGGCGGGAACTTGCTAATGGACACTCAAGCGTGTTGGAATGCCAGTGGCTAAGGGAAGAGAACGTGGTCTTCCGTGCATCGAATCAGGATGCGGGAGTGGAGTGTGAGAAAGAAGCATGGCGATGAAGCGGGGGAGAGGATCGAGGATAGGTCAACGACTGTGGGGGCTTTGATAATCGGATGCCAATAAAAAAAGGGATAAGTCATTCAACCTTATCCCTTTATCAATCTTCATGATGCTTTTCGGATGGGCCGTGCGCGACTCGAACGCGCGACTCTCTGCTTAAAAGGCAGATACTCTACCGACTGAGTTAACGGCCCTCAATTCCTTGCTGAACATCCGCGCATCTTTAGCACGCATCCGGAGGGGTGTCAAGCGGTAAAAAAAGCCCTTGCGCGCGGGGCGACAGGCTCACGGAAGCTTTTCTCCCGCCGCGAGGTTCTCCAGAGCATCTCGGTTTAGCAGCCTTATCTTACGTCCTTCCACCTCGATCATCTCCTGAAGGCTCATCTTTCCCAGGATTCGAGAGAGAGTCTCCGGGATGGTGCCGAGAAGGCTCGCAAGTTGTCCCTTCGTCACTTCCAGTTCGAAGGAATCGCCTTTGCGCTCTCCGAGATAGAGCAGGTGAGCGGCAAGACGCCCTGGCACCTCCTTCAGGGAGAGGTCTTCGATGAGGTGCGTGAACTGGCGCAGGCGAAGCGAGAGGACCGCGAGCATATTCATTGAAAGCGATGGGTCTTTTTTGATGAGCTCGATGAAGGCGTGTCTCGGGAAGAACACAAGGCGGCTTTCTTCGAGAGTCTCGGCATGGGCGGGATAATTCCCTCCGGCGAATACCGGAACCTCGCCAAAAAACTGCCCTTCGCCAAATATATGGAGAATCTGCTCTTTTCCTTCGAGCGAGAGCTTATAGATTTTGATTTTTCCGGAAATGATGCCGTAAAAGCCGGTGGCTTCCGTCCCTTCATGGAAAAGGGTCTTTCCCTTTTTGTGCTTCTGATCCAGGGCAATAGCGGCGACTTCCTGGATCTGGCTCTTGGGCAGCCCTTCGAAAAGCGCGATTCTGGATACATAATCGACCATCTGCATAACAATTACCCCCTTGGATAAAAAATAGCACCTTCCTTTGACGTAGGTCAAAGCGAATATCCCCAGCATGCTCTATTGTAGGCTCAAAAGGAAGGAGAAGAGAGGCTGGAGCGGGTGAGAGGAAAAAACGGGCTCTCTTGATCTAAATCAATGAATGTGCGGCGGGTTATAATTAATATACTCCCTGAAGATCGGGATCGCCGAAAGATGAAGTCAGCTTTTTCGATATAGAGAAAAGAAACAGGAAACCCCATTCAGAGAGAAAGGAAAGTAGACTATGTTTTGTTATCAATGCGAGCAGGCGGCTAAGGGCGAAGGATGCGAGAAGATAGGCGTGTGCGGGAAGCAACCGGATGTGGCTGCTCTTCAGGATCTCCTGGTTTATGCTCTAAAGGGGCTCTCCCTTTATGCTGTCGAGGGCCGCAAAGTGGGCGTGACCGATAGGGATGTAGACGTCTTCACGTGCCAGGCCATGTTTTCCACCCTCACCAATGTGAATTTCGATTCGGACCGTTTGGTGGGGCTCATACGCAAGTCGGTGGTTTTGCGAGAAGGGCTCAAGGAGAAAGTCGGCGCTGCAGGCGGCAAAGTGGAGTTTTCCGACCCGGCGGCTTCCTTCCGGCCCGAGGACACCGTTCAGGGCATGGCGAGTCAGGGCGAGCAGGTCGGACTCAAGGCGGATACCGAAATCGATCCCGATATCTTGTCCCTGCAGCACATACTGCTCTTCGGGATCAAGGGAGTCTGCGCCTACGCCGATCATGCGCAGATACTCGGGCAGGAAGACGATGCTGTGTACGCCTTCATCCACGAAGGGCTGGGTTCGCTTCTGAGAAAGGACCTGCCCCTCAACGACTGGATCGGGCTTGTGCTCAAGTGCGGCGAAGTGAACCTGAGAACAATGGAGCTTCTGGACGCCGGCAATACGGGCTCATACGGCCATCCGGCTCCCACAAAGGTGCCGCTCGGGGCAAAGAAGGGGAAGGCCATCGCCATCTCCGGCCACGATCTCAAGGATCTGGAAGAGCTTCTGAAGCAGACCGAAGGCAAGGGCATCTACGTGTACACGCACGGTGAGATGCTTCCGACTCACGCCTATCCAGCGCTCAAGAAGTATCCCCACTTCTACGGCCACTACGGAACGGCCTGGCAGAATCAGCAGAAGGAGTTCTCTCAGTTTCCCGGCGCTATCGTGATGACTACCAATTGCATCCAAAAGCCCCAGGAATCTTACAAGGACAATATCTTCACCACCGGTCTCGTCGCCTGGCCGGGCGTGACGCACATAACCGATCGGAACTTTGAGCCCGCCATAAAGAAGGCTCTCGAGCTTCCCGGTTTTGCATCCGATGTCAACGGCAAGGAAGTCACCGTGGGATTTGCGAGAAATACGGTGCTGGGGGTTGCCGGAACGGTTATCGAAGCGGTCAAAAACAAAGATATCAGACACTTCTTTCTGGTGGCCGGCTGCGACGGAGCAAAGCCCGGACGCAATTACTACACGGAATTTGTCGAGAAGGTTCCCAAGGACTGCATGGTTCTCACCCTGGCGTGCGGCAAGTTTCGCTTCTTCGACAAAGATCTGGGCGATATCGGCGGGATTCCAAGACTTCTCGACGTCGGCCAGTGCAACGACGCCTACTCGGCGGTTCAGATCGCCCTGGCGCTTGCCAACGCTTTCAACGTGGGCGTGAACGATCTGCCGCTTTCTCTGGTTCTTTCATGGTACGAGCAGAAAGCCGTTGCGATTTTACTGACCCTCCTGCACCTGGGGATCAAGAACATCCGGCTTGGCCCGTCGCTGCCCGCTTTCATCAGCCCGAACGTGCTGGAAGTGCTCGTGAAGAATTTTGACATCAAACCGATTACCACGCCGGATGAAGATCTGAAAGCCATCTTGGGCTAAAGGCGTGGGGGAAGTGGAATGCGGATAGAGGGGGGGAGGGCGCAGGAAGCCTGAAGCCCCTCTAAAGGAGGAAGAATATGAAATGCCCGGGACAGGACAGCAGATATTGGGAGTCCGGCGCCATCTTCGAAGTGGAATGTCCGCAGTGCGGCCATCCCGTCGAGTTCTTCAAAGATGAGTCGAGCCGGAAATGCAAAAAGTGCGGGAACAAGTTCGTGAATCCTAAGATGGACTTCGGCTGCGCTTCCTACTGCAAGTTTGCCTCGCAATGCCTCGGGGATCTCCCGCCTGAGCTCATGGCGAAGAGGGATGATCTGCTGAAGGATCGCGTGGCCCTGGAGATGAAACGCTATTTCAAGCAGGACTTCAAGAGGATCGGGCACGCTACGAAAGTCGCCAGATACGCCGAGCAGATCGTTAAAGCCGAGAGGGGAGACCCCGCAGTGGTGCTTGCGGCCGCGTACCTGCATGACATAGGCATAAAAGAGGCTGAACGCAAATACAACAGCACGGCCGCCCGCTACCAGGAAGAAGAAGGGCCGCCCATCGCGCGAGAAATCCTGGAGGGGCTCGGGGCGAGAGCGGAGCTGATCGAAGAAGTCTGCGACATAATCGCGCATCACCATCATCCGAGGGATGATGAAACGGTGAACTACAAGTGCCTCTATGATGCGGATCTAATTGTCAATATTGAAGAGAATCAAAAAGAAAAGCAGTCGGAGCCCCAAAGGATTGCGGCGCTGATCGAAAAGAGCTTCTTTACGGAAACAGGCAAAAGTCTTGCCGAAGACGCGCTGCTGAAAAGACGCGAGTAAGCGTCCTAACGATTATCCATTCGGGGCTCGAGAGAATCATATAAGGAGAGTGAGCATGAAGTCCTATAGAAAAATCATAGAAATCGATGAAGAGCGCTGCGACGGCTGCGGGAACTGCGTCACTTCCTGCGCAGAGGGCGCCATTGCGATAATAGACGGGAAGGCGAAGCTCGTTTCGGAAGTCTATTGCGATGGTCTGGGCGCTTGTTTGGGAGAATGTCCGCAGGACGCCTTGAGAATCGTTGAGCGAGAGTCGGAGGAGTTCGATCCCGAGGCCGTCGAGCATTATCTCAAGAAAAAGGAAGAGGAAAAGAAAGCAGTGTTGCAGCCTCTGCCGTGTGGTTGCCCGTCGAGCCAGGTCCGCACCTTCGATGTTGATCGTGGCGATGCGGCGCCTGTCGCAAAGGGCGGCGAGGCGGAATCGGCTCTTTCTCATTGGCCGGTGCAGATAAGGCTTGTTCCTCCCAACGCGCCCTTTCTCAAGGAGGCCGATCTGCTGATAGCCGCCGACTGCGCTCCTGTGGCTTATCCCAATTTCCATCGGGATTTCGTGCAGGGTAGGGCGGTGTTGATAGGATGCCCGAAGTTTGATGACGCAAATGAATATGTAAAGAAATTTGCGGAAATATTCCGGGCTGCGAACATCAGGAGCGTTACGGTTCTGGATATGGAGGTTCCCTGTTGTTCCGCTTTGCCGGCCATCGTCAGAAAAGGGTTGGAAGCATCCGGAAAGACTCTTCCCATAGAAGAAGTGACCGTAGGGGTCCGCGGAAATGTTCTTCAGCGAAGAAGATCTGCGGCGTAGGTCATTCCATGAAGAGGTGAAAAGCGATTCTCCTTATTTAGCGCTCTTTGAAGGCTGCTTTGCCGGTTTTATAGTAAATGGCGAGCATGCAGGCCATGACAAGCGTCAGAGCCACGCTCAGGGCTGCGCCGAAGGGCCAGTCACGGGCGGACAGGAACTGATTCTTTATGAGGTTTCCAACGAGCATTGTTTTTGCTCCGCCGAGCAGGTCCGGAATGTAAAACATTCCGAGCGCCGGAAGAAAAACGAGTATGCATCCGGCAATGATCCCGGGCAGGGTGAGCGGAATGATGATGCGGGCGAAAATTATCGTTTTGCTCGCCCCGAGATCTCTTGCCGCTTCTATGAGGCGATGATCCAGCTTTTCGATGGAAGCGTAGAGCGGTAGAATCATGAAAGGCAAGAGCGAATAGGTGAGGCCGACGAGTACGGCTGCGTCGGTGTAGAGTAGGGCGAGCGGACGATCGATCAAGCCCGTCCAGAGCAGAACGCTGTTTAGAACGCCCTTTGTCTTCAGGATGATGATGAGCGCATAGGTCCGCACGAGCGAGCTCGTCCAGAAGGGTATGATGACGAGGAGCAGAAGCAGATTCTTGTAGCGGCTCCTAACCCGGGTCAGAAAATATGCGAAGGGATAGCCCGCAGCGAGACAGAAAAGCGTTGTGAGCGCCGCAAGGTTGAAGGAGCTTTGAAAGACTCCGATATACAAAGGGTCCAACATGCGGAGATAATTGGCGGCAGTCGGCGTGAGCTCGAAGAATGTTTCTTCGCCGCGGGTCAAGAAGCTTGCCGCAAGCATCATAAGGGTCGGAACGAGCGCGAAAAGACCCAGCCACAACCAGATGGTCCCGACAGAGACCCACTTGAAGGGATCTTCACGTTTCATGCGGCAAGATGACCTCCCGGCCGGACGCCCAATCTAAAAAAACTTGCTCGCCCATCAAAAAGACGGCCCCATCGTTCTTTTCATTCAGGAACCGGCTGGCGGAGAGCAATCTTCCCGTCGTCAGCCGCAAGACTAGATCGACAGTGGCGCCTTTATAGATCACTTCCTCGACCGTCGCCGAGAAAAGCTCCGTGCCATCCTGCAGCTCATCGCGCCTCCAGATCCGCAAATCTTCAGGACGAATCAGCACATTCACTCGAGAGCCCGGCTGGAGCCGGCCATGGTTTTCGGAAGGCTTATAGACGGAGACGGGCATGCCTTCCAGCGAGAGATCGAGCCGGTGAGAATTTGTGTTCCGGACCTTGCCCTCGAGAATATTGGTCTCTCCGAGGAACTTCGCCACGAAAAGGTTCCGCGGGAATTTGTAGACTTCCTTTGGCGCTCCGCTCTGCTCTATCTTTCCATCGTTCATCACCACTATGCGGTTTGACATGGAGAGCGCCTCTTCCTGGTCATGAGTGACAAAGATAAAAGTAATTCCAAGCTGTCGCTGGAATTGTCTGAGCTCCAACTGCATGGCCTTGCGGAGATTGTAGTCGAGAGCGTTCAGAGGCTCGTCGAGCAACAGGACAAGAGGCTTATTCACAATCGCTCGAGCGATGGCTACCCGCTGCTGCTGACCTCCGCTCAACTGGCCTGGCTTCCTCTTTGCATACTCTTCAAGACTTACCATCGCGAGAGCTTCCATGACTCTCGCTTCGACCTCTTTCCTGCTCAAGCCCTTGACCTTGGGGCCAAACGCGACGTTATCGAACACGCTCATGTGAGGGAAAAGGGCGTAACTCTGAAAGACGGTGTTTATGGGACGTTTTTCGGCCGGCAGAAACGTCATGTCCTCGCCGTTCAGGAGTATTTTTCCGGAGCTTGGCGAGTCCAGGCCTGCAATCAGGCGCAAAAGAGTAGTCTTCCCGCATCCGGATGGCCCGAGAAGCGTGAGGAATTCGCCCCGTTCGACCTGGAGATTTACACTGCGTAAAGCCGCATGGCCGCCGAAGGACTTCGATACGTTTGTGATTTCGATAATGTGCTCGTTCATCGACCTTCGTATAAAGCAAAACTCCGATTTACACAATATGAGATGCGCCCCGCCTGTCGGCTGTCTGGGGACCGGCCTTCATGTTGCTAAATGGAATGGCATGTGCTACAAATCGGCAACCTTTGCGGAGGTTGAAATCTGGTCCATGCGCTCAATATCCGGACGATTTCGTCCGGGAAGCGTCTCGTCTACGTTCATGATATCGACAGAAGGTTATCTTCATGGAATTAAAATATAGTCCCAAAAACATTGAAAAGAAATGGCAGGATCACTGGGAAGGTGAAAAGCTCTTCGAGGTTCGGGTCGATCCGGACAAGGAAAAGTACTATCTCCTCGAGATGTTTCCATATCCTTCGGGCCGCATCCACATGGGGCACGTTCGCAATTATTCGATAGGCGATGTGGTCGCTCGATTCCTGAGGATGCAGGGTTATAACGTGCTTCATCCCATGGGCTGGGATGCGTTCGGGATGCCCGCGGAGAACGCCGCCATCAAGGCGAAGACTCACCCCGCCCAGTGGACTTACGACAATATCGACTACATGCGCAATCAGCTCAAGAAGCTCGGCTTCTCCTACGACTGGTCGCGCGAGATAGCTACGTGCGATGTTTCGTATTACCGCTGGGAGCAGCTTTTCTTCCTCAAGATGTACGAGCAGGGCCTGGCCTACAAACGGAGCGCCTATGTCAACTGGTGCAACACATGCCAGACGGTGCTCGCGAACGAACAGGTGGAAGGCGGGGCGTGCTGGCGCTGCGATCAGCCGGTGGTGCAAAAGGAGATGGAGCAGTGGTTTTTCAAGATCACCCAGTATGTGGAAGAGCTCCTCGAGCACACCAATAAGCTTCCCGGCTGGCCCGAGCGCGTGCTCACGATGCAGCGCAACTGGATCGGGAAGAGCTTTGGAAGCAAAATCCATTTTCAGCTGGATTCCCGGGATGAAAAGATCACGGTTTTTACCACGCGGGCGGACACTCTGTTCGGCGCCACCTTCATGAGCATCGCGCCGGAGCATCCTATGGTGGAGAGCCTGTGCAGCGGCAAGCCCGAGGAGCACGCCGTTCGTCAATTCATGGAGAAAGCCAAGCAGGCCAAGCGTAGCGACAGGGAAGCCGAGCTGCTGGAAAAAGAGGGCGTTTTTACCGGCAGTTACTGCATCAATCCAGTGACTGGGGAGAAAATGCCCATCTATGTCGCCAACTTTGTCGTCATGGAATATGGCACGGGCGCTGTGATGGCTGTTCCCGCTCACGATCAGAGAGATTTTGAGTTTGCCGCAAAATACGGACTGCCCGTCAAGCTGGTGATAAAGCCGGTGGGCGCCGAGGTTGCGCCTTCCGTTGAAAGCCTCGCCGCAGCCGATGAGGAGGACGGAGTTCTGGTGAATTCGGGCGCCTTCAGCGGCATGGCTTCCGAGGAAGCGAGGCGCGCCATCACGGCTGAGCTGGCGAAGAATGGCCTTGGAGAAGAAACCATTCAATACAGACTGAGAGACTGGGGGATATCCCGACAGCGCTATTGGGGAGCTCCCATTCCCATCATATACTGCGATAAATGCGGCGTTGCGCCGGTTCCGGAAAAAGATCTGCCCGTTGTGCTGCCGACCGATGTCGCACTGCTTCCAAACGGTGGGTCTCCTTTGCCGGCCTGCGAATCTTTCGTCAATACCGTCTGCCCTGTCTGTGGCGGCCCGGCGCGCAGAGAGACCGACACGATGGACACTTTTGTCGAGTCTTCCTGGTACTTCGCTCGCTACGCCAGCGCCGATTTTCATGACGGTCCGCTCGACAAAGAGAAGGTCAAGTATTGGCTGCCCGTCAACCAGTACATTGGCGGGATCGAACATGCGGTTTTGCATCTTCTCTATTCGCGCTTTTTCACCAAAGTCCTGAGAGATATGGGCTATCTGGATGTGGACGAGCCTTTTCTCAATCTGCTCACTCAGGGGATGGTGATCAAAGACGGCTCCAAGATGAGCAAATCCAAGGGGAACGTGGTCGATCCCGATGAGATGGTGGAGACATACGGGGCTGACACCATGAGGCTTTTCTGTCTGTTTGCTTCCCCGCCGGAAAAAGATCTCGAGTGGAGCGACCAGGGAGTTGAAGGGGCTTTCCGCTTCCTCTCCAGGATCTGGCGTTTGGCGTCCGAAAATCTAGCCGAACTTAAAAGCGCCAGGCCATATGCGGGAGAAGGCGAGCTTTCCGGAGCTCTCGCGGATCTCCATCGCAAGATCCATCAAACCATCAAAAAGGTAACGGAAGACCTCCGGGAGCGCTTCCATTTCAATACCGCCATCGCCGCCGTCATGGAGTTGGTGAACCAGACTTACCAGGCGCTGGAGGGCGTTGCGCGGGAAGGCGCTTTCTGGCCGGTGCTGCGCGAAGCCGTGGACGCCGTAGTGCTTCTCATCTCTCCCATCGCGCCCCATATCGCCGAAGAGTTGTGGCGGGAGCTCGAGCATACGGGAAGCATCGCCAATGCGCCCTGGCCGGCCTGGAGAGAAGATGCTCTCAAAACGGAAGAGATTCTCATCGTCGTGCAGGTCAACGGAAAGCTTAGAGGCCGCCTCAACGTAGCAGCCGATGCGTCAAGAGAAGATATCGAGAAGATGGCTGTCCGGGATGCGCGCATTCAGGAATTCATTGCAGGCAAAGCGATCAAAAAAGTCGTCGTGGTGCCGGGCAAGCTTGTCAATATCGTAGTCTAACAGAGTGAGAGAAAAGGGGGGCGCGAGATGAGTGCTCTATCGAGGATGGTCTCGGTTTTGGCCGTTACTCTTCTCCTGGCTGTCGGTTGCGGCTATCATTTTACGGGTGAAGGCTCGGGTCCCCGGCCCGGCATCAAGACCGTCGCCATACCAGTCTTTACGAATGCTACTTCCGAGCCGGATCTGGGAAGTCTTTTTACCGGCGCTCTGCGACGAGAATTCAATCAGAAAGGGCCATACAAGGTGGCTCCCGCAGAGGACGCGGATGTTATCTTTCGAGGCCGCATCACCAATATCCGCACCACTTCCGTGGCGCACAGAATGCAAGAGGCGCCCTTCGAACGGCGCGAGACCCTCCAGACCAGGCTTTACGTAACCTTGGACATTCGATGTGAAGATCCCAGAAACGGAACCGTGGTCTGGCAGGACCCCAACTTCACCTACTACAGGGTGTATCGGGAGAATCAGGACATCAACAATCCCGATCCCCTTGTCAATTTTGGCAACAGGCGCGAGGCGCTGGAATTTTTGGCCAACGAAATGGCGATCCGCATTCACGATCGTTTTCTGAATAATTTTTAGCAATGCGCCAATTCGAGTTTGTAAAGCATCTGGAAAGCGGCTCCATTGCTCCGATCTATCTCTTCGTGGGAGAGGCCGACTTTCTAATGGAAGAGGCCTGGAACCTGCTGCTGGACAAGATCGTGCCGGCCAAGGCGAGGCATTTCAACGGCGAGCGCCTCCAGGCAAAAGAACAGACTGCCGCTCAGGTAACGGCGCGCCTGAGCACCCTTCCCATGTTCGGATCGAGGCAGCTCCTCATGGTTCAGCATATTGAGGCATGGCCCAAGGAGCAGCGAATCCTTCTGGCCTCCTACCTCGCCCGCCCGAATCCCGCATCCTGCCTGGTGCTCACAGCTACCCAAAGGAAAGGCCTCGAAAAGATCGAGGCCGCCGTTTCAGCAGTCGGCGCAGTTGTGGATTTTCCCCCTCTATCGGAAAAGGATGTTCCCGGATGGCTTCGGGACCGCGCCAGTAAGCATCATGGAAAGATCCTGTCGCCTCAAGCGGCTGCTTTTCTCGGAGAACTGGTCGGCTGCGAAATGCATAGCCTGATGCAGGAGTTGGAGAAACTGTCCATCTACGTGGGGAATCGCGAAAGAATCGAAATGGAAGACGTGAAGCAAACCGTGAGCAGCTACCGTTCTTTTTCGGTCTTCGAGCTCCTTCGTCATATAGGACAGCGCCAAAGCCAGAAAGCTGTTCATATCTTGAGAAAGCTCATGGTTAGCGGGGAAGCCCCTCTGGCGATTCTGGGCCTTTTGGCGAGGCAGGTTCGGATGCTATGGCAGGTAAAGGATGGCCTGGAAAGGGGGATGAGCGCGCAACAGATAGGGAAGCTGCTGAACCTCTACCCGACAATACTGAAAAATTACACGCAACAGGCCTCGTCTTTCACGACAGATGATTTGCGCCGAACTCATGGCGCGTTGAGAGATGCCGATCTGGCGCTGAAAAGCACCGGCGTTTCCCCCGAAGTCGTGCTGGAAGCTCTCGTTCTCAGGCTTTGCCTCGGAAGGAGCGAAAAGCCCCTTCCATGAGGTCACGACTTCATCTATGGCTCTCATGGGACAGGCCTTCTTCAAGCCCGTCCCACATTATCGGCAAGCCCTCGAAAAAGATCGCCCGACATCCCACCTTTGAGAGGAGAGTAGCGCGGTCAGTCGAAGGGATTTTTTATGCGCTTTGGGCGTTCATGAAAGCGTTTGCTTTCTTTGTAAGCCGGGAGACCTTCCGGGAAGCCGTATTTCTGTGAATAACGCCCTTGCTCGCAGTCGTATCGATTATGGATATTGCCGCCTGAAGCTTGTCGCGAACCTGATCGACGGACTTGGCGGAAATTGCTTCCTCGAGGCTTCGGATAACATTCTTCATACGCGTCTTGCGGGACCGGTTGCGCAAACGGCGATCTTCGCTCTGTCTTGCGCGCTTCAGGGCTGATTTATGATTGGCCAATTTTGAAACCTCCTGTTTTCGATCGCTCACTTCAAGGGGAAGGACCGCATGCCGTGAGCTTGGGACTCTTAAAGTTATAGTTAGAGAAACAAACGTTTCCAGACAGACTCGCAGCAAATCAAAAGCATCTTATAGCCGCTTTCGTGGAATCTGTCAAATTGGATTTAACTAGCTATATATACCTTCAGATGCCCTGGATAAGTCGATGGATTACTGAACTTCGAGGATTTCGAAATTGCGGACTCCCTTGGGGGTCTGTACGCTGACTTCGGAGCCTTCCTCTTTTCCTATCAATGCTTTTCCGAGAGGAGAGGTCACGGAGATGGTTCCCGCCTGGACATCCGCCTCATAAGGGCCGACAAGGCGATATGTGGCGACTTCTCCCGTCTCGAGATCCTCCATCACGACGGTGCGGCCGAAGATGGCCCTTCCACCGTCATTGTCGTCGTCCGAGGGATGGATGATCTCGCACTTGCCCAGTTTGTCGATGATATCGCTGATGCGCCCTTCGATGAGGCCCTGTTTGTCCTTTGCCGCTTCGTATTCCGCGTTTTCTGAAAGGTCCCCGTGGCCGCGGGCCTCTTCAATGGCCTTGATGATGTTAGGGCGCTCTTCTTTCTGGAGCCTCTGAAGCTCGCTTTTTAAACGATCATAACCTTCTTTTGTAATCGGCACTCTCTGCATTCACATTTCCTCCTGGTATTTATTGACTTTGATTTAACGGTATTCACTGTATCTGTCAAGCCGTAACGATCTTTGTAGGCATTGAATTTTATCGCGCATTTTGCTCGCGTTGGTGCTAGAATAAATGATGGTGCTCAGGCAGGGGCAATCAGTCAATGCCTCCAGTCTTCGTGATGGGTCGCGTAAGAGACAAGAACGATCCCCCCGCGAAGTCGGCGTAGGGAAGGCGCGCCAAGCGCGCTTGGCTCCCCGCTCGCAACCGGACGGCGTCATTGCGTGGCCTGTTATCTCTCGGACATTGATGCGCGCCTCGCATTGGCCGGCCGCGCAAGGCCTGCAGCCCGAAGCCTTTTTTCATGCAAACCAACCGATGAGGGCCATCCATGCCGTTCAATAGAAAAGATCTTTTGGGAATCCGCGATCTGGAGGCGCATGAAATAGAGCACCTTCTGGAGACGGCTTTTTCGTTGAAGGAAATCAATACGAGAACCATCAAGAAGGTTCCGGTTCTCCGCGGAAAAACCGTTGTTCACCTTTTCTATGAGCCCAGCACGCGAACGAGGACGTCTTTCGACATCGCGGCAAAGAGGCTGAGCGCGGATACTTACAGCATCACCGGCTCGACGAGCTCTATCGTTAAAGGGGAGACTTTTCTCGATACTCTGAAAAATCTGGAAGCCATGAAGCCGGATGTCTTCGTCATACGCCATTCATCCTCAGGGGCGCCTCACCGGCTCGCTCATCGAACGACCGCATCGGTGATCAACGCCGGCGATGGCATGCACGAGCACCCATCGCAGGCTCTCCTTGATATGATGACCATAAAAGAGCATAAAGGAAAACTGGACGGACTCACTGTGCTCATCGTCGGCGATATCGCGCACAGCCGCGTGGCAAGGTCGAATCTTTGGGGCCTCACCAAGATGGGCGCCCGAGTGATTTTTTCCGGGCCGACGACGCTCATGCCTCCCGATCTCGACTCCATGGGCGCCCGGGTGTGCTACAATCTCGAGGAGGTCATTCCCGAAGCGGACGTCATCATGATCCTGAGGCTTCAGAAAGAGAGGCAGCAACAGATGCTTCTCCCTTCTCTGCGCGAGTACTCCATCTGCTACGGCATTAATCGCGAGCGCCTGAAGAAAGCCAAAAAAGACGTCATCATCATGCATCCCGGCCCCATGAACAGGGGCGTGGAAATCAGTCCTGACGTGGCCGATGGCCCTCATTCGGTGATCCTCGATCAAGTAAGCAACGGGGTGGCCGTTCGCATGGCTTTGCTCTACCTGCTGGGGCAGAGACAATAATCGCAATCGCGGACGTGACGCAAGGGGCAATGCGGGTGTTGAAATAGAACAGGAGCTTAGCTAATGGATAAGGGGCTGCCGGGAAGTTACATTTTTCGCAACGGACGGGTCATCGATCCCGCCAAAGGAATGGACGCCGTAGCGGATGTTTTGATTCTGGACGGTCGAGTGGCGGAGATCAGTCCTCAAATTGTGATGAGCCCGGAGCGGGGCGCTTCAGTGCGGGAAGTTGACGCATCGGGTAAATGGATCACGCCCGGGCTTATCGACATGCACGTTCATCTGCGAGAGCCCGGTGAAGAATACAAAGAGTCCATAGCTTCCGGGACGAGGGCGGCGGTAGCGGGCGGGTTCACTGCGGTGGCGTGCATGCCGAACACCAAGCCCGTAAACGACTGCGCCGCCGTAACGGAATTCATTCTGAAGCGGGCTGCGGAACAGGGCGCGTGCCGGGTTCTTCCCGTCGGAGCGATCAGCAAAGGGCTTCAGGGCAAAGATCTGGCCGAGCTCGGTGAGCTAAAGCAATCGGGCGCTGTAGCCGTTTCCGATGACGGCCGTCCGGTGATGAACAGCATGCTCATGCGGCGAGCGCTCGAATATTCAAAGATCTTCGACCTGTTGGTCATAAGCCACGCCGAGGACATCCATCTTTCGGAGGGCGGCTCCATGAACGAAGGTCCTGTCTCCACCCTGTTGGGGCTTCGCGGCATTCCGAGCGCAGCCGAAGAGGTCATGGTGGCGCGAGATCTGCTTCTTGCCGAGCTTACTGGCGGAAAGCTTCATATCGCTCACGTGAGCGCGGCCGGTTCTGTGCGCCTTATTCGGGAAGCCAAAAAGCGTGGAGTCTCGGTGACCGCGGAAACGGCGCCTCATTATTTTTCCCTGACCGATAACGAGATCATGCAATTTGACACCGTCTTCAAGGTCAATCCCCCGCTTCGGCGCGCCGCGGACGTCGAGGCCATCAGGGAAGGCCTTGCCGATGGGACTCTGGACGCCATTGCCACCGACCACGCGCCGCACAGCGTCTTGGAGAAGGATGTTGAATTCGACCTTGCCGCCAATGGCATGATTGGACTGGAATCGGCCTTGCCCATTATCCTGAGCCTGGTTCGCGAAGGAGTGCTGAGCCCATCCGAGGCCATCGCCAAGGTGACCTGTAATCCCGCCCGGATTTTGGGCGCCTCCATGGGCTCCTTCGAAAACGGCGCATTGGCGGACTTGACCATCATCGATCCCGAAGCCTCTTACGTGCTGGACTGTGAGACGTTCCAGTCCAAGAGTCGAAATTGTCCTTTCAGTGGAAGAGAGGTTCAGGGACTCGCGCTGCTCACTATGGCGTCCGGCAAAACAGCTTTCTCCCGCATGGATCTATGAGCCGAGAAAAAGACAAATCACAAAGAATCCTGGTGGTCGATGACGAAAGGGGCATGCGCGAATTCCTGGAAATCATGCTCCTGAAGGACGGCTATGACGTCCGTTGTGCGGAAAGCGGCAAGGAAGCGGTGGAGATCTTTAAGCAGGAGCCCTTCGACCTCGTCATAACCGATATCCGCATGAAGCCCGTCAACGGCCTGGAAGTCTTGAAGCAGTGCAAGGCTATCTCTCCGGGTACGGTCGTCATCATAATCTCAGCTTACGCCAGCACGGAAACTGCCGTTTCCGCGATGAAGGAAGGGGCTTACGACTACCTTCCGAAGCCTTTCAGCGTGGAGGAGATGCGCGCGGTCATAAAGAACGCTCTCCAGAACAAGGAAGAGGGCGATCGCTCCCGATCGAAAGAAGGGCCGCTCAACTTCGGCTGTTTCATAGGCGAGAGCCCTGCGATGCGCAGAGTATACGAGTTGATAGAGCGCGTTGCGGCAACCTCGAGCAATGTCCTCGTAACGGGCGAGAGTGGAACCGGAAAAGAGCTGGTGGCCAAAGCGATACACCGGCAGAGCGCCAGGCGCGACAATCCTTTCATTGTCGTGAATTGTGGCGGGGTGCCGGAGACGCTGATTGAAAGCGAGCTTTTCGGGTACAAAAAAGGGGCTTTTACGGGCGCCGCCACTGCGCGAAAAGGATTGGTCGAGGCGGCTCAGCTCGGGACTCTTTTCCTGGACGAAATCGGCGAGCTGTCGCCCGCTCTTCAGGTCAAGCTCCTTAGGCTCGTCCAGGAAAAGACCATCAAAATGATCGGCGGAAACGAAGATATCGCCGTGGATGTGCGCATTATCTCGGCGACGCACAGGGATCTCGAAAAGATGGTCATAGAAGGGGCTTTTAGAGAAGACCTCTTCTACAGGCTCAATGTGCTTCCAATAAGAATGCCCGCCCTGAGAGAGCGTCGAGAAGACGTTCCGCTCTTGGCGGAGTTTTTTCTGGCGAAATTCCGCAAGTCTTTCGGGAAAGACATTCGCAAGATTTCTTCCTACGCCCTCGATATCCTGAACCGGTACGATTTTCCGGGCAATGTGAGGGAGCTCGAGAATATTATCGAGCGCGGCGTGGCGCTGGAGTCTTCCAGCATAATTCTGCCGGACAGCCTCACCCTGGCGACTTACAAGAGGGCTCAGCTGGAGCAGTCTCCCGCCCCCAGCGCCGAGCCCGATATTCCCCCCGAAGGAATCGATCTGGACAAGCATCTTGCAGAAATCGAGATCAAACTGATCAACAGCGCCCTTGAGCGAACGAACGGCGTGAAGCTAAAAGCCGCGGAGCTTCTCGGCATAAGCTTTCGCTCCTTCCGCTACCGCCTCCTCAAATATGGCCTGGCGTCGGAAGACGAATAAAGCGACGAAGCTCTTTCCCGATTTCTCGCTCAGCTCCTCACCAGCTCAAAGAGCAGCCTGACTCCGAAGCCGCTAGCTCCTTTGGGCGTTGCCGCCGCGTCCTTATCGGCCCAGGCGGTTCCCGCTATATCGAGGTGAGCCCACGGAATCTCGTCCGACACGAACTGCTTGAGGAAAATGCCCCCGATGATTGTTCCCGCCGTTCTCTCGCCCACGTTTTTGAAGTCTGCAACGTCGCTCTTGAGATTGTCGAAATAGGAATCCCACAAGGGCAGGGGCCACACCTTTTCTCCGACTCGAGAGCCGATGTCCCTGATCCTTTCTATGAGGGCATCGTCATTTCCCATGATGCCCGCCGCTTCGTAGCCAAGGGCTACTATGCAGGCCCCCGTGAGCGTCGCGATATCGATAATGGCGGAGGGCTGATAGCGTTGCGCGTAGGTGAGCGCATCGCTCAGCACCAGTCGACCTTCAGCATCGGTGCTGATGACCTCGACGGTCAGGCCGGAAAGGGAGCGGAGCACGTCTCCCGGCTTGTAGGCTTTTCCTCCGGGCATGTTCTCCGTGCAGGGCAGGATGCCAACGACTCGTTTTTTTGTCTTGGTCTTCCCGAGGATCTCAAAGACGCCAAGAACCGCCGCAGCTCCGGCCATGTCCTGTTTCATCGCTTCCATCTTCGCGCCTGGCTTGAGAGAGATGCCGCCCGTATCGAAAGTGATTCCTTTTCCGATCAGAACTATGGGCCGCTCTTCCTCAGATCCTTCCGGCGCATGCTCCAAGACTATCATATATGCGGGCTCTTTACTTCCCTGCGCAACGGCTGTGAAAGCCCCCATGCCCATGGATCTCGCCTCGTCGAAATCGATTGCATGAAGGCGAAAGCCGTATCCCTGAGCAAGAGACTCCGCAGTTTTGAGAATATAGCCCGGGGTTACGAGATTGGCGGGCGCTGCAGTGAGGTTTCTGGCGAGATATACGCCGGATGCGATGGCGGAAGCTCGGGCGGGAATTTCCGCAAGCGCCTCGGCGGGCTCTTCTTCAGAAAATATCAGAAGCGTTTGTGGGTAGTCTTCCTCCTCGACATCTCTGGTCTTTTGGCCCTGATGCTTGTATAGGCCCGTCATGCCGCCCGTAAGCGCTTCTTCAAGGGCGGTTCCGGCATCGAAAGGCAGATCATGAAAAGAAGAGAGTGGAATTCCGGGACGTTCCAACTTGAGCTCTCTGCACTTCCTCAATGCGGAGGCCGTCGCGCTTCGAATCTTGTCCGGATTGAGCTTTTCGGATGGTCCGACGCCCACGCATAGGACCCTTGGAATTCGCGCCTGGCCGGGTGGACTGTAGAATGTAGCGATCTGTTGATGCTTGCCCTTGAAGTCTTTCAGAGCAAAGGAATCCTTCAGCCACGAGCCCTGCTCGGCGAGCCATTTTTGGACCCCTGGGAGGGGCTCGGAAGGATCTTCATAAAAGAACAATATTATGGCGTCGGCTTTCCAATCGGAAAGCGAGGCGATTTGCCAGTCAATCTGCATTTGCTCCTCCTTATGTTATTTTATTATGCAACCCATTGCTGGATAAAGCGAACATAAGGATAGATCAAGCAAAAACAATGATTAGCCCAACATCAACAGCTATTGGGGGAGAGAGCAATAGTCTTCGCCGCTCCAGCGATCAAACAATTCGTGCTCGATCCCCATATAATCGAATATCTTTCCGATGGTTTGATCGATAATATCCTGAATGGTTTTAGGCTTATGGTAAAAGGAAGGAACCGGCGGCAAAATATGAGCGCCCATGTCGGCAGCCATGGTCATAAGCCTTAGATGCCCTTTGTGCAACGGCGTTTCCCGAACGACAAGAACGAGCTTTCGCTTCTCTTTCAACGTAACATCCGCAGCTCTGGCCATGAGGTTCGACGTATACGAATTGGCGATTCCGGAAAGAGTTTTTATGGAACAAGGGGCTACGATCATTCCGTCAGTCAAAAAGGAGCCGCTGGAAACAGCTGCGGCCATATTGCCATCATCGTATGCGCAGGTGGCCATTGCGGCCACCTGCTCCGGAGTGTAATCGGTCTCGATGCGGATATTGAGCTTCCCTGAATCGGAAATGATCAAATGCGTCTCAATGCCGACGTCTTTGAGAAGCTCGAGAATGCGGACGCCATAGATGACGCCGCTGGCTCCCGAAAGGCCTACGACGATTCGCTTGGGCATAAGGCAACCTTTCCTCAAGGCTAGGGTATAAAGAAAAGCCATTCCAATCGGAATGAGTTTGCTTCGGCTGCTCTCTGCAATGGACTCGAGCTCCAGGCGTCGAACGACAGCCGGAAAACAAAGGAGATGGTTGTAGAAGGAGGGTTGCGACCATCCGAGCAATATGATACTCCATTTGTGTAGCGAATGACCAGCCGCGTTTGCCGTTCCAAAGGCATTGTTGATGTGGATCCAGCCGCCAAACCGGATATTCCGGGCGTGAGAAGATTTAGGGCGGATGTTGCGTAATGCCTGAGGCGGGCCTCTCCATTCAGAATTCTGGTAGTTACGGGTGAACATTGACGTAGCATTTATAGGGACGGAGGGAAGAATGATGAACATTGGGATTGTTGGCGCCGGCATAGTAGGATCGATTTTCGGGAGCATTTTTAGCTCGAAAGGATTCGATGTCACCCTTATCGAAGTTCTCAAGGAGAGAGTGAATCTAATTGAGAAAGAAGGTTTGTGGCTGGAGTGGCCGGATGGCGAACGAACCCATACCTATTTTTCTATTACGTCGGATGTAGAAGAGGTGGGAATCAAGGACGTGGTAATGGTGGCCGTCAAAGGCTACCATACCCGTTCAGCCATTGAGAGCGCCAAGCCAATGATCGGGGAGGATACGATCGTACTCTCGGTCCAGAACGGGCTTGGAAACTTGGAAACCATTGCCGATGTTGTCGGGGCTGATCGTGTTGTTGGCGGCATCACGGCTCATTCGGGCATGCCCGTGAGCATGAACGAAGTGCGGTACGTCGGAGGGCTTGGTCCTTTGTTGGTGATAGGGCCCTATGACGGAGTTGTTCGTCCGACTTTTGAAAAAATGGTTATGCAATTCCAGTCTGCAGGCCTGGATGTGCATGTCGCTCCGGACATCAACACCGTTATTTGGAAGAAATTGATCGCCAACGTCTCTACAAATGTCGTGGCCGCCTTGACCGGTCTGACCGGAGGCGTTGCGCCGCAACACGAACCTACCGTGAAAATTATCGATGCTCTTTGCCGGGAGTTGGCTCAAGTGGCCCGCGCAAAAGGAATCGACTTCCCGGAATTGGACGATCCTCTGGGCTTTTCATTAAAGGCTTTTGCATCGACCAAAGACAACAAGGTTTCCATGCTCCAGGACGTGGAGGCCGGCCGTCCTACAGAAATTGGCAACCTAAACGAAGTGATCGTATCCGAAGGGCGTCGTTTCAATATTTCCACACCATACAATGAGGCGGTTTCATGGTTGGCTCGAGGTCTGGAAGAGAGAAACCATCAGAATCAACTTCTTGCCGAATCCATTGGCGGGCGAGAGATTATACGTGATTCCATAAAGAATCTGGATCTAAACGCTCTCCGCCGCTCCTTGGAGACTACGCCCTTGGCCCGCGCTCTTTCCATAAAGTTCACCGAATTTGAAGCCGGGCGCGCTGTCGCCCGCCTGCCCGGATCGGCCCAGTTGCCCAACTTTCTAGGTTATACGCACACCGGCGCGCTCTTTACGTTGGCCGAGCAATGTATGGCTGCAGTCGCCAATTCGTTGGGCAGCGTCGGGCTGCCGCTCAGCTGCAACATTCAGTTTCTTAAAGGCGCAGATCCGACCAAGGAAGTAATCGCTTCCGCCCGGGTGATTGATACGCAGGGACGCATTGCCCGGGTGCATGTCGAGATGACTCAGGGAGAAGACAAGGTGGTTGAAGTATCTGAGATGGTTTTTTTGCTTCGTTGATGCGATTGCGGATGCCTGCTTTCTGAAAGCAAGCGTTCAAGAAGCCTGAAGTGATGTTGGGCTCAACCAGGATATTGCTTCGGATGGGTGGTGACTAGGAATGAGATGGAAGCCTTGTTATCTAAGGTTCTAAGGGGATGGGAGGACAAAAGAGGACCTGATTGCTCAGGGAATGTAGGGCATGATCTCCATTATCCCCGGCATTCAGGATGCGTCATTGGTTGTCTTCTTCCCCAGTGGGTGCGCCCGTGACGCACCCTTTGAGGGAAACCTCACGGGAAATTCCGAAGATTGTGTGTAGACCGCGTCTCAGATGGGACGCTTAGGCTTACCCGGGCTGATAACGGTCCCATTTTTCCAAACGATGGCGCGCAGCTTGAAAGCATCACTGCAATGAAGACATACAGTCCCGCATGGCGTTAGAAATCTTCCTCTTGCCGGTCGGGCAAAGACGCGATGCGTTGCTGTTTATGCGCTTTCCCAGCGCTCATTTGTCTGGACTGAGCCGACTCGGAGCTTATTCTTTTCTCTTTGCTGAAATGTGGCAAGGCTTTACGCGGCGTTGGCGTTGAGACGGTTAGGGGCTTGCGATCCGCGTTAGAGGAAAACTCGATTCTTACTGCGCGTTTCCTGTTCCCGCCAAGCAAAGAGGCAAGAGCGGCAATGAATTCTTTCATGTCTTCGGCCTGAGCGCTCAGTTGCTCTGCGGCTGACGCTGATTCTTCGGCGTTGGCCGAGTTCTGCTGAGTGACCTTTTCCATATCGGCAACCGCCTTGTTCACCTGCTCGATTCCCAAGGCCTGTTCTTTGGACGCATCAGCGATTTCTTCAAGGAGCGTGTTGACCTTGCCGATTATTTCCATATTCCTTTGAAACTCATCCTGGGTGAGGCCCATGAGCTCGCTTCCTTCCTTGATTGCTCTGGAAGTGTTCTCAATCAAGTCCGTTGTGTTCTTTGCCGCCTCGGCAGCTCTCATGGCGAGGCTTCTCACCTCGTCAGCCACCACGGCGAAGCCGGCTCCAGCCTCTCCCGCGCGCGCTGCTTCGACAGCTGCGTTGAGGGCGAGCAGATTTGTCTGGAACGCGATTTCGTCAATGCTCTTTATAATCTTAATCGTCTCCTCGCTGGATCGGCGCATCTTCCCAATCGCTTCGGCCATGCCTCCCATGTAGTCGTTGACTCTTCCGATAATCTCCCGGGCTTCCCGCATTACCATATTGCACTGGTTCGCATGATCGGCGTTATTCTTGGTCATCGAGGACATTTCTTCCAAAGAAGAGGATGTCTCCTCGATGGCGGCGGATTGCTCGGACGCTCCTTCGGCCAAATGCTCGCTAGCTGCGGAGAGAATGCTTGATGATGACGCCATCTGAATGCTGGATTCCTGAAGTCCATGGACCGTGGCGCCAATTACTTTGAAAGCGCCTCGAGTTGCAGCCCATATGATGAGAGGCGTTAGGACTATGAAGCCGAAGATGAACAGGACCGTCATGATCTGAATCGGGCGCAGCGGTTCGCTCATCTCGCTTTTTTCAAGGGAGCCGATGATGATCCAATTCTTTGTGTTCTGATTCGAGAAGAACATCATTTTCTGGGCTCCTTGAAACACGTATTCAAGGCTTCCGCTCTTGGTTTCGAAGAGCTTCTTGCCCCATTCGAATTCCTTGATGTTCTTCTTGAGAATGAAATCTTTGTTCGGGTGGGCCAAAAACACGCCGTTGGAGTCGAGCATGCTCAGGTAGCCAGTTCTTCCAATCTTGGACTGTGTTACGAAGGTTTGCGAGAAGGCCTGCCATTCGAGTGGTAGTCCGAGAATGCCGACTGCCTTCCCATGGTCCATGACAGGCGATGTCATAAGCGATATGGGGCGTCCCGAGGCCGGAGACGCAATCACTTCACTGATGTGAATCCGCCCTTCCTTCGCGCTGTCGATATTCGCCTGGAATCCCGTCTTCGCCATTTCTATCCCTATGGACTTGCCCCCTATGGCGTCGATAAAGAGTTTTCCCTCCGTGTCGGCTAAGAACGCATTTTCATATACCGAAGAAGTTTTGAGATAATGCTCGAGCCTTACTTTAGCCTCATCCATTCTTTCGTCCCGGCAAGCAGCCTTAAAGACAGCTTGCTCAGCGAGCAAAGAAATGTCCCTTTCCCGATCGGCCATCCAGCTATCCAGCTCTGTGGAAGTCTTTCCCACAATCATCTCCATACTTTTCCCCTCGAGGAAAAGAATGGCGCTGGAAGCAGTGAAATAAGACGACGCGGCGACTGCCGCTATGGCTACGACTAATGCCGGGACAAGAAGAACAATAAGCTTGCTGCGAAGGGTCATCCTCTTCACCTGTACTCTCCTTCAGTTCTAGGTAATGTTAGAAGGCAATAACGCAAAAGTTACCTTTTCTTTAGACCACGAAAAGCACGAAATTTCATAAAGCGGAATGCCTCTCTTTCCAATTGTTGATCATACTTTTCGTGTCTTTCGTGTTTTTCGTGGTTCAAAAAGGGCTCAGCCGGGTGAGTTTTGCGCTATTGCCTTTTTTCCAAGTTTTGAGATGTTCTCACGCGGCTCGACCATGTCTTGAGCATCCCTTCCGCAAAAGGAGTGAATTGAAAGCTCATGGCTTTGCGGATTCTATCGCTCGAATAGATGAGGTGTTGATCGAGCGGAAACGGCAGAGGAATCCTGCGACGGTCTATTTCGGCCGGCGACATTTTTTGAATCGATAGCTTGCGTCCACTGATCCGCTCGAGGACATCCACGATTCTTCGATACGAAATCAGCTCGGGAGCGCAGACATTGAAGGCTTCTTCAAAGGCGGAAGGCTGGTTCATGACCTTTGTGAGCAATTCCGCCAGGTCGTCTACCCAGAGAAAGCTGAAAAGAGGCAGATTAGTCTCGGGGATAACGATGGTGCGGTTGTTCTCAACCAGGTCGAAGAAATAGGATTCACGCGGCGCGTAGTTATAGCGGCCATAGATGATGGCTGGTCTGAGGATCGTGTATTGGAATCCTCTCTCGCGGCTCAGTCTCGTCAACTCGCATTCGGCCAGCCACTTGTTTAGCCCATAATCGGCATAGGGGCCTAATTCCGGTTGCGGAGCGCTCACCTTCGGCCCCGATTCCGCTACGGGCAGATCAGTCGTTTCGGCGTAGATCGTTGTCGTGCTGATGTAGATGTAATGCCCGAACGAGCCCGGAAGGGATTCGATCGTGGAGCGAATGTGCTCAGGCGTATAGGCGCAGAAATCGATCACGGCGCTCCAGTTTTTGGATGGAATGGCCGAGCGGATCAGCTCTGGTCGCTCCCGGTCGCCCTTTAGCTGTGTTATTTCTCTGTAGGGCAGGGGAATGTTGCCCCGATTGAAGACAGAGATTCGACGCCGCCCCTGCCTGAGCAGTTCCTCTACAAAAACGCGCCCGGCAAAATAGCTTCCGCCAATGATCAATACGTCTTCCATGGGATCATACCAACGATCTGACCATCTCCATGATCCTCGGATCGGATATCTGCTGAGATATATCGAGTCCGTGATCGAGGAGAAAGTCGCTGTTGGAAGAGCTTAGATGCTGCCATTTGAAGGCGTTTATCACCGTAGCGGAGATAGCTTCGATGAGCTCTATCTTCTTTTCGGGATCGAGCTCCAGGGCAAGGTCATGAATGTGATGGAATAAAAAGTCACCCAAGATCGGCAGCTCGGCTACGGCCCGGTGGCTCCATTTGTAGAAGGGGCAGAAGCGACGGTTGAGCAAAAAAGCGAGCGCAATGACTTCGGCGCAGAACTTCGTCACCGCGTACTGGGCTGAAAAGGATTCGTCGCGCTTGACCATGCGCGGATAGTTGTACTGGCCCGCCTGGCCCGCCGCCACGCAACGCGATGCGATTTTGGCTAGGCGCACATCCTCAGGATAGAAGGCCAGAAGATCTTCCCGAACGGCCGTAAATTTCCCAAGCGGGTCTTGAAATATTTTCCCATTGGTGCATGCCGCCAGGTTGGGCTCCGGAATGTAAAACCATTGCTCGGCTTTATCCGGCGCACAAGTCAATCCGATGAAGCGCCGATAGAATGCGCCTGTCTCGAAGACTCCCACTCGGCCTCCTCCCCAACGACTGGGGATTCGCTCGAAGTTCTCGAAATAAATCGGCAGTCTTTTGTAGGCGGCTTGAAGCGATTGGCCAATGGCGTCAAAATCGTCCGAATCGAGCCAGAGGCAAAAGCCCGGACCCCAATCATGATCTCGAGAGATCTCATCGTCGTAGCCGAAGCAATCAGATCCTTCGCCCACAAGGCCCACGGCTATGCGGTCCCTGTAGCGGGGGAACTTCTCCTTTATCATCTTCTTGCCGTAGGTGTGGTAATAGGCCTCGGAAAGCTCGAGCCCCTTCATATGCTTCTCCTCGCTCGACGGCGTAGGTTGCCGGTGATAACGCCCAACTGGTCAGTCCGCCGGGTAGGTAAAGACCTTT
The DNA here is from genome assembly GCA_964578835.1 of uncultured Syntrophobacteraceae bacterium. Taxonomy (GTDB): domain Bacteria; phylum Desulfobacterota; class Syntrophobacteria; order Syntrophobacterales; family Syntrophobacteraceae; genus CAZOEL01. The sequence goes on along the minus strand of CAZOEL010000051.1, from coordinate 21,300 downwards.
ACCTCTTCCTTAGCTGCCGGCTCTTTGGAAAAGATGAGCTTCTCTATTATTTGACCGGCATCCAGGCCGATATACTTTTCTCCACACTGGAGGCACAAGCCCGCGGGCACGTTTTTCACGACATACAAATTGCCGTCGAGCCGGTAGTCGAAATTGCCCACAACGATCGGCTTGATCATTCCGGAGCAGAAAAAGCAGGTGCGCTGATAGCTTTGCATTTCATCCTCTTTGTAAGGGGAGCGGGTTTGGGGATCCAGCCACAGGGGAGGCGAGGGTTCATAGACGATGAGAAGGGCCAGGCCGGATTGCTCTGCGCCTGAAAACATCACGTGCATGGGCTTTTCGCCTTCGTATCCGAGCGCCACATAGAAGGGCTTGCGCTGAGGGTGGTTGTGAATCTCGATCACCTTTCCCCCTGAGAGCACGGAGAGAATGCTGGAAAGCTTCGCGCGGCCTTCGAGCATTTCCCGGAGCACGTGCTCGGAAAGGCTTATTTGCCCGCTCGTTATGGCCTCCTTGATCCATTGGTATTCTGAGTGCATTTGACAATACTCCCTTATTGCAGGGTGGACCGCGCTTCAGACGGCGAGTCCCAGAGCAAACGCGTCGGCGATAGCGGTCAACATGTCGCCGGGTCGGCGGCAGTCGCCCACGAGATGGACTTCCATCCCTTCGAGCCTTTCCTTTATCCTGTCATCCGACTTTTCCGGCGTAGCCCCTATGACCGTATCTACAGGGAGGAATCCGGATTTCCCTTCCTTCTCCCATTGAACGCCATTCATCGAAACCGCCCGCACGACAGTGCGCGCCAGGAGCTTCACGCCTTTCGCTCTCAATTCGAGCAACAGGGGAATACGGGTGATGAAGGGCATATCCGCGCCGATTTCATCGCACATCTCGAACAGAGTGATGGAGCGTCCTCGAAAAGCGAGCATCTTGGCCGCTTCAAGCCCGACCATACCCCCGCCGATAATAGCCACTGTGTGGCCTATAGAGTTGCTGTCGCGTATCGCTTCGGCAGCGGGAACAATGCGGGCGAAAGGATGACGCTTTATTTCAGGCGGCAGATCTGGCTTGCTGCCCGTCGCGAGCACGAGGACATCCGGATTGAATCGCTTTATCTCTTCCGTGTCGGCGTTGCGGCCGCCCACGATTTCTACTCCCTGCGCGCGGGCGGCCCGCTGCAGGTATTCGCTCAGTTCACTCAATTCATCCTTGCCCGGCGGTTTCGAGGCAATCTGAAGCTTTCCTCCGATAGTCAGGCTTTTTTCCCAAACCGTCACCTGGTGGCCCCGGGCGGCGGCAACGATAGCCGTTTCCAGCCCTGCAGGACCTGCGCCCACAATGAGGACTTTCTTCTTGCGGTCGGCCTGCTCCAACTGGAGCTCGTTTTCCCGCCCCAGCTGGGGATTGCACAGGCATGTGATGGGGCGTCCCTTCTCGATGTTGCCTACGCAGCCCTGACAGCAGGAGATGCAGGGACGGATCTCTTCGGCTCGATTCTCCAGAGCCTTAAGAGGCCAGTCCGGATCGGCCAGAAGAGGTCTTCCCAGGGCGATCATATCGGCTTTGTTCTCTTGCAGCGCCTGCTCGGCAAAGGGAACATGGCGGATCTTGTTGACCGCAATGACTGGAATGGAAACCGCCTGCTTGATTGCTGAGGCAAGATCGACGATGCAGCCCTCCGGCATGCCGATGGTCGCTTCGGCGGGAATGAAGTTCTTGTCCCAAAGGATGCTGCCGAATCCGACCGATACATGGATGGCGTCGACGCCCGCCCGTTCAAGCGCTGCGGCGATGAGCCTCAAGTCTTCCTGTGAATTGCCGTCCTCGGGTTCGGCTCCGTTCATTCGACAGATGATGGGAACGTCGCCGCCGATTCTTTCGCGGATTTGCTGCAGAATCTCGAGAACGAACCGCATTCTGTTTTCAAGGCTTCCGCCATATTCATCCGTCCGCTTGTTGGACCAGGGAGAGAGGAATTGACCGCATAGATACATATGGGCGCAGTGCAAGCTGACCATGTCGAAGCCGGCCTTTACGGCCCTTTCGGCCGCATCGGCGAAGCGGACGATGATTTCCTGGATTTCCTCGACGCTAAGGGGCCTCGGCGTGACATGTCCGGGCGAGGGGTGAGCGAGAGGCGATGGAGCTACGGGAAGTCGCCCGCCCGTTCGCTCGAGCCGACCGGATGCGTGAGATATCTGCCCGGCGCGGCGGCCCGCGTGGGAGATCTGCATGGCGCTCGTGGCGCCCTGCGCTCGAATCGCCGCCGCCAGTTTCGAGAGCATCGGGATGTATCGATCATGGTCGATAGCTAGCGGATTGTCGGTGTTGTTCCCAAGAGGGTAATCGACTATGCCGTCTTCGATGGTGATCAGGCCGGCGCCGCCTTTCGCCCGTCTTTCATAAAAGCCGATCATTCGATCGGTAACGAACCCGTTGTCAGCATAATGGCTGGTCATGGGCGCCATGACGATCCGGTTTTTTATCTCCAGCCTTCCGATCCGGATCGGCTCAAACAACTTCATAGTAGAACCATTGTCCGTCATTGTGATGCGCCTCGCGAGAGTCTATCGGCAAAGTAACGCTCCGCTTGATCGAGATCTTTGAATCCGCCTTTGAGCACGAGCTTTTCCAGCATTTTGAGCGTGAGGTTCTCTCCTGCGTCCAGAGCTTGTTTAAGAAATTGATGGTACAACTCTATCGTCTTCGAGCCATATGTTTCCAGCTCGCTCCGCAGATAGACGGCAAAGTTGCGGCCATCGCCGGTCGGGTCGTCGTCTCTGCACACATAGACATAAAGATGAGGGTAGTTGCGCTTGACTTCCGTCTGCCAGGCGCCTTCGATGGAGACGATCTTCTCGATCAGCGGGTGGAAATTGGACTGCGGAATGAGGTTGTCCATGCGAGCGTATTTTTCGGTAAGAAGATTGCGGCCCGCTTTTTTTGCCTCACGCAGATCGGAGAGATAGGATTCCAGCATTCCCTTTGTCCAAAGCTCGAAGATGCTGCCCCTAACCTTGCGAAATGTCTGCGGCGCTCGCTGGCAGCCTACGGGGTAAGCGCTCCTGACCCTTCGAAACATATCCCATTCGCAATCGAGGATTTCGGAGACAAAGTCGAGGCTTTCGTTCTGATCGCTCAATTCCACTGGCTGTACCTCAATAGGTTGCGCAAAAGATGAGGGAGATGATCGATGCGGTCGATGAACTCCACCAGCTTGCCGTACTCTTTTCTGAGAGATCTCTTGTTGTCTTCGCTGCAGCCTATCCCTAAGGTGAGAAGGCTTATGCCTTCGCGACGGCACAACGCAATGGCGTCGTTCACTCCGCAGCCCCAGTTGGAAGCTCCATCAGTGATGTGAAGAACGTAAGATTTGTTGCGAGAACCTTTGAGGGAAAGGGCTGTTGCGATGATGGCTTCGCCCGAGGCGGTCTTGCCATGAGGCAACACATTATAGAATTTGTCCTTTATATATATCTCGCTCAGAAGGCACTTCCCTTTAATTTCATTGTAGGCGTAGAGCTTTGCTTTGGAATTGTAGGCGTGGATGGCTTCAAACAAGGTTTGATAGACCATCTCCACATTTTCCCATTTGTGTGTGGCGGACATGGAGCCCGTGGCGTCGACGAGCACGGCCATATCGCTTTGAAGCTCGAAGTCGGTTTTGGTCATCTTGAAAATCGTTCCAGTGGTGGCGGCCCTGTACAGCCTGCGGCGGTCCACTTTGCCCGCTTTCTGCCCCCTGCTCATGAGCGCTTTGCGCTCTGCGGCGGATCGGATGATTATCGAAAGGTGGTGTAGGATCTTCTTGTTGATACGATCGGGAGCGGGCATGACAATGTCGTTGCCTTCAATGGAAACCACTTCCTCTTCTTTTTCGACGACCTTCTTTACCTGCTCGGTGAACACCGGGATGGTTTTGAAGGTGGCCTTTTCCACCAATTCGGGAATAACAAGGCTGGTCCCCCGCTCTTTTTCCTGCTCTTCGTCTTGGAAATCCAGATAGTTCTTGCCGATATTGCGAGTGAGCAGATAAGGATCCTTCGAATCGATAGCCCAATACTTGATATGGTCGAAAAGCTCGTCCCACACGGAAAGGTAAAGATTGAGCCTGAAGTCGCCCCGTTCGATCACGCCTGACGTCTTCGGGACTATGTTGATCAGCTCATCGACCATCGAACTGAGCAGAGCGATCGGCTCCTTGTAGAATTTTTCGAGATTGGTGCGTTTGAACGCGCTGCGCGCCGAACGGTCCACGTACTCTTCTTTGTATTTTTGACCGCTTCGGTCGGCGGCTATGCCCCACCAGATATGCAATAGTTCTGAAATGGTCGGGGGGTGGGATGCGCTGTCATGGGCCTTCTCAATAGCCCAAAGCCGTTGCGCTTCCGTGTAGAGCCCTAGAGGAGTGCGGTTCGAAAGGCAATCGAGGTAGACCCTTTCGCATATATCGAAGTAGAACTGGAATTGGGCCGAATGACGCGGATGCATCTCCATCTGAGCCAGAGCCAGCTCTTTGATGCGTCGGCTCCATTCGCACTTTTCATAGGCCGTTCTCAGAGCCAGACCGATGGCTCGGTCCGCCTTTTCGGCCGGAACCGGATAAATGCCCATGACCATTGCCGGGTCAAGAAACAGCGCATTCTCCGCTTTCATGCCGGACCAGACGAAGTTTCCAACATTGCGGCCAACGTAGGAAGCAATCTTCCGGATGCCCAGAAGCAAACGGGCCAGTTCGAAAACTTCCACAGGCGATTTGTTGCGCCGCCAATATTCCGAATAGCCGGATGCGCCCGGGATGTGAAAACGGTCTATGATTTGACGGTTGATCGTCGTCACCCTGTCCTCTTTTCTATGATTGATGCTGGCCTGCCTAAGGCGCTTTCAGAAGATCTTCAACATATGGGAAGCAGGGACCTCGTCATTCACGCTTGTCAATGGCTGGAGAATGACGAGAAAAGTCTGTGCGCCACAGATCCAGGCTCACGGACGCTTAGGAGCTGGAAAAAATAAGTCATCGTTTTTCTGGATTCCCGCCTTCGCGGGAATGACGGGAAACGCCGCCGGCAGTCATTCCCACACCAGCACAGTCATTCCCGCGAAGGCGGGAATCCAGGTTCTTTCACAAAACAGAGGAGTTATTCTTTTCCAGCTCCTTATGGCGAGAGACCAGGGAGCTCATGGCCATCATCGCGCGCAAGCTATCGGTGGATGAACGACGCCTCGGCTGAAGCGCAAATATTCTTTGTCGGCTTTATCGACAAAGCCCTTTTCGACGTGGAGCGAGAGGAGAATAGACTCCAGAGTGACTTTGTTGGTCTGAAGGCTTGTGACCAGGGCTTCTCTGAGCGACGCCCCGACCGCCATCATCTCCCCCACCATGAGCGTCGTGCGCGTGGACACGTCTATGGCGAGCTCTGAGTGGCTTCGGATGGTGTTGATGGCCGAGATGATCTGGTCGGCCTCTTCTTCGCTCACCCCCGTTTTGCGCAACAGGACCTCTCGCTCAACCTGATTGGGAAGATAGTCCATGAGGATGACATAGAACCTGTCCCTTAGAGCCGGGTCGAGCAGTTCCGTCCCTATGTACTCTTCGCCTTCATTCAAGGTGGCGAAAAAGACCACGCCGTCTGCAACCTTCAAGGTTCCGAGCTCATCCATCCACACCCGCCTATCATCGGAGAGGATGGAGAAGAGCATGTTCAAGGCCTTCGGGTGCTCGGGGCGGTTGATCTCCTCTAAGTGAATGACGCAGTTGGGGGTCTGGATGGCTTTGGGAAAAAGGAACTCTTTGTAGCGGGTTTCTCCATTCTCCAGCGTGTACTCCCCGAAGAGCTGCCCCGGCTCTGAGAGAATTCCCACCTGGAAGGTGGCCAGAGGCCTCTGGTAGACGGCTGCGTACTGGTTTACGATCGATGACTTGCCGCAGCCCTGTCTTCCCGCCACCAGCACGTTCACGGGATGCTTCTTCGAGATCGTGTGGATTCTCTGAATGATGCCGAGCGTCTCATTGTCGATATAATAGTAGGGGTCTTCAGCCGGTATGGCGATTGTCCCGTTATTGTCGGTTTTCATGGGATGTAGTCTCCTTGCGATCAGGCTCATCCGACCATCTGAGAGGGCGTTTCAACCTGTTCGTTTTCATCCTTCGCCATCAAACCTCCGATGGTGGGCTCCCAGTCGCAGTTGGCCAAAAAGACTTCCTTGTATTCGGCTACGTCTTCGGGATAAAGATTGGGAAAGCCTTTAAAAAGGTATTTGAGTCCAAGTCTTTCGTATTTGGCTTCGCCGAAGTTATGAAATGGTATTATGTCGATCCCCGTAACGCACTTTCCCAGCGATTGCGCGAAGAGGGCGACCTCTCTGGCGTGTGAAAGATCCCAGTAGTTGACATTATGGATGGCTATCGAGCGCAGTCGAATCCGCGCCTTTGTCTTCGACAATTTGCGAACGTTTTCAAGAATGAGCTTGTTGGAAGCCCCGGTCCATTTCTTATGCTTTACGTCATCCAGGACTTTGACGTCAAAAAGGATCAGATCGACATAAGGCATGATCTGCTCGATGATGCGCCAGGAGACCAGGCCGGTGGTGTCGAGCGTCGTGTGAAATCCTTCTTCTTTGGCCCGTTTGAGGATGGTCAGAGTGACGTCGGGCTGCGCGAGGGGTTCGCCTCCGGAAATCGTGACGCCTCCACCCGAAGATCGATAGAAGAGAGAGTCCTTTTTCATCTCCTGGACTACTTGCGGGACGGTCATCGTACGGGCGACAAGATAGAGGGCTCCATAGGGACAGGCTTCGACGCATTTCATGCAACGTGTGCATTTATCCCTGTCGAACCGTGGCGGATCGATGGTGTCGGGCTCCTGGACTTTGTTGGCCGCTCTGCGAGGCATTTTCGGAGGCCGCGAGTAAAAAATGATCGGTTCTATCAGCGAATCGGCGTTCTTGTCGGCTCCACGGATAATTCTGGGAGGTATGATTGCGCCTTCGGGGCAAACTTTGGCGCAAGATCCGCATTTTTTGCATTTCTCGGAGTTGAAGAAAAACTCCTGGTGCGGGTTGATTGTCTCAGGATTGTGGCACCAGGCGCATCGCAGGGGACATCCTTTTAGAAACAATGTGGTGCGAATGCCCGGTCCGTCGTTAACGGAAAAACGTTGGATATTTGTGACCAAAAAGCTTTGCTCGGGATCGACCTCTTTGATTTGACGCATTTGGCCTCCTTGCGGCAGCTCGGCCCCCTGCATCGGTCGGCGCCGCGCGTGCTGCTTCTCTCACGCTTCCAGCAGTAGATATGAGACAAAATATGTCGGTAACCGATCGCAGGTTTGGTGACGCCAACTTCGATCAACCATCAAGCTCTTCGGCAGCGAAGCAAGTAAGTATACGTCACTATATGCAAGAGGTTATTTGTGCTATCGAAGCAACGGGCCTGTCTGTTGGACAGGAGCGGCCTTCCTTGCGATCGGTTACTGTCTCTTCAGGATCAGAGCAGAGACTTGATCTCCTTCCAAGACTCGCCTTTTTCGAAATTCTCGCATGCCTCATCGGCTTTTTTCACCATTTTGCCTTTGATTGCAGTGGAGGTCTTCTGCGTTTCAGGCAGCTTGCTTCTCTTTTGAATGCAAACGCCCTTGGCCGGATCGCCAGTGGGAGAAGGGGTTAAGTGCTTGCATTCGCTGCATGTAGCCATGGTGTTTTCCTCCTGTTCTGATTTGATTCTTGGCGTTATGGAAGGCCGCCTGTTAAGGAATGTTTGAGGGCGGCGATCACACGGTGCGCTCCGAGTGGACGGCGGTCCCGCGTCCTTTGGACTTGGGACCGCCTATTGCAGAAGCCAACCTAAGTCAGCTCTATTTTGCAGCGCCCAATTCATGCTCGGTGCGCGCAATAATGGTATCCTGAGAGTACCTTGCCAGATCGATGAACTTGGCGCTGTAGCCCGCCACGCGGACGATGGTGTCCGTGTACTTTTCGGGCTCATGCTGCGCGGCGCGCATATCATCAGTGGAGGTGACATTGAACTGAACGTGATCGATGCCAAGAGAATGCCATGTGTTCATATAGGACAACCAGAGATCGAAGCCCGCTTCGCTGTTCATCATGGTTGGGGAGAGCCTCTGGTTTAAGAGAATTCCCTTGTAGCGAGACACATCGATCTTGGAAACCGAATTGAGAACGGCGGTCGGGCCGCCATGATCGCAGCCCATGTACGGCGAAATGCCGCCATCATCGAGCGCTTCGCCCGCATGTCGCCCGTTGGGGGTAGCGCCGGTCTTCGGGCCGTTCACAATATAGCCGGCAACCGACTGGGCCAAGGGCAGCGGGAACGTTCCCGAGTAGGTTCTCACCCGGGTGAACTCATCGGCCATCATGTCGTAATAGCGTTTGGCGATCTGATCTGCGTAGGGATCGTCATTGCCGAACTTGGGAGCGTTCCAGAAGTCGAGCCGCATCTCCTCTCTGCCTTCCCAGTTGTTCTTCAAGGCATCCAGGAGATCGGCCATTGTGTATTTCTTCTCTTCGAAGATGAGCTTCTGAATGGCGGCGATGGAATCCACCACGACGATGTTTCCGCCGATCAGGTTGTGCCAGGGGTTGGGAATTTCTGCCAGTTCATTGGCGTCCATGCCCTTCTCGACGCAGCCGTCGTCGATGCTGGAGATAAACGGGCAGCACAGGTATTTGGCTTCCATTACGCGCCCGACGTCTTTAGAACGGATGGTGAGGTCAATTGCAAACCTGGCCTGTTGTCTCAGCGCTTCCCACACATCCTCGATGCTCTTAAACTCTGAGGCGTCAGGAGTCTGTGGGCCAAGCTGAGATTCTGTGAAGAACTCATCGTAACCCTGGTTAAGAGCAATCTCGAGGATCTTGGCCGGATAGAGATCGGAGCCGCCCTCGCTTCTGGTCTTCTGCGTTCCTCTGCGCCCCGTGACGCCGGGCGACATGCAAAGAACCAGAGCCCAGTCTCTGGCCTGCTCCTCCGGCACGTTGAAGTACTTCATCAACTGCTCGGTATTGAGCTCATCGTTCTTGATGGATGGGAAGCCAAAGCCTTTCTTGATGCAGTTGAAGACGCGCTTCTTGGTTTCGACGCGCCCGTTCTTGTTCCACCTGAAAGCGATGGAAGGCTCGGTTGTGACTATGCTTTCCGTGGCGTCAAGGATCACATCCGTGCATTCGGTGCACGCATCGGTGCCATCCGGGTTTGTTCCGCCCAGGGTGAGAATGAACAGATCGTTGGCTCCCGCAAAGAATTCGCGCAGTTGGCGGCCCTTGGTGCTGCCATGCTCGGAGACCTTGAGGCGCTCGCACTCGAAGAGCTCCTGGGCCTGATCGCGCGTCATGGGCTGATGCGTTTTGTCGATGACGCTTCTTTTGTAGAAGGGCCAAAGCATCCTGTCTTCTTTTTGGCCATAACCGCTGCTGTATCTTTCAATGGAGTGGCAGATCAGGTAGGTGAACCACTTGGCCTGCATCGCATCGCGCAGTCCTCTCGGAGCCTTGGCCGGGACTTGCCTGCAGATGTCCGAGACCTCGAGCAGTTCCTGCTTTCGCTCTTCGTTTGGCTCGAAGTTTTCCGCAATGATCTTCGCCAAGCGGCTGTAGCGTTGCGCCCAGGCGATCACGGCCTTATCGGCTATGATCATGGCTTCCCATTGATCGATCTTGTCCAAGTAGGGAAGGCTGTCTTTGGCGATCCAGGGGGACTGGCGCATCTTGGCGTTGGCGTTGGCGAGCTCGCTTTCGATCATCTCGAGGCGCTTCTCCAGACCGTCATCGAGCACCGACTCGTAGTTGGGCATGATCGAGCTGAAGGCGGTAACGAACATGGGGGGCTGCACGGTGGTGGCCGAATACATGATGTCGAGCTCTTCGGGCGTGAAGTACTTCTCGGCCTTCCTCTGGATGGTGTAGGGCCTCCAGTATTCGGCTATGGCCCGCATTTCCTCTTTTTCCGTGCAGTAGGGGCTCTCCACCATATCGACTGTGGAAAAGTAGGAAAGCTCAGGGTACATGGGGAAATAGTCGGGATGCTCGGTGTTGGCCCCAACCAGGATCTCGTCTTCCTGGATGTGGATCGTCATCTTGTGGAGAACGTTCTTGAGGCATTCGGCGCGTACGATGCAAATCGGCTTGCCCACGTGCTCCTTGTGGGCCTCCGTGATATATCTGGCTCTCTCGACTCCAGCCTTGACGTTCGGGTCTACGTATTCTCCGCCTGCAACGTGTTTGTAACGGCACCTTTCTTTCAGTCTCTTTGTTCTTTCGGTGATGGGCATGGTTATTTCTCCTGAAGGCAAAAAGGTTCAGATGAATTGATCGCTGGCTGGCGCTCCCGCTTCCATGGAGCGTATCGATCGGGATCGCGATGGGTCGGCTCGCGTCGAGCCGGATTCAGCCGGCGGCCAATATGTTCGCTCAACTTTGTCAAAAGCTTTTCAAACGCCTGTCATGAAGGCATTTCGGACGACGCGCCTATCTGCGCGTCTGCATGTGGTCGCACGCCACATCCGTATCCTTTACCGGCTTTGACAACCAGAATTTGCCCTTCTGGTCCTGTTGTTGAACGACGCAGTCGCCTTTCCCCTTTTCATAATCCAGGTCACCTGCCGGAATAGCAAAAAAAGATGCGCATTCTCCGCAAGTCGCCATAACATTTCCTCCTGCTTGTTGTTAACGATGGTAGGTTCTTGAGAGTCTATTCATTCAACTCGGGTAACCTGCGGGAATACGGTTTGCCGTGCCGTCAGGCTGCCATCCGTGCATTCAGCGCCCCAAGGCATAAGCTCGAGGCGTTTGCGCCAGAATAACAGAAAGAACTTTGATGAGAAGAGAGCTGCAGAATGAGAGAGCCGCGAAAGCCGCATGAGAATGAGTGTTGCAAATAAATTCGCTTCAATTTAACACTTATTGAGGCGAATTCGAGAACAGTGAAAACCATTTGAAATGAATTGTCAAGCATTATTTTTTGAGCGCAACAAAAAGAGGCTCAAGGCGCTCAAGGCTTTTAGGGCTCTAATTTTGTGAGGAATGTCGCAAAGTGGGAAAGAAATGGCTGGGTCGGGTATTCAGGAGTTTTATCCGAGCGGATTTATGCTTGTTCTCATAGAGTAGTAATATGTATTGTTCGAATAGCGAACGGCATTCTACTATTTCAAGCCAATGATTTGAAGTTGATTATTGAGTTATGGCTTTGGAATTACAGAATTAAGAGTTGGATATCGATTTTAGAATGGAGTGTCAGTATTTGCTTTATGACTAGAATTCAACGCAAGATTGGTTGAAAACGACTGGCAACTTTATTATAGTGCTCCATCATATCGTCTTTCCGCTACGGATGTCAGACGGGAATGCGCTCCTCAGAATTTGCGAGTGGGTAGTCCCCCGCTTTGGTGCGGAGCGGTTTTGAGCGGCTCGAAGCTCCCTGCTCCTTGGGTGGGGATGATTCCGGTGATTGATTCTTCTCGCAAGAGAGATCTCGCTGCTCGGTAAGTGGGGCCGTGGCGGATTTGGTGCTGTACTGATGCGGGGTGGTTCTAGGGCGCAAAAGGAGAAGAGTAGATGCCTGATATGGATAAACGCCAATCTATCTTGCGAGCGGCTGAGGTGATATTTTCCGAAAAGGGGCTCAAGGATTCCACTATAACCGAGATTGCTACGAATGCGGGGGTCGTTGACTCCATCATCTACCATTACTTCAAGAATAAGGAAGATTTATTATTCTGCGCTTTCTATGAGAATATGAGGACCGCCTATGACGAGCTGATGTTTCAATTCAAGGGCATCATGGGGCCCGTGTCGAGGCTCGGCAAAATGGTTTGGCACCATCTTCACAGTAATGATTTCAACACCGGCCACGCCCGGATAATCAAGAACCTCCTGCTCGAGTGTCGATCCAATAAGAATTTCTATAGCCATGAAAGCTATGCTGAGCTTCGAAAGTATACCGATGTGCTCCTCAATATTCTCAAAGATGGCGTCAATGAGGGATATTTTCGGGACGATATCAATCTGGAAGTGGTGCGGGATATGATTATGGGGTTGCTCGACGAGGTCTCCCTCTCCTGTTTGCAGGCCGGGGAGGTTGTCAACACTACCTCGGACTTCGATCATATCATGTCGCTCCTTCTTGCTATGATTGAAAAAAAACCGGCAGAGACCGAAAATGGCGACAAGGCGCTGCGCGTTTTGAGGGCTGCGACCGAGGTTTTCGCTCAGAAGGGCTTCAATAGAGCGACCATGGTCGATGTGGGCCAGAAGGCGGGCGTCGCGGAGGGCACCATATATGAATATTTTAAGAACAAGCAGGACCTGCTCCTGTCGATACCCAAAGAGCGGTTTCAATCGTATCGATCCTGCCTTGAAGATGTGTTCTGTCAGGAGGACCCGGTCGTCAAGCTCAGGCATCTGATTTGGGCTCATTTCTGTGTTTTTCTATCGGACCCTCAATTCTTGATGGTCTTTCTCAACGACATCAAGCTCAATAAGCAATTCTACGTCGCAGATTCGTATCCTTCATACCTTCAATACATTGAGCCCCTGTATGGAATCCTCAATGAAGGCAAGGAGAGAGGCGTTTTTCGCTCCGAGGTCGATAACAGGATTTTTCGCAATTTGTTTATCGGCTCTTTTACTCATTTGGCTATCCGTTGGTTTGTCATAGGCAAGCTTACTCCCCTGAAGATGATGATCGAGTTCTGTCAATTGACCGATCTGCTCTGCCGCAGCCTCTCAATGGAGTAGTCGGACGGGCGTGAAGTCTTGGAGCCTGACGACCGCCTTTTTCTCGATTGCCTCTCGTTGACATCTGAAATCGAGTATTAATCAAGCTACTCTTTTTCCAATCTTATCCCTGTCGGGCTGAGGGATAAGGGCTTTCTTTGATTTGTCCACATCAGTCGATACCTCATAAAACCCTTTTGAATAAACATTCTAGCTTCTGCCTGGCTGGGCGGCATTAGGAAAAATGGTCGCACGGTGTGAAAATATTCTACTGTTTTATGAAAAAAACGATTGACACTCGATTTTTGTCATGCTTGAATGCGCCTCAATATGGTCCTTAACCGAAAATAATACAAAGGGATCTCTTCGGCTGATCTGCATTACATGGCCGGTTTAGAGTAAAAAAATGAGTGTTCTGTAGTTAATGAGGCCTCGGAAAGGAGAAATTGTATGGCGGATTCCCCAAAGAAGGAAAAAAAAGAAAAAGAGCCTGACATCACCTTTTACCATCCGGACCTTCTCGAGGTTCCGAAAGACGGCTCGGCGCCGCACCTCAAAGGCTACAAGTGCAAGAAGTGCGGTCAGCTGGATTTTCCGAAAATGTCTCCCTGCCCTAACTGCTGGGGTGAGGAGTTCGAGATGGTTCCTCTCTCGAGAAGAGGGAAATTATACAGTTACGCAGATATTTACATCGGCCAGCCCGGGCTTCCGACCCCCTACATCTTCGGTTATGTCGACTTGCCCGAGGATATTCGAATCTTTGCAATGCTCGAAGGCGAGGTGAAGACCTTCAAGTGCGATGAAGAGGTGGAGCTCACCGTTGGCGAGATAAGGAAGAATAACGATGGGCTGCCCATCATAAGCTATAAATTCAAGAAAGTGACTGCATAACCAAACCATATGCCAAGGAGCTGCAATCATGAAGTTGCCTCGAGAGGTCTTTATTGCCGGGGTTGGGGAGACAGTTTTCGGGAAGCACAAGGAAGACTTCGAAATTCTTGGAAGACAGGCGGCCTTCCAGGCCATCAAGGGCTCCAATATCACCAGGCCCGATATGATTCAGAGCGCCTATTGCGGAAATGCTCACAACGGCCTGGTTACGGGACAGACCATCTTGAAAGATATCGGGCTTGTGGGGAAAGCCTCCATAATCAATGTGGAAAGCGCCTGCTCGGCAGGGGCCATGGCCATTCATCTGGCGGTCAAAGACGTGGCCTACGGCATCACGGAGTGCTCTCTCGGGGTAGGGGCGGAAAACCACACGCTGCACAGACAGGCGGGCACAGCCTTCATGCCGGCCATGAACGACATTGAAACCGTCCATGGCGGGGTGATGACCGGCAAGTACTCGATGCGGGCGACCCGGTACATGCACGAAACCGGGGCCACCATAGAAGACTTGGCCATGATAACGGTAAAAAATAGAAGGCATGCGACCAATAATCCCCATGCATGGTTTAAGGGAAATATCTCGGTCGAAGAGGTGGCCAACTCAAGGATGGTGGCCTACCCGATGACGCTCCACCAGTGCTGCGGCATTGCAGACGGCGCTGGAGCGGTCGTGGTCTGCTCCAAAGAAATGATCAAGAAGCTAAGAATCGAAAAGCCCGTGAAAATTGCCGGATCGGTCGTCACTTCGGGTCCCTATCACAACCGCCCGAGAGACATTACCGGAGATGACATCACCGAGATGACAAGCGAGCTTCTCTACAAGGAATCGGGAATCGGCCCCGAGGATGTGGACATAGTCGAGCTCCATGACGCTTTCACCATAGCCGAGCTTCTCTACTACGAGTGCATGGGGTTTTGCAAGAAGGGCGAAGGCCTTCAGTTTCTTCGAGACGGAAATTCCACCCATGGAGGCAAATGCGTCTTCAGCGCAAGAGGGGGCATGCTCTCCTACGGGCATCCCATCGGAGCCTCGGGGGCGGCCCAGATAGCAGCCAACGTCAAGCAGCTCAGAGGCGAGTGCCAAGGCTATCAGGTGGAAGGCGCAAAAGTCGCCATGTCGCACGTGACGGGCGGCGGCCTATCAGGGACCGAGCACGCAGCCTGCACCATGCACATGATCGTCAAAGACTGGTAACAAGAATTCCGGGACAAATCGCTTGTCCCGGCAGCCGATCAACAAATAGACGGAGGTGTGGATATGGAGGTCTTGAAAGACAGGATAGCTCTGATAGCCGGCGCCGGAGACGAGATAGGCCAGGCGATCGGGATGCGCTTCGGAACCGGCGGCGCCACGGTGGTAGCCTGTGGTCCTGACGCCAACAGACTCGAGGACTTGGTTGTTCAGATCAAAGCTGCTGGAGGCAAAGCCGTCGCCAAGCTCATGGATCCCACGGATTCCGAGCAGGTGAAGCGCGTGGTGAATGATGTGGCCGAGCAGTACGGGCGAATCGATATTCTGGTGACCAACACCGATTCACAGTGCACCAAGGCGGTCTGTGACGTTACCGATGCGGACTGGGCCACCAGCATCCGCTGCAATCTGAGCCCGGCGTTCTACTTCTGTCGCGAGACAATGCCGAAGATGAAACAACAAAAATATGGGAGAATTGTCAACATCAGCAGCCTCGATTATATCGGATGGCCGGGCAAGGCAGGTTATTCGGCGGTAAAATCGGCGGTCTTCGGGTTGACCCGTTCTCTGGCCCTGGAATCGGCCAAGGATGAAGTGACGGTCAATTGCGTCGCCAAAGGCGATGTTGCAACATCGCAAATGCCTGCGGAGGTGGCCGAGAAAATCGGTGGGGCGCTGCCGGTCAAGCGGATCGGATCTCCCGAAGATATCGCCAGGGCAGTGGGCTTTTTTGCATCGGATACTTCCAAATACATCACCGGTCAGACCTTTTTCGTGTGCGGCGGAAAGAGCGCCCATTTTTCCATGTCCATTTAAAGGTCGAGCTCGAGGCCGTTGGATTTCATTAGAGAATTGGAGGTAACAAATGGGAATTGCAAATAGAGTCGCACTGATAACCGGATCGGCCAGTGGCATGGGCAAACAGACCGCCTATCGCATGGCTCAAAACGGCGCCAAGGTTGTCATCAACGATATCGACGCCGCCAAGGTCAAAGACACCGTCGAGGAGTTCAAGAAGGAAGGCTTGGCGGTGTTGGGGCAAGTGGCCGACATCACCAAGAAAGAAGCAGTGGACAAGATGGTGGCGGAGACCGTGGAAGCCTTCGGTGGGCTGGACATTCTGGTCAACAATGCAGGCATGGAAAAGGCCGGACCGCTTCGCAATCTATCCGAGTCCGACTGGAACATCACAGTCGATGTGAATCTCAAAGGCCCCTTTTTCTGCAGCCAGGCTGCGCACAACCACATGATCCAGAATAACCATGGCCGCATCATCAATATAGCCTCGAGGGCATGGCTTGGCGGTCCCGGACAGGCGCCGTATTCATCCGCCAAAGCGGGTCTGGTCGGTCTCACTCGCGTGCTCGCGCTCGAGCTTGGCCGTAAAGGCGTAACATCCAACTGCATCGCCCCGGGACTTATCTACACCCCCATGTGGGATGAACTGCCCGACAAGAGCAAGACCTTTCTTCTATCCAAGCAGCCTACGGGCAGACTGGGAGATATTGACGACATCGCCAACGCGGTGATGTTTCTAGCCGATGATGAGAGCGGCTACATAACAGGGCAGGTCCTTTATGTGTGCGGCGGCAGGAGCCTGTTTTCGGGTTGATAGATAAAAAGGGGAGAGAAAGTGATGAGTGGGAATTTGTCTGAGAAATCGCTTGGCGGCCTCAAGGTTCTTGACTTCACGGGTGAGTTGGGAGCCTATGCGGCCAAGCTGTACGCCGGGCTGGGAGCCGATGTCATTCATCTGGAGCCTATTGCCGGAGACCCTCTGCGCAAGGTGGGACCGTTTTTTCAGAACAGCCCCGGGTTGGAGCGCAGCCTTCAATACCTGTACTACAACGCGGGCAAGAAGGGCATGCCGCTCAATCTCGAAACGGAAAAAGGGCGTGATATATTCCTTGCGCTCTGCTCCAAAGCGGATCTTTTGCTCGAGAGCTTCGTCCCTGGATATCTCGAAGGCCTTGGGATGAGCTATGATCGCCTGAGCGCAGTCAACCCGAAGCTCGTTCAGACATCCATCACTCCCTTCGGGCATCAGGGTCCCTACAAGGACAAGCCCGGCTCCGATCTGACCTGCTCGGCTATGGGCGGGTTCCTCTTTTTGGCGGGAGTCGATAATGAAAAGCCCGTTCGCGCCTGCGACAATCAGTCTTACCGCATGGCGGAGGCCTACGCCGCAGTGGGAAGCTCCATTGCGCTCTACTTTGCCAAGAAGACCGGCATCGGCCAGTTTGTGGATGTCTGCTGCATGGAGGCCGTAGGCATGGCTCTCGAGAATTCCGCGCAATACTGGGATCTCGAGGGAAAGAACCGGCGCGGGCGCGGCAAGGAAGCCGGCGCTGCGACAGTCCACCCCTGCAAAGACGGCTGGGTCGCCATTGTGGCCATCATGGGTAGGAATAAGGTGATGTGGGATCCTTTTGTCGAGTGGATGAAAAACGAAGGTGTGGAGGAATGGGAAGTCTTCGAAGACGATAAATGGATTTCAGAGCCGTACCGCTGCTCGGCCAACGGCTATGAGACCTTCTGCCGCATCTTCGAGCGCTTCACCATGAAGCACGACAAGCTCACGCTCTATGAAAAAGGGCAGGCGGCCCGGGTGGCGATCACGCCGGTCAGCAATGGAAAAGACCTGCTCGAGAACCCTCAGCTTCGCCACCGCAACTTCTGGCAGACCATTTATCACTCCAATCTTGCCCGCGAGATCACCTATCCCGGAGCCCCCTACGAGCTCGGAAACCTCGAGTGGCGAATAGGAAGCGCAGCGCCCACCTTCGGGCAGCACACCGCCGAAATCCTGAAGGAGCTGGGCTACTCGGATAGCGACATCGAAGCCTTGGCAAAGGAGGGTATCGTTTATGTCAGCTAATTTCAAAAAAGCTCTGGAGGGAATCCTCATCTGCGATTTCTCCTGGGTGGGTGCGGGGCCGATCACCACGAACGTGCTGGGCCAGTGCGGCGCTGAAGTCATCAAGATAGAGAGCCTCAAGCGCATCGATATTCTTCGCAAGGGCGGTCCGTTCAAGGACGGCGACGGCGAAGGCCTCGAGCGAAGCGGCTATTTTGCGAATCGCAACGCAAACAAACAAGCCATATCGCTGAACATGAATCACCCGAAAGCCCGCGATGTGGCGGTGCGCCTGATAAAGAAGAGCGATGTGATCATCAATAACTTCCGAGTCGGGCAAATGGAAAAGTGGAAGCTCGGCTGGGAAGACGTAAAAGAGATGAACCCGCGCATCATCTACGTCACCATGAGCCTTCAGGGCCTTACCGGTCCTCACAGCTCCTACATGGGTTATGGATATAACCTCAACGCCCTGTGCGGCTTGACCGTTCAGGCTGGGGCTCCGGGGGGCAGCCCTTTTGGAACCGGCACGAACTACACGGATCACGTGATGGTGCCCGGTCATACCCTCTTTGGAATCATGGCGGCTCTGCTGCAGAGGGAGATCACCGGGAAGGGACAGACCGTCTCCATCTCGCAGCTGGAATCTTCGATCGCCATGAAGCCCACGGACGCCATGGCCTATGCGGTAAATGACGATATCCTGGGCCCTATCGGCTACGGAGACCCCAATGCGGCTCCCCACGGAGTCTATAAGACTTTGGGATATCGCAAGTGGATCGCCATATCGGTCTTCAACGAATGGGACTGGACGCTTCTAAAGAGCCTCATGGGCAATCCCAAATGGGCTGATGACGCAAAATTTGCGACCTTCAAAGCCCGCAAAGAAAACGAAGATGAACTGAATGTCAACCTAGAGGCCTGGACCTGTAATCAGTACGCCGATCAGCTTGCTGAAAAGCTATCGGCTGCGGGCATTCAGGCCGGACCGGTAAATGACGCCAGAGCGGCCATAGAAGATCCGCATCTGATCGAGAGAGAATTCTGGAGCTACCTCGACCACCCAGTGGTTGGCTCCACTCTCTATAACCGAGCCCCGATCATGTTCTCCAAAACTCCTATTGAGATGAATACTGCCGCTCCCATCCTCGGCCAGCACACGCGCGAAGTCCTGTCGAACACGCTCGGTTACACGGAAGAAGAGATCGATCAACTGGCGAAAGAGGATGTCTTGACCTAAAGACAGCTTCGAGGCGTCTTGGAGCCGCCCGCCTCTTAGACGCTTTCGCCTAACCCGCCCCATGGGTTGCCACCGGCTTTATACGCCGCCATGGGGCTCAAAGAAAAGACAACACTTCACGACAGGAGCAATATAATGGATTTCTCCATTTCCGAAGAATACAACATGCTTAGGGAGTCCATGAGGGAATTCGTCAAGAGGGAGATGCTGCCGCTTGAAAGGAAATTCCTCGAACGAGACATGAGCCTGTGGACGGAGCCGGGCCCCATGCTTCCCAAGGAAGACACGAAGAGGCTTCTCGACGAGAGTCAAAAGCTCGGATTCTGGGGGTTGGAGGTTGAAGAGAAGTTTGGCGGACAGGGACTCGGAATGCTAGCCAAAACTCTGGTGCTTGAAGAGATGTGTAAATCCTTCGTCGGTTTTTCGCCCCATGGCTTCATGCTGCCTCCGGACGCTCCCAATCTGTACTACTTGCATTCCTGCTGCGTCGGAAATCAGCGTGAGAAGTACTTCATGCCGTACTGCAACAATGAGCTCGATTCCGCAATGGCCTGCACAGAGCCGGGCGCGGGCTCCGATGTGAGCGGGCTCAAGACGACGGCTGTGCGCAACGGCGACAAATGGGTGATCAACGGAACGAAGACCTTCATAAGCAAGTGCGACAAAAGCAACGTCTTCTTTATCCTCATTGCCGTCACCAATAAAGATGCGCCTAGCAAAGACCGTTTTACCGCTTTCCTCATCGATAGAGACATGCCCGGGGTGAGAGTCGGAAGGGAGATTCCAGTCATTGGCGCGATGCCGACCTGGGATCTGATCCTCGAGGATGTCACCGTTGGCGACGACGCGGTGCTGGGGGAGGTCGGCAAGGCGTTTATACCTCTCCAGAACCGCTTCGGCGTGCGTCGCATCGAGCTTGCCTGCCGCTGCACGGGCATGGCCGAAAGACTGATCCAGATGATGATCGATCAAGCAAACAATCGCACTACTTTCGGCGCGCCCCTGGCCAGCCGTCAGACAGTGCAAAACTGGATCGCCGATTCTACGATTGAGCTCGAAACGGTTCGATGGCTTCTCTACTATGCGTCATGGAAGTCCGATCAGGGGTTTGAGGATTTGCGCAACGAAGGCGCAATGCTCAAGGTGGCGGCGACCGAGATGCTGACCAAGGTTGCCGACCGCGCTATTCAGGTGCATGGCGGCGTCGGCCTTTCGAAAGAGCTCGGAATTGAGTATGTCGCCCGCATGGTGCGAGTCTGGCGCATTCTGGAAGGCCCTTCCGAGATACACCGATGGACGCTCGGAAGAACCATCCTGAAGCAGAAAAGACCTTATGACGGATTTGTCCTCGCCAAGGATGGAGACTGATTAAAGGCTCTGTTCTCAGTGTCTGAAAAGGTCTTTGTGAATGAGGATTTCCCTTCTGGGAGCGCCAGAAGATACTTGCAATAATATTCAAGGAGTGCAAAATGGCCGTTGATTTTACCGTAGAAAACCACGTGGCCTTCATCACCCTCAACCGGCCTGAGGCCATGAACTCTCTGGATCCCGAATCCGTCGCCCGCCTCACCGAGATCTGGAGTACTGTTAAAAATGATGACGATATCCGTGTAGCGGTGCTCACCGGCGCGGGTGAAAAGTCCTTCTGCACCGGCACCGACATGAAGAAAACGCCTCCCCCGACCGAGTGCATGGCTTCCATTTGGCTGCGCGAAGGACAACCGATAATCCCGCACATGAAGATGTGGAAGCCCATCATATGCGCCATCAATGGCTTTGCGGTGGGTGGCGGCCTCGAGATGGCGCTGGCTTGCGATCTGCGAATCGCCAGCTCCAACGCTAAATTCGGGCTGACCGAAGTCAAGGTTGCAAGCCTTGCGGGCCTTAATGGAACCCAGTGCTTGCCGCGCGCTATCCCTCAGGCTGTCGCCATGAAAATGCTTCTCACGGGCTCCATGATCGATGCTCAGGAAGCGTTGAGGGTGGGCCTGGTGAGCGATGTGGTCGAGCCTGCCGGCCTGATGGATCTGGCGGGCAAATACGCTGCGATGATTGCGGCCAATGCTCCGTTGAGCGTCAAGGCGGCAAAACAGGCTGCTCTCATGGGTCTCGATATGCCCCTTGATCACGGCGTCGCTTTCTCGCACCTGCTTTGGGGCGCTTTGAGAGACACGGAAGATCGCAAAGAGGGCTTCCAGGCGTTTAGCGAAAAAAGAGCGCCTGAGTGGAAAGGGCGCTAGCACAATTCGGGACGGGCTCCGCTCTAGCCCGTCCCCTTCGATCTGGCGCTCATTCACCCATTCACCCCAAAAACAAAGAGAGGTGCCTAGATGCATATTGCGGTGCTTGCCAAAGTGGTGCCGGACTATGAAGTCCCGGCGGGGG
>CAZOEL010000050.1:0-51147 GCA_964578835.1 uncultured Syntrophobacteraceae bacterium | reverse complement strand
ATAATAGCGTCTTTGACCATCTCGTTCAATATAAGAATCTCATGGACCCCGACGCGTCCCCTGTAACCGGTATGATGGCAGGCTGGACAGCCCCGCCCCTCCTTGAAGCTCAGGCCTCGTATGTCGCCGCCGGTATACCCCAGCCGATGCAGCTCTATGGGCGTGGGAATGTAAGCCTCCTCGCACTGGGGACATACCCGTCTGAGAAGCCTTTGCGCAACGACGCTCACCACGGTCGAAGAGATCAAGAACGGCTCTATATTCATGTTGAGCAAACGGATCAACGCTCCGACGCTATCCTCGGTATGGAAAGTCGCGAGCACTTTGTGCCCGGTAAGAGAGGCCTGAATACACGTTTCGGCGGAGAACGAATCACGGATCTCACCCACCACGATGACATCCGGGTCCTGCCGCACAATGGCCTTCAGACTCTCTTCAAAAGTGAGGTTGATCTTCGGATTGATAGAGCATTGGGCAATGCCGTCGATGATGTATTCGACCGGGTCTTCTACCGTAACGATGCTCGTTTCGAGTTTGTCGAGGTATCTCACACAGCTGTAGAGCGTGGTCGTCTTCCCCGATCCCGTGGGTCCGGTGATGAGGATCACGCCCGTTGGCGCATCCAATGCGTCGTAGCAAAACCGCTCCACCAGATTGGGGAAGATGCCGATATCCTGAATCCTCAACAGCATTCCCTTGCTGCTCAGCAGCCGCAGGACGATCTTCTCTCCCCACACCGTCACGAAAAAAGAGACGCGCATATCGATCGATGAATTATTCTCGGGATTTTCAAAAAGAATTCTGCCGTCCTGATGTCGTCTTCTCTCTGCGATATCGGCTTTGGCAAGTATCTTGAACCGGTTGGTCAGAGCGGGAGCCATATCCAGTTCGAGCTCCTTGTAGAGAATCAAAGCCCCGTCGATTCTAAATCGGATGCGGACTTTATCCCTCTGAGGCTCGATATGAATATCGCTCGCCTGCATGCGGGCGGCATCCGCCATGATGGAGTTGACAGCCCCGACAACCTTGCTTTCATCGATTTCTTTAGGGCGTCGCTCTCCTTTGTTCTGCTCAAAGAGCGCCATCGCCTCAGAGAGCGCGTTTCGCGAACAGATGGCGAGAAGGAGATCCCGTCCGAAGATCATCCGCGCTGCATCGAGAGCTTTCTGATCCATGGGATCGACAAGAGCGACGAGCACTTTATCCCCAGTCTTGCTAACGGGAATGAAGCGATGGGTCGAGTACCAGTTCAGAGGCACTTTGTCGAGCAATTCTTTGTTCAGCGTGATGGCTTGCGGATCGATATAAGGAATGCCCAGCTGGACGGAGAGTATCTCGATAAGCTCTCTCTCCGATATTATTCGGGATTCTATGAGTATCTCGCCAAGCCGCTTCTTTTCAACCGCCACCTGTTGTATGCTCAAGGCGCTCTCGAGCTGCTCCCGATTTATCGCGCCCAGCTCCAGCAGGAGCTCGCCGAGCTTCAAGGAAAAGCGATTGTTCCTCAGCACCATTCTCAGCTGCTGCGCGGTAATATAGCCCAGATCCTGGAAAACCTGCGCAAGCGACCGGTGCGCCGTAAGCTTCGACTGAACCCTGCTCGCATACCTGAGCTGAGCTTCGGTCAAAAGACCCTCCTTGATGAGTAGCCGAGCGATCACGTTTTTCGGCTCATCAGCACGATCTTCTTGCAGTTTTTCCATATTCGAAGGCCTCGGACATCCGTGGTGTTCTCTCCATTTAAGAGCGTTCCGTCGCCGCTGCTCTCGAGCCCTCCTGACAGAAGCTGAAGAACCGATGCTCAGGCAATAATCATGCTCTCCGCTTGGCTCGGCGGCGTCGCCGATAATAAACTATAGCATAATACGACTTCATGAAACGGTCTAAAGTAAGCCGATGGCGTTTTTCCCTATTTGTACGGCTCTGCTGGAGCCGACGCTATCAGAAGGCAAGGCTTTCAGTAAACGGTCGAAGAAGATAAGGACGAAAAGAGCCAGAAAGAAACTGATCGAACGATCGCCTCAATAGTAGACAATCGGGCATGCTTTCTTATCCCGACTGTCTACCATGAATCGCTCACGCTTTGTACAAGCGATAATGTCGGATGAGGGCGTTGGTCGAGCTGTCGTGGTCAAGCGCGGCATCTTCATTCGCTTCCAATTCCGGGATGATGCGGTTGGCGAGCGCTTTCCCCAGTTCGACGCCCCACTGGTCAAACGGATTGATATTCCATATAACGCCTTGGGTAAAAACGATATGCTCGTAGAGCGCAATCAATTTTCCCAATGATTCCGGTGTCAACTGTTCCAGGAGAATCGTATTTGTGGGTTGATTGCCGCGGCAAGCGCGGTGCGAAGCTAGCCGCTCGGACGCGCCTTCAGCCCTGAGCTCGGATTCTGTCTTTCCGAACGCCATCGCCTCCGTTTGAGCGAAAAAATTAGCCATGAGCAAATCATGGTGTTTTCCGAGAGGATTAAGGCTCTTGCAAAAGCCTATAAAGTCGCACGGGATGAGCTTTGTTCCTTGGTGAATAAGCTGGTAAAATGAGTGTTGGCCGTTTGTGCCCGGCTCGCCCCAGTATACGGGACTGGTCTGGTAATCGGCATAGGAGCCGTCAAGCGTTGCGCGCTTTCCGTTGCTTTCCATGATCAACTGCTGAAGATAAGCGGGAAAACGGCTGAGGTGCTGATCGTAGGGGAGGACCGCAACCGTCTCGGCCCCTAGAAAATTATTGTTCCACACGGAGAGCAATCCCATCAGAACCGGAAGATTGCTTTCGAAAGGAGCGGATCTGAAATGTTCGTCCATTGCATGGAAGCCGGCAAGCATCGATTGGAAATAGTCCGGGCCTACGGCGATCATGGTCGAGAGCCCTATGGCCGAATCCATTGAATATCGCCCGCCGACCCAATCCCAGAAGCCGAACATGTTGGCGGTGTCGATGCCAAATTGAGCTACTTTTTCAGCATTGGTCGAAACGGCCACGAAATGGCGGGATACGGCTTTTTCATCGAGCAGCGCATCGAGCAGCCACTGCCTGGCGGTTCCGGCGTTGGTCATTGTTTCCAGGGTGGTGAAGGTTTTTGATGAAACGATAAAAAGCGTCTCTTCGGGATTCAAGTCATGGGTCGCTTCGGCAAAATCCGCTCCATCCACGTTCGATACAAAACGAAACGCCATATTGCGCTGGCTGTAATAGCGCAAAGCTTCGTAAGCCATCCGGGGCCCCAGATCCGAGCCTCCGATGCCGATATTGACGACATTGCGAACGGGTTTTCCCGTATGCCCAACCCATTGCCCGTCTCGAACCAGACGGGCGAAATCGGCCATCCTCTCCAATACTTCATGGACTTCCCGGACTACTTCCCCGCCATCGACATAGATCGTTTTTCCCCGGGGCGTCCGCAACGCCACATGAAGCGCCGCCCTATTTTCCGTCACATTGATCTTCTCGCCTCGAAACATGGCGTCGATGCTCTCGCGCAGTCCGCAAGATTCTGCAAGCTCCACAAGAAGACGGATCGTCTCGTCGGTGATCCGGTTTTTGGAATAGTCCAGGTAGACCCCTGCGGCTTCAGCCCTGAAGCGTTCGCCCCGTTCGGGATCACGAGCGAAAAAATCCCTTAGATGGAAATCTTTCATGCTTTGATAATGCGTCTCGAGAGCCCGCCAGGCCGGCCGGGCGTCGAGCAGCGAAGTCTTAGGCGCCTTCATGGAATTGATCTCCTCTTGGGGCTGGGTGCTAATGAGTCAAAAATTATTTACGCGATTCCAGATAGAGTCGAATGTTTTCCGAAAGCTTTTCGACAATCTGCCGGAATTCAGCTTCGTCCGGCTCGAGCAAAGTCATTCGGAACCCCTGCAAGTCGGTATTGAAGGAAGAAAGCGGAACGACGCAAATGCCGGTTGCAGCCAGAAGATAGTAGACAAAGCGCTTGTCCAGCGGCATATTCGGCTCCCGGGTAAGCTCCTCCACCAAATTCTTCGCCTCACGGTTTTCAACGGGTAGAACCTGCTGTCCGTTCAGACGCCCATCCTCGAACACCACACTCATGTAAAAAGCTCCATCGGTGCGGTTAATCAGCACGCCCGGAACATCCTTCAACTTTTCGTAAGCTATGCCCGAAAGCTTTTCGTAGCGGCGTCGCCTCCCATCGAGGTACTCGTGATAAAGAGGATGTTTAAAAATATGAGGGATAGCCCTCTGGGGCAAGGTGGTCGAACAAACTTCCACCATTTTCGCATTGAGAATGCTCTGCGTGTAGCTGGCGAAATGAGGATCTTTATCCGCATTGTATATTTCGATCCAGCCACAACGGGAGCCAGGCCACGGCAGCTCCTTGGAGACGCCTTTCATGGCGAGCCCGGGCACGTTCCCTATGACATCCGAGATATGCTTGGTCTTCTGACCGTTATAAACCAGGTTCTGGTAGATTTCATCGGCAATAATGAACAAGTCGAATTCTTCGGCTATCGCGACTATCTGACGCAGGACGCTTTCCGGATAAACGGCGCCGGTCGGATTATCCGGGTTGATGATCAATATGCCGGCCACTGACGGATTATACTTCACTCTTCTGCGCAATTCCTGAATATCGGGATGCCATTGGTTATGCGGATCAAGGGGATAGGTGACTGGGGGCTGGCCGGCATGCGCAGCTTCAGACGCCGAGTGCGTAGTGTAGGTGGGGGAAGGGGTGATCACCCGCGCAGTGCTCCGAAGTAGTCCGTAAACTTTGGTTATCGCTTCTCCAAGACCATTGAAGAAAATGATGTCGTTCGGAGTTATATGGACGCCCCCGTTGCGGTTGTTCTGCTTCGCAAGGAATTCTCTGGTCTCGAGAATGCCCTGGGTGGGGCAGTAGCCATAGGAGCAATCCTGCATGGCCAAATCTGCAACGATCTCCTTCATCCACGTAGGGATCTTTTCTCCTTTCGCCACCGGATCGCCAATATTTTCCAGGTTTACCTTGACTCCCAGCTCCTGCAGTTTTTCCGCTATGCGAATTATTTTTCGGATTTCGTAATTCAGCTTGCCCGCGCCCATGTGCACGATATCGATTCTCATAATATCCTTCCCGTTTCATTTCCATCGCCGCCGAGCTTCAAGGATGGCTCCGCAACCCACAAAATAAAAGGGCTGCGAGTCAGTCGCAGCCCTTAAAGCAAAAAGGCTGCGTCCATCTGCCCGCAGCCCTGAGTTTACTTTTTTGGAGAATCAGACCAATCCGTCTCCCCTCAGAACCACGGGCCATCTGGCCGCCAACGCCGCTGCTGCGGCGCCGCATGCGATACAAGCTCGTCTGGCTCTGTCAGGGGGCGCAATCATACTTTTACCTTTCGATCAATCCCTTTTCAACTGGACAACGGTTCCTTTTAACATAACCAGAGCCCGCATGTCATGGGAAAAGTTCTTTTCAACGCCTTGACGGTCATAGACATGGCGGGCAAGCAAAGGGGGCTGGAAGCCGAGACCTACGACTCGCCGCACAGGCTTTGCGGCTGGAGATTTTTCCGGCTTTTGCTCATGTCCACCTTGACAATGGGCCGTCTCGGACAAATTAGGTATGAAAACGACGAAATCCACATGTACGTGGACTCATCAGGAAGGTCTAATGAAACAAGATTTCCGGGCCCCTCCAACCAAAGGAGAAACGTCTTATGAGCTGCGAGAATGACTATTTCAAGACCATTTGCAGAATAAGCAGATCGTTAGGATCGACCACGAACAGGAAAGATGTATTGGATCTAATCGTAACCAGCGTCGTCGACGCCATGAAAGTGAAGGCGGCCTGTCTTTTTCTGTTCGACGAGGAAGAAGCCCGGTTTGTTCCTTCAGCTCAGAAAGGACTTTCAGAAAACTACCTTCGATATGCATTTTCTAACCCGGATAAGCTTGTTCCAGTTTTCCGGGAAGAGGGCTACTTCTTTTCCCACGACATAGCTTCGGACAGTAGACTGGAGGAACTGGGAATTAAGAAAACCAAGGATTTCGCCTCCATATTGGCAGTGCCGGTCGTAGTGAAAAACAAGCTTATCGGAGGGCTTTCTCTTTTCACCGCCAGTCCACGGCTGTTCACCCGCGATGAAATCGATTTAGCAATCGCCATAGCGGAACAAGGCGGCATGGCTATCGAGCACGTTCGACTGATCGAGCAGTCGAGAAAGAATACGGCTCTTTTCCAGGACCTTGCGATCAACCTCAATTCCAGTCTCGATATGAAGAAGATCCTGCACATCCTGACTGCTGAAATCGCAGAAGCTTTCAAAGTCAAGGCGTCCTCCATTCTCCTTATCAACGAAGAAAAAAGAACTTTGGAATTCGTGGCGAGTTACGGCCTAAGCGAGACCTATCTCAACCGCGGGCCTTTGTATGTTGAGAAGAGCGTGGATGAGACCCTTGCGGGAAAGCCGGTAGCGATCAAGAACGTGTTGGAAGACCGGAGAGTTAAGCACAAGCAGGAAAAGCAGAAGGAGGGGATTGTCTCTATCCTCTCGATCCCCATAAAGACCAAGGAGAACGTCATAGGGGTGATGAGGCTCTACAGCGGAGCGCCCAAAGAATTCACCGAAGATGAAGTCATGCTCGCCACAGCCCTAGCCTATCTTGGCGGACTGGCCATCCAGAATGCATCTCATTACCTCGTGCTGGAAAAAGATATGAAGGATCTCGAACACGACGCCTGGATTCAAAGGTCCTGGTTCTGAACAATGGTCTATCACCAAAACAATGATTATTAAAGAATCTGGAACAAGCTGGTTAATCTGATATTGATTACGCAGCACCCAAGGAGAATCAATGCCGGGGTTTTCGCTGTAACGGAGGAGCTTGACATGCCACAGGAATCGGTAACCAGGAGCTGTGAGCACAAAGATAGGAGATACGCCCACGGATCCATCATGTGCGAGGGGGAGATTTGCAGAGAATGCAATGATGGATCCTGGCAAAAGAAAACGGACTGGTCGGCCTTTCCATCCTGCATAAGCGAGGATGAGTCTCTCCCGGGAGGACCGGATCAGCAATGGAAAAACCTGAAATGACAACGGACAGAAGCCGGTGATATTTACGATTCACCGGCTTCTGTCCGCCTGCCGTTCATCGCTTTTGTCCATCCGCCTGAAGCTTGCCGGTCATCACGCCGACTGAGTAGATTTTTCAGTTTCAAACGCCTCGCCTGTCCGGATCCAGGCTCTCAACATTTCGGCCACGCTCCAGGCCTGAGCGACACAGCCTTCCGGGTTGAACGGCGCCTCCGCGTCGAAAACTTCGTTTATCATACCGATGCAGACCTCATCCAAATTGGAAAGGAGCCCTTCGAGGAACCTCCTGGCCCCCATAGCGTCTTCGGGGTAAACCTTGATCCAAGCGTCCACGAATGGACCTATCAGCCAGGGCCAGACAGTCCCTTGATGGTAAGCGGCGTCTCTCGAGCATAGGTCCCCGTAATATCTCAATTTGTAATCAGGATGTCCGGCCGCCAGGGTTCTAAGCCCGAAGGGGGTCAAAAGCCTCGTCTTTACAATGTCGACAACCCCGCTCCATTTCGAGGGATCGAGCACGGGATGGCGCAAAGAGATGGCGAAAAGCTGGTTGGGCCTCAACGCTTTATCATCGCCTTGCTCTCCATCAATGACATCGTAGAGATAACCGCCTTCCTCGAACCAAAACCTTTTGTTGAAGGATTCATAGACCCTGTCGGCAGCTTCGGACATCTCCCTTGCATCCGCCTCTCCGCGTTCGCTTCGAAGCCACCCCTCGAGAAGTCTCAATGCATTGTACCACAGAGCATTTATCTCAACGGCTTTCCCTCTGCGCGGAGTTACCACCCAATCCCCGACTTTCGCATCCATCCAGGTCAACTGATAGCCGCTCGCTCCTTGCCTTAGAAGCCCATCCCGCGAATCCACGCCGATTCCGAAACGAACGCCGCGAATGTGGTGCGAGACGATGTCGACAAGCCTCGGCAGAAGTTGATCCAAGGTGGTGAGATCTCCCGTAACCTGAAGATACCTGTCGATGGCGTGAAAGAACCAGAGAGTCGCATCGGCTGTGTGGTACAAGCCCTCCGCTTTTCCTTCCGGAAACAGGTTGGGGATCAGCCCATCTTTTATGTAATGGGCGAAAGTCCTGAGTATGTAGGATGCCTCCTGGAATCTTCCCGTCGCCAAGGTCAAGCCCTCGAGGCTTATCATCGTGTCTCTGCCCCAATCGGTGAACCAATGATAACCCGCGATGATGCTGCGGACCTCGCCTCCTGCCGCATAAGCTCTGGCGGCGTCGGCCACGCGGGTGATGGGCGCCATGATGAATTGATCGGCAGCCAGCGCCAATTCAGCCGCAGGACCTGTTTGAGCCAGAGGGTGCGCTGCGGCGAGAAGCCTTTGGCGCCTTTCCGCCTCGGTTCGGAATGCTTCGTCGGGCGTCAGCGCATCCACAACATCCCAATTCTCGGTCGAGGCTATCATCGTAGCGCCGGAACCGGCAATGAGATTCATCCGGTAATAGCCCGGACTCCACATATTTCCACGGCATGCGTAGCAGCGCCGCTCTTCGACCCGGTACAAGACATCCTTGAACTCGCCTCCACTCA
Organism: uncultured Syntrophobacteraceae bacterium; assembly: GCA_964578835.1. Taxonomy (GTDB): domain Bacteria; phylum Desulfobacterota; class Syntrophobacteria; order Syntrophobacterales; family Syntrophobacteraceae; genus CAZOEL01. The sequence goes on along the minus strand of CAZOEL010000050.1, from coordinate 42,556 downwards.
GGTTGAACGATCCGTCACGGGCGTAAAGGAAGAAGCGCAAAATCGGAAAATCTTCCTCCGAAATCACCTCGTATCGGTTCCCGAGAGCGCGAATCATATAGGGGCTCCGAAGGTCATCGCGCACTTCCTCCTCCAGCTTGCGGAAATGCATATAGGGCCTGAGTCTTAGCTTAACCGGTCCTCCTCCGGAGACAAGGTTGTAGTTTATGTGCACCGTATTCTGCCTATGAGGGAGGAGAATTCTTTTTTCGATGACATAATCGCGGACCTCGTATCGCCATACGGGCAAGCCGGCCTCCAAGCGAAATTCCCGCAGGAACTGCGTTTCAGCGCCTTTGAGGCTGAGCGAGGACTCTTCTTCGCACCCAAGCTCGGCCACACTCCCATCAGGAAGCCTGACTTCTTCTCTCAACCCTGAGAGCATCACTACCCGCCCCAAGGGAGACGGCATGGCGGCGACCAGAAGGCCGTGGTATTTCCTTGTGCATGCGCCCGATACAGAGGAGGAGGCATAGCCGCCAAGCCCGTTTGCTACGAGCCACTCGTGGTCCAGCAGAGTCTCCATTCCCTGACTGGCATCCCAGACCATTTTTCTGACGAGCGGCGCGTAAACCCCTCTTCTGCCAGTATTCCTCGAACCTCCAGCACTCTTGAAACCTTTATGCATTGTAAGACCTCACAACTTTCAGGGGAGCAAGCACAAAAGCCGCATGACCGGGGATGCGCCAGACTCCTTCGGGCTCGAGAGGCGGGGCGCCGCTTCCGCCATAGCGAACCGCCTCGCTCGACCACAGCAGTTCCCAGTGGGAATCCTCGGGAGGCGCGAGAAGCGGCTCAGGAGCTGGCAAAAGGTTAAGATCGCGCCCAAGGTTGACAAGAACCAGGCGATCTCCATCCTCTTCTCCAAAGAAGCGCAGGCAGAAAGCTTCGGGACCGATTACTGCCGCATGCATCCAGTCTCTTCTTTGTGCTCGGAATACCGGGTCTGAGCGGCGGAGCCGTATAAGATCCCGGTGGAGGGCATAGGATTCCCTGTTTTTCTCCCTCTCGGAATGATCCAGCTTGCAGCGTTTGAAGGTTTCCGGATCGGAAGGATCGGGCATCTTGGCTTGCACATCAGGGCTGGCTATGCTCTTAAATTGTTTAAGAAACTCCATCCTGCCTTCTCGCACCAGCCTGGCAAGCTCGCCCTTATGATCGGCAAAATAGCTGAAAAGGCTCGACGAAGAGAATTCCTGCCCCATGAAAAGGAGCGGCGTAGAGGGAGAAAGGAGCAAAAGCGCGGTCAATGCCCGGTAACGACCGGGGGAGCTCAGCGCCTGACAACGCTTGCCCAGAGCGCTGTTGGCTATTTGATCGTGATTTTGTAGGAAATTGATGAATACGGAGGGATCGAGCTTGAAAGCCGATGTCCCACGCCGCTTTTTCTGCCAGGCGTAGTACTGGCCCTGATAGAGATAGCCCCACTTGACTGAAGATATGAGCTCCTGAGGCGCGCCAAGATAATCCATATAATAGGCTTCATTTCTGCCGGTGAGCGCAACCATTGCGGTGTGATGAAAATCGTCGTTCAGAAGGCCGTCAAGACCGTACCCGCCTTCCTGCGGCGAACGCACCAGAGCTGTATTCTGCGGCTCGTTTTCCGCAATTATAACGATCGAGCGTCTGCCCGCCTTGCTGCGGGCATGCCTTGCTATGGCGGCAATAACGTGCTCGCGGGATGAATCGAACATCTGTTGAGTCGCATCTATCCGCAATCCGTCCAAATGGAACTCGTCTATCCAATAACCGGCGTTGTGTATGATGAATTCACGCACAGGAGCGGAATTCCCGCCATCGAAGTTCAAAGCGTCGCCCCATTCCGTTGCGTAACGATCGCTGAAATAATCAAGGGAATACTCTATGAGGTAATTCCCGACCGGCCCCAGATGGTTGTAGACGACGTCCAGGATCACGCCCAGCCCATGAGCATGAGCCTGATCGACGAAGAACCTGAAATCGTCGGGATTTCCGTAGAGCCTGGTCGGAGCGTAGAGGTCCACGCCATCGTATCCCCATCCGAATTCTCCGGCAAAATCGGAGACGGGCATCACCTCGATCAAGTTGACGCCCGTCTCCGCCAGTTCGGGGAAATGGCGCACCGCCTCTCTGAAAGTTCCCTCTTTCGTGAAGGCTCCGATATGCGCTTCGTAGAATATCAGACCTTTCATTTCCACCCCCGGCCAATCCCGATCCGTCCATTGAAAGAGCGAAGGATCGACAACTTGCGATGGGCCTAGAGGACCATAGGGCTGGAAGCGCGAGGCGGGATCAGGAAATAGGGTTTCTTCCTCATCGAGCCGAAAGCGGTAAAGGGCGCCAGGCGCCGCGTCTGTAACCACTCCGCTGAAATAGCCATTTCCTTCGGGGCTGAGTTGAACGTCGCTCGAAGGAGCGGCGCCGGCAGAATCCGGTTCCTCTTCCAGGACGAGCGACACTTTCTTTCGGCGAGGCGCCCATACCCGAAAATGGACGCCGCCATCGGGCAATGCTTCAGCTCCTACGGGCAGTCGTCGATTCAACGCCTGTGGCTGCATTTTGTTTACTCCTCGTCTATATTTTCTTCGTCAAAGAAGTCGAAAACAGGATGAAACTGGAGAAAGGAATCCAGATGAGAAACAAAAAACCCCTTTGCTCAAGGGGTCTTCAGAGAATTCGGCATCCAGAATTCCAAGGCTCTCAGCGCCGTTTTCCGCACCTCTCAAGATGTCTCATGCAGCCCTTCTCCTGCGCTCCTCATACCTTACCTCCGGACACGGGGCGATCTGCACTCCGACATGGTGCTTCTGGACCAGCGTCCATCCAAGGTAGCCGGCTGCCACTGTGCTGATAAGGCCAAGCGCCGGAAGGACGATCGCATAGCGCATCACCGGCGCCGGCGCGCCCCATTGTCCTGAATTGAGCCACAAAGTAATGGCGAACAAGGCGAGGGCGGTTACATTAAGGCTCATATGCTTGATGCCGTCTTTCTTTGCATGCGTCCCGGCCGGGATGCCCATAGACCAGTCAATGAATCCCGGTATTGCGGCGACAAGCGCCATAATCACTCCGGCGAAATTGGCGGCGTACGCCGCGCGAAACCAGAAGGGATCGCCATTTACGGCATACGTGATATAGGATGCGAAAGTGGCTGTGTAGAACGCAATTGGAAAGGATACGAGCATGGGATGAACAGGATGCCCTGCTATCTTGACTCTGCTGTACATGTCTGTTTCTCCTCATATTCATCATCTAACAACCGTCATGGTGTCTTCTTCACGGTCTTCTTTCCTCATAAAAAGCCGGTCAAGAGCATGCAATGACGGAGGAAGCCAATAGGGCTTAAATGTTCAAGCGTTTCCACAATGGGAAATGACAAGCGCATAGCTACATCGTGGAAACGCCGTTTAAGAGGATCCGCTCCGAAGCGATCCGCCATAATACTGCCAGGCGGTCAGATCAGTATTTACTGCTTTCGGAAAGTCATCCCTTTACCGTCTCTAGCCGTAAGCGCGGTGCGGCAAGCTAAGCAAAGCTCAGTTCGCAGCCGCTTCAGTTCTAATACTTCGATCTCGTCTTCCAATACGGCTCATAGCCGTAATAATCGTGGATAGCCGTACCCCAGGTCTGGTCGGCCATATCCGGCCAATTGCTCTTATCGAATCCCTGAGCGTCCTTGAATCTTTCCTTCGGAACGTTCAGTATGAAGCACTTTTTGTCCTCATCGAGCGTCATCGCATGGAATGGGATAGCGAAAAGCTTATCGCCAAAACCAAGAAAACCTCCGAACGAGAGAACCGCATAGGCGATGCACCCAGAGTCGAGATCGACCATAAACTCTTCAATCTTGCCCAGATCCTCGCCTTCGGCATTCATCACTCTGTCGTTCATAAGTGAAGAGGCAGACATTACTTTTTTTACGTTCGTTCCACGTACATCCATAGTTATTCCTCCTTCTACCATTCTACATTTAGCCCACGAATGAGCTCGAACAGTCGCAACTCACGAGGTGACGCAAATAATGCCTCCAACACCCGGGAAGCAATTGCAGAGCGCTTATATTTCCGTATGTACATCGGCTTTCTGCTTCGAAAACTCATCGGAGCTCAAATAATTTGTTCGACTGAAAAGTGATTTCAACCACCCACGGATTTATGATTTAAATCTAAGTATAATTCTCTAAATGTAAACCAATTGGCGATTAGACTGGGGATAAGTCCAAGGCGACTAGGAGCGAAGCGTCAACCTAAAGAGAAAACCTGTCCAATTATAGGTAGAGACTATTTATTAGAATGATCATTTTAATTTCAAGGAAACTTCATTCTCAATCCAGCAAGCCATTGACATAACAAGATCATTATTGACTATAACAAAGCGCCGTGAGATATAGTCGACTGTCTCCCACTATTGTTTTACTGCATCGGCAAAGCGGAAGGAACACGATACCATGATTTCATTGAAAGTGAACGGAAAGACATTGGAAGTTATTCAAGGAAGCCATATTTACTTCGGCTCTGAGGATGGGATCGGATTTCTCAAGAAATGGGACGAAATTGAAACGGAAGAGCTCAAGAACACCTTCCAGCGACTGGAGCAAATGGCCAAGGCTGTTATGGACAAACTGGCTGAAGCAGCGGATTCCCTCAAAATTCACAAACAGGATGAAGTAACCATCAATTAGCCCGATTATTCCAACCAGAGTGCGCCGAAGCTCCGCCTTCGCGGGCGAAGGCGGAGCTTCGGCTGTCTACGCAATAAGCGCGCTCACAGAAAGCAGCCCCACGTCTCGCCAGTCATGGAACAATAATGTTCCCATACGCCCTTCGGTCCTATCATTAGGCACAAAAACGTTCCTAAAGGCATCCGAAATCTGACCTTTTTTGTTTATCTACCCCAGACGATAGAACAATAATGTATACAATCTAAGTTGATCTTCTACAAAAAGGAGGGCCTTAGGCGAGATAAGACTCCAGGATTGCATTCTTTCGTCGTAACGCCCAAGCACTCCTCGTCATATCGACGCTTTCTCCAAAGAACAATATGGTATGCAACTTGCCTTAACCCAAGCGGCGGGCTTGTGGACGGCCCCATTATCCTAATCACAAGTAGGGGGAGTTAAGATGTTTTTACCTGGAACGAAAAAGGAAAAACGGGGATCTTTTATTTCACTGCTCCAGTGGATTTTGCTGAGCAGCGCCGCTTATTTCATGCCTCCGGGCTTAGCCATGGCGGCTGATGCGCCTGTCGCCAACAATGGCGACACCGCATGGCTGTTGATTTCGTCTGCGCTGGTGATGCTGATGCTTCCAGGGCTCGCGTTATTCTATGGCGGCATGGTCCAGAAGAAGAACGTCCTCAGCTCCCTCATGCACTCTTTTGTGGCTCTGGCCGTCATCGGCGTCCAATGGGTCGTCATCGGCTATTCCCTCTCCTTCGGCCCGGGCAACAGCTTCATAGGCGATCTGAGCCAGGTCATGCTCATGGGCTCAGGACCCGACTCTCTAAACGGGACGATTCCAAGCTACGCCTTCATCATGTTTCAAGGCATGTTCGCCATCATCACTCCTCCTCTCATAAGCGGCGCCATAGCCGAGAGGATGAAATTCAGCACCTACGTGGTTTTTATAATTCTATGGTCATTTATCGTCTACGACCCCATAGCGCACTGGATCTGGGGTGGCGGCTGGCTCGCGAAGCTCGGAGTCATGGATTTTGCCGGAGGTCTCGTGGTGCATCTTTCATCCGGCGCCGCGGCTCTCGCTATTGTAGGATTGCTCGGGAAACGGCGGGGGTATCCAAGCGAGATGTTCGTTCCTCATAATCTCACAATGACCTTGCTCGGCGCCGGCCTGTTATGGTTCGGATGGTTCGGCTTCAACGCCGGCAGCGCTCTGGCCGCTAATGGCGGGGCAGCCTTGGCGTTTGTCACCACCATGACGGCGTCTTCTTCGGCTGCATGTTCGTGGATGCTCATGGAATGGATGATCCTTAAGAAACCCAGCGCGCTGGGCCTCGCTTCGGGGATCGTTGCCGGGCTTGCCGCAATCACTCCCGCCGCCGGCTATGTGACTCCCGGATGGGCTGTCGTCATAGGGCTTGTCGCCGGCATAATCTGCTTCTATGGCGTGCGGCTGAAGTTCAAGCTGGGCTATGACGATTCGCTCGACGTCGTGGGCGTTCACGGAGTCACGGGAGTCTGGGGGCCGCTTGCAACCGGCTTGTTTGCAACGGTGGGCGTTCAGGGTTTGATTGCAGGCAACGCCGCTCAATTGGGAGCGCAACTGCTGGCCGTCCTGGCCGTCGCAGTCTATTCCTATGTTCTTACTTACGCGCTCGGAATCATACTCGACAAAACGATGGGCCTCAGGGTGAGCGACGAGGAAGAATACACGGGGCTAGACAAGGAGCTCCACGGAGAAGTGGGATACAATAACGTCTAAACGCAAGATCGCTGGCGGACCATGAAGGATGGACATCGGTCTCCCGATGTCCATCCTTCACTGTTCCAACATTTTTGGAAAGCCGGTTTGCCCAGCGCCTATGCAATCGCCGCTTTCCCTCTTTCATTCAGCAGAGTGAGAAGGTAGGCCTCCATGAATTCATCGAGGTCCCCATCCATCACGCTGTCGACGTCCCCCTTTTCCATGTTGGTCCGATGGTCTTTGACCAAACGATAGGGCTGCATCACATAGGAACGGATCTGACTTCCCCAGGCAATTTCGTCAAGATTGTCGTGAACCTCCTGAAGCTTTTCCTGCTGCACGCGCTTCTCTCGTTCATATAATCGGGAGCGCAGGATCTTCAATGCAATATCGCGGTTTCTGTGCTGCGACTTCTCATTCTGACACTGCACGACAATGCCGGTGGGAATATGAGTAATGCGGACGGCCGAGCTTGTCTTGTTCACGTGCTGCCCACCCGCTCCGCTCGCTCGATAAGTGTCTATCCTGAGATCGGATTGCTTTACATCGATTTCAATTCTGTCATCGACCTCGGGATATACGAAGACTGCGGCAAAGGACGTGTGCCTCCGGCCGCTTGCATCGAATGGAGAGATTCTGACGAGTCGATGGATTCCGGATTCGGATTTGAGCAGCCCAAAGGCGTAAGAACCGGCGACAGTGAAGGTTGCGCTCTTGATGCCCGCCTCCTCCCCCTCCAGAAGATCGACCATCTGGGCCGAGAGGTTCTTCCGCTCACACCACCTCAGATACATTCTCAAGAGCATCTCCGCCCAGTCCTGAGCCTCCGTTCCGCCGGCGCCAGCGTTTATGCTCACGATGGCGTCTCTCTCATCATTTTCTTCGCCGAGCATTTGCCGAAGCTCCAGATTACGCAAATCTCTTCGAAGAACATTGGTCTTCTGAAGAACTTCCTTAACCGTTTCCTCATCGTTCTCTTCAAGAGCCATATCGAACAAGAGATCGGCGTCGCTCAAGTCTTCGGAAAAACGTCGCCATGTTTGCACCACATCATTGAGATCGGAACGCTCTTTGAGGATGTGCTTGCTCTCTTCCGGCTTATCCCAAAAGTCGGGCTTAGCGAGTATTCTTTCCAACTCGTCCAGACGCTTTGTTTTGCCCTCTATGTCAAAGATAGCCTCCAAGGTTATGGAAGCGTTGAGAAAGCTCCTTAATGACAGCTCTGACTACAGTAATGTCGATATTCATTGCGGCATCCTCCTGGTCGACGTCCCGGAACATCCGAGATCATTTCTTGATGGAATAAGTTAGCCCAATTACAGAGGTTAAGATGCAAAGCATTGCAAAAAGATCGCCCCACCTGGCGTAAAAGGTCGAAACATTCAATGGGCGCACGTTGCAGACGAGGTATCCCTGTTCATCGAGAGGAAGGGAGCCGCACATCCGCCCCGTCGCATCGACGATGGTGCTGATTCCCGTATTGGCGGCCCGTATCAGAGGAACACGAAACTCGACAGCCCTCCATCGAGCGATTTCCATGTGCTGGTAAGGAGCGCTCGTCCTCCCGTACCATGCGTCATTGGTGATATTGATCAACGCTCGGGCGCCCTTCAATACAGTGCGCCGCGAAAGCTCGGGGAAAATGCCTTCATAGCAGATAAGCACACCGAACCGCTCCCCGTTGAGAAAAAGAGGAGAAGAATCTTTTCCGGGCGCAAAATCCCCGGCCGCTTGCACCAGGCGCTGAACGAAGAACAATACCTTCTGATAGGGAACATATTCGCCAAACGGCACCAGGTGCTGTTTGGCGTAAGCCCCGTAAATATCGCCGCCGCTACCGACAAGATAAGCCCTGTTCTGCAGTCGCGCCTGCCCATCTATTTTCGTTACCGCGGGACTTCCGAACAACATGGGCTTTCCGACTTCGGCAAGCATGCTATTGACTTGAAGGGTGAGCGATTCTTCCAGTCCGTAGAAGAAAGGCGCCGCCGTCTCGGGCCAGACCACCAGATCGGGCGTCGGATTGTGGCCGGCGGCCTGGAGTGAAAGCTCCCGGTAGCGGCGAAGGGTCTCCTGCTGAAACGCGGGATCCCATTTGCGGCTCTGGTCGATATTGCCTTGAATCACGGCGACAGGCAGGGCGGCAGCCCGCTCTTGAAGGCTTTCAATGTTTTCCAGACGCCATGACCCATAACCGACGGCTCCCAGCATGCAGAGCGCAAAGAAAAACGGCGCGCTCAATCGATAACGCGATCGATAGAGACAAACCATGAGAGTCGTATTGGCGAGGACAATCAACCAGCTGACGCCATAGACCCCTGCCAGGTCTGCGACTTGAATCAGCTGAGTGAAATGCGTCTGAGTGTATCCCAGGTTTGCCCAGGGAAAGCCCGTTAACGCATGCCCCCTGAGCCACTCCAGCATGACCCAGGCGCCGGGCAGCCCGAAGACCCAAAGCAAAGGACGACTCTGCCACCTTTGCGCCACAAAAGCAAAAATAGCAGGGTAAATCGCAAGATAGGCGCATAAGAGGAAAAGCGCTCCGACCGCCAGCAAAAACGGCAAGCCCCCATAGTGGTAAATAACGAACCGTATCCAGTAAAGAGCGCTCATGAAGTGGGCCAGACCGCAGATATAGCCGAGCCTGAAGGCCTCGCCGGAGCTTCTTCCGCGCAGAGCGATGAAGAGCGGAATGAAAGCCCCCCAGGCGACGACAAACCAATTGAAAGTGGGCAAGCCCACCGTCAGGAGTACGCCGCTCAAGATGCTAAGAAGTACAGCAGACCACATCTTCATATGCTCTTTCCGATAGCAAAAAAGATTTTCACCGAAAAAATTGGATGAATGAGCTCTTGGATCTTTGCGACGAGGGCCGAACCGGCATGCCCAACTCAAACCTGCTGGGGGGATGCTTAGGGCTTCATGAGGAGGCTTCCTGGGAGATCGAAGCAGCTGCTTGCTCGGGATTTATTCTACGGACGCGTATCTTTTCGATCTTCCTGTTGTTCGCTGATTCTATCAACATCTCTATGTTCTTATAAGTCAGTTTCTCGTTGATATCCGGGACGCGACCCAGAAGACTGATCACAAAGCCTCCAACCGATTCGAACTTACCCTCGGGGAAATCGATCTTCAGATAATCTTCAAGCTCCCCGGCGTCCAATCTGGCGTTTACGGATATCGATCCATCCTCGTGCTCGACAATCGATTCCTCTTCCGCATCGTATTCGTCCACAATGTCCCCGATGATCTCTTCGATGATATCTTCAAGAGTCAGCACCCCGGCCGTTCCCCCATACTCGTCGATCACAATGGCCATATGGGATTTATTGCCTCGCAGGTCCTTCAGGAGATCGCTTATCTTTTTCGTCTCCGGGATGAAGTAAGGAGACCGAACGATGTCGCGCACCTCGATAGAGTCGTTTCCCCAATAACTCAAGAGATCCTTGGCGTGAAGAGTTCCTATGATGTTGTCGATATTATCCACATAGATGGGAATCCGGGAGTGGCCGCTTTGAATGATGAGTTGGATGATGTCGGGGATCTTTGTAGTGGCGCTCGCATAGACGGCGTCGGTCCGAGGAACCATGATCTCACGCGCGATGGTGTCCCGAAAAGAGAAGATGCCTTGAATCATCTCCCCTTCATCTTCCGAGATCAGCCCCCGCTGCTCTCCCTCATCAATCAAAAGCTCGATTTCTTTCTCTATATCTTCAGGATCCCGTATCCGCGCAAGGCGACGAAAACACATCCTGAGCCAGTGCTGAAACCCTTTCGCAGACTCCTCTTCCAAAGCTAGATCTCTTTCCTTCACAGATTAGTTTTGCATCCGCGCTCCCGACCGATTTTCAAGACGAGCCCGCAGCATCAATTTTGGACTTTACTATATATACCGAAATTTTCAATGTTTAGCAAGCAAATGCCCGCTCAGCGGAAAAAATGAAATACCCGTGAAAGGAATCCGGCAAGCACCCCGGCTCGCTCCAACTTCGGCGAGTCGGGCCTAAAAACGCATGATGGGGCGCCAAGCTCACCAGGAAGCCTGGGCCCCATCTTTGTCCCTTGACTCATAAAGACTCTTTTATCTGGAGCGCTGCATCAGCATCCGATCCATCCTCACAACCTGAGCCGATTCGGGGATCGTATTCGGGAATTCCTGACCACGATCCAAGACTCGTATCTCATACTTCTGCACTTTGAAGTATTTTTTAATCGTCTCAAGGGCCTGCTCGGTATCGAACGGCTTGCAGGAGAACATATCCAAGCTTAAATACTGTTTTTCCGGAAAGGTGTGGATGCTGATATGGCTTTCTGCAATCAGCACAAAGCCGGAAACGCCCCAGTCTTCAGGAACGGAGCCGTTGTACCTGAAAACGTAAGGCGGCATGATCTTCGTCATGTCCATCTTGTCGGGATATTCATCAAGGAAGTTATAGATGAAGCTCATATCCTCAAGGGTAGAACGATCACAGCCATATCCATCCAACATCAAGTGAACGCCAAAACCGAATTCGGGTTTGCCCATGCCCATGGCAGTCACCTCCCATCTTGATTGGAGAACCACCCAGTTCTCACGATGACCCAAATTGTTTTCTTACCGCCCAAAATTTGGAGATGCCACCGAGCGAGTTTTAGCGCCGTTGCATGGCTTTCACTCTTTTGGCTATTTTAACCTATGGACTTACTTCCTTTTTCTTGGGACGGAGCCAAATTCTCATCATAAATTTCTGCCTTGCGGCTGATCAGTTTGTAAAACTAAGGAAGGCCGGAGGCCTCGTCAATCTTTAGGATGTCCAACCACTGGCATCCCGCTTATCCGCTCTCCCTAGCAGATAAACCAAAATTCCTCGAAATTAAAGGATTCTCCGCTGCTTAACAGACAAATACACTATTCCAGCCAAGGTGTGCCCTATATAAAGGACCCCATATGTAGAGTCAAGAAAAAACCTTCAAAAAAATGATTCGAAAGTCAAAGGAGAAGAAATGAAAGAGATTTTGCCAGAGCGGCTTCAGGCGAGCGAATCTTTGTCAAAGCAGATCTTATCTCCCCCCAATTCGCGTTTGGCGTGGTAGAGCGCCGCATCGGCCCGCTGGATCATATCCTCGATATCTTGATCCAGGTTTTCATTTTTCTTGATATAGCGGGCAATTCCAATCGACAGGCTGGTTGGCGCCAGGTTGAGAGCATTGTATTTCTCCCTGATGCGCTCGGCCACCTTGCACGCTTTAGTCCTGGGCAGGTGTGGAAGAAGTACGATGAATTCATCTCCCCCAAACCTGAAAGCCATATCGACAGCATCCCGAATCGAAGATGTCAAGATTTCAGCGTAGCGGACCAAAAGGGCGTCGCCGGCCTGGTGGCCCTTTTCATCGTTGTATTCCTTGAAGCTGTCAATATCCGAAAAGAACATGAAAAGGTGATGCTTATATCTATCCGCGCGAATCACTTCCCGGCGCACGCACGATTGGAAATGACGTCTGTTGTAAAGGCACGTGAGCGGGTCGCGGACAGCCAGACGCTCCAACTCATCGCGCAGGCAGCGCTCCCGTATGAGCCGGTTGAGCTTGGCTTCAAGCTCATTCAGAGTAAAGGGCTTGGTTATGAAATCAGCGGCGCCCGCGGCAACCACATCCGTATACTTGTATTTCATGGCATGGCCGGTAATGGCTATGATGTCGGTGCCGTTGCAGTTCTTTACGATGAACCTGATCAGCTCCATTCCGTCCATCACGGGCATATCCATGTCAGTGATCACGATGGCGAAAGGAGACTTCGCAATCTTCGCCGCCGCCTCACTGCCATCTCGAGCAGTCTGCACTCTATGCCCCATGAAGATGAGAGCCTCAGCCAACAGGTCGCAAACTTGCGACTCATCGTCTACGACCAGGATATCCTGGGCAGGGAGCTGAGGGTTAAGATCAAGATGATGCATTCGTATCTTCCCGATATTAGCCAATTCGAGCAAAAGCTCGATTTCCTGGGATCAGACGGATTATCCGGGAATATCCTTATCACGGCAGGCCATTGGGCTTCAAACCAACGCCGGGTCCACCATATCCGCCGGATTGGCGCACGCCAATAAGAAACGGCTGCAGACAGCCTCTTACTAACACTCTTATCTATAAATGGCGACACAATATTGCTTATTGCTTCTCAAAACTGGACTCAACTGTGGGAGACAGATTAAATCAATTATCGAGTTTTGACAAATGTTTTTGATTGCATTCAGTCAAGCTATTTGACTATCATTTTTTCGGATTCTATGAGGAGAAAAGCTCATGCGTAAAGTTGCCGTCATCTATAAGCGCAGCCGGCCCGAGGCCGCTGCTTTGGCCGATGAAATAGGAAAATGGCTTGAACTGCGCGGCATCGAAATATTCTCGCAACAGAATATTGCCGATTCTTTCGGAGTGAACTGCTCTTACGAAAAACTGGAGATTCCTGGAGACGCATCAGCGGTGGTCGTGCTCGGCGGAGACGGCACACTGCTCAGCGTGGCGCGTTTCCTTGAAAACCGCGCCACGCCTATTATCGGCGTCAATTTGGGCGGTCTTGGATTCCTCACGGAAATCAGCACGGATAATTGCTTTCACGAGCTTGAGGAGATAATCAAAGGTCATTTTGAAATAGAAGAGAGAATGCGCCTCAGCATCTCGATCATGCGGGGACAGACCGAGGTTTTTCGGCAAAGCGTCTTGAATGACGCCGTCATCAACAAGGGCGCTCTGGCTCGGATTGTCGATCTGAGAACCACAATCAACGGCAGGCATTTGACCAACTATCGAGCGGACGGCCTGATTGTCGCCACCCCTACGGGATCGACAGCCTATAACCTCTCGGCGGGAGGCCCCATCGTCTATCCCACCGCGCAGACCATCATCCTGACTCCGATATGTCCCTTCACGTTGACAAACCGACCGATCATACTGCCGTCCGACGTCACCATTGAAGTACTGCTCAACGACGCCGTTCAAGACCTTGCGCTAACATGCGACGGACAGGTCGGCTGCGGCCTGGCCTCAGCCGACAAGATCGTCATAACGCCGGCCCCCAATCCGCTGCGCCTGATCAAAACTCCATCCATAGATTATTTCGACATCCTCAAGACAAAGCTCAAATGGGGGCAAAACTGGTGATGTCGCCATCTTCTAAAGCGCTCTCATCCACTCGGGCTTCAAGGACACTCCTCCCTCAAGAGCCTTGTCTATGGTGCTCAGGGCTCGCTCCTTGTCTCCGGGCATCTTCACCTTGATAGGCAAATAATTCGATGCGTGATTGCACAGAAAAAGCCCTCTGCTGAGATTGGTGTAATAAAGCATCTCGCGCAGCTCGCGCAAGAACTCGAGCGGAGTGAGAAGCTCAAACTCGCCTCGAGCCGCCTTTTGCCCCAGCTCGGTATTGGGCAGGAGCATGAGAGTGAGAACCCCTACATAATTCGGATCTATTGCGCTCAGCACCTCGCCGGTTGCCCGCGCATGATCGAGCGACCGCTCCCTGCCGGCAATGCCGATGAGAGTGGTGATTGAAAGCTTGATGTCCGCTTCACGGATTCTCCTTCCGGCCTTTATCATACTTTCCGGAGAAGCTCCCTTGTTGATTTCTTCGAGCACCTGGGCGTCTCCGCTCTCAAGGCCGAGATAGACTATCCCAAGCCCCAGATTCCGCAGCTCCTCCAGCTCTTCAGGGCTTTTTCGCAAGATGCTTTTGGCGTTTCCGTAAAGTCCTATGCGCTGCACGCCGGGCATTTCCTTCCGGATCTTGCTCATTATCCGGACGAGCCTCGCCTGAGGCAATATCAGCGCATCGCCGTCCATGATAAAAAGGCGCTTTATGAACGACATATGCCTTGCGGCGTACTCTATATCGTGATCGATAACGGCGTCGTCTTTGATTCGAAAACGCTCGCCCTTGTAAGTTCCGCAAAAGGAGCATTTATTATGGGAACATCCGACCGTAACCTGCAAAAGGATGCTGTCGGCTTCGCTCGGCGGACGTATGATATTGCCTTCGTAGTGCATTCCATCCATTATCATATAATCCTCAAACCTTTTCTCTGCGCATGTATTTGAACCCGTCAGACGAATCTGTACATCATATCCAATCCCGAAACACATTGCAAACCATGGAAGATCAAAACAGATTGCTGCAGTGTCCCAAATCGGTTAAAACCCTTGTCGGCTTAGCCATTATTATGCATAGTCCTGCGCCAGTGTTGAGGCCGGCGCTTTGAAAAGATTAATCAGCATTCCTATCAGGCGACAGAAACATGAAGAGCCGATCCGCGAAGCTGCCACCGGAAGCGAAATGCAAACGTTGTCGGGAGCAGGCCACCATTCCGATGCCGGGGCACAACGCCAACTTTTGTTCCGCGTGCTTCCTGCATTTTTTTGAAACAGCGTTGCTTCGGGCGATGAAGAAGTTCGGCCTCCCGAAGGAAACCCCACTCATGGTGGCCGTTTCAGGAGGCAAGGATTCGCTTGCCGTGTGGAACGCGCTTCATGAACTGGGATACGAAACCAAGGGGCTGCACGTAAATCTTGGGATTGACGATTTCTCCGAAGCTTCATCCGCCGCCGTGAAGAAATTTGCCGAACAGAGAAATCTCCCCTGGGTCGAGTATTCTCTCCAGGAGGTTTTCGGGCACGCCATACCCGAAATAAAAAGACGCTCGCGGAGGAGCATATGCTCTCTTTGCGGCGGCCTCAAGCGGCAGCTTTTCAATCGTTTGACCATTGCAGAAGGATTCAGCGCAATGGTTTCCGGACATAACCTCGATGATGAGGCGGGAAGGCTTCTGGGAAACATCGTGCGCAACCGCCATCAATATCTCGAGAAGCAATATCCTTTTCTTCCTTCCACTCATCCAAGGCTTCCGGCGAAGCTAAAACCCCTCTATCGCCTCGAGATTCACGAAATCCGCACTTACTGCAGCCTGAAAGGCATCGAGCCTCTCACCGCCGGCTGCCCCTTCTCTCGAGGGGCAACCAGCCACATTTTCAAAGAGGCCCTGGATTTTCTTGAAAAAAGGATGCCCGGAACAAAACGCGATTTCCTCTTCTCCTTTGTGGACAGAAGATCGCCGGACAATGCGCCCAAAGATTTGAACGCCTGCTCGCAGTGCGGAGAACCATCCTTCGCCGGAGTGTGCAGCGTGTGCAACCTCAAAGCTCAACTTGAAGGCGGCTCCGAAGACGCCAGCGCCAAATCGAAAGCTTCCGAAATAAGCTGAATCCTGTGGAAGGTCATTCCTTCGCGCAGATGAGACGGAATATCCACAAGATCCTTCTCATTGGCGTAGGGGATTATGACCTCCCGAATTCCGGCGCGCCGCGCCGCCAGCATCTTTTCCTTTATTCCCCCAACCGGCAGGACATCGCCCCGCAGCGTTATCTCGCCGGTCATGGCGACATCCCGGCGCACTTCACGGCCGCTCATCAGAGAAGCCAGCGCGACCACCACCGCCACGCCCGCGGATGGACCGTCCTTCGGGATGCCGCCCGCCGGCACATGCACGTGTATGTCGGACTTTACGAGCCGCTCTTCATCAATGTTCAATTTGCCCGCGTGCACTCTGAGATAGGTCAAGGCCGCCGTCGCCGATTCCTTCATGACATCGCCCAATTGCCCGGTAAGGATCAATCTGCCGCTTCCATGCGTCCGCAGCGCTTCGATGAAAATCAAGTCTCCACCGGACGCATTCCAGGCAAGACCCGTGACGATTCCCGGTCCCCACGACCTGGTGGCCATCTCCGGGAGGAAGCGCATCGGACCCAGTATATCCTGAAGCCGCTCAGGCGTTATGGCGATGGCGTCCTCTTTCCCCTCTGCAATCTCCTTGGCTACATTGCGAAAGAGAGCTGCGATAGTCCGATTGAGGTTGCGCACGCCCGCTTCACGCGTATAAGAACGAATGATTTCGAGGATTGCCTCATCCGTTACGCTCACATTTTCGTCTGTAAGCCCGTGGTTATCCAGCTGTTGCTCCAGCAGGTACTTTTTCGCGATAGCAAGCTTCTCTTCTTGCGTATAACCTGCAATTTCGATCACTTCCATACGGTCCTTGAGAGCTGGAGGGATCGGGTGCAGCATATTGGCTGTCGCAATGAAGATCACCTTCGAAAGGTCGAAAGGAACGGCAAGATAGTGATCGACAAAAGAGAAATTCTGTTCGGGATCGAGCAGCTCAAGAAGAGCGGCCGAAGGGTCCCCGCGAAAATCCATGCCGATTTTATCGAGCTCATCGAGCATGAAGACGGGATTTCTGCTTCCCACCCTTCGAAGCCCCTGAATAATCCTGCCCGGCAGCGCTCCCACATAGGTGCGCCGATGACCCCGTATTTCCGCTTCATCTCTCAAACCGCCGAGCGAAACCCTTATGAATTTACGCCCGAGGCTTCGGGCAATGGACTGTCCCAGGGACGTTTTTCCCACGCCTGGAGGTCCGACAAAACAAAGAATCGGCCCTTTGACTTCTTTTTTTAGCTTTAGAACTGCCAAGTACTCCAGTATCCGCCGCTTCACTTTTTCAAGATTGAAGTGGTCCTCATCAAGGATCTGCGCCGCCTTGCGGATATCCAGATTGTCCTCCGTGTATGTTTCCCACGGCATTTCAAGAAGCCAGTCGAGGTAGTTGCTGGAGACGGTGTACTCAGCGGACGCGGGCGACATCCTGGCAAGGCGCTCCAACTCCTTTTCCGCCGCCTTGCGGGCATCCTGGGGCATATCGAGATCCTCGAGCTTTATAGTAAGCTCTTGAATTTCCTGGTTCGCGTCCCCCGCTTCGCCCAATTCTCTCCGAATGGCCTGCAATTGCTCGCGGAGATAGAATTCTCTCTGGCGCTTGTCCATCCCCGCCTTCACCTTTTGTTGAATCTGCTGGCCAAGCTCGAGCCGCTCCAACTGCCGCGTGATGTAGAAGGTGATGCGCTCCAAAGCGACTTCGATATCGCTGATTTCGAGTATGGTCTGACGCTCGGGCAGAGTCAGCGCAAGATTGGACGCAACGATATAAACAAGCCTTTGGGCGCTCTCGACATTGAGCGCGGCAATAGCCAGCTCGCTAGCAAGACCGGCAAGCTCCACAACCTTTTCGAATTGAGTCCTCAAATTGAGAGCCATCGCCTCTATCACCGGGCTCGTACGAGAGTCGTCGGGAAGCGCCTTGATGCGACCAAGCCAAAAACCGCCTTTGGGCTCGAATTCGATGAGGCGCACCCGCTCACCGGCGCGGATTGAAACCTGGTAAGAGCCGTCCGGTTGCTTGACGAGCTTGGTGACAGTCGCCACGGTTCCAATGTCGAAGAGCTCTGTTGGGGTGGGCTCCTCCACCTCTCCGTCCCGCTGAGCCACAACCGTCATCATCTGATTTTCCATGACCGCGTGGTCGATAACCTGCTGCCCGGCCATTCCCGATACGCTGAAAGACAAGAGCAGACCGGGATAGAGCACCTGATTTTGCAGCGGCAGGATCGGCAGCTTATCCGGCAGCGCATCAACTTTCGGGGGGACTGACGATGTTTCCGGTTGTGTCGGCATATTCACCTTCCTTTTGTTAGCGCGGCCCCGGGCAAACAGGCGGACGAACCAGCTATGCGGAGCTTCCGATCTGAGGGGCTGAACGATGCATGCTCATTACTTCACCTCGACATGATAAGCACTATCCGGCTATTTTGGCATAGATTGTTTTATCATCGCCCGGCGCATAAAAATCCTTTAGAGATTCTAATCCAAATGCTTGATATGGAGCCCCGCCAGAGAGAGCGCTCCCTTATAAATCTCAATGCCCAACCGTGGGGCGATTAAAAAAGGTCAGGATTGCCTGAATTTTTTGGACGGTTATTGGGGTTGTCATAGGGGCGAAAGATCTTTCGCCCCTACCGGAGAATTGGGCGGCCGAAAACCGGACAAGATCGAAAAGGCAATCTAAACGCCCTAGCCCAACCGATCTTTAGCTGACTTTTTTCACTTGGTTTTATAAAGAGAGCAAAGGAGGGATAGAGAAGGGAGAGGAAGAAATCGAAAAAAAGCGGTCGGGAGCAAGAGGCTCAAGGCATGGGGCTCTTCCCGACCGCCTGAATAATGCTGCACAGACAACTATACACACTATCGACATCTAATGTTTGCAAACAAAAACAACGATCAGCCTAAAAAATCATTCTTGAATTTCCTCAAAGGACTTCACGTCAATGGAATCGCCTTTATCGCTTTCAGTGATAATACCAGTCGCTTCGACCAATTTATCAACCATCTTGGCCAACTCCTGCGCTTTGCTCCCTTTGACCAGATAGTCTCCGTCATCAGCTTCGATCACAATCCCCTTATCCGACTTCACGACCAGTCCGGCTATGGTCTCTTCTTCAGCGGCCGCAGTCGATGCAGCCTTCACGCACACCGTAGAGACAAAGGAGAACATCAAGGCAATCACCAATACGGGAAGCAAAATTCGGTTAAGCTTCATTGCACCAACTCCGTCCTTTTTAGTTGAGCGTTACGATAAATGGAAGAATTTAGTATTGCGCCAACTACTTGATGTGAGATCTCTCACTCCTTGATTGTTTTTCTTAACGCCTCAAACAAATATAACAACTCCCGCCTTTAACTCCATACCTCTTATAGCCTCCATGCCCAGAGGTTGTTCAGGCTGCTCTAATTATCAGAAACCCCCGATAAAGTATACTTATATAAAACATAATAATATCAATATATTGAGACACCAGAAGCGATGCTTCTCAAGGTCTGGGAGAGATGCTCCGAAGCCTCGAAATTCGAGGCTCGTTTCCGGACGCCAACTCTATGCGCAGGGCTCTCCACGCCCGATGGAGAATCCTTTTCCCTGCAGATAATGGGCTGAGGCCAATGCTGTTTCATCAGCCCTCTTTTCGAATGAATCCAGTTTGACGGTCACCCAGCCGTTGTAGCCCGATTCCTGAAGGCAACCGAGAAACCCTGAAATATCAAGAACTCCCTCGCCAAGCAACGCATGTCGATGAGTCCGATCCTCCGGAATATCTTCCAGATGCACATGCGCTACAATCGGTTTCAGCTTTTTCCATGCTTCGCAGGGATCTTCTCCCGCGCAGAAAAAATGTCCAACGTTGAAGTCGACGCCCAAGTTCTCAGGAGATCCCAGCTCGTTGTGCAGTTTCAGAGCTTGGTCGCTGGTTTCGATAAGCATTTCGGGCTCGGGCTCAATGAGCAGCTTCACCCCAAGCTTTCTCGCTAAAGGAAGCATCCGATGCATGTTGGCCACAAGCAGCCTGTCGGCTTCGAATCGGGTCATCGTATCGGGAATCTGGCCTCCCGCCTGAGTAGTTACGTGGGGAATTCCCATTGCGGCGGCAAGGCGCATGCAATCGAGCGTGTAACGGATGCGGGTCTCCCTGAGCTTCCAATCCTCCTCGAGCCATGAAGGGTGAAGCCTGTCGCCAAGAACAGCGATGGCGCAGCTGTCCAGGTTGACGACTTTCATCTTCTTCTGCTCAAGGCTTTGATTCAATGCCGTGATCTGCGCCGCTGTCAAATCCTCCGGGTACGCATGCGGTCGATCCGCTATGAGCTCGATAGCGCAAAAGCCTGCTTTTGAGATTCCCTCAATAGCTTCGGCTAAAGGGCGCAGACGAAAGACACTGGTGCTAAACGCGAATTTCATACAAATCCCTCACTGCTATTCTTTTTAAGAGCGCGCCAATCGAGGGCGAAGCAGCCGTCTTGTACGGCGCGCACAGGGTTGAGGTCCAGCTCCTCAATTTCAGGAAAGTCGGCTAAAAGCCATGAGACGCGGACCATGACATCCAAAAGGGCGCGACGATCCACCGGCGGCTGTCCGCGCACCCCGTCGAGGAGGGATGCGCCGCGAAGATCCGCAAGCAGGCGCTCTGCCTGTTCATAGTCTATGGGAGCAACTCGGAGCCCCGTTTCTTTGAGCGCTTCCACATAAATGCCGCCAAGCCCCGCCACAAGCACGGCGCCGAAATGCTCGTCCTGGCGGCCTCCGACCATCCACTCGACGCCCTTGTCCGCCATTTTCTCAACCAGGACTGCATCGCCCATCCTCTGAAGCTTACGGTAGGCGGAAACAAGGGCTGCCTCATCCGCGATATCGAGATGCACGGCCCCTGCATCGCTTTTGTGAAGCACCGCCGGGTTAGCCGTCTTCAGCGCCACTGGAAAGCCAAGCCTCCGGGCGGCATGGAGGGCTTCATCTTCATTGTCGGCTTTCTTCCAGGGAACGAGTGGAACGCCGTACGCATCGAGAATCGCGGCGCAAATCTCGGGCGGCAGGGGGCCGGCCGGAGCTTTCTCTATTTGCGCTCGAGCCCGAAGCCTCTCCACCCCTTCCGGCCTTGCGGTCGGGAAAGGCAGAATGTTTCTTCCATGCCGGTCACGGCTGGCTGCAAGAGCCCGCACAGCCTCCCCGGGATCGGTGAAGATCGGAAAACCGACGCTCTTCCTTATATGCTCGAGCTCCGTATGCGTTGTAAAGACGCAGAAAGCAAGAGGCTTCGTCAATCTCGGGAAGAGCTCCTCGAGGTATGCAATCAAAGGGCGCCCCCTCTCGGCGTCGAATATTCCCTGATAATTGAGGGTTAAGACCAGCCCGTCAAAATCGTCTCCCGCGAGCGCCTTCTCCGCCAGGGCGCCGTAGAGGGGCATATTGAAAAGATCCCCAAGATCCAGGGGGTTATGGAATTGGATGACTCCGGCTCTCGACTCCCGTTCGACCATGCGCAAAAGGTCCTCGGGGTAACCGGGCAAATCGAATCCAGCTTCCTCGGCGGCATCAGCCGCAATCACGCCATGGCCTCCGGATCGTGAGAGTATGGCCAGGCGATTCCCCCGCATCGGAGGCAGAGAGAAGACTTTCAGCATCTCCAATGTCTTGCTCTGCTCCCGAAGCCTCAATATGCCGCATTGTTTGAACGCTTCATCCACCACCCGATCGTCGGATGAGAGGGAGGCCGAGTGAGAGCGGGCTATCACCGCGCCATTGCTTCCGGTGTTGGATTTGTTGATAAGGATCGGCTTTGGAGAGCGAAAGGCTATATCCATGAGACGTCTGCCCTGAGCAATTCCCTCGAGGTAGCAAAAGATCACGTCCGTTTCATCGTCTTGAATGAAATACTCCAGAAGATCGTTTTCATTCACATCGAGCTTGTTGCCGACGCTGGCGAACTTGGAAAATCCTATCTTTTCCGCCGTGAGCGCATTGAGCGTTGCAGCTCCGACTCCGCCGCTTTGCGACAGCACCGCCACTCGGCCCGGAGGCGCCTCCGCTCTGAAAGCCATGAAGGGAACCGCAAGCCCGCTTCTTCGATTGATGATTCCGATGCAGTTGGGGCCGATCATACGCATTCCGTACTCGGAAAGAATGCCGAGGACCTCTTCTTCGAGCTCTATCCTCTCTTCTCCAAGCTCCCGAAAGCCGGCTGACTGCAAAACGATCCTTTTGACGCCCTTTTTCCCGCACTGGCGAAGAACATCAGGCACAGCCCGGGCTGGAACGAGTATGGAGGCCAGGTCGACCGAATCGGGCATATCCTCTACGCTGGCGTATATCGCATGCCCTAGAAAAGCGCCCCCTTTGGGGCCGACCAGCTGCATGCGCGCCTGGCAGCGGAATTCGATCATGTTGTAAACCATAACCCGAGCAAGATTGACGGGAGAATTCGATACGCCGATAATGGCGACGCTCCCGGCTTCATAGAACTCATTCATTGTAAAGCTCCTCCTCCTTGCGCTCACCTTCCATCATTCCAGGCCATTAGTCAAACCAAAGATTGGGAGCATTATGCCCTAGAGCACTTTATTCTAATATATCAAATTATTATAGGCTAAAGCCGGCAGGCTCAGCCTCGAGAAAGTATCCCTCCTTGGGGCTTTGTTTCTTTTCAATCAGGGAATTCGTGCGCAGTGGGATATTCTTCCCGTGGATTGGAAGAACATGTCTTTTGGCCGTTCATAAAAGAAGGCGCTGGGAGAGGAAATGCAGAGAGATGAAGACTCGCAGACGGCATGACGAGCAAGTCTTCACCTCTCCACAGCCACAAAGTCCGCGCGGCGCGCTACTTGTTCAGCTCGATCAGTTTTTCACGTATTGCGTACTTCACCAATTCGGACGCTTTGTGCACGTTAAGCTTTTTCATGATTTGCTGTCGGTGCCTTTGAACCGTCTTGACGCTCAGCCCCAGGCCTACGGCGGCTTCTTTCGCCGTTTTCCCTTCAGCCACGAGCAAAAGGACTTCAAGCTCTCTTTTCGTGAGAACGGGAGGCGCCGAGTGATCCCGAACTTCCAGATGATTCACATAACCTTCCGCAACGATGCCGGCTATCTTCGGACTCAGATAAAAAGCATTGGCGGTTACGGTGCGAATGGCATGGACCAGCTCCACGTACGCGCAGTCCTTTAACAGATAGCCCGATGCGCCCGCTTTCAACATTCCGCCTATGAAATGTTTGTCCAAAAACATCGATAGAGCAACCACCTTGGCTTCAGGCTTGATGGCCAGGAGCTGTTGTGTAGCCTCGACGCCTCCGAGGCCGGGCATGTTGATATCCATTACAACCACGTTGGGCGACAGCTCTCGAATCAGCTCCAGAGCCCTCTCTCCGCTCTCCGCCTCACCAATCACCTTTATATCGGGCTCCTTTTCAAGCAACGTCCGCAGCCCTTCCCTCACAATCTTATGATCGTCGACCAACAAAACACCAATGCTCCCCTGCATTTACCCTCCTCAGTAGCAGGTATGCCCCCTTCGTGCGGCAATCCTGCTCGTAATGCGCCAACGACCTCTCCAATTCACTCGAATCCAAGCTTAGAAGCTCCCAGGTCCATGATAGCCTCTCTATTGCACAATGGAGCCATTTCCACCCGACTACTTATTCTCAAGCGAGATCAACCCCTCCCGAATTGCATACTTAACGAGCTCCGGCGCTTTGTGTATATCGAGCTTATTCATTATCTGCTGCCGATGAGTCTCGACGGTTCTTACGCTCAACTGGAGCATCTCGGCGACATCCCTCGTCGAGTTGCCCTCGGCCAAAAGCTGCAGCACTTCCCTCTCCCTGGCCGTTAGAACGGAAGTGGTCTTCCCCCCGGTCGATCCCAATTGTCGCACATAACCTTCAACCACCACATGCGCTATTCGAGGACTCAGGTAAGTCTGGTCCGAAAAAACGGCGCGAATGGCGTGAGCCAGCTCCCCGAAAGCGCAGTCTTTCAATAGATACCCGGAAGCTCCGGCCTTGAGCATGCCGCCGACAAAACGCTTGTCGGAATGCATCGACAAAGCGATTACTTTAATGTCGGCATGCTTTGCCAGAATTTGCTGCGTCGCTTCAATCCCATTGAGCTCAGGCATTCCAACGTCCATCACAACGACATCGGGGAGGAGCTCGCCAGTAAGCCGCACCGTCGATTGTCCGTCCTCCGCTTCGGCGATCACTTCCATGTCCGGCTCTTTTTCCAGGAGGGCGCGGAGTCCGTCGCGCACGATTTTGTGATCATCCGCTATCAGAATTCTTATTCCCATGTCCAATGCTCCTTAGTGTCCGCAATCGGCTTTCAATTTTAAATCAAGCCAACTTAAGCGGAGCGACAAGACTTATCCGCGCTCCCCGTCCGGGTTCGGAATCGATCTCGCAATGACCGCCGACCCGGTTGAGCCTCTCCCTGATGCTGAAAAGACCGAAGCCTCCGGCCTTACAACTGTGTGGTCCCAACTTTTGAACATCGAAGCCAACGCCATTGTCTCTGAGCTCAATGTGTATGGAATTCTCCTCCCTTCGCAGGGACAGCTCACAGTCGCTTGCGTCGGCATGCTTGGCCACATTGACAAGCAGCTCGTTCACAGATTGAAAAAGAATGACCCTGACATCATTATCAAGGGGCTTGAACGAACCGTCGTTTTCATAAGAGCAAGGCACGGAGTACAGCCGCTGAAATTCCTCGACAAGCCACTCCACAGCCGCTTCGAACCCCAGCTCATAAAGAATCGGAGAACTGATCCGGTATATCAGGGACCGTGTATCCTGAATACACTGATCGAGGAACTGGTGGATCTGTTGGACTTGCTCGGCAAAGCCCGCAGCCTCCACAGAATCCCCGATGGCTTCGAGCTTGATCTTTGAGAGAGCCAGCTTCTGCGCAATGAGATCGTGGAGATCGACGGCTATGCGCCGCCGTTCGCGCTCCTCGGCCAGGGCGAGCTCGGACGCCATGGAACGGAGCTGCTCCTGATAAAGAAGCAGCTTCTCTTCGGCTTCATGCCGGTCGGTAACATCCAGCATGACTCCCTGCACGACGGAAACCTCACCCTGCCGGCGCTCGACCGTTCCCTTGTCGCTTATCCAGATCATCCGTCCGCTACGGGTGCGAAGCCGATACTCGATTGTAAAATCAGTTCTTTCAGGTCGACGGATCAAGTCCGCAATCTCTTCCGCTATGGCTTCGCGATCTTCCTCGGCGACGCATCTGAACCACATACCCGGATCAGACTGCCATTGCTCGGCGGTAAACCCGGCGAGATTCTCAATCTGAGGGCTCACATAAAGGATGGAGCCAACATCATCCAATTGCGCTCTGTATGTGATTGCCGGGATTTGCTCAACGAGGCTCCGATAACGACTCTCAGCCTCTTTGAGCCTGATGGCCTGCCGCTCGAGGGACGAAGCCATTTCATCAAAAGCCTCCGCCAAGCGGCTAAGCTCATCGCGGCGCAGACTCAGGCCGCTCCTTGCGCTGAGGTCCCCTGCAGCCAGTCGTTGGGTAGCTCCGAGCAAACCGCGTATCCGCCTCAATATGAGTAGATTGCTAAAATGCCAGGCCGCTGCAAGCGCGAGCACGCACGCAAGGAGCAGCCCGGATAGATTGCGGATCAGAAGCCGCTCCGCCCCGGACAGAGCGACTGAAACAGGCGTTCCGATACTGACGAAAAGGCCGGTATCCAGTTCTCCATGCACACTGGTAAACGCATAAATTCGATCGACGCCGTCGACGCCTCGTCTTTCTATTATTCCTTCATCTTCCTTTTGGGCTGCCTCAATAATGATGGAGTCGGGAAAGGGCTTTCCTATCCATTTTTCAGGCTCCGGATATTGGCTCAGTATGGTTCCCCGGCTGTCAAACAAAACTATTGAGGCGCCTTCCACCAACTCCGCTTCAGCAGTAAACGGATTAACTTTCTCCAGGTTCAGCCCCGCGAATACGACGCCTCGCAAACGGTCAGCCCGGTCGATAATGGGATAACTAAAATGGATTGTCGGTTTTTCCGTAACGCGTCCAATCTCGAAATCGCCCACAGCAAAGTCGCGAGTCTTTACGGCGCGCTGAAACCAAAGCCGGTCGGCCACATCAACAGGAACAGGCTTTGGCGCAGAACCGCAGTATGTGTTTCCGCGCGCATCGGCTGCCCCAAACACAGAATAGTGCTTGTAACGCTTCGTAAGCTTAGTCAAAAGGCTGCTGCACTCATCGGAGCCGGAATCGTTCACTTCGGGAAGCTGCGCCAAAGTTATCAGCACATGGCGTGCCCCTTCCACGAGAGTCTCCTGGTTCGCGGCGACAATGCGCGTGAACCGGAGGGTGTCCGCCCTTAGCTCCTCCATTCCCAGGCGCCGTTGCTCCAGGTTCGTATAGAGCGCCATCCCCAGCGGCGGGAGCAGAGCCAGCACCACGATGGATAGCAATCCAGCTCGAAGGCTTGAGGGAAAACGACGGGTCAATGCTCAAACCTTCCTCTGTTACGAGTAAGTATTATCAGCCATTTACACTATGCTCAAGCAGTTAACTTTCCAGTCTATATTCACTCCTCCCAAGGCGAATAAGAGGAATGCATACTTATGACATTCCACAATATAAGGGCATTCCGGAAAGGCGGCATCTTATTTCAAAAGCAGGCGTCAAGAAAAAATGGTTTGCGCGCATAAGGTTTGGGTTGTGCCGCTCGTCCCGAGCTTGTCGAAGGGCGATTTAAGCTGGTTTATGCCCTTCGACCAGCTCAGGGCGAACGAAGGGCATGTCTCATCCCAACCCTTATGCGCGCTGACGAAAAATGCAAAGCGTCAGTCACACATCTTAAGAGCTTTATCTATAGAAATACGCCATATGATCCAGGTCTGCGGGCTCAGCCTCGGCCATTCGCAGGGAATCCCCATAATATCCGCCACTAAGACTGAATATTATCATAATCGGATTTACACCGTAGATCAATACAAGCCTGCAGGAAACCCTATAATCATATTACAGCATATATCTCAGCCCATTGCACCACGTAGCTCAAGGAACAATTTGGCGGGCGCAAAAAGACGCTCCCACCCTACGACGACATTTCTCCCGGTTCAAAATGAAGGCAGCCCCCGCATGCCCTTTCCCGCCGCAGCCAGCGGCAATGGCCTGAAATGTGAAAAGACGGGTTATTTGTGGAGGTTTAAAAATGGCTAAGAAAGGAAGCGCGGTCGATTCCATGCGTCTGCATTATGCTAACCTGGCTGTCTTGGCTGAGCAGGCTGGTAATTTTGAAGATGCGGCAAGGCAATGGCGTAGAGCTTCGGAGGCGTCTCTGAAGCTTGACAGCACTCTTCTTTATGAAGAGGCTGCAAAGAGGTGCGAAAGAAAGTTACAGGAGAGCTCCGAGAAGGCAGATAGCTAAAGTGTAGGCGATTGAATACAATAGTGTAGGACTTTCCATTCAATCAAAGCCCGCTCGACCCATTTGCTTTCCGATTGCTGAGTGGCGGTTTCCCAGGAGCCTCCATGGACCTGAATTGTCCTGGTTGTCGTTCTTGGCGGATGGGTCCTTATAGCGCCCATTTCGGCTATTCAAGGCCATTGCCCGCGCCTGGCTCATGACGGGAGAGAGTAACAAACAAACATACAGCAGGGAAAGCGAAATCTGACGAGCCTTCCCTGCCGTCGCGCCGGATGAATGTTTGAAAGTCGCTGAAATCATCGAGCTGCCGTTAATTGAACAAACCATATTGGAATGAATAGCTGAACTTTTGTATGCTGTGGCTTGGATATTCGGTCACATACACATTTCCGTAGGAGTCTGCCGCTATGCCTGAGGAGTAGAATTGTCCCGCGCCAGACCAATACCATTTGCTGAGAAATTCGCCGTTGCCGGAGAATTTCTGAATCCGGTTCGAGTGATCAGTGACATACACGTTTCCGTCAGCGTCTGCCGCAATTCCGTGAGGAAAATAGAACTGACCGTCTCCAGCGCCTGTCGAATCCCATTTGCTGAGGAATTTTCCGTTGCTGTCGAACTTTTGAATGCGATGGTTCTGGACGTCAGCCACAAAGACATTGCCTGAAGCATCTACCGCAATCCCGGACGGATAATGGAATTGACCATCCTCTGCTCCTTCAGAGCCCCACTTGCAGAGGAATTCACCTCTGCTGCTGAACTTCTGTATGCGGTGGTTATGATATTCGGTTACGTACAAGTTGCCTGAAGCGTCCACGGCAACACCGTGAGGAGAGTCGAATTGTCCATCTTCTGAACCTCGGGAGCCCCACTTGCCTATGAGTTTTCCGTTGCTGTCAAACTTCTTTATGCGGTGGCTCTGAAGGTCGGCGACATAAACATTGCCTGAAGCATCTACCGCTATGCCGTGAGGAGAGTACAATTGTCCATCTCTTGCGTCTTGGCAATCACATCTGCTAATGAATTCGCCATTGCTGCTGAACTTCTGGATGCGGCGATTGGAATGGTCGGCGACATATACGTTTCCTGAAGCATCTACCGCTATGCCATGAGGATGACGAAACTGTCCGTCTCCGGAACCATATGAGCCCCATCTTCCTTGAAAAAGGGGAGGCGACTCCGCTGCGTGCGCAAAATCAGCAGCAACGATCAGGTTGGTCAGACCTGTAAGAATCAAAAGCCACTTTCCAGCCGAAACCAGACTTCGCTCTTCTCGCACAAACTGTTTCATATCAGTCTCTCTCCTTCACCTATGGCGCAGCAGACAATAATGCTTTGCGCGTAATGAATAAGCTACTGGCTTGAGCTTCTCGTTTGTCGAACCGGTTCGGCGTCATGACAGGCTCACCATATCCAGGATGGATGGTGCTTCTCCTGGATGCGCGCAAGAATTCCAGCAAGCCTTCGCAGTAGTCCATCGGACTTATGAGCGGACTCGGATGATTCTAGTTTGAGATCTGGAAGGACATTCTTGAAAGACTTCTCGATCAGTCGCTCGGCTTCTTGCGCATCAGAAAGCCATCTGCCTTTCAGCACCGAGAAAACACTCGCCTGCCCCCATGTGGACGCATCATAGTCGGACCGAGCTTCGCCTCTGCAAACCTCCATTCTTCCCGGCTGCTCAACGCCTCCTTCATTGGAGCGCCATTCGCCGGGCGCTCCCTCTGTCACCTTCACACGCATCGGCCTACTTCCATTCATAAATGGTGTCCTATTGAAAGAACGCGCATTGGCTGCCGGCTCCAGCCTCAATGTTGTTGAATTAAGAAAGCGGAAGGATCTGTAGGTTGGGTTGAGCGATGAGCGAAACCCAACATCGATCGGCAAAACCGTTGGGTATCGCTATCGCTCAACCCAACCTACGCCTGCATCGGCTCCTTAATTCACCAGCCTTGGGCTCCGGCCTCCCCCCTGTCGCCGCCATCCCTGCGGCGAGCCGTCAAGGAGCGCGATAGCGCTATTCCCTGCAGAGCGCCCCTCATTGCATCTCCTGTGCGGTTTGGTTTAGTCCAGTGTCTTCACAGTTGCAAGGGGAGCCAAAAGGTGGGGTAGCGATAGTAAAAAACTACTGGTCAAGGGATTGAAGATAAGCTGAAAGGTTTATCTTATAGCCGTTAAGGTTGAGCTTTTTGCGGATGTTGCGCCTGTGGAACATGATGGCGTCATCGGTAAGTCCCAGGATATTCGCAATATCCTTCGTAGTTTTTCCCTCTCGGATGAAGCCTGCGACCCGCACCTCTGTGCGGGTGAGACCCAAAAAGGCGCGAGAGAGGTTCTTTAGAAGCGGAGACGTGATCCTTTTCAGATGAGCTTCCAACATGTCCATCCACACCCTCTGCTCGTCACTGAGCCGACTCATTTTGAGCCTTTCAATGCATGGCATCGCCAAATTGGTCACATTGGCAAGTACTGATTCTTCCAGTTCCTTTCTATCCACTTCCCTCGCATTCAAAAGAATCTTCAGAGCGGTGTTGGTTTCTTCAAGAGCTCCGGCTTTCTCATTGAGCTCAGAGGTGCGCTTCTGAACCTTGTTCGCAAGCTCCATCTTGGCTCGAAGCAACTCCATCTCCATGAGCTTTCGCTCCGAAATATCTTCGATGAATGATTCCAAGTGATGCGGGGCGCCTGTCTCGTCTCGGACCACTCTTGCATCCATGCTCACAGTGATAGTTTCCCCGTTCCTCTTGCGGCATCGCCACTCAAACCCACAGACGCCATTTTCGCTTTCTATGAGCAATTCGATAAGGCGCGCTCTCTCAGAGGGATCGATATATACCTGGTGGGCGAGGTCCCGAATGGAAGCGGTAAGCTCGCCGGGTGAGTCATATCCAAAGATGCGGGCAAGAGCGGGATTTGCATCGAGCACCCTGCCGTCGAGCGAGCTTTGCATTATTCCAATAGGCGCAAAAAAGAAAAGATCGCGGTACTCCTGTTCAGATCTTCGAAGCGCATCCTCCATCCTTTTCTGCTGTGTTGTATCGACAAAATAGCCCAAAGTCGCCCTCCTATCCCGATACTCAATGGGAGTGACAACTTCGATGATCCATTTCGCGTCCCCATTTTTGCAGACAACCTTGAACTTGTAAGGACACGATGATTCTCCTTTGAGCATTTTGACCGCGTTTTCCCTGACCGCATTCCTGTACTCCGGCGCAACCAGGCTCAAAGGGTTCTTCTCAAGCAATTCCTCCCGGCTATAGCCCGTAGTTTTTTCAAATCCCAGATTGGTCAGCTTGAATGCTTTATCTTGGACGATGTAAATGCCGATGGGCGCATTGACAACCAGTGAACGGAAAGCTTCTTCGGTTTTTTTCCGTTCGGTGATGTCGCGCTTTATCGATAGGACCGCCTGCTCGCCATTGTGTGTGAACAGGTGAGCGCTCGTTTCGAAATGGATTTTCGATCCGTCTTTGGCAATAAGGATAGATTCGAATATTGCGTGGCCATCCGCGAGAAGCTTTGCGCTCCTCTCGTGAATCGTACCGACGCATTCCGGCGCTTCCATATCGCAAGGGGAGAGCTGCAGCAGTTCTTCGCGGGAATAACCCAATTTGTTGCAAGCCCCGGCGTTGACTTCCACATAACGGCCCGGCATCCCGTTGGGCCTTAGTCCAAGTATGAAGACGGCGTCGCTGGCTCTCTCCATAAGCACGCTAAACCAGCGATCGGAGCAGAATGGAATTCTTCGAGAGGAGGGTTTGCGCTTCGGGGGTTGCTTACCAGGAGTGGAATTCCTGAGCATCTAAAGCCTCCGAGTTAGAAAGGCAAAAACATGGAATTGAAAGTAACGCCAGCCAAGGCCTTAGCCATCTTTGCGGAAGCTTCGCTTCATCCGTCCAGGCGGGGATGGCGCCCTTGCTCCATTGTATGGTGGAATTGACGCCGTCCGGATGCAAAGCCTTCATTTTGCAGTTTGATAAGGATAGATTTGCCAGGGAGATAGCTCCTGGAAGCGAAGTTTCACAAAGTTTTGAAGAGCACTAAGCATGCCAATTGTCAGACGTTTCCAATAAAAGTAACTCTTCATAATTTTGAGATATTTCAGGCGTTAGAATCCGAAGCCGTTCTTCACATGCGCAAAAAGTATCATTGCTTCCTTTTGGGCGAGGATTTGATGGGGCAATTCGCCTCATGTGGCTGCTGCAAGCAGGAGCTATGGCCTTACGGGTTATGTTCCCACGGACTCAGCGACTCTTTCGCCAAGTTCGCGCATCGCTCGCGAGCATTCTTCGGCAGCAGTTCTCATTTTAAACCTGATGGTTGGATGCTGTAGGGTGGATGCAGCTTTATCGCGCTCACCAAATTGTTGCTAACAGCCAATCTTTGGTGGGCAGAGAAAAGCTTCTGCCCACCCTACGCCAGCCAAAATGAGAGCTGCTGATTCTTCGGGTAGGGCGTTGACTGAAGGTCGAGCGCAATTTAGGTTGATTCTTAGGAGTCAATATCTGTTGTTGATAATGCAGCATGCAGCATCTCAATAGGAGGCGCCATATGTTTGCCTTGACCTTTATTTTTTTCTTTCTGAGCATGGGCATGGCGGTACTGGGACTCTCTGGAGCGGCCGGGAGCTTATCCGCGATTCTGAACGCAATTTCCGCATTGCTCCTGGTTGCGGCGATGGCGGCCTTTTCTCTTAAATGGCGGCCCAAGTCTACCTGTTTCATGTATCCGACCTTCTCTTGCAAGGTCTAATGGTGCGGTGGGCGACGAGCCCGGGATTGAAGATCCGAGCCCCTTGCCCACCTCTCCTTGTTGCGCGCTCTCTACGTATCCGCACATCCGGAGGTCATGCGCATCTATGCCGCCCTGGCTTGGATTACTGCAATTCGCGATCGCCTTATGAGCCTTGTAGAAACGGAATATGAGCGCACCATCCAAATGCTCGAGAGCTCGATATTCAAGTTTTTTGCTCTGAGGTTTTTCTACCCCGAAGGGGTTTCATGAATCAGCCCGGGGTAATCACCCCGGGTATGCGGCAGAAGAAGTAATCATTCCCTGAAAGGGATACATAAAGATGTGCTGATCTTTATGTATCCCTTTCAGGGAATAGAACCTTGCCCGACATTATTCCCGGGGTGGCGCTCACGCTTACCCCGGGCTGATTTATGAAACCCCTTCGGGGTAGAAAAACCTCAAACCAGAAACCTTGAACACCGAGCGAGAAGGTCTACGCCGGTCCTTTCTCAGAGCGTCGCCTGTCCGGATATAGTAACAAGAAGGACTGAGATGATTCGGTTCCCCCAAAAGATCTGAAAGGAAGCCTCGACACATGAAGACCCATCCAAAGTTTGAAGCGGTCCTGGTCTCAGACTTCGACGGGACGATGACGCGCCATGATTTCTATCGCCTCGTGCGGGAGCGGCTGCTTCCGAGTGACACGCCCGACTTCTGGCAGGAGTATCGCTCAGGCCGGATGAGCCATTTTGAGGCGCTGAGGGCGATTTTTGCGTCCATACGCGCCGAGGAGTCGCAGGTGCTTGAGATCGTCAGAGCGATGGAGCTCGATCCGCAGCTGCCGCAAGCCGTTTCAGCCTTACACGATGCCGGCTGGGAAGTTGTGGTCACCTCGGCGGGCTGCGACTGGTATATTAACAAGCTTTTGGGAGATTACGGAATTTCCCTGCCGGTTTTCGCCAATCCCGGCCGTTTCGTTCCGGGCAAGGGGCTGCTGATGACCCAACCGGAGGAGGGGAAATATTTTTCCAAATCTTTGGGCATTGACAAGTCCGCCGTGGTTCGAGACGCACAAATGAACCACCGGCATGTTGCCTACGCTGGAGACGGTTATCCGGACATCGAGGCGGCGGCCCTGGCGCCTGCTCACCTTCGCTTTGCCAAGAATGCTCTGGCTGAAGTGGCGACGAGCAGAGGCCTCGGGTTCATTGCCTTTGAACAGTGGTCAGATATCGCAGCATACCTCACAAAGATTGGAATGACATGATTCAGCCAACGCAGATCACTATTCCTTCCTTGGTGCGCATCAAGCCAGGGGCGCTCGACCGTATCGGAATCTATCTGAAGCGCTTTGGCCACACTAAAGTTGCGATTCTGTTCAGCGAGGGGATTGTTCCAGACCTTCTCAAACGGGTAGAAGAGAGCTTTGCCGGAAACAACATCGAAAGTGTTCAGGCGAGATCCATTGCCGGGTCGAGCTTTGAGCGGGCCAGCGAGCTATTCGCCGAACTGTGGGGTCGATGCGATGCGTTTGTGGGGCTAGGCGGCGGCCAAGCTCTGGATACAGCCAAGTACGTAGCCTTTCTCAGTGACCAGCCCTATTACGCGATGCCGACTTCGCTTTCCAACGATGGCTTTGCAAGTCCAGGGGTGAGCCTGAACATTTCCGGGCGCAGGCGGTCGCTGCGCAGCGCCATGCCGTTTGCCGTTGTTGTGGACACGGATGTCTGCATAAAGGCGCCGGACCCTCTCTGGTGGTCAGGCGTTGGCGACCTTCTCGCCAAATTAACGGCTATCTTCGATTGGAAGCTTGCTTTCCATGCAGTCGGAACCCCGGTCAATGACTTTGCCGCCCTGCTTTCCGACGCCACTGTGCACCAATTCATGGCCGATCCCAACCGAACCCTTGACGGCGCCCGCCTTCTGGCGACCGCTCTGATGCTGAACGGCATCGCTATGGAGATATGCGGCTCCTCGAGACCCGCCAGCGGAAGTGAGCACCTGATCTCCCACGCTCTGGACATGGTGTCGTCCCGGCCGAGGTTGCACGGCCTTCAGGTTGGGCTGGCCACCTACATCGTCAGCCGGCTCCAGGGCCAGTCCACTGAGCGCATCGCTTCTGTGTTTGACGCCACCGGTTTTTGGAAGGGGGTCATTGCCGACCCCTTCAGTCGGCGCGAATGGATAGAAGCCGTACGTATGGCGCCCACCCTCAAGCGGGACTTCTACACGATCCTCTCCCATCGGGATTGCGCGCCTGAAGTTGAGGAGATCCTTGACGAAGACCCGCGCCTAAAAAGCGCGTTCATCGCATAGCGGGATATCGCAGTATGTCGGTTCAGTCAACGGGGGGCCTTGGATACAATCGGCAAATGTAAGAGTTGTTAAACTCACGTTGAAGCGTCTACCGTGCGCTTGTTCGGCTTTCGCTCCACCCACTGGGCCAAAGGCTTTTCACTTAGGCAACTCACAACAAATAACCTACCAGGAAGAGGGGTTCTGTCATTCCGGCATGGTTTTGGCCGGAATCCAGCCCCGCGAAAAAACGGGATTCCGGCTTGAAGACTGCCGGAATGACGGTGGGTGTTTCTGAACTAATTGTGGTAGGTTATTTGTTGTGAGCTGCCTTACCCCGGCATATGTTCCGTCACACTGAGTGTGTTTGCCGACAAAGGTTTTGTCGGGTAAATCCATGGCCGAGCCTGATCATCGCTCTCATGGATGGTGACTTGTCTATGGGCGGGACCTCTCACCGATAAAGGGGAAAAATGAAGAGTGGGAATATCTACACCGATATCCCTGTACATTTCCCGGAGGAATTGACTGAAGTCTTGGTCGGCGCGTCACGAGTGAGAA
Organism: uncultured Syntrophobacteraceae bacterium; assembly: GCA_964578835.1. Taxonomy (GTDB): domain Bacteria; phylum Desulfobacterota; class Syntrophobacteria; order Syntrophobacterales; family Syntrophobacteraceae; genus CAZOEL01. The sequence continues at coordinate 7,883 of CAZOEL010000050.1, read as the reverse complement.
TAGAAAGGATCGTTTCCGACTCTCACTGTTCGCCGGATGGATTTTGGTATGACCAAGCGGAGGCGGAATTTGTGCTCATCCTCGAAGGTAGCGCAGCCTTAAGGTTTGAGGGCGTAGAGGATCTCACGCTTTTGAAGCCCGGCGATTGGGTCGATATTCCAGCGCATGTCAGGCATCGCGTGGAATGGACGGATCCCGGTCGCAAAACCATCTGGCTGGCCGTGTTTTACTGAGAGAAACGAGCGATCGCCTTCGATTGGTTTTGCGCCGCTTCTCACGGCTTCTTCTTATGGCGGTTGTGCTGCCTGTCACGACGAGCCTTGGTCGGTTGACAGAGGTTGTTGCTGGGCTTAGCATTTCTTGAATGGCGGCATGAACGTGCTGCCGGCGTTTCTTTCAAGAACGGCTCGCTAATAAAAAGGCGGGCGTGTCCCGTATCTAACCCATAATAAGGAGGGCCTACATGCGCAGATTTGTCTTCATTCTAGCCTGTCTCTTTGTTTTTACCTCGTCATTAATATCTTTCCATCAAGCTTCCGCTGCAACGGGCGAAGAAATCTTCCAGTCCCTGGGGTGCGGCTCCTGCCACAAACCGGAAAAAAAAGCCACGGGAGTATCTCTTTCAACGATATCGACAAAGTATAAAAGCCAGGACAACCTGGTGAAGTTCTTCAGGGGAGAGAACAAGCCGGTGATCGAAGACGAACTGCCCATGATGATGAAGGGGCAGATGGGGAAGATCGGCGCTCTTCCCGATGATGAGAAAAAAGCGCTGGCGGAATACATATTCGGTTCAAAATAAAATTGGAGCAGTCCAGACTTCACGAACAAGGCTAGAAGACAGCTCGCAGAGCGTCGCGTTCGTGAAGTCTGTATTTCCCTTCGCGCCCCATCTCATTCCGAAGGATTTCCTCTTTCATGGTCGAACTGCTTCCCGAGTATAGATCTTCCATAAAAGTCCGCCTGAAATTTCAATGTTTTCTTGGATTCTCAAGCACGTTCATGATGTATTCGTAGAGATCCTTTTGCTCTTGGTCGGATATCTTTTCGGGCGGAAAATTCGGCATGACGCCTTTTGAGCCATCCGGCAGCGCGGGATTGCGCAGAAAGGCGACAAAGGCTTCGTAATTTGCGAGCTGTGGAGCGCCTCGCAGAGGCATGTTGGGAGTAATGATGTTTCCCCCCTGCGGATGGCAGCTGCTGCATTCCGTGCTGAAAATCTTCGCGCCAACCCCGTATTCTTCCGGAGCTGTAGGGCTTCTGCATCCGAATGCCAGGTCCCCTCCATAGTACCCAAGGCCGGTCAACGTCAAGAAGCAAAGACTGTAGAGAGCAAGATTGGCCTTACTCCTGGGGAACTTCCAGCTCAAAAGAATTGCAAGGGAGCTGAGAATAAAGAATACGGCCGTGAGCGTCAGCTTTATTTTTATGGGATGGAGCCATGCCCCTGCAAAATAGTGCTGCCAGTCCAAATATCCCAATAAGGCCATCGGAAAGAGAAAAAGGTAAGCTAGAAAAATACAATGCCTGGCTGTCTGCTCCAGCGAAGGGCGCTTGAAGAGAATGGAAATAATGTTGAATATGAAGGCTCCGACAACAAGACCAATGAGCATATGCGTGAGGGGCGGGTGAATCGGATGATCGTAGCCCATTCGATTCAACAAATGGTATATCTGATCGGTCATGCGCGCTCTCCCAAAGAGTCTTTGATTACTTCCCGCTATTTTCCGCCTTTATTCTGCTCCGGAAGCTCCAATTGTTCCGAAACCCACCAATCGAGTGCGGTCATTTCATTGCTTTTACCCTTCGATACGGCAGCCTTCTTCGCCACATGGTCCCGCACCGGCCCTGGAGCCGGGCTGGCGTCTTTCAGCTTCTGCTCGTCGGGCTGCTCCTGCAGCTTTTCGAGGAGACAAGGCTCCACTGTAGCTTCCGGTTGCTCGACTTTTCTTTCAAGCAAGGAGACCTCTCCTATGACGTCGACCGGCGGCTGAAAATCGACGCTGCGTCGGTCCCGCCCGGATCGGGGGCTCTCCTCTTGCGGCTTCTGAAGCATGACGAATAGTATGCAGATCAACCCGATGACAATGAGAGACGCGAAAAATGCTTCATTGGTTGAGAAGGAAATCATGGTGAGCTCCTGGAAAAAATAAACAGGGACAAGTCGGCCCCTTCAGCGTTCAGTCCAAGGTAACAACAGAACGCTGGTCCATCAACCGCAATTCTTTTATATTATGCGAAGCTCGGACGAACAAAGAACTTTTAAACCCGCCCGTTCCGGAGAGCCATTGTGAAAATGGGGAGAAGAGGCCGATAATGAAAAAATTACTTATTACAGGGGCAAGCGGCTTCCTGGGATGGAATCTTTGCCGACTCGCCATGAGGGATTGGAAAGTATTCGGGGTGTTTTTTGCGCATCCGGTCGAAATTCCCGGCGCTTCCACGATCGAAGCCGATTTGACCGATTTCGAGCATTTGAAGACTCTTTTATACGATCTTCGCCCAGACGCCGTCATCCACACTGCAGCGGCGACAAACCCGAATTACTGCCAGATCAACAAAGCCGACTCCCGAAAGATCAACGTGGACGCTTCCCTAAATATTGCATCTCTTTGCGCCGAGCTATCCGTCAAGTGCGCGTTCACTTCTTCCGATCTTGTTTTCGATGGACTGAACCCGCCTTACGCGGAGCTTGACGAAGTCAGCCCGGTTAGCGTGTATGGCGAGCAAAAGGTCATGGCGGAACGGGGAATGGCGGAGAGATGCCGGGATCTTGTCATCTGCCGGATGCCGCTCATGTTCGGAAATCCTGGACCGGCGGCGCAAAGCTTCATCCAGCCCATGATAGAAGCGTTGAAAGAAGGACGCGAGCTGAAGCTTTTTACCGATGAATTCAGGACGCCGGTAAGCGGAGCAACCGCCGCTGAAGGAATTCTCATGGCTTTGGAAAAAATAAACGGAACAATTCACCTTGGCGGATTGGAGCGGGTGTCGCGCTACGGCTTCGGTCGGCTTCTCGCCGATGCTCTTGGAGTGGAAGAAGCGAACCTGACGCCGTGCAGTCAAGAGGATGTTCCCATGGCGGCGCCGAGGCCGCGGGATGTGTCTTTGGACAGCTCAAAGGCATTTAGCGCGGGGTTCGGGCCTGAGCCCTTGCGAAGGGAGCTGAAGAAGGTTTTGTCGTCCAGTCGTTAGCGTTTAACACTTTCCGGGCAGTTCTCATTAGGATGAAACGATGAGGACGAAGGATGAATCATGACGATTCTGCTGATCCTTATCGGCTTCGCGGTTGGCGCGGCTTCGCTGGAACTTGGAGGCGGGCTTTTGGGCGGGGGGCTGGGCTACCTGCTCGCCACCGTAATGAAATTGAACCAACGGGTGGGAGGCCTCGAAACCGAGGTCGTCGAACTGCGCCGCAGACTGTCCCGAGGGCCGGCTACAGCGCCTGAGGGCAGCAAGGCCGAAGTCGAGCCCGAAGCAGCTACGGCCAAGCCTGACACAGAACCGGTTTTGGGACTCCCTTTGGGGCGGGAGCGGGAGGGTCTGTCCGAACCTGCGGTCTTTGAGCCTTCCTTTGAGGCATCACAAGATCTTCAAGCCGGCCGTGAGCAGCCGGAGCAGCCAGCCCGCCTCACTTATGCGGATTCAGATTCTAAAACGACGCAGCCTCCCAGTCCCGAAGCCTGGATACCTTCCTTTTCAATCCGGAGCCTCGTCGAGAATTACCTGACATCGGGCAACCTGCTCGTCAAAGTCGGCGTCATACTACTCTTTATAGGAGTTGCCTTCCTGCTCCGGTATGCGGCTGAGCGCAACCGGCTTCCGATCGAGCTCAGGCTCATTGGGGTCGCCCTTGGAGGAATGGCTCTGCTTGTTTTCGGCTGGCGCCTTCGCGAGCGGAGGAGAGCTTACGCGCTCGTGCTTCAAGGAGGCGGCGTCGGCGTTCTCTACCTGACAATCTTTGGGGCGATGCGGCTCTACGGCATGATTCCGGCGCCTCTGGCCTTCTTTTTCCTGGCGGCCATGGGCGTTTTCTCCGCTGCTCTGGCTGTATGGCAGGATTCCCTGGCTCTGGCGGTCCTTGGCATTGCGGGCGGCTTTCTTGCGCCGGTGCTAACCTCGACCGGAAGCGGCAGCCACGTTCTTCTTTTCAGCTATTTCGCGCTGCTCAACTCCTGCATCCTTGGGATAGCCTGGTTCAAAGCCTGGAGAATCCTCAACCTCATAGGCTTTGTCTTCACCTTTTCACTCGCCTCGACCTGGGGCGCCTTTTCCTATCGTTCGGACCACTTCGCCACAACCGAGCCGTTTCTCATACTCTTCTTTCTATTCTACGTCGGCATAGCCATTCTTTTCGCCATGAAACAGCCTCCGCAGCTCAAAGGATACATTGACGGAACGATAGTTTTCGGCGTTCCGATCATTTCCTTCGGCCTTCAGTCGGTGCTGGTCCAGCCCTATGCATACGGCATGGCCTGGAGCGCTTTCACTCTGGGCCTTTTCTATCTCGGCGTCGCCTGGGCGCTTTTCTTGAAGGGCAGCCAATCGATGAGAGCCCTCACCGAGGCGTTTCTCGCCATTGGAGCGGCCTTCGGGACACTCACCATTCCCCTCGCCCTCGATAACCGGTGGACCGCCGCGGCGTGGGCCATGGAAGGCGCTGCGCTGGTCTGGGTCGGCGTGCGCCAGGAGCGGCTCAAGGCCAGAATCAGCGGCATGGCCTTACAGGCTGCCGCGGGGGTTGCCTTTCTAAACGATATGGCTGGCACAAAAGCAGATTGGGCTATCTTGAACGGCCATTTTTTGGGCTGCTTGGCCGTTAGCTTTGCAGGTCTTTTTTCCGCTTTTTACCTCTATCGACATCAGGAGCGTGTTAGAGACTGGGAGAGCAAAGCGGGGATCATTGCCGGCGCATGGGGCCTTCTCTGGTGGTACGGCGCTTGCCTGAATGAGATAGATCTATATGCGCCCGCAAGCTTTCGGATGGGCGCCGCAGTGCTGTTTCTCGCCTTATCCAGCCTTTTATGGGATGAAATGGAAAGACGCCTGACATGGCCTTTTCTATCCGTTCCCTCCCTGGGCCTTCTTCCGGCTCTCTTGCCGGCCCTGTGGGTTACTGCAGCCGGGCAGGCGGATGGGCATCCCTTTGGGCAGGCGGGAATTGTCGCATGGCCGGTCGCTTTGGCTCTCCTCTATTTCATCCTGTACCGGCATGAAGGCCGCCACGAGATTTTTCTAAAGCTCTGTCACATGGGGGCCTTGTGGCTCATCGCGATAATAGCGGCCTGGGAGCTCAACTGGCAGGCGAGGCATTGGATCGGACATGCGGGAGCGTGGTCTCTCATCGCATGGGGATTTGCGCCAGCCCTCCTGGTATTTATGATTGCGATTCGAGGCGCATCGATCGAATGGCCCGTGAGGAAATGGCTCACGACCTACCTTACGGAAGGCGCCGGTCCCATAGCTTTCAGCGCCTGGGCTTGGGCTCTTGGAGTAGGCCTTTACAATCGCGGAGATCCATGGCCCCTACCTTATCTTCCTATTATCAATCCACTCGACATTGCCGTGGGCTTCGTTTTCGTTTCCTTGCTCTTCTGGTTCGTTGAGCTTCGCTCCATGAGCGACAATGCGGTTTCGAGCTTCCTGGCGGGTCTTCCAACGCATTCGGCTGCGCTTCTTTTCAGCGGCTCCATCTTCTGGTGGTTGAACGGCATTCTGGCGCGCACCGTCTATTACTGGGGAGGAGTCGGCTCTTACTCCTTTCGCCCGATGTTTCAGTCCGTGATTCTGCAAACATCTTTATCCATCTTCTGGAGCCTCACCGCTCTTTGCGTCATGGTCTTTTCAGCCCGAAAGAAAATGCGCGCGCCATGGTTTGCCGGCTCATGCCTCATGGCGGTGGTTGTCTTGAAGCTCTTTCTCATTGATTTATCGAAAAGCGGGACGGTCGAGCGCATCATTTCTTTTCTGGGCGTGGGCGTTCTTCTTCTCATCATCGGTTATCTTTCACCCGTTCCGCCGGCGGGAAAAGAGGAGGCAACCGCGAAATGAAGCCCAAATATTTGTTGGCTTGCGTCTTGATGCTCTTTTTGTGCGCATCGGCCTCAGGGGCTGAAAAGCCGCCTGCGCCCGATGATTTCGCCTACGCCATTCCTGTGGACGTGGGAAGCGACGGGGCTATTTATGAAATTACTCTTCCGGTTGATTTCTACCGTGGAGTCACCCGGCCGGATCTAGGAGATGCGGCTATGTTCAACAGCCATGGAGAGATAACTCCTTTTGCGCTGAGAAATCCTGCTGCTGAAGCTGCTGCTCCCTCACCCACCGCGTCTCTGCCGATCTTCCCGTTGCAGGCCGAGCCAAATAGAAAGGCCGACGCTCTTTCGCTCCAGATCAGAAGAGACAGCGCAGGCGCCATAATCGCTGTAAACCCGGACGAAACGACGGCGGAGCCCGAAAGAAAGATTGAGGCCTATCTTCTCGATGCGAGCGCTCTCAAGCAACCGATCCAAGCCCTCGAGCTCGAGTGGGACCCCGCCCCCGATGGATTTGTCGGAAAAGTCTCCATTGATGTAAGCGATGATCTGGATCATTGGTCCACGCTGGTGAAGAACGCAACCATAGCAAGCCTCCACTACGGCGATCACAGCCTTGTTCAGCGCCGCATCGCCCTCAGGAATGCTCACTCTCGCTATCTCCGCATCCAGTGGCCTCAGACGCGCGAGGAGGTCAGGCTCACGGCTGCGACGGCCCGCCTGATGGAGGAGGCTCCCGAACAGCCCCGGCAGTGGACGACTGTCGGCGCCGCGCCAAAAGAGGACCGCCCGGGCGAGTACTATTTCGACGCCTTGGGCCACATGCCCTTTGACAGGCTTCAGGTGAGACTTCCGCGCAAGAACATGCTCGTTTCTATCGCCATTCACTCCAGACCGAACGAAAAAACGGAGTGGCGCCTGAGAAGCTCTGAGACCGTATACAACCTGCGCATTGGCGGAGAAGATTTTGCGAGCCCCGATATCGTCCTTGCGGCGTCGACTCCGGACCGCTTCTGGATGCTCAAGGTTGAGCGAAACAGTTGGGGCATGGGGGAAAGCGCGCCGGAGCTCCTTTTGGGATGGATTCCGCAGCAGATCATCTTTGTGGCTCAGGGCGAGGGACCTTTCCGGCTGGCGTACGGGAGCGGCCGAGCAGGCGCCGCAAGCTTGCAAAACCGCGACCTGCTCAACCGTTTTGCAGTCCGCCATAAAGACAGGCTCGTCATTGAGCCCGCACGCGCCGGATCGCCGATGATTCTGGGCGGCGAATCGAAGCTCCGCCCGCCTCCGCCTCCCATTCCATGGAAACAGTGGGTCCTGTGGCTCACGCTGCTTGCCGGTGTGCTCCTGCTCGCATGGATGGCCGCACGCCTGCACAAGCAAATGAGCATTCAGGATAAGGACCGGAATTAACTGCAGACCTCGCATTAAATTTTTCAGACCTTATTTTTCTTCGATCCCGAGGTTATACTTTGTCCTCGTTGGACAGCTAAGCGCTAGTGGCCCGTCAACATCGTTTCTTTCGGTGGGGGCAGGCCCCCATAAGCGCTAACTTGTTGCTCTCAAAGGCTTCTCACAGGCCATTTTGGATGCAAAAACACGCAAAAATGAGGTTTTCGCAGCATTTTTGAATGTGATTTGTGCTCCAAAATGACCTCTGCCCAAACAAGTTAGCGCTTATGGGGCAGGCCCCCTTTCCCTCAGGGAGAGGGTCGGGGTGAGGGAAGTATTCTTTTAAAAGAGGATCTCCCCTCATCCTAATATCTCCCTGAGGGAGAGGGCAAGTTGAGGGAAGATCGAGATCTTTGTGAGCCTGATTTTCCCTCACCCCGACCCTCTCCCTGAGGG
>CAZOEL010000049.1:0-52046 GCA_964578835.1 uncultured Syntrophobacteraceae bacterium | reverse complement strand
GAGGCTAACCGGGCGTTACGATTGTTCAATCATCACAGAACAAGATAGCCCTGCCCGCGGTAATATGAAAAATGACCTTTTGTTTTAATTATGCTACATTCCCGGTCGGCGGCAAAGACTGACAAGGCGATTTATCGCCTTCTTTTTTGTGATGGCCCAGCGCTGAAAGCACTGCAATGCGTGAAAAACAGAAAATTTTGATTGTAGATGACGAGACGCCTTTCCGTTCTGCGATGCGTCGATTGCTTGATAAACGCTATATCGTTTTGGAGGCGGAAACGGGCAACCTTGGTTTGCAGCGCGCCCGAGACGAAGAGCCGGATCTTGTTCTCCTCGACATCGGCCTTCCGGATGCAAACGGCCTGGAAATTCTTCCCAGCTTTAAAGAGCTTCGCCCTTCACCTACGGTTGTGATGATAACCGCTTACGAGCAGGTAAAAGATATTGTCACAGCCATCAAGCGTGGCGCTTTCGACTATCTGGTCAAACCCGTCGATCTCGATGAATTCGAGCTCACGGTGCAAAATGCTTTGGAACATGCCGGACTCAAAAACGAAGTGGACAGGCTGCGCCAGGAGGTGCAAAGACTTCAAGGCGTGGACCGCCTCATTGGAATCAACCAGCAGTTCATCGACGCACAAGTACTGGCGGTGAAAAGCGCCCAAAGTCACGATGCCGGCGTTCTCATCCAGGGGGAAAGCGGGGCCGGCAAAGAGCTGTTCGCCCGGCTTATACACGCTAAGAGCCCCCGAGCAGCCTACCCCTTTGTGGCTTTGAACTGTGCGGCTTTTGGCTCCGAGATCATCGAAAGCGAGCTCTTTGGTTACGAAAAAGGAGCCTTTACGGGAGCAAGATCAGAGGGCAAGGAAGGTCTCTTGCAAATTGCGCATGGCGGGACGCTGTTTCTCGATGAAGTGGTCGAGCTCCATCCGGAAATTCAGGCCAAGCTGCTCAGGGTTTTGGAAGAAAAGGAGTTTTTTCCCGTAGGAGGAACCCGAACGAAAAAAGTGGACATCCGGATCGTCTCCGCCTGCAATGAAGACCTTTGGAAGTCTTCGGAGAAGGGGAAATTCAGGAAAGATCTTTTCTTCCGCCTTGCAACCATTCGGATCGATCTCCCCCCGCTTCGCCAGCGTCAAGAAGACATACTCCCTTTGGCGCAATATTTCGTCGACTCCTTCAATGACAAATATGGAAAACATTTTCGTTCTTTCAATCCCGAAGCTCAACAAATCTTGCTCAACCACTCATGGCCCGGCAACGTGCGCGAGTTGAGGAACGCCATAGAAAGAGTCGTTCTGTTGGAAAATGACGAGACCATTCTCGGAAGGCATCTGAGCTTTTTGGGCTCTAAAGAACCCGCTGCATTGACTATGGCGGGCGGCAATGAGCAGTTATGCATCAACCTGCCTGAAGAAGGCATTGCTTTGGAGGAGATTGAAAAAGACATCATTCGTCAGGCTTACGAGAAATGCAGGCGGAACAAATCCAAAACAGCCCGTTTCCTCAGAATGCCCAGACACCTTCTTGTGTATCGATTGAAGAAGCTGGGCTTTGCCGATTGAAGAAATACGCTCATTTTCCATTTTTTTAAACAATATACTTCACACAAATCCCAATATATTGATTTTAATTATTTTTAATTATAGCAACATCACCTTATCGACATCTTCAGTCCCATGAGTGATGAATATTACTCACTCAATATTCACAGCCTCCATGGACGCGCCCTCCGTATATCCTTTTAATTAGACCATCTCGCGATGGTTCTTCATTCTGGCATACGAATTGCTTCATAATAGGATCGGAGGCTAACTGTGGAAGTGGAAAATCGAGTGCTGCTTGTTGAAGATGAAGCTCCATTGCGACGCTCTTTGGAAAAATTTTTGGAACGGGCCGGGTGTGCCTATGTCAGTTGCGCTACTGCTCGTGAGGCGCTTGCTCTGGCGGAGAAATTTGACTTTCCCATTGTTCTTGCTGAATATCATCTTCCCGATGCTAATGGAATCGATCTCCTGAGGAAACTGAAGCGAATTGCTCCTGATCTTGCTGCGATTGTGATTTCTGAATTTGATTTGCATGCTGCTGTTGATGAGATGACTCAAGCGAATGTTCGATCGTTCCTGCGGAAGCCCTTTGATCTTGTGGATCTTGAAAATGCTTTGTTCTCCGCGCGTTCTGAAGAGAGAGTATCGTTTAAAAATGTAGTTCGAAGCAGGGAGTTGCGTTTGAAAGATGTGCCTGCGCCTCCGTTTTTCAGGTTGCTCTCAGAATTCTGAAACTCAAAGTTGACGTTGTTTTCTTACGGCTTTTCACGTTCTTTCTCAAAGTTGCGGTTCCGGTTGGTTACTAGCTCAAGTTGATGCTCGCATGCTCTATTCCGGATTGTTGTTCAAGCTCTTAATTGTTGCGGTTCCAGCTGAAGTTCGATGTTGATGTTCGTTATCTGCTGAATGGTTGTGTTGAATTTCGATGTTCATCTGCTTATTGATGGCTGAGCTTCCAATCTCAAAGTGACTCTTCCTATTCTGAGAAATACCTTTTCTATACAAAAAGCCATAAGGTTCAAAGCCTTATGGCTTTTTGTGTTTTTAGGCGCTATAATGCTCAAAGCGTATTTCCCCGTCTAAATGAAAAAGATTGCAATTTAGGCCGGATGTTATGTAATACAAGGACTGCTTTTCTAAACCAATAGACCAGGAACAGGAGAGATGGGCATGGAACAAGAGAAAGCCGCATTAGTCGAAAAAATGGAGCAAAAGGGAATCAGCGTAGCAGAAGTAGCCAAGACCATAGAGTTCAACCCGAAGATTCTCAACCTCTATCTTGCCAAAGATGCTTATCCGATTCCAAAAAGGATCTGGGACAAACTTACAGCGGCCGTTGGCAACTAAATTTTCACAGCCAAAGATGCGCTGCTGAGAATGAGAACGAAGAAACGCGATCGGCAGCCGATCGAGGAAATGAGCTTCCAGGCTGGGAGGCGTCGCCCGCCATCCAGTCTGGAGCCATCAAGCAGATCGCTTTTCTAGCAAATTGCGCTCAACCAACCTCACGTCTGCAGCAATCGGAACATTTCTATTCCTTGCAGGAATCAGAATTGACCATACGCCCCGGGAAGGCGATCCTGGAAGCAGGGAATGAGGCTACGGAATTCAGCCATCTCTGCTGGGAACAAGGTGGCCGAAATGAGCTCGCCACGATCTCCAGCCTCAATCAAAACCTTTCCCGTAGGTGAAATAACTGCAGAAGACCCGCCGTAACGAATTTGATTGTCATAGCCGCATCCATTACAGCCCACGACAAATAACTGGTTTTCGAGCGCTCTGCTACGAAGAAGCAAGGACCAATGCTCCACTCGCGTCGACGGCCATAGAGCCGAAACGCAAAGAATCTCGGCTCCGTCAAGAGCCAATCGTCTGGCCAATTCTGGAAAACGAAGATCGTAGCATATCATTATCCCCAATTTGCCCACGCTGGTTGAACAAGTCATTGGCGCAGTCCCGCGGCCAAAATGATGGTGCTCTCCATGAAGAGTGAATAGATGGATCTTGCGATATCTTCCCTTAATCTCTCCGTCAGAATCGATTACAAACGCAACATTGAATACCGTCTCGTCCTCTGCTTCAGGAAGGCTTCCCACCAGAGTCAATCCATGACGGACGCTCCATTCCCTGAGAGCATCAATCACGAAGGGAGTCTCTTCCGCCATTTCCTTAAGCTTCCCATAGGCAAACCCGCAGGACCACATTTCCGGCAGCACTACAAGGCGACATCCCCTTCTTGCAAGATCGGCCACCCCCCTTTCCGCTCCCTTGAGACTCTGGGCGACTGCTCCTGGAGAAACTTCGAGCTGCAGACAGCCAACAACGAGATCGTTCATGCCACACACCTCCCCTGTATTCTGTAATTCCGAGCTTCGACATATGCTCAAAACGACTTAGTCTTGGACTTCCTCCAAGATCAAATGCTCCCTTATCGTCATTCCCGCATGCGGGAATGACGGAGAGGAGCCTCATTCGAAGTCCGATTTTAACCCGTTCGCAGTATATAATCCCCGACATCCCTATTAACTGCCTGCAAGCTCTTTGGCAGCCGCTCCTTCCGGCGGCATTATGCTGAGTCCTCCGTCAAGCTATCCAGACCATAAAACCCACGCACATTACAAGCTTCTAAATCCGGAGCCTCATGGCTCATTTCTTTTGGATAGACAGTAGAAGAAGACTAATGTAGATTCCGGACAGTTAAACCCGCTCTGATTCGTGATGCAGCGACGCTTCGCGCGATAAGTGCAGCGCGCTTGCATGTGTATGGTTTTCTGACGTTGCGCCTGGCTTCTTCTTGCTTCAGGCGCTCAATGCGCATCACTCGTCATAAAAATTGACGAGCTTAGAACAGATCTTGCTTTTGTTCGCGCTCGCCAAGGCGCCGATATCAGCAGTCCGATGTATGATCGAGCAATGTGGCAACGGGGGGATTACATGTCTACAAACATCCGCTTTAACACGATGCGCCTGGTTTTGACCGGGATTTTTCTAATCACGATTTGCTGCAGCTGTGCTACCGACACATCCAACGGCGCCAAGTCTGCGGACTCACAGGTTGCCAAAGCTACAAGCTCATCCCATTCCTCCAACGCAACCTCGCCCAAGCCTGCCGTCAAAGTTATGGCCGTACCCTACTATCCTCCCCCTGCAACATTGGATTTTTGCGGCGAACCGGTTCCTCTCAACGATCAAGAAGTGCTGGAGCGTTTCGATCGAGAGTTCACCGTAATAGTCTACAACCATGCGCAAGTCTACCTCTGGCTCAAACGGATGGAGCGGTATTTTCCATGGATAGAGGAACGGCTGCGCAGCCACAATCTCCCCGATGACCTCAAATACGTAGCCATAGCCGAGAGCGATCTGCTTCCAAATGCCTGCTCTCCCAAAGGAGCCGCCGGTCCATGGCAATTCATGCCAAGCACTGGATCTGCTTACGGCCTCAACCAGCGAGGAACGTGCGATGAGCGATATGATTTTGAGCTCGCCACGGAATGCGCCTTCCGCTATATGAACGACCTCTACAAACGTTACAGAAATTGGACCCTCTCCATCGCAACCTACAATTGCGGCGATAAGCGCATATTAGAGCAATGCAGGCTGCAAGGCACGAGCGACTATTATAAGCTGAAGCTTCCGACCGAAACTGAACGATACATTTTGCGCATTCTTGCAATCAAGGAGGTTTTGGGGAACCCCATCAGATACGGATACAATTTGCCTGAAGGACAGGGGTACCCCGAATTCAAAGTAGACATGGTGAATGTATCCCTTACATGCCCACTACCAATACAGGATGCAGCGCAAGCGGCAGGCGCCTCGTATCGAGAGCTAAAAAGGCTCAACCCCGTATTCCGTGGCGAGGAAATTCCCGCGGGGACCCATCAGATAAAGGTTCCGCAAGGAAGGGGCAAAGATTTCGAAAAGAGCATCGACAGCGCCAAACCAGCCAAGGCGGAATCCAGCTCTTACCAAGAACGAAGCAAGGAAGAAGGCTCCACTCCTGCCGTAGCCAGGGAAAAGCCTGCCTCTCCAAAAGCCTCTGTCAAAAGCTCCAAAACCGACAGCACCGTCAAAAGCGCGAAGGCGCCCAAATCCAAGCCTGCAGCCGAAAAAGCGACTGCGGCAAAAGTAGTTCAAAAATCCTCCGCCAAGGAGGGCCGCAATAGAAAAGAAACCGCCAAGAAGGCAAAATCAAAAAGATAGAGCCCGTCTGATTGCGCGCGGTTTGTTTCAACCATTATTCATCTTTTCTAACTCTTTGCCGAAGTAGCCTTGGAAGCAACAAGAGATCGGACCATCTCATGGATCATGCGAAATATAGCTCTGAATACTACATAAGCTTTCTATATCTTTCGTAGTTAGTGAGATGACTTTTATAAAGGCTCCTGAGATAGTCCAAATAGACAAGCTTCAATCCAAAGGCCCTGTCTGTCAACCTCTCAAGGCCGGTTTTCCTGGAATGCGCCCTTATCCGGGCATGTCGCAGCCAGAGCCGATTATTGCCAATTGACATTCATGCCCCCCATGCATATCTAATTCTTATAAACCATTTTATTCCGTATATTTATACGGGAGAAAATAAAGATTTTTAGATTTTATTCCCAAACAAAACGTCACACAAGATGTCAGTAAGGGGTTCGAAGTCGATCTACGTTTACTGATGCTCTGCGTTATGCAGAGGGAGGAATATGACTATGGAAAAACACGAAACGACTCATGGCGGTGAAGAGAAGCAAACAACTGGCGGTGGCGGCCTTGGACTTGGCTTGGGCGTTGACCTCAACATCAGGCTTGGCGAGCTCAGAAGCGCTGTCGATATGTTGACCGATGCCCTGCGGCAAACCGGCGACACAGCCACATCCCTTGTGACCGACGCCGTGCGCAAGATCAAAGACGTCGGCGTTGAGACATTCAAAGAAATGCGCGGCCAAGGCGGCGAACAGCAGGGTGAGGGCGCCAATCTCTACGACCAGACGGTTAGCAAGCTAAGGGAAGCTGCCGATCGGGGTGAGCAGGAAGCGAGGGATATGCTGCACAGGCTAGGCGAAAATGTGGAATCGGCAGGTCAAAGCATGCAAGGCGCAGCTTCTGAGCATCATGAATCCTCCCATTAATCAAGGCGTATGAAGATTTGCCTCACCCGCCCATTCGAACTGGCAACAGCCGAACTGAGCAAGAAACGCAGAAGCTTGCTCTTTTAAGCGCCGCCAGACGGAAATGCGTCAGGAGGAGAAGGCGGCATTTAACCTTCTCCTCCTCGATATTCTCAAAGCCCTTCTTGTTAAACCGTTGGGTGATCATCCTTCTTCTTCCCTCGTTCGTCGTGGAAAAGGATTGAAACAGCCAGGGCGACCGCCCCAAAAGCCGCAAATAAAAAGAAAAGGATGGCGATTCCGGGATATCCGAACAAGGTGAAGTGCGTCTCGACGCGCATCATCAGCGCCGCGCCTATAATAAGCGCGGCAAGGATCATTCCCAAAGTCATGCGGTTTGCGATCTTCTGTAAACCGGTCATGAGATATTTTTCATCAATAGCGTTCACATGCAGTAGAAGCTCGTTTCCGGCAATCGCTCCCATGAGCTTGTTCAACCGCTTCGGAAGCAGTTGGAGGAATTCCCTTGAATCCATCAAGACTTCGTAAAAAGTGGCGGTCGAAACGCTTTTCCTTATCTTCTTTCTAAAAAGCTCCGAAGCATACCGTCTGATAGCGGCGTTCGGATCGAAGGTTGGATCCAAAGTGCGACCGATATTGTCGAGATTGAGGAGGCTCTTTCCGAGCATCGCCAACTCTCCGGGAAATCGAATGCCATTGTCGCCCGCCACTTTGAACACTTCGAGCATAACCCGCCCAACCTCTATCTCTTTTATTGTCGCGCTCCTGTAACGCATCACCAGTTCGTTGACTTGGCGAGCAAAGGCTCTTTCATTAAAATAGTCTGTTTTGTCGCCTATCTCTATTGCATACTCGACCGCCTCCTCGCTTCTTCCTTCGCCAACCGCAAGAAGAAGGCGGAGAAGATTTCTCTGCATCCCATCAGAGAGCCGAGCCACCATTCCAAGATCTACCAGAGCAATACGACCTTCATCGGTTAGAAACACGTTTCCAGGATGAGGATCGGCATGGTAGAATCCATCGATCAGGATTTGCTGCAGGTAAGCTCTGAAAAGCTCCTCGGCCAGTCGCGCCCCATTGAGCTCAAGATGATGCAGCGGGCCCAGGCTTGTCACTTTTCGCCCCCTGATGTAATCCATGGTGAGCACTCTCGATGTCGTGTAATCCTCGACCGGAGAGGGCACAACAATCAAATCGTAGTCTCGCAGATTATTGCCAAGGATATTGAGATTTTGCGCTTCCTGCCTGAAGTCCAGCTCACGAAGAAGAGCCTTTCGGAATTCCTGCAAAGTTGCGAGCAGCATGAAACGCTTTCCGGCTTCTGTATGCTTATCCAGGAATTCCGCCACATCCTCGAAAGCATCCAGATCTTCAATGATCTGTCTCCTGATGTTTGGACGCTGGACCTTCACGGCGACGCGTCTGCCATTTCGCAATACGGCGCGATGCACTTGTGCTAGAGAGGCTGCGGCTATCGGCGTTTGATCGAATTCTGCAAACGCTCTGGAAATCCTAATGCCCAGTTCGGAAGTCACGATTTCTTCCGCCATTTCGTAAGAGAACCGCTCAGCGCGGTCCTGCAAGCGAGCCAGAGCATCCATATACTGAGGGGGAAACAAATCGGAGCGGGTTGAAAGGAATTGCCCCAGCTTTACATAGGTAGGCCCCAGCCTCTCCAGATCGTTCGGCAGGTCTTCGGCTTTTCTGGCTCCCGGCTCCGACAGTTGCTCCCCTTCCCGTATTATCTTATCCAATCCTACCTGCCTCATGATATCGGTCCTGCCATATTTGACCAGAAGCAGCGCAAGATCCTTGTAGCGCTTCAAGTGCTCAGGCCTTAAAGAAATGCTCATCCAAGACTCCTCCATCCAGGGCAATGCAATTGGCGGCTTACATCAAAGCAACAACGGAGGGCGCGGGAAAGGCTGGAAAATATGTGCTCCTCAGGCGCAACTCGTCTGATTCTGCAGCAAGGCTGCCTCATGCAAGTTCGGAAAAACAAGAACACAAAGCTCGTCTCTCAAGCACGAGCCAAGACTAATTAGAAAAAATGTAAGAACCATTCCAAGCAAAATAAACGGCGCCAGCTCTGGATATTTCGAAGGCGTTCCGCTTTATATGATGGTCTCTATTGGAATGGCGGCTACCCGCCAAGGCCCTATAGAACGATATTCACAAATAATATTAAAGACATTAACATAATTACAGAATCATTCCCTAAAAGAGAGGAACATAAATATGTCAAGCAGTCAGTCCCAAGACAGTCAAAAACTACCGCCTCAGCACCAGGAACGGCAGCCAGGCATTGAATCCGAGATGACCCCGAAGCCGAAAGCTGAAGATCCAAGGCATATAGGCAGCGGAAAACTCGCCGGGAAGAGCGCCATCATAACAGGAGGCGACAGCGGCATAGGACGCGCCGTAGCCATCGCTTTTGGAAGAGAGGGAGCGGATGTGGCGGTGTTATATCTCGATGAGCACGGTGATGCCGAGGAAACGAAGAATCTCGTTGAAAAAGAAGGCAAGCGCTGCATTTTGATTTCTGGAGACGTTGGAAGCGAGGAGTTTTGCAGAAATGCCGTCCAGCAGACCGTCGAGGCTTTCGGCAAATTGGACATCCTCGTAAATAATGCAGCCGTTCAATATTATGTGGAGAATCTCGAAGAGATAAGCGAGCAACAACTGGAGAAGACCTTCCGCACCAACATTTTCTCTCAGTTCTTTATGACCAAGGCTGCCTTGAAGCATCTCAAACCTGGCGGGGCAATCATCAACACGACCTCTGTAACCGCATATAAAGGAAATCCTTATTTGATCGATTATTCATCGACCAAAGGAGCCATCCTTGCATTTACTCGGGCGCTCTCCCTCTCTTTGGTGAAAAGGGGTATCCGCGTAAATGGGGTGGCTCCGGGCCCAATCTGGACTCCGTTGATACCCGCGAGCTTTCCAGAGGACTACGTAAAACAGTTTGGAGGCAGCGTGCCCATGGATCGGGCTGGGCAACCGGAGGAAGTGGCTCCATGTTATGTGTTCTTGGCATCCGACGATTCTTCCTATTTTACCGGACAGGTTCTGCATCCAAACGGAGGAGAACCGGTGGGCGGATAGATTGGAATCGAGACATTTCAGGTCTTTGTTGCAAGGAATGCACATGGAGGTTTGATTATGGCTTTAGCGGAGATCTCCCGGGGAGGTTTTTTCGAGAGATTTGAAGAGCAGAATCTCGCTTTTCTCTATCAGGACAAGACAAAGGACGGAAAGCGGAGTCGATTTTCAAAGTTCATAAGCCGAGAGAAGTCCAAAGAGAGACCATGCGTTGAGCCCAGAGATCGGACGGTTCCGCTATAAAAGCGGACTCAGGAGCTTTACCGTCCGATCTCTCAATAGCCTCACGCTGGATCTATTTCTCCAGCGTTCAAAGTCGAGCGGATGAGACTGAGAAATGTATTGTATCTGTTTCTCTCTCAGTTGCCCGACGACATCCGCCCCGTAGAGCAAAAGGCTGAGCTCGGAATGGAGAAAGAAAGAGCGCCGGTCGAAGTTGGCAGTCCCTATAACCGCCAGAGCATCGTCTACGCTCATGGTCTTAGCGTGCAATATTCCTCTGTGGAAGTAGACATTGACGCCAGACCTCACAAGATCATCGATGTAAGCGCGTGCAACCGCTCCAATCACGGGATGGTCGGTATGCCTCGGAATAATCAGATCTATTGTGGCGCCGCGGAGGGCAGCCATATGAAGCGCCACCATCAATGGCTCGTCAGGAATGAAATATGGCGAAGTGATGATAATTCTCTCCCGGGCATCAAAAATCACATCGATCAGCAAGTCCCTTAGCACACTGGTCGGATCGGTAGGGCCACTCGGCAGCACCTGCGCCGGGATATCTCCTTCGGCATCCGGCATGGGGAAGATTTCCTCATCCTCAAGTAGGCGTCCCGCAGCGAAATACCAGTCTTCGGCGAAAACCAGCTGCATTTGTAGCACCGCAGGCCCCGTCATTCGCACCATGATGTCATGCCATGCCCGGGGACGCCTGTGATGGTAGTCCTGGCTCTCTATGTTTTGAGACCCCGTATATCCGATCTTGCCGTCTATAATGACCAGCTTCCGATGATTTCTCAAGTCGAACCGCGTAAGATGCCTCCGAAAAGGATTGACAGGCATGACCGTATGCAGATCCACGCCATTGGAGGCCATATGCTTTCCGAGAGACCAATTGAGGGATCTCGACCCAAAGGCGTCGACAGCAATTCGACACCATACGCCCCGATGCGCCGCTCTTATCAGGGACTCGGCGACACGCCGCCCCACATCATCATCTTTGAATATATAAAATAAGAGATGAACATGATGCTTTGCCGCATCGATGTCTGCTATGATCCTCTTGATAGCGCGACAGCCGTTATCGATCAGTTCCACGGCGTTTCCGCCGAGGACGGGCATACAGGAAAGGCGGCGGGTGAGATTCACAATCCTCAGCTGCTGTAGCTCTTCTGGAAGGTGGAAAAGCTGAGGCTGCTCCAAGGAAAGAGCGCCAAGGGCTCTTACTTCGCTAATGGTTTTGCAGTAGCTTTTGATGCGCTTTCTAGTGATCAGGTTCTCGCCGATCAACAAATACAAAGCGAGGCCGAGCCAAGGTTTAAAAAAAATGAGAATAAGCCACGCCAGCGCAGCCGACGGAGAATGACGCCGCGCCACGACAGGAACCATGGCTACACGGAGGATGGACTCAAAGAGGTCCAGAGACAATCGAGCAATCCCTTGAGGGTTGAATTAAGGCAGGGCCGCCCTAACGGGTACAGCCCTGCACAACTTCCTTTTTTGACGAACACATGGCATCTACCGGTATGATTTATGTGGAATCTTATTCGAACTTTTTCATAGAAGCCAGAGACTTTTCTCCGGTTGATCACTCAGCTTGAAACACTTCAGAAGATCTCTCAGGCAATCAGAAGCACAGGCGAACCGTCTAAAAGCGTTCAAGCGATATCACCCGTTCTGCTTGGTGATAATATCTTCCGCTTCCGCTTTCGCTCTTTCATAAAAACCGGATTCGCTAATCTTGCCTTCCACGAACTCGCTCCATGCGCCAAATCCATAGAAAAAACACTCCTTCAACGCAAGCTCATCGCACAACGATCTGTAGATCTCGTTGGCCCGTTTGGCAAGCTTTTTCTTTCCTTCCTTCAGGCCACTCATATCTTGGGCGTCTCTGTCTGTTTCAAGCAAGCCCGTTCCGACCGGAATTCTCATCGAGTCGGCCGGTTGTCCCGGGAAACGACCTTGATCGAAGTTGCCCGCGATGTAAGGATTGTCACTGCTAAACCGAGCCACAGCCCTATCTTCCAGATCCGCACGCATACCCTTGCAGGTTCTTATGTCCACATCATAACGATCGGTCATCTGAATCCTCCATCCAGTTATTCACGAGGAACATTCACTGAAGTCCCTTTTGTTTTCGATAGAAACGCATAACACGATAGGCGAGCAACCGGACAAAGCTTCAAGCCCGCCAAGCCACACGAAGCGCAGTGAATAGCGCTTATAATTTTATGTTAGCAACGAACGCTATCGCAGTCAAAGCGCGCAAAGCCTTTTGCTTAAAGGCTGGAAACATCTTTATTCGCAGCGTCTGAAAGGGGGCCTTTTTTAATCGGCCACTTTGCACAAGCTAAGAATAAATGTTATAAAGTCGTTCGTTGATATTTCACTATCTGCTCTCTGCGCGCCAGACCAAAGAACAAGGGAATTGATGAACGCAAACAACGCTACCGGCCCCAAAAAGAACGGCATCTGGATACGGCTTCTCATTCTTCTTCTTTTCGTTGCGCTCACTGCTCTTCTTTTCAGCACGGGCGCCGTCAAATTCTTTTTGAGCAAAGAGAAGCTCATCGATTTTCTTCAATCTCTTGGGCCTCTCTCATTCCTTGGGTTTGTCCTTCTTCAAGCCCTTCAAGTAGTGATCGCGCCAATTCCCGGAGAAGTCACGGGACTGATTGGTGGTTACTTTTTCGGGACATTTCTCGGAGTCTTATTGTCCACATCAGGTTTGATCCTCGGCTCTTATATTGCTTTTGCGCTGTCACGGGCCTTCGGCCGTCCGTTCGTGGAGCGCTTCATTGACAAAGCCCTTATGGACCGCTTCGACTATCTCCTTCATCATAAAGGGCTATTCTTGATTTTCATGCTCTTTTTGATTCCCGGCTTTCCCAAGGACTATCTATGTTTCATTCTCGGCCTTGGCCATCTTTCAACTCTTGAGTTTCTGGCGGTGAGCAGCATTGGAAGATTGTTCGGCACAGTAATTCTTACTATAGGAGGCGGCTTCATTAGATATCAGGAATACGGAAAGCTGTTCATTCTTGCGGGAGCGGTAATCGTCGCTGTTTGTATCGCAATCGCTTTTAGAGACAAGTTGGAGCTTTTTTTTCACTCCTGCCACATCAAACACTGCAATAAAACCATACCACCCGAGGAATCTCAGGCTTCAAACAGTCAAAGGCGCGCATCGCTTTAGCCATTGAATAGGGTTTGAGATTGGAAGCCTCCAATCAAAAAAACAGGCTCTCATTTTTCATCTTTTGCAAGCAATCCACATTCAATAAAAAGGAGTTGCCTAGTGCTTACAGAGCTTATTTCCGACCTGGCCGTGAAATGTCTGGATGCAACCGGTTATTTCGGCGCTGCAATGCTCATGGCTCTAGAAAGTATGATAGCGCCGGTGCCGAGCGAAGCCGTTATGCCCTTTGTCGGGTTTCTGGTCGCCGACGGAAAATGGAACCTCTGGCTGGCCATTGCGTCAACCACCATTGGCTCCGGAGTTGGCTCCGCCATATCCTACGCCATGGGCTACTACGGCGGAAAACCTCTTGTGCTGCATGTCGGAAAGTATTTCTTGCTCGATCAGCACGATCTGGCGATCACCGAAAAGTTCTTCCAAAAAAGGAGTGGAACGCTCGCCGTTTTTGCCAGCCGATTCATCCCTGTAGTGCGGCACTTGATTTCAATCCCAGCCGGCGTGGGTAAAATGCCCTTCCTTCCGTTCATGGCGGTGACGCTCATCGGAGCCACCATGTGGAATTCCTTCCTGCTCATATGCGGCATGGTTCTGCGTGAACACTGGAGTATTGTACAGAAATATTCACACCAGGTGGATCTTGTTGTAGGAGCTTTACTGCTGGCGGTGGCGATCTGGTTTGTGCGCTTCAAGATTGCGCTGCGAAAAAAGAGCAGAGATGTTATCGAAGAAGTGGATGGAGCGTTCTCCTAACTTCAAAAGCATTCATCCTTTTATCCGAAATAGGAAGAAGCAATAACGCAAAAGTCACCTTTTCTTTAGACCACGAAAGACACGAAATTTCATAAAGCGGAATGCCTCTCTTTCCAATTGTTGATCATACTTTTCGTGTCTTTCGTGGTTCAAAAAGGGCTCAGCCGAGTGAGTTTTGCGCTATTACAGGAAAAATGACCCACTCTCTCATTTGCCATCCGAATCATCCGAGACCGGAGCGCCAAACGCCTTGAACGCCTCGGCCCTCTGGCGAGCGAAATCGTAAGCCTGTTCTTCGAAGATATCGTGGGCCTCGCGGATGCGCCGGAGCTCTTCCGGCGCTCGGCGCATGCGAACGGAGAGGGCGAATTCACTTGAATATTCTCTTCATTCCTCTACATGGACATTGCGCCTGCTTGCGAGTCAAACCAGATGTGATTCATGGCCTGACTGCATGATTCAAGCGCTTTGGGACCAAGCTTATTGTACTCGGCAATTATCCTGTAAACACTAGCTTCAGATAGGCCGGTATGCACTGCAATCTCCGCTACCGGTCTCGGATCGATGATCGCATTGTATATCACCAGCCATTTCTGCATCTTAAGAAATCCGGCGGTCATTTGCATCTTCATTTTGATTTCATCTAAAGACAAATGATCGGCAATCTTCGTGGCGCCGCCACTCATAAACCACCTCCTTTATCAAACGCTACTAAAACGGATCGCCAACCTGCAGCAGCCCGGTCGGGCTCTAGCCTTGCTGGTAAAATCACTGAGAGGCCAAAGCCGCCTCTTTATGGCCTGGGCGGTAAGTCGCTTCCGCAAAGATCATAATCTTTGCGCCCCCGTTTCGATTCTATCTTCCGCCTCCTCGGTTAGGTCTCCTCATATATCGTTTTAGCCGCAAAGAGAAACAGCTGCGTTGCCGTTGCCGTTTTTTGAAACCAACGATTCCACCACTCCGATGATTTCATCCCCCCTGGTGGCTCCCTTCGTGAAAAAATAAGCGGCGCCGCTTCGATATGCCGCCTCTCTATATTCCGGTAAGTCATAGCTGGTCAGGACAACGACCACCATCTGGTCGTAACGGGTTCTTATCTTCTTGGTCACTTCCAGTCCATTGATTCCCGGAAGCTTTATATCCATAAAAACAAGGTTCGGAAGAAGCAAATCAACTTTTTGGATAGCCTCCTTGCCGTCTACTGCTTCTTCTATTTCCATATGGGGAAAGGATGAAGATAATAGCTCCTTGAGCGAACGGCGAAAGATTGCATTATCTTCGACAATCAAGGTGACAAACATGGTTTTTCTCCTGAGCTCTTCAGTCAGTTCATCAGTAAAGGCAAATATTGGAAGAAGAATGCCTGCATCTAGCCATAAGCCTCAGAATCCATTTGTCTACAGCCTTTTTTATGCTAAAAGCCGAGCATCAATCGCTATCCATTCCGGTATTCCTTTCATCTAATTGATAATTCGACGACGGCTATTCTTCTCATTTTCCTTTACCTGTATAATGCTGTTTTTTTGATCTACCGTAAATAGGGTGAATCCCGTATGTAGCCTGGGGAGTGACGGTATTTTTTCAGCAGCAATGTAGTGAACTGGAAGTCATCAAAAAAAACTACCATCCAGGCTTCACATAGTGTATTTTTTTCATAGACATTAGTTGAAAGGGTCTTAATCTTATGAGTGTGCGGCCGGATGGCCTTCTTGGGCGATTGGCGAGCACCCTCTTCTCGATGATGATTTGTCGGACAGTAATTCGTAATTCTTATTGAGGACTCAAGCATGGGCGAAAAGAAGCAAATCGTTATAGCCGAAGATCATACCATACTCAGAGAGGGTTTGAGAATGCTCCTTTCCTCCAATCCCGAATTCCTGGTGGTTGGAGAAGCGCAGGACGGCCTTGAAGCGGTGAAGCTCTCGGAAACGTTCAAACCCGACCTCGTTCTCATGGACCTCTCAATGCCGAGGATGAATGGCATGGGAGCAATCCAGGAGATCAAGAAGCAATGCCCGACGACGAAAATTCTGGTTCTAACGGTTCATAAGACCGAAGAATACATACTGGCGACCCTAAAAGCCGGAGCTGACGGCTACGTTCTCAAGGACGCCACCCACAGTGAACTGATGCTCGCCATAGAGTGCATTTTCTCGGGAAGGTCCTATCTCAGTCCCGGTATTTCCGAAAAGGTGATCGAAGGCTATTTGGAAGGAAGAAAGACTATAAAGTCCACTACTTCTTGGGACACCCTCACGCAACGCGAACGTGAGATACTAAAGATGATCGCCGAAGGATACAAGAACAAGGATATCGCCGATTACCTTTGCATCAGCGCCAAAACTGTGGAAAAGCATCGAGCGAACCTCATGAAGAAGCTGGACCTCCATAGCGCGTCATCGTTGACAGCCTTTGCAATGGAAAAAGGTCTAATCACCAAATAGCTGCGGAGCGAGACGCTCCGACGAGAAGACCAGCGCTCTTAGCGAGTCGTCCGCTCACGGCTTTGGAGGCGGTGAAGCGCGAGGTCGCTTTTCATCGCTCCTCCACCACCCCCGGATGGTTCCCCAAGCTTGACTCGGCAGTTTTATCCGGCGCCCGGAATCAAGCATCCAGCATATTTTGAGCTTAGCTCAGATTCTTCAATGCCTCTGCAATTCGATCGAATCCATCCTTCAGATCTTCCATGGAAAGGGCAAAGGAAAAACGCAGGCATCGATCTTCCCCGAAGGCGCCACCGGGCACTACGGCCACATGGGCTTTTTCCATGAGATAATCGGCCAGATCGAGAGAGCCTTCTATGACGCCGTCGCCGGCTTTTTTCCCGAAATAAGCGCTGAA
Source organism: uncultured Syntrophobacteraceae bacterium (assembly GCA_964578835.1). Taxonomy (GTDB): domain Bacteria; phylum Desulfobacterota; class Syntrophobacteria; order Syntrophobacterales; family Syntrophobacteraceae; genus CAZOEL01. The sequence goes on along the minus strand of CAZOEL010000049.1, from coordinate 35,268 downwards.
ATTTGGAAAGGCGTAAAACGCTCCCGTCGGAGTAGGACAGGTCACGCCATCGAGCTGAGCTACACGCTCAAGAACGTAGTTGCGCCTCTCTTCGAAAACCTTAACCATCTTCGTCACCACGTCCTGCTCCCCGTTCAAAGCGGCAACGCCGGCCCATTGAGCGATGGAAGTAGGATTGCTCGTCGATTGGCTCTGTATATCCGTAGCCGCGCGGATCACATTGGCGTCTCCAAGCAGATAACCGATGCGCCAGCCGGTCATGCAGTATGTCTTGCTTACCCCGTTCAGCACAAAAGTTCTCGCCTGCAGGCGCGGTTCGACCATTGGAAGGTTAACCCACTCGCCACCATCGAACAGGATGCGGTAATAGATATCGTCCGAGAGAATCATCACATCTTCATGAGCCAGCAAAACCTCAGCAAGAGCGGCAAGCTCGGCGCGGGAGTAATGCACTCCGGTCGGATTGGAGGGGCTGTTCATTATGAGCATGCGTGTGCGAGGGGTAATGGCCTTCTCGAGGACTTCGGGTCGGAGCTTGAAGCCATGCTCTTCCGGGCAGGCGACGGTTATGGGCGTAGCGTCGGCCAGCTCGACCATGTCCGGATAGGACACCCAGAAGGGAGCAGGAATGATGACCTCATCCCCACGGTCGAGCACGGTCATGAAAAAGTTGTATATAGCGTGCTTTCCACCGCAGGAAACCATCACATTTTCCCTTTTGTAGGAAAGCCCGTAGTCCTCACCAATCACCCGACAAATGGCGTCTTTCAACTCGTCAATGCCGCCCACGGCCGTATAACGCGTATGGCCCGCTCGAATAGCATCCACTGCAGCATCCTGAATAGGCAAGGGGGTATCGAAGTCCGGCTCGCCGACGCCGAAGTTGACGATGTGAGCGCCTTTTTGCTTCAAAGCCTTAGCCTTGGCGTTGATCGATAACGTCGCAGAAGGCTTTATGCGGGCCACTCGTTGAGCTAGCTTCATTTCACACCTCTCTTAATTGATTGGAGTCCTTATTCACCACCATAGTTCACCATTGCCAGGCATAATCCGTGCGCGGGAGCCGTCATTCCGGCCCTGCGCCGGTCCTTTCCCGCAAGAATATCCAAAAAATCCGCCGGCGACAACCGCCCCCTGCCAACTTCAACCAACGTTCCGACAAGGTTCCTCACCATATGCCGCAGAAAACCATTGGCTTCAAAGACAAAGAGGATATGCTCGGCATCAGGCCTCCGCAGAAAAGCCCTGTAGATGCTCCGCTCGGTGGATTTAACGGAGGATCCCGACGCCATGAAGGCGGCAAAATCATGGGTCCCGAGAATCATCGACAAGCATTCCTCCATAACGTCCGCTGATAGGGGCCGCCGAATATGCCATGCAAAATGCCGTTCCAAAGCGGAAGGAATACTGCGGTTCAGGATCTTGTACTCGTAAGTTTTGCTGACGACGGAAAATCGCGCATGGAAAGAGTCGGGCGCTTCTTCCGAATCGAGCACTACTATATCGGGGGGAAGCAGGCTGTTCAAACCGCGCAGTATCTGCTCCGGCTCCAACTGGGTGCGGCTATAGAAGTTAACAACCTGCCGTCTGGCGTGCACTCCGGCATCCGTTCTTCCGGAGGCTCTCACTCCAACAGGCGCGCCCATCATGATCTCCAAGCGCGACTCGATCACTTCCTGAATGGTCATCACTCCCAGTTGACGTTGCCATCCGTGGTACTGCGATCCGTCGTACTCCAATACGAGCTTGAAGTTTCTTTTTTCTTGAATGTCAAAGCGGTTCATGACTTACAGCCATCTAGCCTTTCCCCGCCCCCCCGCGGAGGACTCGAGGTCCGAGCCGGTTTCCTCTACACAGCAGAAAAAGCGCGCTCCAGGCCGGAGCAAGGAGGCTGCAAGATGCAAAGCAGGAATATTGCTACGGCTGCCAGGGAGCACAGTCGATACCCATCTCTTCGGGCATGCCGCTCATGAGGTTCATATTGCATATTGCCTGAGCAGAGGCGCCACGGGCAAGATTGTCGATAACGGAGACAACGATGAGACGACGAGTACGCTCGTCAATTCGCCAGCTCAGGTCACAGTAGTTCGTGCCTCGCACCTGCAGAGTGGAAGGAAGATCCTTGCCGCACAGCCTCACGAAGGCAGCGGTCCGATAAAGCGAAGAAAAAGCCTCATCCACATCGGCTGTGGAAACTCCATCCTGCAAGGCAGCGTAAACAGTGCTCAAAATGCCTCGCGTCATGGGGACAAGGTGAGGAGTGAAGGTGATCTTCAACGACTCTCCGGCCAAAAAGCTAAGCTCCTGCTCGATCTCAGGCGTATGGCGATGTTCGGCGACTTTGTACGCTCGAAACCCATCATTGACTTCACAAAAATGAGTGCCGAGAGAGGCGCCTCTGCCCGCGCCGGAAACGCCTGATTTGGAATCGGCAATGAGAGAGTGCGGATTAATAAGCTTCCGCACAATTGCCGGCGCCGCAGCAAGAATGACGCTGGTCGGGTAACAGCCGGGATTGCCCACAAGTCGAGCTGCCCGGATTCGATCGCGGTAGAATTCGGGCAATCCATAAACGGCTTCCGCAAGTAGATCGGGGGTCTTATGGCGCTGATACCACGCCTCGTAAACATCTGCATTGCGAAAGCGATAGTCGGCGCTCAGATCGACAACTTTGAGACCTCGATTCAAAAGCTCGGGAACGAGCTCCATCGCAGCTTGGTGAGGAAGGGCAGTAAAAACCAGCTCGGCATCGCGCGCCAGTTCATCCGGGTCTGGATCGTGAAAAACGAGATCGCAATGCTTTCGCAGCGCGGGATAAAAGTCATCCACCCGTTGTCCGGCTTGGGCTCTGGAAGTAATTGCAGTCAATTTGGCTTCTGGATGACTGCAAAGAATGCGAATAAGCTCGAATCCCGTATACCCTGACGCTCCCGCTATGGCAACGCGCACCATGATCTGGTTCCTTATCTAATAATAGATGTAGGGGCACCACGCCCACAGCGCGATGCCCCTACAAAATGATGAGCCGCTATTCCAACCAGTAAGGGCGACCATACGCGGGCCACGCCTTCGGTTACATTTTCATCAAATAAACAACAGCGAAAAGCGGAATCCCCCTTGCCGACCCAATAAAAACATAAACCGACAACTCCCTTCCAGGGCAAGAAGGGAAGCGCCTGAAAGGGAAGATATTCCGAAAAGAAAGCCGTCTTAACGCTTCGAATACTGGAAACGGGCGCGAGCGCTACGTTTTCCGTATTTCTTGCGCTCTTTGACTCTCGAATCCCGCGTGATAAAACCCGCTCGCTTCAAAACTTCGCGAAATTCAGGATTGAACTCGAGCAAGGCCTTGGATATGCCATGCCTGATGGCTCCAGCTTGGCCCGAGCCCCCACCGCCATGCACATTCACTATCACATCCAGCTTGCCGAATGTGCCAGTCAACACCAGAGGCTGGGAAACAACCATTTTACTGGTCTCCCTATCGACATAATCCTCGATGGATCTGTTGTTGATGGTGACATTCCCAGTTCCGGGCTGCAGCCAAACCCGCGCTACAGCCGTCTTTCGCTTCCCGGTTCCATAAAAACGTTGTTCGGCCATTCCGCTTCCATCTCCTCAATATTCTCTATCGCGTTCTACAATGCAATGCTTGCCGGCTGCTGGGCCTCATGAGGATGCTCCGCACCGCTATAGATCTTCAGCTTCTTTATCAATTTACGTCCCAGCCTGTTCTTGGGCAACATACCCCACACGGCCAGACGAATCATTCTATCCGGATGCTCCTGATTGAGCTTGCGAGCGGTGGTGGATTTAACTCCTCCCATATAACCGCTATGTCGATAGTAGACCTTCTGGTCCCATTTCTTACCGGTTAATTGCACCTTTTCAGCATTAACCACGACCACGAAATCGCCCGAATCCACATGTGGCGTAAAATTAGGCAGATGCTTTCCTCTCAACCGCATGGCGACCTGAGTGGCAAGGCGCCCGAGCACCTGATTTTCGGCATCAATCAGAATCCACTTACGTTGATTCGCTTCAAACTTCGCGCTGATTGTTTTCATTGATGTTCTCCACAATTAAGAGATATGTCAAACCTGAAGCACTAACCTATAAAAGATCTTCGGCGCATTGTCAAGAGAGTCGTCATCCTAATTACAGGCAGGCGGCGAATTTCAAAGCCCATACGCCGTTGTTGACGCGAATCCGAGGATTGACTACCCGATTCAGACAGACCGGAAGGCTCTGAGGGCAAATGCCTGTTTCCGGCGCAAGCGCTCAGGGAATTGCCGTGAAGTCTGTTGTGTCCTCAGTGGTTTTGAAGCCATGCGTAGGCTTGATGCCGCCGAGACCGAGCAGATTGACAGAAAAGGCTACCCTGTGATCATTATCTTTGTGCTCATAGGCAACCCCAAGCGCCCAACACCCATGCTCGTACCTGAAACCGTACTTCTGCCTGAAAAATTCCTCTTGATCCAGAGAATAATCGTGATAGGTGGTCAAGAAGACATTCGGCAGCACTTTGAAATCGATGCTTGCGATGAGCTCATCGATGAAAGTATCTTTACGGAACTGATAGTCGAGCCTCAACGCATGCCCTTGGTTGCTCCTGAGCGTCATGAATAGACTCTGTAAAGTAAAATCGCCTTCATCGGGAGAGTAGTCCGTATCGTATGAAAGGGTGAGAAATCGCTTCGGAGTCAAGTCCAAGCGCAAACCGATATCTGAAAAACCCTCGCCTTGAACCACATTGAACCTCGGATCGGGCGGAAGAAGCGGAGCATCGATATTGAAAGCTTCGAACACCTGCAGCCGCGCAAGCTCCTGATAGGTATTTTTGACATTTCCCTCGGGATCCTCTTCCACTCTCTTGGCGGTAAGAAAAGTAGAAAAGCCATAACGTATATCGTGGCGAAACTGATCCCTGTCGTCTCTGTCGATCAGCGGAACCTCATCCGTGTGCAAACCTTCCGGCGCATACTCGTAGACGATTTCCGGACGTATGGCGTGCTCGACGGCGACATATTTCCCGAAGCTAACCGGATAGACCCGGTTGAGCCTCGTGTTCAGCGAGACACTGAAATCGGGGAAAAGGTTCCCCTGGGATGAATCGAACCTGTCTCCCTCCCAGTCCACCCAGTAAGCGGTTCCCCGAAATCCCACCGACGGCTCCACATTCAAATAGTTGCCCCAATGCAGCGGATAATAAACATGAGGACGAATATCCAGACGATTATCTCTGTCGCCTTCTCGTCGCCAATAATTGACAAATGAGCTGTTGAAAGAAAAATAGAATGGCCGATCTTCCACCCAAGTGGGGACCACATTATAAGCAAGAGCAGGCAATCGCTGAAAAGTCCCGTCTTCAAGCGTTCTTTCCAACTGATCCCAGTATCTCACATCCATGCTCAGGCTGCTCGACTCAGAAAGCTTTTCAAGATAAAGCGCGGACTCGCGCGCCAGAATCGTCTCGTCGCTCAGAATGCCTCGTCCGGAGAACTCCCTGAACAGCTTGTCCGACTCATCGAACGAGGTAGATCCACTGCCAAATTCCCTCAGATAATTCTTATCGCTTGCGAAATCGAGATCCAACCGCCCTTGGATATCGCCGGGAAGTTCAAAAGAATGTCTGGACCTGAGCCAATAACGATCCTTCTTCTGAAACGGGAAATCTTCATCCCGCAGGTCTTCTTTGTCGGCCTGGTCTCTCAGGTAATTGAAAAGCCATATTCCGTCGCCCCATGTGTCATGGGCGATTCGATATTCAAGGCCCCCCATGACTCCTCGCTTTTCCATATACCGGGCATAAAAAGTGGCGTCCATATCCTGTCGTATCGCCCAATAGAACGGGATTTCTATTTGCGCGCCGTTCAAAGTGGAGGTTCCGGCCCAAGGCATGAGGAAACCCGATTGTCTGGTCAACTGGATAGGTAGAATGAGAAAAGGAAAATAGAAGAACGGAACTTTACGAATCCAGAAAGAGGTATGTTTGGCCCATGCGCTGCTTGTTATGTCGACATTGAGCTCCTTGTACCGGATCTTCCAGTCGGAATTGGAGGGATCGCATGTCGTGATGAAGCCATCCCTAAGCTCGTATTCCCCTGGACCAACTTTGGCGATATGCTCGCCCATCGCATAAAACTGGCTGTCGGAAAAATAGGCGAGGCCTCCATCCACCGTACCGGTTTCTTCATCGAGATTCCAAATTATGTGCTCTCCTTTGAGCCAGTCCTTTCCGTATTTGAGAAGCACATTCCCTCTCAGCTCCACGAGACGTCGTTCGGAATCGAGCTCCGCCCAATCCGCCTCGATGGATCGGTCCCCCGACGAAATGTGAACATTCCCTTCCGCTTGATATATTTTTCTCTCCTGGTCGTAGCTCAATTGGGCGGCATCGATTTTCCAGCTACCATCGCCTTTGCCCACAAACTTCTTGCCGCTCATCCCTTCTCTGAGGCTGCCTTCAGTCTGGGCATGAGCGCATTGCGGCGCATCCAAAGGCGCCAGCCCCAAGCAAAAAACGAGGAACAAAACATTGAGAGAGTCACGGACGCGCATGGCAAATCCATTCCTATGAATTCTCGTTTCAATCAAGGACATGCTCTCCGAAGAGCTCCTTAATCTCGCCTGCAAAGTAAAGCGATCCCGTTATGCATATAAGGTCGTCAGGCGCGGCCAGAAGCTTTGCCTGCCGGATGGCGGAAGCGGGATCCGGAATAATATACTGCCGCTGCGCATAAGAACCGGCTAACTGCTGAAGACTTTCCGCGCTGGCCGCCCTGGAGTATCTCGGCCGTGTAAAAATAGCTGTTTCCGCAAGCGGAAGGAGCCTTCGAAAGATGCCTCGAATATCCTTATCAGCCATGACTCCTAAAACCAGGTGAAGCTTGTTGTAGGAAAAGCTGTGTTTGAGCGCCTCACGCAGCGATTCCGCTCCGTCCGGGTTGTGAGCGCCATCCAACACCATAAGAGGCTTCTCGTCCAGCACCTCCAATCTTGCAGGCCAGTAAACATCAAGCAATCCATCTTTGATGCTGGTTCTAATGAGCTGCAGATGCCCCTCTTTTTCGAGCAGCTCAAGCGATGCGAGCGCCAAGGCCGCGTTGCCGCACTGATGCGCTCCTTTGAGCTTCAAAGAGAGAGACGGCAGCTGGCTCCGGATTCCTTGATACTGGAAAGAGCCATCCACGCTCCTCCGCACGCGGAAGTCCTCTCCAAGGCTGTACAGAGAAGTGCGGCGTTTGAACGCGGTCGCTCTCAGTATGCCTTGCGTCAAAGGCTGTCGCGCACCCGTGACGACCGGCGCCCCTTCTTTTATTATTCCTGCCTTTTCCCTTGCTATCGAAGCCAGCGTGCTGCCGAGAAACTCTTGATGATCGTAGGAAACATTGGTAATAATGCTTACCAGAGGCTTGATGACGTTAGTGGCGTCCAATCTTCCGCCCATGCCGACCTCAATGATAGCAAAATCGACTTTCTCCTCCGCGAAATAGAGAAATCCCATGGCGGTCACCATTTCGAAGAAGGTGGGAGGCTCACGATCGTTTATGTGCTGGCGGACTCTTTCGAAGACATCCAGGATGCGCTCGACCGGCGCTTCTTGATCATTAATTCGAAACCTTTCGGTAAAACGAACAAGATGCGGAGAAGTATAGAGGCCTACCTTGCAGCCGTGTCGGCTCAAGATGCTGGAGAGCATAGCGGCTGTAGATCCCTTGCCGTTTGTCCCCCCGATGTGAATGCATCTCAATTGATGATGCGGGTCGCCAAGCCGAGAGAGAATCTTCTCAGTGCAATTCAACCCAAATTTGACGCCATATTTTTGCAGACCGTAGAGGTAGTCGATCGAGTCTTTATATTTGGACAAAGGTTTTTCCTGCATATGAATCCCCTCTCACTGAATCGGCGCTCAAAGACCGATCCCGCTGTTTCTATTAGCACACTTCTCAAGGATAACAAAATGGAGAATCCGCAGGCTTGGGGGAGCGTCGGAGATGAAAAAAGGGCAAATCGAGCCAAAGCGAGCACAAAATGAGGGCAAGCAAACAAGATCATCGAGAGCCGTCCTCAACCCGCAGGCTAAGGCGGCGTCAGATTCTTATGTCACAGAGTATGAAACCCTCAAAGAAGTCTTTCGATTCCCAAAAGCAGCTTATCCCAGCTGAGCGGCTTTGAGAGCAGCAGATCCACACCTTTGCTTGTAATGTTGTCTTCCTCATACTGCGCCCCCCACCCAGTGATCAGCACAACCGGCACCTTCGGATTTTTCGCTTTCACGCTCTTCGCGATCTCCCATCCATTTACGGACGGCATACCCAAATCGGTAAGAACAAGATCGAAATCATCTTTCACAATGAGTTCGAGGGCCTTTGAGGCATCATTCGTCGCAGTCACCCTGTGGCCCTTGAGACAGAGCATGTCTCTCAGAATGCCAAGCACCTCCACATCATCGTCTACAACGAGCAGTCGGTGCGAGCGATTTAGCTCGACCGCCTCGGAATGCGTCTGATGACTTGATTGAGCTTCCGCCTTGGGTAGTCTGATCACAAAAACAGTCCCCTTACCCGGCTTGCTTTTTACATGCACTTCTCCCTGTGCGCGTGAAATAAGGCTCCAACTAACGCTCAGCCCCAGCCCTGAATTGCCGACGCCTTTCGTTGTGTAGAAAGGATCAAAAATCTTGGAGGCGACCTCTTCGCTCATGCCCACCCCCGCATCCTGGATCTCTATGATGATTTCGCCGTTGCTGGACCGGCATCTGAAGGTTATGGAGCCTCCTTCGGGCATTGCTTCTATGGCGTTGAGGGTAAAATTCGTCAGCACTTCCCGCAAATCCGAAGCATGTATGGCAGGACGACACTCCGGCTCGATTTCCTTGAGGAACTGAATGCTATGACCATGCCTCTCCATGGCGTTCTTCCAACGAGGTCTGGTCAGCTCGATCACATCGCTTATAGCTTCGTCCATGTCCACCACAACACGCGGGACCAGCGCATTCGCGTTGCGATCGTTGAACTTTTGCAGCCTTCGGACCGTATTGGCGCCATCATACACCGCTTTTTCAATGTTCTGAAGCCGACGGTGGACTTTCTCATCATTGATTTGAGGAAGAATCAGCTGAATATTCCCCAAAATAGCCATCAGCAGATTATTGAAATCGTGTGCGACGCCCCCCGCCATAGTCCCCAAAGCGGCGAGCTTCTCCGTCTGCAGAATCTTCTCGGAGAAAGCTTTCTTCTGGCTTACGTCATTGATCATAAGAAGATAGCCGGTTGGCTGCCCATCCTTTTCCGATAGCCCCACAAGATGCACATCCGCCAGATACATCTCTCCATTCGCACTGACCAGCGGAACACTGGCAAGCTCCTCTTTTCCCAAGCTCGCTGCCTTCTCGATCAGATCGCGAAAGACTCCGGAATCCTGAAAGAGAACGGAGGGAGAGCGCCCAAGAGCTCTTCTAACATTCTCCCCATGCCGCTCTACTATGACGTTGTTGAATTGGAGAACATTTCCCGAGGCGTCAAGAATACAAAGCCCAAAAGGAGCATTATTGATAACCCTCTCAAGGAGAGGCGCCTCATCGAAGGAAGGCGACCGATTCTCTGCCCTAACAACTCCTTCTTCGCGCGTCCCTTGCCAAGGCAAGGACGCATCGAAGCGCGCTCTTGAAAAGGCCACCAGGAGCACGCAGGAAATCATCTTGCTCATCAACTCCAGATTGCGCCTGGTGGAGGTCGTGAAAATACGCGGCGTCGTTGAGCTTATGTTGAGCACACCAATGTGGTGAAGAGGAAGACACGCCAGCGCCCTCGTCGCGATCGCAGCGCCTTCTCGGGCTGGAATAGCATGAAAGGTTGAGTTTTCAACAAAAACAGAATCTTGAGTGACAAAAACTTCGCCGGCGATGCCTTCAGAAGGAGCGAAAGCCAGATCTCGATTGTACGGCTTTAGGGGGACATTTCCGATTAAATCTTTAAGACCAAACGCAGCGAATAAGCGAAGGAGCTTTATTTCCGAGTCCCATAACATTATGGAGCAATTTTCAAAATTCGTCTCTTCAATTATGACTCTGAGCAACTCCTTGCATACATCCTCTATTCCCGACATTCCCGATTCAAGAGGCGAGAGATCTACTACCTGTTGGATCATGGATAGAAACTGATGGACTGCTTCATTTTTCTGACCTGGCGATTCGAGGAACCCGATCTTTACGATCTCTTTGATCAATTTGTCCATGTCTGTTTCCTACTCGCAACAAGAAGGTCCAAGACTGATCTCCTCCCTTGAAATTTATATCATAACTGGAATACCGCCGTTCGTTTCAGTCAAGTCACATGGATACAGCCATCATCTCAAAAGGATAGATCGAAAAAAGCTTCTAATGACCCATGCAAGTGGACGCTGGATCAGCGACCATCACATATGCCCTGCGCACCAACAGCCTCAATAGACCGCCTCAAAAAATGGAACAGCTATTCGCCTCCACTTAAGCACTGTAGCCGACACCCACCGGCAGGCAGTCCTGCAGACGATCCAAACGAAACAATCCGATAGCGCGTCTTCGTTGATCTGAAAGCATAAAAACAAAAATCTGAAAGAATGCACACACATTAGAAAAAAAAAGCCCGCATTTAGGAGGATTAGAGATTAGCACAATCATTTTTTTGCGTCGAGAGTGAATATGGAGGAAGGCTTCGCCCGTGCGAATTCCCGCGATCATAGATTCCAAGACGGCGCACGGCGAAGATGAGAACTCAGATTGGAAGAAATTATAAGTAAATAAAATGATAGAATAACGTCACTATTTGACCTTTTGGCCCACTACTCTCTTCCGGTTTTTTTAACTCGAGGCGGAATTTGTCCGCCTCCACAGATTTTATATTGCGTAAAGTTTTTGAGGCTCAACGACCATAACGCCATTTTCCAACAATGCCCTTACGGCTTCATCGATTTCATCGAAGCGAAAGATTATGATGGCGTTGCCGGCGCTCTGCTGCACGAACGCATACATGTACTCCACGTTCACATTAGCCTTGTAGAGTATATCGAGAATCTTGTGAAGCCCCCCCGGATGATCTTCGACCTCAACTGCAATCACTTCGGTCTTGCCCACCGTAAAACCGGATTGACTCAGTTTTTCCTTAGCTTTCTCGCAGTCATTGACAATCAGACGAAGAATGCCGAAATCGGAAGTATCCGCCAAGGATAAAGCTCTAATATTGACTCCCGCATCCGCCAGTATTCTGGTAATTTCCGCCATACGACCAGCTTTATTCTCCAAGAATACGGAAATCTGCTCAATTCGCATCACTTGCCCTCCATTTCAAAGCATTCGAAATTTCCACCCATTGTCTACGACACGCTTCCTACAATACTCCGGGACTCAACTGCAGAGCGCGACAAACAACTCAACCGCGCCCGCGTTCTTGAAAGCTGCAATCTATCTCCAAGAAGGATAACATAATAATTCATGTCCTCTTCTCGTTCAACAAATACGCGCTCCTTCAAGCCCTGGCATTCATGAGACTGCCGATGTGCATCACTTTGACTGGAAGCCCGCGCCGCCTGGCGCCATCAATGAGCTGCACCATGCATCCGGGACAAGAAGTCACGATAGCCTCAGCCCCGGTTTTGCGAGCCGAATCCATCTTGTTTTTCAAAAGCGACAGGCTCGTTTCCGGGTGTTTGACGCCAAAAGAGCCGCCCTGGCCGCAGCACTTTTCAGCCATATCCATTTCAACGAATGTAAGCCCCTTGATTGAGCGGAGAATATCGCGAGGAGCGGCATGGATTCCCTGGCGCCACCTAAGATGACAGGGATCGTGATAAGTGACAGTCGAGATATTGGGCGGAGCCTTCAATGTCGGCAGTTCATGGCTCGTCAGGAATTCTGTCGAATCATATACTTTAGCTGAGACCTCCGCAGCTTTTCGCGCAAAAGTCGGATCTGCGGAAAGCCACTTGCCATAGCCCTTGAGAGCTGCTCCGCAGGTCGCACAACCAGTGACGATATGATCGAATTTTGAAAGCGCTTCTATGTTATGTTTAGCCATCAATCTTGCTGTTCTATGGTCGCCCGTATTATAAATCGCCAATCCGCAGCAGGTCAGGCCGGAAGGAAAGACAACTTCGTAGCCGGATTTCACCAGCGCAGACACAATATCCTTGCCCACCTCGGGAAAAAACAATTCAAAATAGCAGCCGGGGAAAAAAGCCGCCTGCCCTCGAACGGGAGAGCCATGAGGTGGCGCGGATCTATAGGGAATTTGGTTTGAAAGAGAAGTTGACGGAATTTTTGGAAGGGAAATATTCGAAGTCAATACGGAAGCCAGATCCGCAAGATGTCGAAGCGGCCTCCCCCCCGAGGTGGAGACGCCAGGCAATATGGCCGCCAGTCCGAGCATTTTCGTTGCGGTTGATCTATGCTTCAGAAGGAGCCCGTGGACAACTTTTTGTGCAAGCGTGAGCCCATTCTTCTCCATCAATTTTTCACGGGCTTGAAGATTGATATCGGTCGAAGGGACCCTCGCGGGACATACCGCTTCACACCTTCCGCACAAAAGGCAATAAGAAAGCACGTCGCTCAGTTCGTCTTCCGGAATATCGGCGCCGTTTGCCGCTTGAATGATGAGCATGTTTCGACCCCTGGAAACATGACTTTCCTTATGGTCTGCGCTGTAAACAGGGCACGCGGACATGCAGAAACCGCATTTTATGCATCGCTTGGGATCGCTTAACAAAGGGATGACCGTCATATGCCTACTCCCATATTTTCCCGGGGTTGAGGATTCCTTTAGGATCGAATACCTTCTTTATTTCTTTGAGTAGATTGATGGCTCCAGGAGGCATCGCCTTTTTCAAGAATTTCTTTTTCTCCAGCCCAATTCCATGCTCGCCTGAGATGGCGCCGCCGAGATCGATGGAAGCCTCGAAGATTTCTCTTATCGCATCCTGCGCCCGCGCGTAATGCTCGGGATCATCCCTTGAGGTCAAAACGCTCGGGTGCAGATTGCCGTCTCCCGCGTGCCCGATAATCACTATCGTCATATCGTAGCGCTTGCGAATGGCTTCTATCTTTTCTATGAGCTCTGGAATCCTGCTGACCGGGGCCACCACATCCTCCGCCAGCACAGTGGAGGCATTGCTGAAGATTGCAGAAAACCCAGCCCTACGAGCCGTCCAGAACCGCTCCGCCTCTTTGGCGTCACTGGCGCTTCGAACCACTTCCACGCCAGATTCCCGGCATACCTCGATAACCTGCTCCACCTCTTTCTTAACGGACTCAGTAGTCCCATCGAGCTCAAACAGCAACATCGCCTCGGCTGTAGCAGGAAGCCCAAGCGGGGTGATTTCTTCGACACGGCGGAGAATCCAGTTGTCCATGAGCTCTATCTTGGCCGGAACAATGCCGCGGGCCCGGATCCTCGACACCGCCAACCCCGCGGCTCTCACGGTATTGAAGGTAGCGAGCACGGTTTGCCTGGCCTCCGGCAAAGAAAGGAGTCGAAACGTCACCTGGGCGAGGACGGCCAGAGTCCCTTCTGAGCCGCAAATAAGCTGCGGCAGGTCATAGCCGGTTACGTTTTTCATCGTGTTGCCGCCCAGAGATAGAATCGATCCGGAAGGAAGCACCACCTTAACGCCGAGAAGGTAGTGCTTGGTAACCCCATATTTAACGGCATAGGGGCCCCCAGCGTTTTCGGACACGCACCCTCCGATGGTTGCGGCCATGAAGCTTTGAGGATCAGGAGGAAAAAACAAGTTATGACGGGCCAACGTCTGATTCAGGTCATTCAACACTACGCCTGCTTCCGCCGTTACAGTGAAATTATCTTTATCAATCTCGATGATTCGATTCATGCGGGCCGTGCATAACACAACGCCTCCAGACACCGGAACCGGCCCACCGCTCACACAGGTTCCGGCGCCTCTGACCGTTACAGGCGTGGAGGTGTCGCTCGCGAGCTTCATGATCCCGGAGATCTGCTCGACTGTCGTGGGAAATACCACAGCCTCCGGCATGCTCTGCCAGTTTGTGGTGCCGTCGTACGAATAGACGGTCAAATCAGAGAGAGAGGTCAGCAGGCCATCGCGGCCCACAATTCCACCAAGTCTTTCGACAAAACTCTTGCTAAGGCTCATATGCGAATCCATCCTTACAGTTCAAAAGATAGCTCGGGATTTCCGGCTTCCGAGAGGGAATGATTTATGAGCAAACGGCACATGGGCTCCATGATTCTGAAAGGCATATGATCGGCAATCGAATTCACCCAGTTGGCCTTTTCCAGAGCAATCGCTTTTGGATCTTCGCCCTTTGAAGATCTTTCAATCATCTCAAGATGGTACGCTTCCGTCGCCGCCATCGCTCTCTGAAGGAACTTCTTGACATCGCTGTTGATAACGCCGTTATGGCTCAAAGCCGCCTTCTTTGCGGACAGGCCGCCAAGCTTTCGGATGCTTTTGCAGTAATCGCTCAGAGAGACGAAGTAATTTGGCCAGAAGGCGTTCTCTCGAGGGTTGTGAAATCCAATAGCATCCCCAATAATGAGTATCTCCTCATGCGTCTCTCGCCAGGAAACATGGCAATTGGAATGACCGGGCGTATTGTAGGCCGTCCAGACGACGCCAGAGCCCAGATCGACGCTCTGTCCTTCCTCCACGACAATGTCTACGTGGAATTCGTATTCACGCAGCTTTTCAGGAAGCTGAGCTATCTCGCCTTTTCCTTTCATGATCTGCGAGATGGAATCGTCAAGCCAGAAGAAATGATCTTTCATCTTTTCGCTTTCAAGGAATTTTGGAGCTCTCTTGCCTCCAATTACCTTCAGGTGCGGCCATAGGGATTTCAAATAAGGCAATGCGCCGATATGATCTCCGTGCGTATGAGTCAAGGCGATGTATTTGATTCGCCCGGGCTCGATTCCAAGGTCCCGGGTTTGACTCACTATGATCTCGGACGTAGCTCCGGTGCCCCCTTCTATCAACATCGCATCTTCTCCCACCGAAAGGTACGCGGGAAAGAAAGGAGTGCCGAGCTGGTAGAAATGTGGAGTAATGGTTTTGGGTTCATGCTTTTCCATCTTCTCAACGCCTTTCTCTGCAATTCGAATTGGTTAAAACAAAAAAGGCCGTGGATTCATGGAATCCACGGCCTTTCAAAAAGAAAGCAAATATCAGCGTAAAAAAAACCATGGGTTCCGCTCAAGTTGCCCACCCATGGTTCAGAAAGCGTCAGGTCTAGCTCAGACTACTTCACACTCCACAGGCAGGCTTCAAAAAAATGAAGCCTACCTCCGTAAAGAAGCAGCTAAAGCCAAAAAACCAGATTCGCATAATTACCTCAGATTAAAATTTCAAAAAAGCAAGATCCGAATAGCGAATAATCCCACAGCTGTCAACACAAAAAACCCAAGCGGGCCTTAAAGCTAAGATCCCGCTTTCACCTTGACGGCAACCGCAGATTTTTCCGCCTGAAGAAGGGCGTTCGTCGGATAGTCCCCTTTTGCGTTCATGGCGAGATCATATTGCTGATCGGCTTTGGAGTAGTCTCCCTTCGCGGTGAGAATTCTCGCTATGCGCCATTCGACTTCACGAGTGAGCCCGGAGAGGCCACTGTTTTTCAACGCCGCCCATTGCGCTAAAGCCTCATCATTTTTCCCCATAGCCTCATAGGTTAAAGCCAGCTGGTATCGCGCCAGCGGCTTGAGGTCATTGCCGTCGGGAATCTCACTCAACGCTTTGTCCGACCATTTTATGGACTCATCATAGCGTTTCATTTGAAACAACAGACTGGCGAGATCGAGCTTGGCCATCAATGCGGAATCTGTCCCGTCATATTCTTCCACGTACTGCTGCAGAGCCGGGAGAAGTTTTTCGAGCGAAGCCGGGTTTCGACCTTCTTCACTTTCCCACCCTTTCATCACTTCGGAGTAAGCGGCAGCAGAGCGTTTTTCCTTGGACTCTCCGTATGCAGTCACTCCCCAGATAATAAGAGGAATGAGTAAAATCGCCACAATACCCCCGGCAATCAAGGGATAGTGGCTCTCAGCCCAAAGCTCGAGCCTCTCCGATACAGTCGACAAATTCTCCTTCTTTTCGACTGGCTTCGCTGCAACTTTGATCTTCTTGGCTCCCAACCTTCTCTCCTTTCAGGATCTTAGGCCGATCTTCGCGAGATGGAAATCATGCCGCATCGCAACCCGATTTTCATCCGCAGCCGCAAAGAAACGTTTTTTACCCACAGAAACGTTTCATGATTCTCTCTATAATGATCGTGGTGGAAATCTGCGGAGTCAAGTCGATGCGGGCGACGTCCCCCCCCCGGCCGCGCACTGCGTCAGCGCCAACTATTCTATCTAAAGGCCAGTCCGCCCCCTTGACGAGGACATCCGGCTCGAGCATTTCAATCAGGGGCAGTGGATCGGGAGTATCGAAAATAGTGACATAATCGACAAATCCGAGAGCTGAGACAACCTCGGCGCGCTCGGCTTCGCCAAGAAGCGGCCGGGAAGGCCCTTTTATCCGATTGACGGAACGATCGCTATTTACGGCAACAATCAAAACGTCGCCCAGCTTCGCGGCCTCCTTCAAATAGCGCACATGCCCCACATGCAGCAAATCGAAACAGCCGTTGGTAAAGACAATGCGCTGCCCCTTAGCCCTCAAATCATGGCAGATGTTCTTGAGCTCCCGGGCTTCCCTGATTTTATCAATGGGGTTTATGGCGCGCATGACGGGATCTTTTCGTCGGAACTCCGCGCTTTCTCCAATTCGGCTCTGATGCCCTTTTCCGCACTATCGATGTCAGCAGCGCTCATTCCGGCATGAAGCGGGCATCTTTCGTTATCCAAAGCCTCTATCAGTCCTTCACGATACATCTTTATCCAAAAAAGCAGACTCTCGTCGTCTGCATTCTTGACATGAATCACGCCGGGATCTTCGACGTAGAGCTTCCCTTTGAATATCTTGTTGAGCCACTGCAGTGTAGCTCTTCCCGACCCTTGCTGTTTTCCCGTAAAAACTTCCAAAAAATACAAGGTGATCTGCTTCGATCCCTCACTAGAAAGCGAAATGCTGATCTGCCCTCTACTGAACCCAACCTTCTCGAATTCCAAAGTTTCCATGGGGCCGAAGCCCTTCAGGATTGTCAGCAATTCTTTGACGGAAAGATCACCATACGCAGCTCTCCATATTGCGCCTTTCCACTCTACTTCCGCCACTTCCTCTTACTCCGCTCTTTCGCAATCGCGATCCGTTCATCTGGCTCGCCTGATTCGCCGCGTTCAGGCTGAGCCTCATCTTACGTTCAGCTTCCAGAACCGCCTTGCGAAGATCACACTCCCAGGATGGTAGACCGGAAGAAACATCCGTTCCCCCGTCTCCATTGGGCCGAATTCTAAACGAGCTCAGAGGGGCCTTCTTTTTCGAGCATTCCATGCTCTCAAAAAAAACCACTCAGTATCGACTACCTTTACCTAGAACAACCGGGTAAATACCTATTTGCTCAATTTCCGGGCAAAGCTCATACAACTTGGACCTAACGCCTTCCTTATCCAGTCCGCTCATATCGCCTTCCCTGATAGGGTTAGGGGTGGATGCTTCGAAGAATCCCGATTCGACTATGTTTTAGTCTAAATGGATCTACAGAGATCCGCGAAAAAAATAATGAGAAGGCTTCATCTGATGTGTGATTAATTGTCGCATAGCCTCGAACAATGCGATTCCCACAGTTGTCGCAAGATTGAGGCTCCGAACTCGAGACCTGTCAACAGGTATCCGCAGAACGTTGTCCTTTCCAGGTTCAAGGAGATCACCGGGCAATCCGCCCGTCTCCGATCCGAACACCAGACAATCGCCGGGCATGAATTGAAAGTCGTAATAGAGCCGATCCGCACGCGCAGAGAAGTAAATCCATCGGCAGAAGGGCAACTCCTCATGAAGGGCCTCCAGATTCGGATGCACCTTCATGGAAACGCAGGGCCAATAGTCCAGACCGGCCCTTTTGAGATATCGGTCTGTGAGGCGGAATCCGAGGGGCTCGACAAGGTGAAGAGGTGTGTGAGTCGCAGCGCATGTCCTCGCAATATTTCCGGTGTTTTGAGGAATCTCCGGTTGGTAAAGGACCACTCGAAGGGAAGAGCCTTGTCTCAATGTCCCGCGCTCGTCATTCCGCCGTTCCGCGCCATATCCCTCCACGCTGTCAGTTGTTGGAGCGGACGGCTCGGATGAAGTGGTTGGCATAGTTCTCTTCGATTATATACATATCGCCGTAATAGAAATCAGCATAACAGGCGCGATGATGCTCAGCTTCGGACGCAGACCAGCAATTTCTCTGATTGCCGAACATTGGATCGATATAAAGCCCGCTCATTCTGTCTTCTTCGGGAACGATCAAGGTCTGCAATTCATCTTTAGTAGGGTATCTCCAATCACTGAATCCAGCGTACTTGCTCTCGTTGAGCCAATCTATATAGCTAAAACCATCTTTCCACACCATACGATCTTCCGAGGCGGCGCGCTGCCATATCAGCCCCGTCTCACGATCCACCACGACCAGATCACCCTTCAAACTGAATCGATCCTCCATTGCACCTCCTTGCCTCGGGACGGCAAATCTTTCACTCATTCTGCAAAGTTGAAGAAAGGAGCCAGCATCAGCCACTCTCACACACAACAAGGTTTTTTTATTTACCATAAAACGCCATCGTAAGCGAACATGAAATTCAGCCACATTGTGATTTTTTTCGTTTATTCAGAAGAACTTTCTTTTATGCAAAGAATAGATCGCTGATTATTTTAACATTTTGCATTGAAACAAACGTTTCAAATATGTATTTTATTGTGGAGGCCTAAGCCATTCTTATATTGCTCTAGGGACGCCGGCAGAGTATTAGAGTCCAGCATTTCAGCGGGATGCAGCCTCATTGTCCGCTTATTGACCAATTGACAGACAGTCAGGCATGAGGGCTCTTTAGCGCCATCGTCGAGGTCGAGCTTGCCCTTGCCTGCGCCAATAAACTCGAGAAGGAGCAAAAAAATGAAATCAGCTCAGATCACGATCAAAGCGGCCTTATTGTTGCTCTTCCTTGCCTTTACCGCTTCATGTTCATCCATGGGGAGCTATTCGGGCGTTTACACTCCGACGATCCCTCCGGCAGCCGCGGCCTCAGCCCCGGGCCATCCGCCGCAAATCCTGGATAGCTTTGCCGTTTCATCTCTCTGGCAAGGGCAAATGTGGAGAATTTTCGTTCAGGGAGAGGACCCGGATGGCGATATGGACCATCTATGGGTGTTTGTGACCCAGGTAGGACAGAAAACAGCTAACGACATAATCGTACTGAAGGGAAACGATCGCCGAGCCTTTGCCGGCTACCTGGCTCTCAATACGCCACGCCGCATAGGCCTCTGGGAAACGGTCAGGGTTGAGATAAAGATCAAGGATAGAGCCGGCAATTACAGTCCCGTCCGCATCCACGAAGCGCTCATAGGATCACCTACGACAGAAGCGATCCCAAGCAAGTGGGCGCAGTTTGACGACAGGCGGCTTGGCAACATTTTCTTCGACTTTGAGCATGGCAATGAGCGGGAAGGCCTTGGAATTGACAAGCTCTGAGTCTTGGCGTGACACGGGCATTGCGTGCGTCAGTTGCATGTTCGATTGACGCACGCTTCTTCAAATGCCCCCCTTCAGACAATCTTTTTCATAAATTCTTCCACTCTGGCTGTGAGCGCGCTTTCCCGTTCCACGTAAAAGTGATCGCAATGGGAAATGATCTCTGGAACAATGCGCACTCGCCCTGATAAAGATTGATTGTGGAGCCACTTCTTCAGTGATTCAACAGTGCAAAATTGATCGGAGTCCCCCATAACTACAAGGCAAGGCCCCAAAGGGAGCAGAAGATCGCCAAAAGGAAGAAAATCCAGAGGTGGTGAAACGAGAGTAAGAGAAGATGGCTTGAGGCCCTGCATGACGCTTTTTAGCAAAACCCACGCTCCGAAAGAATATCCGATGAGATGGACGACGTCCTTTCCTTGCTTTCTCAGATGAGCAACGGCAGCCAAGACATCTTCAATCTCTCCCTCTCCATTCGCGTACTCTCCTCCGCTGAGTCCAACCCCCCTGAAGTTGAAGCGCAGCGTCGCACGCCCAAGGCTTCGAAGTATCCGCTGAAGCGCAAAAACCACATTGTTGTCCATACTGCCGCCGTAAAGCGGGTGGGGGTGGCACAGAACGGCTCCTTCCATGCCTTTTCCATCATCGTACATGGCTTCCAGCGAAATTGCGCCAGCTGGAATTTGAACAGCCAGCTCACTCATTTCTTTCCTCCGTTCGTTGAAATTCTTCCCGGGAACGATATCGGCTTGAATCCCATGGGTCGGATACATAGAATAAATTTGACTGCAAGCCTCGGATTGCAGGTCGCCTTAAGCCATTTAAGATTTCTCCCTTCGGTCGGCATGACGGAAAGTACAGTTCATAAATACATGCAGCAATCTCATCAATCTGCTCATGAAAAAGAGAGTCGCACAGTCACTTCTCGGTTTCCGAGAGAAATCCCAACATCCGACGCAAATAGCCGAAGGCGCAAGTCATATAACACAATTATCCGGTTTTGTGCGGATCTCTTGTCTTCCGAATCGGAAATGAGAGGCTCCTCCTGCGAACAACTGAACGAACATTTTTGAGACGAGGGACAAGGGAAGCAACCATGGCGCAACGGCTTTTCAAAACCGCGCTCGTACTGAGCGGCGGCTCTGCCCGGGGGCTGACGCATCTGGGCGTACTCGACGAAGTTCAGAAGCATGGCTTCAAAGTGGATATAATCGTCGGCGCAAGTATGGGAGCAGTAGTGGGAGCCCTATACGCCTACTACGGAGATGTCGCCATGGTGGTGGAAAAAATGCGCGCCCTGGTGGAAAGCGATATATTCCTCAGAACTATATCCATCGCCAGAGAAGATGTGCCGGAAATCGGCCCGGATGGATTCTTCAACCGGTTCATGTGGCTTTTTAGGAAAGGCGTCTACTATACGCACTCCATGATGCGCCCGGCGCTGGTTCAAGAAGAAACATACCAGGACATCATGAATGACTTGATCCCGGACCATCCCATTGAAAAACTCGAGATACCCTTTGCGGCTGTCGCCATGGACTTCATAACAGGCGAAGAAATAGTCATGCGCACAGGGTCGCTTAGAAAAGCGGTCGCAGCCAGCTCGGCAATTCCAGGTCTTCTTCCTCCAATTCATTTCAACGGAAGGATCCTGGTTGACGGAGGATGGGTCGACAACGTCCCGGTGGCGCCGGCTATCGCCATGGGCGCTCATTTTGTGCTCGCAGTGGATGCGTCGCTGGATATCCTGGGTCTGGGTCCGCCGCCCATTTCAGCCATTGAAAGCCTTTTCAGATGCAACGAAATCACCAGGATTATCCTGATGCGGGAAAGAAAAGCTTCCGCCGACGTTCTACTGGTCCCGAAAATAGACCAGATACTCTGGTCGAATTTCGCCTGCATCGATCATTGTTCATCGGCGGGTCGAGATGTGCTTAGAGAAAACTTGAAGCTCATTCGACGCAAAAAGAGGCTTCGCAGGCTTCAAACCCTTATGGGCATCCTGCACCCGGTGCGCCGCGAAAAATGGCGTCACCCTTTCGTCATGAGCTAACGAACGGGCTTAATAAAACTCGCGTTCCGCTTTTTCATAGAGCTTGTAAAAATGGTGCACTGGTCCGTGTCCTTTCCCAAGCGCAAGGCCCTTCTTTATCGCCCCGGTTATATAGCTCTTCGCCTGAGAAACCGATTCGGCCAGGGCAAGTCCTCGCGCCAAGCCGGCGGCGATAGCGGAGGCAAAGGTGCAACCGGTGCCGTGAGTATGAGGAGTATCGCACCGTATATTGGTAAACTCCTTGAAAGTCGTTCCGTCATAGAGGAGATCCATGGGAGTCCCGGTCAGATGACCACCTTTGATCAATACGTATTTGGGACCAAGCGCTTTGATTCGAAGGGCGGCCTCTTTCATCCCTTCCACATCATTAACTTCAGCGCCAACGAAAACGGAAGCTTCATGGAGGTTCGGCGTAACCACCATAGCAAGCGGGAATAGCTCTGCGGTCATGGCCTCGATAGCGTCGGCTCTCAACAGGCGGTCTCCGCTTTTCGCCACCATAACCGGATCCACGACCAGGTTCTCAACCCCCAGTTGCGCCAAATCCCCGGCAACTCGGGAGATGATCGCCGCGCTAGAGAGCATCCCCGTCTTCACAGCATCAACCCCGATATCCGTCACGACGCAGCGTATCTGTGAGGAAACGAACTCAGGGTCCATTTCGACGATGCTCTGGACGCCAACGGTATTCTGAGCGGTCAGAGCCGTGATTGCGCTCATGCCATATGCTCCGAGGGCGGCGAAAGTCTTCAAATCGGCCTGTATTCCGGCCCCTCCGCCAGAGTCTGAGCCGGCTATGGTCAATGCGCGTGGAATTCGAGCCATTTAAATTCACTCCATATGCAAGGTTGCGGGTAACAGAAGACGCATCAAAAATGCTTCCAACCCGCTGAAAAATCTGAAGGCGAGACCTCCCGCTTTCCTTCGGGAGTGGTGACATAGATGCTCTCCCCCTCGGAGAGCACGGCCCCGATAACATGGCAGGGAGCTCCGGTCTCATCCATCAACATTTTCCGGACATCCGAGGCGTGTTCCGCAGAGACAGTGAAGACAAGCTCGTAATCCTCGCCACCCGCCAAGGCCCAATCGGAAGCATTCAGTCCCGCGGCGCGAGCCGTCTCGAGGCACTCTCCGCTAATGGGAAGAGCCGAAAGAATCACCTCGGCTCCGACGCCGCTGGCGGCGCAAATATGTCCGAGGTCGCCAAGAACTCCGTCGCTCACATCGGCCATAGCGCGCACGAAGCCCGACTTTCCAAGCAACTGCCCCTCTCTCAGGCGAGGCATGGGCGTAAGATGCCTTGCTTCAACTCGACGGCGTGTCTCATCCGAAACATTCAAGCTCGAATTTGTAATGAGCTCCAGGCCCGCCCGGGAATCTCCGAGGCTGCCCGTCACCAGGATAAGATCCCCTTCACGGGCTCCGCTTCGCAGCACCAGATTGGCGGGAGACACCTTTCCAAGCAAAAAGAGATCGACAACAATTTGTTCCGCGATCTTGCTGAGATTCCCCCCCACGATTGCAGCTCCCGCCATCTGCATCTGCTCGCGCATTCCTTCGTAAAGCGCATCGACAAAAGAGACTTCCGCATCGGCAGGCAGCGCCAGGGACGCCAGAGCCCAACTCGCCTCGCCGCCTGCGGCCGCGATGTCGCTCAGATTGATGGCTGCGGTTTTCCAACCAAGCTGATAAGGAGTGATCGCACGCCTCAAGAAATGAACATTCTCGATCTGAGCGTCACAGGTGGCGAGCAGGTACTCCGAGCTCGAAGTCTTAAGCACTGCGACATCATCGCCTATTCCAACGACAACATCTGCGGGCGGCGCCGGCAGATGGCCGGCGATTCGCCTTATCAGTCCAAACTCTCCCAGCTCGCTCACCAGCATGCCGCCACCCCCGCCATCATTCACACTCGCCGCAAAGTTTCAAAAAAAGACCTTCATTTCTAAAAGGAAAACGGGATCAACTGCAAAAAACCCGTCCGATCTCAGCATACGCTCTTCGCATAATCACAATCTATGGCGAGGCCGTCAATATCTGTGGTTTTTTCACCTCTGGACGCGCGGACCTGGTCGATGAATCTTTTCACCACCGCCCTTTTCGAGGCATACGCCAGAGCGGTATCCTCCGTGATGCTCCCCGCCAGATAGAGCTCTCCGATGCTGTCATCGAAGGTCGTCCAGCCAAACGGCTTCGCCTGCTGCATCATTTCATAATACGTCTTGCCTTCGGATTCCCCATTTATTATCGCCTCTTTCACCCGAAGATTCACGCCCATTATTTCAAGAGCCGCGGCGCGGCCGGAGTTGACCTTGGGAATCAGGCGCTGCGAGACAACCCAGCGAAGAGTATCAGCCAGGCGAATTCTGATCAAGCGCTCCTCTTCCAGCTCGAACATACCGACAATGCGATTGATAGTCTGACCGGCATCCACCGTATGCAATGTGGTCAACACGAGATGTCCTGTCTCGGCGGCGCTCAACCCAATTTCGACGGTTTCACGGTCGCGCATTTCACCCACGAGAATTACTTTCGGCGCCTGTCTCAGAGCCGCACGAAGCCCATTGGCAAAGCTATCGAAATCAAGCCCGAGCTCTCTCTGGTTGAAAGTCGACACCATCTGTGAATGCACGAATTCCACAGGATCTTCCAAAGTGACCACGTGAACGGCTTTGCGCATATTGATTTCGTTCAAGATGGCCGCAAGCGTCGTCGACTTACCGCTTCCCGTAGCGCCCGTTATGAAGACAATTCCATATTTTTCCTCAGCTATGGTCTTCATGACAGGCGGCAGGCTAAGATCGTCCACCGAAGCCACTTTTGTGGGAAGCTGGCGCATGACGATAGAATAAGTGCCTCGCTGGGAGAAAACGTTTACTCGAAAGCGCGCCCTGCCCGGCAAGTGATATGAAAGGTCACAGGAGCCATGATGCAAGAGATGCTGGATATTCCGACGATCGCCCCCGATAAGGTTCAGCGCGATCGTCTCCGTATGGAAGGGAGCCAGTTTATCCACCCCCATGGTGGGACAAACGGGCACGAGCTTGCCGTCGAGCTCCGCTTGCGGAGGCTTTCCAACTGTGAAGTTTATATCGGATATCCTGGGATTATCATCGAGTATGCTTGTAAGAAAGTAATCCAATTCTTTTCGTCTCATTTTCCACCACTCTCAGTTGAAAAAGAAATCGTTCGGCTGAATCAGACTTCTGTAAAATCTTGGGGAGGCTCCGTCAAATAAGGCCTGAATTTTTCTTTGTCCACACACTTTGAGTAGGCTTCATCGGGACTGATGCGTCCCGCCTTGAGGTGAGCAAAGATACCGTCGTCGAGAGTCTGCATCCCATATTTCTTGCCTGTCTGCATAGCGGAAGGAATCTGATGAGTCTTGGCTTCACGTATCATGGCGCGAACAGCATGGGTTGCGACAAGGATCTCCAGCACGGCGATTCGTCCTTTTACGTCCACTCGTTTGAAGAGCGCCTGAGAAACAACTGCGCGCAGTCCATCGGCCAGCGTCGATCGGATCTGGGCCTGCTCTCCCGTAGGAAAGACTTCGATGATGCGATCCACGGTTTTGGCGGCGCTAGTCGTATGGAGAGTGGAAAAGACGAGGTGTCCGGTTGCGGCTGCTTCGACAGCCAGGCGAATAGTCTCGAGGTCGCGCATTTCGCCAACGAGAATGATGTCCGGATCTTCACGAAGGGCCGCGCGAAGAGCAGAAGAGAATGAATTGGTATGCGTGCTTACTTCTCTGTGGTTGACCACGCAGTTCTTGCTGGTGTGAACAAATTCTATAGGATCTTCAATGGTTATGATGTGGTCCTTGCGTTTTCTGTTCGCCTCGTCAACTACGGCCGCCAGAGTCGTCGATTTTCCACTACCAGTAGGCCCCGTTACAAGTACGATTCCTCTCGGAAGCATGGACAGCCTGCTGATAACAGGCGGGAGCCCCAATTGCTCCACGCTCAGGATTTCGCTCGGGATCTCTCGAAACACTGCTCCGATCCCGTTTTTCTGTCTAAAGTAGTTGGCGCGGTATCGAGCAAGCCCAACTATCTCATACGCAAAATCCAGATCGCCGGTCTCTTCGAACACTTTGATCTTGTCTTCGGGAGTGATCTCATAGAGCATGGAGCGCAGCTCGTCATCATCGAGCACCTTGTATTTAACGCGTTCGAGATCGCCTCTAATCCTGAGGACCGGTTGCTGCCCCGACACCAGGTGAAGGTCGGAAGCTCGCTGTTCGTTCATCAATTTGAAAAATGCGTCAATTCTGGCCATTACTCCCCCACAGATTCCGCTAAACAGATTGCGGGCGATAGACAAGCTCCCGTTTGCATCCCATCGAGCGCTCCCGCCACTCCAAGACTCTCATTCCGCAATCCGCAACCCATATTTAAAATTCTATTGAGATCCAATGCTTATGCCTATCGTCGAGGCGCTTCAAACCCGCCTCCCGAGCTGATTCCAAAGCCGCTTCAAACTCGTGCGGAGTCAAGCTCCTTCCAATCTCGGCGTCGTTCACAGCCCCGCCGCACGGGTGATACTGGCTCATTACGTTCACGTATGTATTCGGCGAAATCTCCCTGGCAATAAAATTTAAAATGGAAGCAGTGCCGGCAACGCCGTTCGGCATGACCAGGTGCCGAACGAGAAGCCCCCTTTGCGCAATTCCGGTTGCGTCCATCTCCAAGTCGCCGGTTTGCCTGTGCATCTCGAGAAGCGATTTCCTGGCTCGAGCCGGGTAATCGGGGGCGGAACAAAACTTTCCGGACTCCTCGGAATCCCAGAATTTAAAATCGGGCATGTAAATATCCACTATGCCTTCGAGGAGCTTCAATGCCGATACCCGATCGTAGCCTCCGGTATTATAAACCAAAGGGACATGAAGCCCTCTTTCCACAGCAATGGGCAGACTTTCCAATATGGAAGCGATAACGTGGGAAGGACTGACCAAATTGATGTTATGGCAACCCAGCCCCTGAAGCTCCAGCATGATTCCAGCCAACGTTTCTGGCGTTGCTTCAACTCCCTCGCCGCCATGACTTATGTCGAAGTTCTGGCAAAAAGTGCAAAAGAGATTGCAGTGCGAAAAGAAAATGGTCCCGGAGCCTTTTCTTCCCACCAGCGGCCTCTCTTCTCCAAAATGAGGCCCATAGCTCGCAACCAGGGCATGCCGGCCGGTTCGGCAGTATCCCTTTTCGCCCTTCATGCGATTGACGTTGCAGAGCCTCGGGCACAAGGAGCACTTCTCCATCCACCGAAGACTCCGACGGATGCTTTCAGCAAGTCGTCCGTTTCTGTAAGCTTCGAGATAAGCGGCGGGCATCGTTCATTCCTTTGCTGGGCAGGGGATTAAGAGGGATGAATCGTGTGCTGTGGGGGACGAGGCCAAGAATCAAAATTGTGGCAAACGCGCGCTACCCCTCCCCCACGTCTGTATCGTCAGCTCTCTTTAGAAAGAATCACGACCTCGATTTCTCCTTCCAAAGCTTTTTTGAAACTCGTTGCATCATCTTCACTGCCCACAATGGCCCCATAGTGCATCGGAATGGCCAGTTTGGGCTTTATGGCTTTCGCCGCTTCTACGGCCTCTTCAGCCGTCATGACATAGGTGCCCGATACGGGCAGGAAGGCGACGTCCACCTCCAGCCCCTTCATCTCGGGGATGAAATCCGTATCTCCGCCGTGATAATAACGGACTCCATCGAGTGTAATCAGAAAAGCGAGCATCCCGGCCGCCTTGGGATGGAAATTCTTGTTGACGTTGTATGCCGGCAAGACCTCAATATCCACGCCTTTTACCTGCAGACGGTCTCCCGG
The DNA here is from genome assembly GCA_964578835.1 of uncultured Syntrophobacteraceae bacterium. GTDB lineage: Bacteria > Desulfobacterota > Syntrophobacteria > Syntrophobacterales > Syntrophobacteraceae > CAZOEL01. The sequence continues at coordinate 7,777 of CAZOEL010000049.1, read as the reverse complement.
CGCGGCTATCCGGACGTCCCCCTTCAGCTGTTCGGCCGATGCGGCATTTGTGACGATCACGCTGTCCTTCTTGAGCACCTTGGCGACATCTTCCGGAGAACAGTGATCGAAGTGCTCGTGAGTTATCAAGATCAGATCGGCCTCATTCTTGTCGGCAAGCTGAAAAGGATCGAAACAGACTGCGACGCTTCCTTCAATGCGCATACAGTCATGCCCCAGCCAATGTATCTTCTCGACCGCCTCTTTGAGATTCATGACCTACTCCTCTTTAGGGTTGTGATCAGCATTCATCCGGATTGACCAGCCAATCGCCTCCGGCTGCTTCTCCCGCGCGCTCACGATTGAAAAAAGTCTCGCTTCGCTCCAGCCTATTGCCCACGATTCTACGTTTGGGTTAATGTGCAAGCGGTGGAAGCAGAGCCCTGTTCTGCTGCCGAACCGGAGACGCTATGGAATCAATCCACTTCAAGGACTGTTTCAGTTGATACAACGATTTTTATATGCCTTGCTCAACCAAAAATGGCAAGACTTTCGCGTTATTCACCATGCTGTTTTGACTGCTCAAGAAGCTCGTTACGGCAATCTCTCGCCTGAGCTTGGCGAACCGCTTCGTCAGTGCCTCGTAAGACTCGGAATAACAAGGCTTTTCAGTCACCAAGCGCAGGCTCTCGAGCAAATTCGATCGGGCAAAGACCTTGTGGTCTCCACTCCGACATCAAGCGGCAAATCTCTCATCTACAACCTTGCGGTAAGCGAGGCCCTCATGGAGAACGCCGCGCGGCGCGCCTTGTATCTTTTCCCTATAAAAGCGCTAAGCAGGGATCAGCAGGAGGCCCTCAAAACGTTCTTCTCCTTTCTTCAAACCGAGATTCCCTTTGCGGGAGATGTCTACGACGGAGACACCACTCCATACCGAAGAGCCAAAATAAGGCAGAAATGCCCTCATGTCCTGATAACCAATCCGGATATGCTTCATTATGCTCTGCTGCCTTATCACGGCAAGTGGGAAGTCTTCTTCAAAAACCTGCGCTACGTTGTGATCGACGAAATGCACACGTACAGAGGGGTCTTCGGAAGCCATGTCGCCCAAATCTTCCGCCGCCTGAACCGCATCTGCCAATACTATGGCAATGCGCCGCAGTTCATCATGCTCTCGGCGACCATCTCCAATCCGGGAGAGCTCGCATCCCAACTCATCGGTCGGGACAGAGACAAAATCGCCGTTATCTCTCAAAGCGGCGCCCCTCAGGCAAAACGCAACTTCGTATTCCTGGACCCCGAAAGCTCCATGAGCAATCACGCATCGGGCATGGCTGCGAAGCTCATCGTCCGAGCCGCGGAAGCCGGCCTCAAGACAATCGCCTTTACCCAATCAAGGAAGCTTACCGAGTTGATCCATGTCAGCGTTCTGCGCATGGCCCCTCAGTTGGCGGAAAGGGTAAGCTCATACCGAGCGGGTTATCTCCCCGAGGAACGGCGGATAATCGAACAGAAACTGTCCAGCGGATCGCTGGCGGCAGTGATTTCCACAAGCGCGCTCGAGATGGGCATCGACATAGGCGGACTCGATCTTTGCATCCTTGTCGGATATCCCGGAACGGTCATGACGACATGGCAGAGAGGAGGACGAGTCGGACGCGGAGGTCAGGAATCGGCCATCATTTTGCTTCCCCAGCCGGATGCTTTGGATCAATACATTATCCATCATCCCGAGGAATTCCTCGGCAGCCGCTATGAAATGGCGGTCACTGACCCGATGAATGCAGAAATCCTCAAGGCTCACCTGCCGTGCGCAGCCGCTGAGCTGCCTTTCGATCGTAAGGAGATTGAAGGGCAAAATAGCGATTTCCTCCAAATGCTTGACAGATTGACCGCATGCGGAACCCTCCTGCAAACGGCGGACGGCGAGCAGTGGGTTTCCCCTTCCATGCACCCCCATCGCCATGTGGATATCCGCAGCGTCGGTCAAAATTATGCGATTGTCTCCCATAATGATGGTGGCGAAAAGATTCCTCTGGGAAAAAGCGACGGCGTTAGAGCGCTCAAAGAATGCCATCCCGGAGCCGTCTACCTTCACCGAGCGGAAACCTACATCATCCAGAGCCTAGATCTGGAAAACAGGGTGATCCACGCCACACAGAGCCATGTTCCGTACTTCACGAGGGTGAAGAGCGAGAAAGAAACGGAAATCCTCGAGATCCTGGCATCCAAGCCGGCCGGAAACTTCATTGTCAGGCTTGGACGCATTCGAGTAACCGAATTCATTCGCGGCTATGAAAAGAGGCGTCTTTTCACTCAGGAACTGCTCGGCGCCAACTCGCTCGAGCTTCCGCCGCAAACATTTGAGACCGTGGGATTCTGGATTGAGATAGAGCCTATTCTGATGAAGCACATCCAGTCGGCCGGGCTCCATTTCATGGGGGGAATCCACGCTCTCGAGCATGCCGCCATCAGCATGTTTCCTCTCTTCGCCATGTGCGACCGGAACGATATCGGAGGAATCTCATGCCCTCATCACCCACAGGTGGGAAAAGGAGCGGTTTTCATCTATGACGGCTACCCGGGCGGCATCGGGCTTGCCGCCAAAGGCTATGAAATCATCATCCCCCTGTTGGAAAAGACGCGGGACCTGGTGGCTTCATGCTCATGCATCGAAGGCTGCCCGTCATGCATTCATTCCCCAAAATGCGGATCGGGCAATAAGCCACTCGACAAGCAAGCATGCATCACCATCCTGCAATACCTCACGGGAGAACGGAACCTCACGGACGCCATGTCCCCCGCGCAGAAGATCGAAGTCGATGAGCCGGTTACCGTCCCCAAGCCGGTTGAGCCTCCCCCTCCCAAACATCGCATTGGCATACTCGATATAGAAACGCAACGACTTGCGGAAGAGGTCGGAGGCTGGCAGAACAAACATCTCATGAGAGTCTCCGTCGCCGTCCTTTTCGACGCTCACTCGGGAACCTTTCGCGTATTCAAAGAGGATGAGATTCCCTCTTTGGTTCAGGAATTGCAGAACATGGATCTTGTGGTCGGATTCAATATCATTCGCTTTGATTACGACGTCTTGAGGGCTTATACTCCGTTTGACTTCAGCCGAATCCCCACTTTCGATCTATTGCAGGAGATTCACCGGGCGATGGGATTCCGGGTCAGCCTCAGCCATCTGGCGGAAAAGACGCTTGGAGCTTCCAAATCGGCAGACGGTCTTCAAGCTGTGAAGTGGTTCAGAGAAGGTCAATGGGAGCCCCTCATCGAATATTGTAAAAAGGATGTAATCCTCACCCGTGATTTATTCTTTCATGCATTGGAAAAAGGACACCTACTCTATGCAGACCGCCAGGGACGCCTTTTGAGGTTGCCTACTCCCTGGCGCTTGGATAAAATCATCGGCGAAAGAAAGTTGTGATCACGCCGGCGCCTTATCAGAGCATCGAAGAGAGTCCAAAATTGGAGAAGACATGGAGCATACGATTACCAGCGACCATGAGACGTCGCGCATAGCAAAGCCGACGCAAGGTCCGGTCATTTTTCCCAAGCTTTCCGGATCGGAGCTATCCTGGTTTGCTCTTTATGTCCAGGTCAACCATGAAAAGGAGGTCCAGAAGCGCCTCGAGCAGAAGTCCTTCGAGTCCTTTCTACCCCTCATGGAGTCTTGGAGCAAAAGACTGGATCGAAGAAAGAAGATCCACCTCCCTCTTTTCCCCGGATACGTTTTCGTACACACGGTCCTCGACAATTATACCAATGTGAATATTCTCAAAACCCCCGGAGCGCTAACCATCCTGAAGAGCTCGGAAGGCCCGTTGCCCATACCCGATTATCAGATAGATAATCTTCAGACTTTGCTCAAGTCGCCGACGATGCTCAGCCCTCACGCCTACCTCAAAGAAGGAGATTACGTTCGCGTGGTCCGGGGCCCTATGACCGGATGTGTGGGCATACTGTTGCGAAGCAACCCCAAAAAAGGCAGACTGGTAGTCAGCATCGACATCATACAGAAATCCGTAAGCGTTGAACTGAACGTTGAAGACATCGAAATCATAGAACCAGATTCAAAAGCGATAAAACCTCTTTAGTCGAACGCCGGCGGCTTTGTTGTTCTCGCATTGAGAGCAATTGAGAACGATGGAGCCGCGGCGGGCAACCGGCATGCGCAAACGCTCCTCCCTGCTGTTCGAGCCACCCCGCCCATGCATCGACTTCCTCAATTCAGTGGCGTTGGCTGGCGAAGGAAAAAAACGGAGACGCCAATTCATCACGCCGGGAAATATATGCGCATCCAGAGGAAGTTTTTTCCGGGCGCATTTTCCAGTCCGAGACTCTTCTCCTTTAGAATCAAAAGCTTACAACATGGCAGATAACTTGCAACCCTTTAAGACCGACGTATTGAAGGAATCGCATCATTGTGTCGCTGACGTTTGATCCGTAAACAGGAAAGGAATTTGCCATGGTAAGATTTATTGACCATATCTCACGCAGCATTTCGCAAATTACTGGGATTGTTTATGGGATAGCCAGGCGCTTCGATTACGAAGAATTCAGCCGCTACATACTCGATGTCAACCAGATGAAGGATCTCGAAGGCATTGCGCATCGCACGGCGGTCTGCCTCTCGGATATACTGGAATGCAAGCTGTTTGGATTTGCCGTTCAATTTGGTGAGAATATGGAAGCGTGGGTGGGGCCCGGCTCGCACGGAACAGCCATCCGCAATATTATTGAGAAGGATTTCAAACTCCAGGCTAATTCTCAGGTTCATCATCTAAAGGATGACGCCATGCCGGGAGTTGACCGCCAAGTCGTCTTCACCACCGCAAGCATCGACTCCTACATCATCACCGGGGACTCCTACCTCGCAGGCCTATATATACTGCCGGGAAGAAAGCAGCTTGGACACCACCGGCATATCATTGCAATGCTGTTAAGAACGCTGAGCATCGCAATATCGAATATCATGAAGATCAAACGGTTGGAAAGCCAGGCTGCGTTCGATCAACTCACGGACTGCTACAACAGGCACGAATTCAATAGGCTTATAGAGCACAGCATTTCAAGCGCTCAAAGGCATGAAAGGGAACTGTCACTGATTCTCCTCGATCTGGATCACTTCAAGTCTTTCAACGACACATACGGCCATCAGGCGGGGGACAAGGTTCTAAAGGAGGTCTCACGCAGAATCAAATCCTCGATAAGAGGGGGAGATTACGTCACGAGGTATGGCGGAGAGGAATTTGTGGTTGTGCTTCCAGATACAACCCTCGACAATGCTGTTGATCTCGCCGAAAGACTGAGAGTAGTAATAAAGAATCAACCAATCGATGTTTCTGAAGAAGTCAGCGTTAGAGCCACCGCGAGCTTTGGCGTCGCAAGCCTGAAAGACTTCCCGGAGAAAACGAGACTCATAGAAGAGGCAGACAAGATGCTTTACCGGGCTAAGTCAGCAGGCAGAGACAAGGTTCTGCCCAACCGGAAACCTCACATCGTAAGGAGAGAGCCTGACAACAAGTTCGGTGCTCGAGCCTGAGATTCTCTAACTGTCCCAATAGATGCCCCCCATCAAGAAGCTTCGGAAGATGCCGGAAAGAATGGCTGGAATGGTTAAAACGGCTTATCCCTCCTCCGGCATCGATATTTTCATTCGATGCATCTATAATTATTACGTAAAGCCTAGCTTCAAGTAATTTCCATCCCCATTCCACCCTCTCACGAATAACCCTTTACAACAAATGAGCATTATGCGATTAATGCCAATACATCGCAGTACATTCGCATAGCCTGTAAAAGCCAAACTTCGAGTGATCGAAGGACGGAAAGCCACGGGTCTCAAGAAAGATAGCCGGGTTGCCAGCAATGGCGATTCGGCTTTTTGCTTTTTGCGTTGAAGCCGCGCAAAAGAATCATCTTCGCACTGTGAAGCTTAAGGGTGCGCTCCATTTTTCCTCGGGGGCTCGAAAAGAGCAGCGCAGGAGGGACATAACATGACAGAGACCAAGAGAACCAATGGCGGCTATGCTGTTCGGAAGCGTTGCGACGAATGCGGAACTCGAATCAGCCTGAAGCAGGAAAGCAATGAGCTATGCATTCTACAATGCTCTCAGTGCGGCAGAGAATACCGATTTTACAGTTTTCCACAGGCTCAGGCCGCGCCTGACTTCAATGCCGTTATGCCAAGATGAGGAGCGCTCAATAAAGAGCGCTCCTCATCTCCGGCACAGAATAATCAGCATTATCGCCAACGTCGCGCTAACGCTCAAAAACAACTGGGCGCAAGCAAACGCCGTCTGGCGTCCTCACGGGTCTTTACGACCTCTTCCTGCTTATTCTCTCTTTGAACCCGCTCGATCCTGATCTTTTCCCCCATCCACGACAGCTCCACAGTTCGGTATGGGGAGCTCAGCGCGCTTTGCCCCAAGGGGATGCGATGATAGGTGAAATGAATCATCCGACTCTTGGTCCAATGATCGGGGTAATATTCCTTTGGGTCGAAAACGAAACACCCGTCAAAAACCATCGAACGAGCAATTACATGGCGAGGAGGAGACGGGATGGCTCGGCGGAGTCTCTTTTCAATCTCCTGAATCATTTTCGGGCTGACGCCGTCAGCGGACACTTGAGTCGGAAACTCGTCGCCCGGAACATATTTCCCGAAATTTCTCCTCACTTCAGCCAGATCTTTGAGCAGTTTTCGCGCATCCCAAAAGTCGAGGGTTGTATATATATGGTATTGACTTCGGGTCAAACTCGGATGAAGGCGCAATATGCGAACCATGTCTCACCTCTTTCATGGATGGAGCTAAGACAAGAGAGATCAATGAGTATGCTTGTGTCTGGATGTTGCTTCAATTGTCGAAAAACCGGAAAGCAAAGACCTATCGCCAGAGCTCGAGCCGCACCCGCAGCCACAACCGCAGCCGGACTCTTCCGCGGCAGTCAGAGCAACCGCCTTCAGGCAATAGCCATGCATTATACTCTCGATCTCTTCTCGCATAAGGAACTGAATGAAGGTATCCTGAATCTTAGGAATCTTCTCTGCATAACCCTTCAGGAGCTCCTCCATCGCAGCATAGGATCGGGAAACGAACAGGGTGTCAAGCCTGTCCACTTCCCGAGGATCACTTACAGAACATAGTGGAAACCATGACTCATCAGACCTGAGAAACCCTACATAAAAAAGCTTTCCTGGAAACATCTCAAACAAAGATTTTGGATCAATGACTTCCATGGCGCCCTCTTCTTTTTTTAACTATGCAGAGATACTCGGCAGTTCCCTCTCGATCCAGCGCCTATAATTCTAATAACGATAGGCTCCATTCATTCTGCGAACTGGAACCCTCACCAGCGCCGGCTCTCTCCCTTTGAGCATTTCAAACAACTCGCGCCAGAAATCTGCGCTCCGGAAATCCATCCAGAAATACTCCATCCTTTCCATCAGATTCGAAACAAAACTCTGCATTTATCAACTCCCTCAGCCTATAGGCCATTCGGATTTCGTTTACTGTCCAATAATTTCAATCCCATTACGAGCAAATTAAGCAGGGGAGCCGTTTTGTCAATGGAAAGGCTCTCTTGCGCGCAGTCCTTCTCGGACTGCGCGCAAGAGAACTGGAACTGGAGTCAAGCCAGGAGGGAGGACAAAAATCTTTGCGTTATAGGAAAAAAGCCGAAAGAGCTCAAAAGCCTTTCGGCTCCTGTCTGCCTACTATTGAAGCGAGCTACTACGCTCTTCTGTCTTCCATGCTGAAGAGCTTTCTTTCTCTTTCTCCCATGATGC
>CAZOEL010000048.1:32991-53250 GCA_964578835.1 uncultured Syntrophobacteraceae bacterium | reverse complement strand
GGACCCCTCTTCCTGGCAGGTTATTTGTTGTGAGTCGCCTATTATTTGCTTGCATACATACAACCAATGCGATTGACATAAAAAAGCCCGCATTCTACCTCTTTCGGCAGAATGCGGGCTTATTACTTCAATGCTCTAATTGTGGAGCTTACTCGACAGCAGGCACGCTTTCCGAGCTTGCGCCGCTCAGCTCGATGGCTGCGACTCGCTTTTCCTCATAATATTTCTCTTTTACCTTCATGAGGTAAATTGTCAGAGGACGATAGGCGAGGTGAGCCCATTTGGCGAAGGGCACTTCGAGAACGAGCATCGGAACGGCCACCATCATGTGAATGATGTAGAGGAAGTAAGTGGTTGCCGGCCAATCCAGAAGGCGACCGAAGTGGATGAAGATACCCGTCATGGTCGTCAGTTGCAGGAGAATCAGGAACATCCAGTCAGTCGGATGCGAATTCTTGTAAACGGGCTTGGACTTTTTCAGTCGGCCGATGATCGCATAGGTCGTTCCGTACATGATGGCGAACGTGGCGTAGTAGCCGACCAGACGGATGGGGTGCCAGAGCGGATATTCGGGCCAGCCGCGCTGGAACTTCAGCTCTTCCACCGTAAGGCCGTTTATGAGGACGACGACCATCAGGAAGACCGAGGCGTAACCGGTCATGATCATGAGGTGGACAAACCATTGCATCCTGTCCGTGCATTGCCCGAAGCGCTTCTGCGTGACGGTATGGACAAGAAGCTCTTTAAACTGGCTCGCATAAATGCGAAGCGGCACTTTTGTCAGCAGGTCTCCCATCATGAACCTGATGGCTCGGAAGACGTTGGTGAGCAGCAGGAAAGAGAGAATAGCCGCCATGACCAGGTCTGCAATCTCAATGCTGTGAGCGGGCCAGAGGGAGTTGACGTCTGCGTGCTCCCAGTTGGGCGTTCCGGTGTTGAAGAGCAGCAATCCTAGTCCCACGAGAACGGCGACGATGGAAACCGCGATGATTTCAAAACGCTCGGAAGTATAGAAGCCTCTCGAGAATCCCGTCCAGTCATAGAGGGAAGTTAGGTAGCGCCTCAAGACCATCATGGTTTCGCCGGGCTCTGCGCCTCGAGGACACTTGACCGAGCAGTCGCCGCAGTAGTAGCAGAGCCAGGGCTCGGGCGAGCTCAGGATTTTCTCCTTTTGTCCCAGCTGGATGTATCTTACGAACTTTCTCGGAAAAGGGTTTTCCGGGGTGGATAGCGGGCATGTCGCCGTGCAGTTTCCACAATGATAGCATTTTGAAGCATCCTGGAGCCCAAAATGCTTCAGATCCTTTATCAGATTAGGATCGACTCTGTTACTCATCCCTAGTGCCTCCTGATCGCGTAGTGATCAACAGCTAAATCTTGAAAATAAATTCACTAAAATATTTGCGGGCGGACCGGGCTGCGCGCGGAAGAGCGCTTTGCGCGAAGCCAAGTCCGCCTTTATACGTTTACTGCTTTGTTGCTTAGTAACCCTTGTAGGGGTTCGGGCCGATCTCCACCAGCTTCTCGGCGAAATCGTCGAGGAGCTTTGGCAGTGTGTCGTAATCGGTGATGGAGACAGCTTCGAAGCGAACGCGATCCGATTCGAGCACGAGGCGATCCAGGGTTTCCTTCACTTTGCTGAGTCGGATATTGGCAAGCTCGCTGCCCTTGACAAAGTGGCACTGGTAGTTGTCGCCGTGCTGGCAACCGAGCAGAAGCACGCCGTCGATGCCTTTGGATAGAGCATCGGCGATGAAGACGAGGTTCATCGAGCCGAGGCAGCGCATCGGAACCACGCGCACCCATGCATTATAGTTCATACGGCGCAGACCCATCATGTCGAGCGCGGGATAAGCGTCGTTTTCGCACGCGAGCAGCACGATGCGGGGCTTTTCCTCATATTCGTCGGGCACGTTGATCGATTTGATGATGTCGCCGATCATGCCAACCGAGTAGTTCTTGAAGGAGATGATGCGCTCGGGGCAAGCGCCCATGCAGACGCCGCAACGGCGGCAGCGGGTGGGTTGGGGCAGCGGGTTGCCCTTCTCGTCTTCGTTGATGGCTCCGAAGGGGCATTCTTCCGTACAACGCTTACACTGGGTGCAGCGCTGCATGAAGAACTCGGGATAGCTCGTGTCGCCCGCGCGCGGATGCACGGCCATGCCTTTGCTGATGAGCTCTACGGCCTGAACGGCCTTCATGGCTGCGCCGGTTGCGTCTTCCACCGTATTGGCGATTCCCATCGGGCGGCGTACGCAGCCCGCGGCATAGATGCCCGTGCGGCGGCTTTCATACGGAAAGCAGATGAAGTGCGAATCGGGAAAGCCGTATTTCAAACCGGGCAGCTCGGGACCCTGCCTGTACTGCAAGTTCAGGATATCGGAGGCCAGAATGGCGTCGGCTGGAACATCGGCCGCCGGTTCGCCCTCTTTTACCTCTTTCGCCTTCACATCTTCACCGAATGCGGTGGAGGGGACCATACCGGTTGCGAGCACGACCATATCGAGATCGTCGATGAGCACGCTCTCGCCCAGAAGCTCGTCATGCGCTTCCACTGCGACGCGGCTTCCACTGGCCTGAACTTCGGGATCCTGGCAGCGGATGAAGATGACGCCTTCCTGCTGGGCTTTCCGGTAGATGTCCTCGGACTGTCCCGGAGTTCTCATCTCTTTGTAGATGATGTACACGTTCGCGTCGCGATCCTGCTGCTTGATCTGGATGGCCTGCTTGAGGGAGGTGACGCAGCATGCGGACGAACAGTAGGGGAGCTGTGCTGGATCCCGCTGTCCGGCGCACTGCAGGAATGCGACGTTCTTGACCGAGTTGCCGTCGCTCGGACGGGTGATCTGGCCGGATTGGGCGATTTCTTCAAACGCCACATTGGTGATGACGTTGGGGGATGCGCCGTAGCCGAGCTTCGCCGGGAGCTGCGCGGGGTCATAGGGCTGCCAGCCGGCCGCAAGCACCACGGCGCCCATCCGGTGCTCGGCCGTCCCGCCGTTTTGCTGGATGGCTACGTCGAACACGCAGGGGCCGCCGCTCAGCGAGGCCACCTTGGCGCCGGTGTAGATCTTGATATTCTTGTTCTGCTTGACCGATTCCACGAGCTCTTCGATCTCGTTTTTCGCGACATCCTTGTAGGGCATGCACGCCGTTGTGGTGACTTTCTTCTGGAATCCGCCAAGCTCTTTTTCTTTTTCGACCACTATAGCCTGGTAACCGGCCTTGGCCACTTCCAACGCAGCTGTGAGGCCTGCGAGACCGCCGCCCACCACCAGGATGTCCTTGGACATTTCCTGCTCCGGCTTATAGGGCTCGGGAAGGTCGGTCTTCTTCACTCTGGCCGCGCTCATGCGAAGGTAGTCTTCAGCCATCATCTGGGTGTTCTCGTCGCCCGGGGGGTGGCACCAAACCACCTGCTCGCGCAGGTTGACGCGGTCCATCACGCAGCCTTCAAAGCTGAAGACGTCATACATGACGCGTGGCGAGCATGCCGCGATCATCAGAGTATTCGCGCCTTCCTTGGCGATATCGTCTTTAATCAGTTGAACGCCTTCCTGGCTGCACAAATTGGGATGCGTCTTGCAAAGCTCAGCCTTGCACTCGCCCGTGGCGACCGAGCTGAGGGCCTCCACGTCCAGGGCGTCTCCTATGCCACATCCCGTACAAATATATGCTGCTATCTTTTTATCCATATGAGTTTTTACCTCCTCGCAACGGATTGGATGGCTTTAAGAGCCGCTCCCGTGCCATCTTGAACCGATTCTGAAACGCCTGCGGGAGTTCTCGTGCAACCGGCGGAGCATAGGCCCGGCGTGGCGTCCAGCGAAGTCATGAATCCATAGTCGTCATAAGCCACCGAAGATGCCGGGACTGGCGATTCGGAAGTGGTTGGCTGCATTCCGGTGGCAAGCACCACCAGATCCATGGTCATCTCGTGCAGCTTGGCGGTCGTGGTGTCTTCGACGCGCAGCACCAGGTTCTTGGTGGCGTTGTCCTGTTCGATTTTGGCGACTTTGCCCTTGAAGAAGATGACGTTCTCATCTTGCTTCACTTTCTGATAGAAATCTTCGAGGCGATCCATGGCGCGGATGTCGATATAGAAGATGTAGATTTTCGCGTCGGGGTATTGTTCGCGGACATAAGTCGCCTGTTTCATGGACGCCATGCAGCAGATTGTGGAGCAGAAGGGGAGATGGTTTTCATCGCGGGACCCGGCGCACTGCACGAACGCTATGGTTTGAGGCTCTTTGCCGTCTGAAGGACGAAGGATTTTGCCGGCGGTGGGGCCGTTGAAAGCGGCAAGGCGCTCCATCATGACATTGTTGACCACGTTGGGGTATTTGCCGGAGCCATAGGCATCGAGCTTGGCCATGTCATAGGGTTTCCAGCCGGTGGCCCACACTATGGAGCCGACCTTCAGGTCAAGAGTTCTGGGCTCCATCGCCAGATCTATGGCGCCGTAGGGGCATGCGTCTTTGACTTTCTGCGCCTCGCTGCTCTTCACCAATGCCGGGTCGAGAACGAACTTCATGGGGAACGCCATATCATGAGGCAGATAGGCGGCCTTCACTTTGTCCATCCCGTAGTTGAAAGGATTGTCGATCTCCATTGAACACGCCTCGGCGCACTTGCCGCACACTGTGCACTTGTCGTTCACATAGCGGGGCGCCAACTTGATAGAGACATCCCAATCGCCTTCTGCGCCGGAGATTTGCTCCACTTCGGCCATTGTGAAGAAATGGAATTTGGGGTTGCTTTTGACGCGGCGAAAGTTGATCTCCAGACCACAGTATGGAGGACACAACTTGGGAAAATACTGATGAAGCTGGGCCACCCGCCCTCCGATATACGGATTCTTTTCAACGAGATAGACTTCGTGGCCCGCTTCTGCTGCTTCGACGGCGGCAGTGAGCCCGCTCATACCGCCTCCGACCACCAGAATACTTTGCGTTACTGCGTTTGCCATGCTTATCCTCCTAGGCTGATTAAAAATATCGAGAATCCCACCAGCGATTGGGCGCAATCTCCAAAAGGTCCAGGATTATTTGTATGTAGGCGCAAAGTCTGCCAAACCGAACTATTGACTCATGTGCTTATATACACAAACGGTTGGCGCCTTGCAACCCTAAAGATTGGGTAATCTTTGGAGAATCCATCTTTGACCCGGTCTTGTAAACGATTCTCCCAGCGCCCGTCAAGGCTTGCAGAATGAAGAAATTGTGAAAAAAAGGTCACACTGGGGCCATTCTCCTTGCAAAATCGAAACAACTCGAATATGTTGGCGTGCGAACGAATATACAGGTGTTCTAATGGCGACATAAAGGAGCGCGGGAGGTTGCGGCGGAAGACTCTTAAAGGCCGGTTGCGGGCATCCAGCCTCGGTCGCCGCATTGTCGCATATCCCGGATTTATTCATTGATTGAAGAATGGAGTCTAATAATGGACGAGATGCAGGATCAAAAAAACAAATGGATAGAGGTGGGCGTCAAATTGGCCCTGTCTTTCGCAGTTCTCTTTCCCCTTTATGCTTTGCTTTACCTGACCTTTCCCATTTCCATTCTGGCCATTTATCTCATTTCGGCCGTACTGTTTGCGCTTTTTGCTCCCTGGGATGATCTGAAGAAAAGGTTTCTATCCTGAAAAACAGCTCAACGAAGGCGGGAGACAAGATGATTTCCACAATCGGCAATCTTGGCTCCCCCTTCGAAACTCCTAATCTTTGCGTCTTCCATCAGCTCCGTTTTTTTCTATTCCCTTATTCTTTTTCACCCATTCACCGATCTTGCGCCATACGCTTCAGCATTTCCCTTGCTTTTGAGAAGCCGGGGTCGATCTTGAGCACTTTTTTGAAGAGCTCGACGGCTGATTGCTTCTCTTGCTTGTTCATGTGAAGAACGCCCAGGTTGTATAAAATGGCCGGATTGTCAGGATGATAAAATAGGGCGCGATTGTAATGCTTTTCCGCTTCCGCATACTTTCCTTGACGTCTGAGCGCGATTCCAAGCCGGTTGTACGTTTCGATTTTCTTGGGGTCGTCTTTGAGCGCCCTGATGAACAGCTTTTCAGCTTCAGCAAAGCAATTATGTTCCAGAAAAGCTTCCGCCACCTTGAGCCGGTTGGATTCTCTTTCGTCCGGAGGGGAAAGCTTCAGCGCTTTTTCAAGCAGAGCTTTTCCTTCATCCTGACGGTCAGACTGGAGCAGGAGCTTTCCGAGCGTGAGCTTTCTATCGAGATCCATGGGACTAAGGCTGTCCGCCTTTTCCAGGGCTTCGATGGCTTTCTCGGAATTTCCCATCTTCTGTTGCGCTACGGCGTAATTCTTGTGGGCGGGCAGGTAGACTTCCGAAAGCAGCAGCGCCTGTTCAAAATGCTCGGCAGCCTCCTCCACTCTATTCAAGGCCATCAGGCACTCGCCTTTAAGGTTCATCCATTTGACCTTCGGGGTAGGCATTACCTTCTCAAACTGCTCTATCTTGTCCAGCGCATCTTCGGGATGCCCCGAATCTTTTAACCGCTCGACCTGCCTATAGAGAGTCTCCTCGGGATCGCGCAATTTTTCGAAGATCGTCTCCACCCGCTGCTTGAGCACCGTGTAGGAGAAAGGTTTGATGATGTAGTCGTTGGCGCCCCATTCTCCGACGAAGGCAACCATCTCTTGGACTGATTCCCCCGAAATCATCAGAAACGGCAGGTCTTTCAGGCTGGCAACGGCGCGACAGCGCTTTAGCAGGCCAATCCCGTCGAGGCGCGGCATGTTGATGTCGCATATGACGAGATCGAAAGTCTGCCTGTTTAACTTCTCCCAAGCCTCTTCGCCGTCGGCTGCCTCTTCGATGTTGATAAAATATCTCATCTGAGCGAGCATTTTTCTGAGCATGCTGCGCATGGGAGTGTTGTCTTCAACCACCAGCGCACACAGCGATTTCTCCACCCCTGTCACTCCAATTCGTTTATGCATAAGCAGGCGTTGTTATCGATCGACCGCCGGAAGGTCGTTGGCATCAGCAGCCACGGGAGCATTCCACGGAGGGAATGGCCCGGGCTTGACCTTCGCCGAAAAAAGCAGTTTCTCCTGACACGTTCTTCCTATTTATAACGCAGAGTCCTACAGATGCTAGTCCCAGTTTTCGTGATTCCTATCGATGCCGCTCAACGAATCGTTCTTATCCAAATCCGGGATCGTTTTGAAGCATTGCACAGATCTGGTATTTTTGTCAATCTGTTCAAGAACTTCAATCTCATCACCGCCATAAGACCCAAGCTCTTTGAACTTCCTTGCGGCAACGAGAACGCGGCCTTCCATTGACCCAACCGCCCTGTTGTATCCTTCTACCGCACGATCCAGGCCTTTCTTTATCTCTGAAAAATTTCCCACAAACGTTCGAATGCGATCATAGAGCGTTTTGCCAAGCTCGCTTATCGCCATGGCGTTTTCCGCCAGTCGCTCTTGTTTCCACCCATGGGCCACCGACCGCAAAAGGGCGATCAGCGTGGTCGGGGTGGCGAGTATGACGCTTCTTTCAACTCCGTACTCGATGAGAGCGGGATCGTGCTCGAGAGCCGCGCTGAAGAAGGCCTCCCCCGGTAGGAACAAGACGGTAAACTCGGGGGTTTGTCCGAACTGCTCCCAATAGGCCTTGCTGCTGAGCTGGGAAAGATGCGCCCGGATGTGTCGGGCATGCTGCTTTAGCTTTTCGCAGCGAAGCGGCTCTTCCCTGGCCTCTACAGCTTCGAGATACGCCTGAAGGGGAGCCTTGGAATCGACGATCACCAGCTTGTTGTTGGGGAGCTTGACGATCATGTCCGGCCTCAAACGCCCGTTTTCAGAATCGCTCGACTCCTGCTGCACAAAATCGCAATACTCCACCATACCGGCGATTTCGACAACGCGCTTGAGCTGGATTTCACCCCAACGGCCGCGGACCACGGGAGCGCGCAGGGCCTGCACCAGACTCGCTGTTTCGCGGTGAAGCTCGTTCTGGGTGCGAGCGAGCAATTTCACCTGTTCGCTCAAGCCAACATAAGCCGTCGTCCGCGCCTGCTCGATTTCTTTGATCCTGAAATCGACCTTCTCGAGGGAAGCGCTTATGGGCCTGATCAATTCGTGGATCGCCGTCCGGCGCGCGTCGAGATCTCGTCGGGCGCTCTCCTGGTAGCCGCCAAGCGCAGTCGTGGCCAGTTCGAGGAAAGACTCGCCGCTGCTTTTCAGGGCATCCGCCGAGAGAGCTTTGAACATATCAGAAAGCTGCGCCTTGGCGTCGTTGAGGATGGCGATCTTTTCTTCAAATCCCTTCCTTTCGTCAGCAAGCTTGGTCTCCACTTGGGAGAGATTCGCTCTAAGGTCGGAGCTCTCTTGCTGAAGCACGGCTATAGCTTCTTCTTTCCGCCTGACAAGGGCAACCAGTTCCGGAATGCGCTGGTTTCTTTCCTCCGCGGCGGCCCTCTTTTCTGAAGCTATCTTCAATTCATCCCTCAGCTTCGAAGCCTCTGAAAGATGGCCCGCCAGGGAATTCCTGAGCGCCTCGAGTTGTTGATCTTTTCCGATGAGTCTCTCCTTGAGCGCCCCGCAGTCAATTTCCAGGCTCGTCAGCGCCCGTTCATAATTCCGGCGCGTTTGCAGCCCATGAAGAAGCCATGTGGAAAGCGCCCCAAGAATGAAACCTAAAGCAACCAGAAGATATGGAACCCATAAGGGATTTATATGATACACGACTTTCTTTACACTCCAATTGTTGGTTAGCGCGCATAAGAGTTGAGACGCCATTATCGGAGACACCCACTTATGGCGAACCCCGTTGTGGCGCGGCCTCCCGACTGCGCCACAACGACTTTGCTTACCTTACTTAACGGCTTGACCCCTCAGATTCTTTAGCCTATCTTAGACTAAAACCAGAGAAAAGGAGCCGAAAAATGATCGAGAGCCAAGCGCCCGAAAAGAATACAGTCGATGAGGAAATCGTTCGGATCCTCAAACAGGCGAAAACCGTCGCCGTTGTCGGCGTTTCCCATAAGCCCGAGCGCGACAGCCACATGGTGGCGAAGTATTTGAAGGAACATGGATACCGAATGATTCCGGTTAATCCTAAGTACAAGGAAGTGCTCGGCGAGCCCTGTTATCCCGATCTGAAGGCCGTTCGGGAGCATATCGATGTTGTGGATATCTTTAGAAATGTAGAGGCCATCCCGGCGATTGTGGATGAAGCCGTGGAAGTGGGGGCTGATTGCGTTTGGATGCAGCTTGGCCTGGCTCATGATGGAGCCGCCGAAAAAGCTCGCAAAGCGGGCCTTTCCGTGGTGATGGACAAGTGCATCAAGGTCGAGCATTTCAGGATGGGTGGTTGAAATATGGATGAGCTCGATTTCTTGCGTGCTGAAGCGTTTTTCGACCTCGGCTCTTTCGAGCACCGGAGCCTTTTTTCCGGCTGCTCTTACGTCTGGGAAGCCATCGGAAAGCTGGAGTCTTATCTGAAAGAGCATTTGCGGGGCAACGTCTCATCTCTGGGCTGCTTCGGCGCGCCTCTCCCCCGAACTGCGGCGCTGTGGCGCGGCGAAGTCTTCTACGAAGGCTTCGAAATCCTTGGCGGAGACGTCACCAAGGGAGCCTTCAAAGTGAGAATAGGCGAAGAGGAAACGACGGATGCCGCGGTTGTCTACGCCGGAAGCGTGCTTTGGGACGATCGGATTTTTCTGGGGCCGGGGGCCGTTGTAGAGCCGGGGGCGCTCATAAAGGGACCGACCATTATCGGCTCTCACACGGAAGTGCGGCAGGGCGCCTATATCCGCGGCAAGTGCATAGTGGGAGATCGTTGCGTTGTAGGACACACTACGGAGATGAAGTCCACCATAATGCTCAATGGCGCAAAAGCGGGCCATTTCGCCTATCTCGGCGATAGCATCCTGGGAGGAGAGTGTAACCTCGGGGCTGGTACGAAACTGGCCAACCTCAAGATCCGAGGGAGCTCCGTTCGCGTCCCTGTAGAGGGCAATACGATCGATTCAGGCTTGCGCAAATTCGGAGCCGTCATTGGCGATGGCGTGGAGATAGGGTGCAATACAGTCACCAATCCGGGAACCGTGCTCGGAAAAAAATGCATGGTTCTTCCCGTTGTCTCCGTGCGCGCCGGCTATCACTCGCCCCGTACAATAATAAGATAATAGAACGGAGTCAGGTTCTGACTCCGTTGTTTTCGATTCCCGTTTCTTACGACAGCGCAGCTGCAATTCTTTCCTGGTCTTCTCTGCCGAGATAGGGATGCATGGGAAGGCTGAAGATTCTTTCCGCAAATCCCTCGCACACGGGAAAATCTCCCTTCTTGTAACCGAGATATGCGAAGGCCGTCTGAAGGTGCAGCGGCTTCGGGTAGTAAATGGCGGTGGGGACCTTGGCTTCTTTCAACTTCTCCTGAAGGGCCGCCCGATTGAAGCCCGGCTTTGTGAGCACGGAATATTGAGCCCACGCGGAGCGATGTTCCGCCGGAATCTTTGGCGTCTCAACCGGCGATCGATCGCTTCCCAAAAGCTCCTCGTAGATTTCCGCCGCTTTCTGGCGCAGCGTCAGTTCTTCAGGAAAGATTCTGAACTTTTCCAGCAGCACGGCCGCCTGAATGGTATCCAGCCTGCCGTTGATTCCAATCCGCACGTTTTCGTACTTGTCATGTCCTTGCCCGTGGATGCGCACTGAGAGCATGAGGTCTGCGAGCGCATCATCGTCTGTAAAGCACATGCCCCCGTCCCCGTAACAACCAAGCGGCTTTGCGGGAAAGAAGGAAGTGCAGCCGATGTGCGCCATCCCGCAGGCTTTTTTTCCGGCATACTCGGCGCCAAAGGATTGCGCGGCGTCCTGGATGACGAAAAGACCGTGCTTTTGAGCGATGGAATTGATGGCCGCGTAGTCTGCCGTAAGCCCGAAGAGGTCTACGGCGATAATGCCGCGCGGACGGGCATCCATGCCTGCCGATGATCTTGGCAATGGATGAAGGGAGCTCTCTTTCGCCGTAAGGGCTTCTATCGCTTTCTCGAGCTTGTTCGTATCGATGTTGAAAGTTGTGGGATCGATATCCACAAAAATGGGAACGGCGTGGAGCAGCGAAATAACCTCCGCGGTGGCCATGAAGGTAAAAGGCGTTGTGAAGACGGCGTCGCCGGGGCCTATGCCGTAAGCCATCAGCGCCATGAGGAGAGCGTCCGTACCCGAAGCGCACCCAAGGGCGTGCTTCACTCCGACGTAAGAGGCCAGGGCGCTTTCGAGCTCCTTAATCTCGGGGCCCATGACATACTGACCGTGATTGAGGACGTCCTGAAACCGCTTCTCGACGGCGTCCCGGATTCTACGTTGCTGAGCGTTTAAATCGATGAATTGCATGTTTGAAGTTCTGTCCTTATCTAAATCGGTTAAAAATATGGGATGAGCCGGCCGCCGAATCGGCAGCAGTTATCATTTTGGGTTTATGGCCCGGGTAAGGTGGGCAAAAGTTTTGTTGGCGCGCATAAGGGTCGGGGTGTCCCGTTCTCCCCGAGGTATCGAAGCATGATCGGGTGGCGTATCCCAAACCCTTATGCGCGCCAACAAAGTTTTTCTCTGCCCACCAAAGATTGGCTGTTAGCGAAAATTTGGTGGGCGCAAAAAGATGCACCCACCCTACGAGAGAATTTCGCCCAGCCCAAAATGAGAACTGGCGCCGAATCGGTCGCCGGGGTTTCCAGCCCAAAAATAACGGTGTATGATAGGCCGCTGCGAGCGCGATAGATTGTCTGGTCAACGCCGCTTATAGCGCAGATCTTCACGGCTGGAGTCGGCCCGCGGGCTTGCAGCCCGTGCAGAGCCCAATGGCACATCGCCTTGAGGATGTCAATCCTGAAATGATCTTCGGCAACGAACGGAATAGATTTATCGAGGAATTCCCAATCTATGACTAAAGCCAAAGCGCTCAGGCGCGTATGCATTCACGGCCATTTCTACCAGCCGCCCAGAGAGAATCCCTGGCTGGAGGAGTTGGAAAAGGAAGACTCAGCCGCTCCCTATCATGACTGGAACGAACGGATAAATTCCGAGTGCTATCGGGCCAATACTGCAGCTCGGATGGTCGACGAGAACAATCTCATTCTTACGATGAGAAATAATTACAAGTGGCTCAGCTTCAACTTCGGACCGACTCTCATGCGCTGGATCGAAAAATATGATCCCTTTACCTACGCCGCCATTCTGGATGCCGATAAAGAGAGCTGCCGAAGATTCGATGGCCATGGAAATGCAATCGCTCAAGCCTACAATCATCTGATCATGCCCCTGGCTAACCGGCGCGACAAAATCACGCAGGCTCACTGGGGCATCCAGGATTTCAAATGGCGCTTCAAGCGCAACCCTGAAGGCATGTGGCTTGGCGAGACGGCTGTCGACGCCGAAACTTTGGAAGTCCTGGCGGATGCGGGAATCAAGTTCACGATTCTCTCTCCCTTTCAGGCGGCGGGCTGGCGATTCGCCGAAAAAGAATCCGAATGGCGTGATGTCCTCAACGGCGGGATACCGACCGGCAGGGTCTATAGTTATATCTGTAAGAACGGCAAAAAGATAAACCTCTTCTTCTATGATGGATCCTTATCCAAAGGGATTGCCTTCGACCGCCTGCTGGAGCACAGCAGTAAGCTCGTCAGCCGCATCGGCTCGTCATTCGAGCCCGGCGAATCCGAGAAGAACGGTCCATGGCTCGTCAATATCGCCACGGACGGGGAATCGTACGGGCACCATTTCAAATTCGGCGATATGGCTCTCACGGCGGCTTTCCAGGAGCTGGAGGCCGATCCGGCGGTTGAGATCACCAACTATTCAGCCTTTCTTGCCGCTTTTCCGGCGCAAGCCGAAGTCGAAATCATTGAGAACACGGCCTGGAGCTGCGCCCATGGGCTGGGCAGATGGAAGAGCGACTGCGGATGCCACATTGGAGGCGGACCGGATTGGCATCAGAAATGGCGGGCTCCGTTGCGGGAGGCCATGGACTTTTTGAGAGACAAGCTCGCAGCGCACTATGAGCGGGAAATGGCGAGGTTGTGCAAAGATCCTTGGAAAGCAAGAGACGACTACATATGGGTGATGCTCGACCCCGAATGCGGCCGATCGGATTTCCAGGCCAAACACGCCGGCTTCGCAGCCGACGATGAGAAGACGCACAGGTTCTTCGAGCTCCTCGAGATGCAGCGCTCCGCCATGAATATGTATACCTCCTGCGGCTGGTTTTTCGATGACATAGGGGGGCTGGAATCCATCATCATCCTTCGTCATGCGGCGAGGGCCATTCAGCTTGCCGAGCGAACGGGCGCGGCCTCTCCGGAGCCGGTCTTTATCAGAATGCTCGAGAAGGCGCCCAGCAATCTCGAAGAGTATGGAAACGGCGCCCGGGTCTATCTGAAGAAAGCAAAGCCTGAGAAGATCGGCAAGGACAGGGTTGTCGCCAACTATGCAATCCATTCTCTGGCGCGCTCGTCCTCGAGCCGCTACCGTATCTATTGCTACGACGCAATCCCGCAGCGGGAAGTGGACCTTGGCCCAAACCCCGCGCCATGTCTCTATGGAAATGTGACAATAAGGGACGCCAGAACGCTGGGTGAAGAGACCTATACATATGCTGTAATCCATTTCGGTGGTCTCGACTTCCGCTGCTCGGTCAAGCCGGGCGGCGATCCCGAGGAATATGAGCGCATTCTGGAAGCTCTCCAGCAGTCCGTTGAAGAGCAGAATACCGTCAAGATGAACCGGATTCTCGATGAGCTCTTCGGCTCGGATATTTTCAGCCTCCACGATGTGTTCAGGGATTTTCGCGCTTCGATAGCCCTGGATATCAGCCAGAAGACCATGGGAATATATACCGACTTTGTGAGTCACCTTTATGAGGTGTATCGGCCTCTCATGGCGTCGTTGCAGCAATGGGGAATCAAGATGCCGGCCGACCTGCGCGCTGCGGTCAGGCGCGTTTTGAGCGATGAAGCAGAGGAGACGGTGCGCAAAATCTTGGAGCATGAGCGGCGTAAAGCTGCGGAGCAACAGGAGTGGCGCGAGACCGACTTCTTCTACCGCGCTCATATGGGCAAGTTGCGCTCTATCCTCGAAGATGCGAGGTCCCGGAATGTATCGCTCCAGTTGGCCGGGGTTTCCCGAGATCTCGGGAAAGCCCTGATCGAAACCCTGGATGCTCTCGTAAGAAGCCTGGAGTCAAGGAAGGCCGGAGAGCTCGTCAGGCTGCTCAACGTTTGCCGAGAATTGAGCCTCAAGCCCGAGTTGTGGCGTCTGCAGACGCTCTACTTCGATCTGGTCTGCAATGTCCTTGAAAAAAGGAAATCGGAGCTTGAGAGTGAAAAATGCAAAGGATTCTTTGAAGCTCTCGATGAATTCCTCGGATGCCGATTCGTTCGATTCTTTGATGACGCGCGCGGGTTGTCCGGCTAGCGGGTCCTTTTCCGTTGAAGGCGATGTATCTTTATATTACAAAGGAGACGACACGCGGGATGCCGGGTTCAACGGCTCGTCTTCATTGCAAGGGCGCATTTGCAGAAAGGGAGCAAGGCATCTTTAAAAAGTGGTGCTTCGTCAGCCCCAAAGGGGCGCAACATCATAGCCCAGGGCATCGCCCTGGGTTCGGGAGACACACAACCTCCCCGGAGCCCTGAAAGGGCGGAATATCCAAAGAGTGGTTATCCCGCCCTTTCAGGGCTTGAAGAATATGGCGGGATCTCTATACCCGGGGCGTTGCCCCGGGCTATGATATTGCGCCCCTTTGGGGCTTCGCGCTCGCCACTTTGCACTGTCTTTTCAAATGTGCCCCATTGCAGGTGGCGACCCCCTGAAAACGATTGTTACTCTACGTTCGACGTATGGACTGAGCGAAATACGGACTGTGAAAAGGAGCGTTCAATATGTGTGAAGCCAATGCCTACTTGTTGAAAGACGGAAAAGAGGAGCTCATTCTGGAATCCGTTGACATCCTTGAAAATGAAGGCGGTCAGGTGCGGGTGGCGAACATCTTCGGTGAGCAGAAAGTGATCAAGGGAAGAATCCGAAGCATGTCTCTTGTCGACCACAAGATCCTACTGGAAGAGTGATTTGCACGATGTTTCGGGCGGAGAGCAGCGATGCCGGAGAATGCTTTCCCGGCATCGTCGTTGAATTAAACGCCTGGAAGGGAATAACCCGCCTGTTTGTCATTCCGAGCGGCGGCAGCTTCACTGCCGGCCTGCGCCCTTTATTCCGCTTGAGCGTCCGATGTGGGCGGCGTTTTCAAACGCTTGTCGCAGTACCAGTCAATTTGCCTGCAAATGCCTCGGATGATTTTTACTTCTCGAGCCCGTAGGCCAATGCGGCTAAAGAAACGCCGGACATTGCCCATCCAGTATTCAGGGTTTTCGGGGTTGACGAAATTGATCTTTGCGAGGGTTGCCGTCAACTGACCGTACATTCCCTCCAGTTCGTGCCTTTCCGCAAGACGGGGAACGAATGTCTTCGGCTCATCCGTGGTCGCCAGGTAAATCTCGTAGGCAAGCACCATCACGGCCTGAGCGAGGTTGAGCGAAGAAAAATCCGCAGTGGGAATGGTGACCGTGGCGTCGCAGTATCTTAGCTCCTCGTTTGCGAGGCCTCTGTCTTCGGGACCAAATAGCACGGCCACGGCGTTGTCTTGACTGATGGCGACAAGATCTTCAGCGAGGCGGCGCGGGCTTCTGACCGTCTGGCGATGCGAGCCGGTGCGCGCCGTGGTCCCCACGACATACCCGAAGGGCGCCAGGGCGTCCTCCAGGTTGTCGTGGACTTCCATCGAAGCCACCATGTCTTCCGCCGTGTGGGTGGCCATCTTCAAAATCTTCGTAAGATCGCAGTCCTCAGGCTTGGACACGATAAGCCGCTTGATGCCCATATTCTTTGCCGCTCGTGCGGCCGCCCCGATATTCTCGGGAAAGCGGGGCTTGTGCAAAACTATGGCGATGTTGTTCAAATTGGTTTTCATCTTGTCTGTCTGATTCGTTCCGGAATTCGAGGTGAAAACATTCGCCGCTCATGAAAGCGGAGCTTGCCGGCCCATAAGATCGCCTTCTACGCCCAACTCTTTCTCGCCTCGGCTATGTACGGCTCCAGCCTTTTGGTCTCGACGGCGGTTTCGAGCTCCTCGATCACCGCGTCCATCTCTTTGTCGATTCTTCCGGAATAAAACCATTCGGCGGGAATATACGCCATGATTGTGCTGAGAAACATTATGACGCCCATGCCCTTCAAAGAGCTATTGAAAGTCGTCTGAAAATGGACAAAGGAATTGACCAGCCCCGTTCCCGCATAGATTAGCGCTGCTGTCTCGATGGCTATATTGACATGCTTGCTGAAGGGTTTTCTAATCAAGGAAACCGATTTCTTCCAGTTCGCTCTGTGGGAGATTATTTGAGCAGCGTAAACAGCCGCAGTTCCTTTCTTCATGCGATCCTCAAAATCATGAAGGAGCTTCTTCCTGAAATTTTTCGCTCTTCTTGTTGCGAAGTAAGCCGCTGCAATGCCGGCTGCTGCTCCCCACAATACCCACAACACCATTGACGCGTTACTGCTATACATCGCTCCAGCCTTTGCCTTTCAATTGTAGAATTGGGAATCAGTCCAAAAAGAGATGACGCACAGCTGAAATACTTGCCATGAAAGTCAGTCCAAGGCAAGTCCGTACTTGCGCTCGTTCGATGAGGAGGACATACGATGCGGGGTATACTGCGGAAGTCAGGAGCAACAATAATGGTGGGAGCTTATCCTGGAAAACGAGTGAAAATTATGGTTTGAAGCGAATCTGGAGGTTGAGAATGCCTCTGGATTCCCACTCCGGTCATGGGCGATCTCTCCCAAGCAGCTATTGCCGGCGTTCTGATCAGGGAGAAGTCCTGATCTCCTATATTCGTCTCCGGGCATCCGATCCTCAGCCTGAGAAGAAAAATGGAGGCGGCAATGAGTCTTGTGCTCACACGGGCAGAAAGATGGATACCTCAGCTCCGCTTTCCTCACCGTTTCTGAAGCTCATTGTCCCTCCATAGGAATCAATCATCTTCTCACAAAGAGCCAGCCCGAGCCCGAGACCATGTTCTTTCGTGGTGAAGAAAGGGGCCCCGAGGCAGGAAGCAAAGTCTGCCGGAAAGCCGCACCCGCTGTCTTTGAAAACGAGGTCGACTCCGTTCCTTGTCTTGTTGTCCTCGATCCGGATCTCCAGAGCTCCGTCGTTATTTATAGCCTCGCAGGAATTCCTGATGATGTTGAGGAATATATCGCAAAAATCGGCAGGCGCCCACGCGCCGACTTTGTCCGTTCTTATATCCTTTACTACTTTTATTCCTCTCTCGGCCAGCAGCGGACTCATGATGCCGAGAGCGTCGTCCAGGAGCTTGCCGATCGGCTGCATGTCGTGTTTATGAACGTCGTTCTTGGCATTCTGAAAACATGTCTGTATCTTGCTGCTCATGCGCTGTACTGCTAGGTGCATTCTATCGAAAATTTCTGCGTTGGATATGTCCTTGTATTTGCCTTCGAGTATTTTTATCAATCTGCCGAGGCCATCTAAAGGGTTGTTGAGATCATGCGCAATACCGGCCATGAACCTGTTGAAAATAGCGATGCTTCCAAGCTTGCTTGCCTTTCTGTTGATGATTTCGCGAGCTGTCACATCCTCCAACAGAATGTAATGCGCGCATCCTTTGTCTTTCATGAAATCAGCCATCGGCAGCAATCTCATCTCGATCTGTTTGAAACCGAGACTCGACTTGATCGGGAGCAGCCTGTCATAAACGAATGCCCGCCCGGATTTGGAAACCTCTGCGAATTTATGCTTGAGCTCCTCTTCTATGCTTTTGAAGAAGGGAATATCAAAAAGAAAGGAGGATATGGGACTGCCTTCATCGCTCCAAAGCTCTCGAATTGCTCCGTTAACTGCCGCGATCCTGAATTCTGCGTCAAGAAGCAGGCTAAGGGTTTGACTTGAATCTGCTTGATTTTGAGCGGTTTTGAGATTCTGGCTCGCCTCTCCCAGATTCTTCGAATCGTCCATAAATGGGGCGGCTTCTTGCCGATAGTCCAGCGCGGTGAGCCTCTCAATGGCATTTTTTACCAGCACTGTTACATTGGCTATGTCGTCGCGGCCGTAGGCTGCGCCCGACGCCTTTCCGCCCAAGTATATCACTCCCCAGACTTTGTAAGGGCTCTCGATGGATAGAGTTAAACATCTTTGAGAGATTCGCAGCCATCCCTGGGAATTCTGTTGAGATGAGGGATCATCCATGCAGGTTTGTTGAATATCTCCGTCGCCGGCTCTCGGAGGAGCGACGTAACAGATCTCAGTCGCATTTTCGCTGTCTGCCTTCTCGGGGGCGCCGGCTTCCGCCCTGTACGCCTCCTCAAAATTGAAGCGCATTCTTTTGAGTGAAAGGTCATAAAGGTAAATCGATCCGGAAGAGCTCAATGTAATTTCGACAACGGCTTTCAATAATTTTCTGAGAATATCCTTCTGCGTGTCATCCTGAGTGAAGTCCAGGGCGTAGTCGAGGATCTCTCTCGAGTTGTCCAGATAGGGGATGGGCGCCTCGTTCTCCGAGGCTTCTGGCTGCCAGTCTGCCAGCCTGCTTTTCAGGTACCTATTCTCACGACTTATTCTCTGGTACTCTAAAGAGTTACGGACTGTTGTCCTGAGCTTTTCCATAGAGAATGGTTTTTCGAGGTAATCAAAAACTCCCTTTTTGATGGAGTCCCTGGCGTCGGGGATCGTGCCGTAGCCGGTTATGAAGATGAACGTGGGGCTGGAGCTCAGCTTTCTCGACATCTCGAAGATCTCCCAGCCTCCAAGCCCCGGCATCTTCATATCCGTCACCACGACATCCGGCTTCTTTGCCCTAATGATGTCGATGGCTTCAAGTCCGTTGCCGGCCTTCAGTATCTCGAGGTCGAAATCAGTCAAAACCTCTTCCATCGTCTCTATGATTTCTTTGTCATCGTCGACTAAAAGAATTCTGTTGAACATGTGACTTGCTCCTGTTTTTTCATGCGCTTTCCGCCGTGCCGGGGAGCAGCAAAGGAACAAAAGCCCGGGGGGTAACCCCGGGGATGGACAGCCATGAACCGTGCGCCCTGAATGAGGGAGGCGACGGGATGCATGGCTCTCAGAGCTCCGCCTCTTCAAGGCGGAGCGAACGGCGATTGGGCTCCAATCCCGGGCTACTCTATCCACACATCTCGTGAGATATAGAGTAGTGCGGGATAGGGGTGACGCGGGCAACGAGTTGCCCGCGCCCGAAGGGCAAGAAGAATACGGCAAATGAGCAGTGTCTCGGTCGAGCCTCTTGTGCTTTGCACCCGGGCAGCTCGTTGCCCGGGCCACCCCGGTTATCTCTTCCTGGCCGGAGGCTCCAGCAGCTCTATGGAGTCGCTCACGACTTCGGATTCGATCCCAGACTTGTTCTTGACTTTGAAATACATGGTCTTTACTCCAAGCCCAGTTCCAGTGGAAAATTTGCATGACTTGCGGTACTTGAGCCACCCTGCTCCAGCAAAGTCAGCTGATTCGCTCGCCATGTAGTGAGTCGGCTTGCTACCCTTCACCGCGCTCTTCAGGGTAATTTTCGTCTTGGTGGTTGAGGCGGCGTTATTGTTGATTGCAAACGACTCAATCATGGGCGTTGGCTCGACAAAAGAGATGGAATCGCTGAAGACCTCCGATTCCTTTCCGGAACTGTCTTTCACCTTGAAATAGATGGTCTTGTCGCCGAACTGTTTGCTCAGTCTGAAAGACGGGCCTTGGGCGTAGACCTTCCATTTCGCCTTCTTGAAGGTTGAAGACTCGCTAGCCATGAAGTGGGAGGGCGCAATCCCCGGGAGGGCGCAATTTAAGGAAACGTCCCTGCTCGTGGTGGAGGGATCGCCATTATTAATGGCAAATAGGGCCGCCGCTGTCAACTCGATGCCGTCGCTTGCGGTCTCCGATTCGACTCCTGAAGCATCCTTGACCTTGAAGTAGACGGTCTTGGCTCCAGGGGCCGAGCTGAGGGTGAAGGAGGGAGCGCCCGACCAGGCCAGCCATGCGGCTCCGGCAAAGTCGGCCGTCTCGCTCGCCATGTAGTGAGTGGCGGTCGATCCTGTGACGGAGTTGTTGAGGGTGACGGAGGTGGAAGTCGTGCTTTCCGCCCCGCTGTTGATGCTAAAGGAGCTCACGACCGGGGCTGATTCAGCGAGTGTGATGCTGTCGGTTGCCGCAGCCGATTCGA
>CAZOEL010000048.1:0-32891 GCA_964578835.1 uncultured Syntrophobacteraceae bacterium | reverse complement strand
CGGAGGTGGAAGTCGTGCTTTCCGCTCCGTTGTTGATGCTAAAGGAGCTTACGACCGGGGCTGATTCAGCGAGTGTGATGCTGTCGGTTGCCGCAGCCGATTCGACTCCTGAGGCGTTCTTGACCTTGAAGTATACGGTCTTGGCTCCAGGGGCTGAGCTGAGGGTGAAGGAGGGAGCGCCCGACCAGGCCAGCCATGCGGCTCCGGCAAAGTCTGCCGCCTCGCTCGCCATGTAGTGAGTGGCGGTCGATGCTGTGACGGAGTTGTTGAGGGTGACGGAGGTGGAAGTCGTGCTTTCCGCTCCGTTGTTGATGCTAAAGGAGCTTACGACTGGATCCGGCTCGGCGAGCGTGATGCTGTCGCTTATGACCTCGGACTCGACAAGCGAAGCATTCATGACCTTGAAGTAGACGGTCTTGGCTCCAGGGGCCGAGCTGAGGGTGAAGGAGGGGGCGCTGGACCATTCATGCCATGAGGTTTCTGCAAAGTCGGCAGACTCGCTGGCCATGTAGTAGGCTGCGGTCGATCCGGTGACGGAATTGTTGAGGGTGACGGATGCAGATGCTGTGGTTGCTGCTCCGCCGTTGATGCTAAAGGAGCTCACTACCGGCGCCGGGATCATGACGGAGCTCTCGCTGATGACGGCCCCCATGGTGAAGGGGGCGGAATCGCTCCCAAGCTGCCATGTCCCGCTCAGTGGCGGCTCTATGGTAAAATTCTCGATATCGAAGTTTCGGATATCGGCGCCGAGCTCCAATGAGGCGGTAAATTGATAAAAAATGGGGTCGCCATTTGCGGTCTCGGAACGGAGCCGCACGTATAGAAAGCCCGCCTCATACTCATCGCTCAAATTGACCGAGACTGTGCCGAAGTTCATCAACTCTCCATCGACATAGGCAAATGCTTCGATGGATGCTTTGCCTTCGACGGTGTAGTCGGCCATGTTCTTTTCAGTGTTGAAGAAACAATCGAAGTCCACGAGGCCGGTCAGGCCGGCGTCCAGCCTATAGTTGCCCGGTTCCGAAACAATGAATCTCCTGGTTATCCAGGAGACGACCTGCTGCTTTATGGCCGCGCCATGGGACGGGTCTGAAATGCTGAAGGATGTGTAGCCCGAGACAGATATGCCGTCGTCAGGATTTAGGCCATCCGGTGGCCCCATGGCCATCGCTTCCATCTGAACGGGTGGACTGAACTGGCTCAGTCTGCCCATAGCCTGCGAATCAAAGGGGTCGGAGAAATCGCTGCTTTTGAAAATACTTGCGTCCAGAGGCACGATTCCGTCGACAGCGTTGAATAGAATGCCGCCGTTCTTCTGGATATCGTATCGGAACTCATAATAGTTGAGATCACCGGGGTGGTCCGGGTGAGAGAACCATGTGATCTCCGCATGAGCCCAGCCAAAACTGAGCGCTACCAGAATAATCGCTAAAAGGATCGATATTCTCTTCATTGTCTCTCCTCTTGATCTCCCCGGGCTGCCCGTTTCCACGCCAGATTGGGCGCCCAATTGCCTGAGCCGCCATTCAATATGTCAGCTCAGTGAATTTGTGATTCTCTATTCTGTAGCTTATCCCGTGAAACGATGTTCATCAGTCTGCTGAAAGAGATAGAGGCTCTGTTTTATTGAGGCTCGTATCTGAACGGCAGCGCAGCCGGCAGCGTGAAAGGGATCTCTGCTTCCTCGATAGCGGTCATTGCATATACGGGTCTGGTAGTTTCGGGGATGCTGTAGCACCCCTTGTTAATGCTTTGCATGGAATTGACTTGTACCTGTTGTTCTCCGGAGAGCGCCATGTAATATCTATTGGAGCTTGAGTTGCTGCAAATGGTGTCCACCCAGGTTGTCGCGTACGGGAAACCGGAGTAATAAGGCTGTCCCGAGCAGGATGCGTCCTGAAAAAAGAGTTGATCGCATTTTGCGCTCACTGCGCCATTCTTCTTGCTCATGCGGACAGTCGTCTTCAGGCCTGGAACGAAAATTTCCACCGATTCTCCTTCGGGGTGTCCAAGGAGAAAGCCCAGGAACTGATCGTTTGCGTCATAGACGACCACAGCTCCGGGAGGACCGGCCGGCCCTTCCGGGCCAGGCTCACCGACGGGGCCTGCGTCACCTTTGGGACCCGCCGCCCCTTGCAATCCTTGATCTCCCATCGGCCCGGGCTCACCCGGCAAACCTTGATCCCCTTTCGGTCCCTGGGGTCCAGGAGGGCCTTGAGGACCTTCATTCCCCTGCGGTCCGGCTCCAGTCGGGTCTGCTGCACGCACCCAGGATATCGGCGTTTCCCTTGGCCGACACTTTTTGTCGCCAGTCAGGATGCGCAGTCGGCCGCCTCTCCCGTAGCATGCGTTGATTGCGTTTTCATCCGCCGCTGAAGCCTGCTCGGGCAGAGTTCCGAGCCCTATAATGATCGTCGCCAGTATTGAGAGCAGAACGCGCATAAAACCCTCCTGTATCCGGGAAGATCGCCATAACTTCCCCATCCGCGCAATATGACCATTTGCATCATTTGCATTACGCCACAGGCCCAAAAAAAAACCTCCAACCAGGCAAGGCTCATCTTCCCGCTGTGACGATTAGGCCAGTCGCACCGCAGGCCTGTTGCATGCAGCAGGATTGGCTTGGGGCCTCTCTACGTCAGGTAATGCTGCAGCCAGCCCCTATCCTTGGATTCCCTGAACATGGCTCCCATCAAAATTCCGTTCTCGGCGTCGTTCATGCGTTGAACCTGACAGGGAAAACAAATTTCCTCAACTGCCTGAGATATGTTGAAACCCAGTTCGAAATTGGACAGCTCCTCCATCGATCTCACCTCGATGCCGCAACCTTTTGGGTAGCCGACCAAAGCGCCCCCAAGCGATAAATTGACAATCACGCAGTGGTAGGCCTCGATGTGCTTGTTGGTGCGGACATAGGTCGTGGCGGGCAGCATGACTGTCTTTCTCTTGTACCTGCGCCTGTCCGAGCCAATCTCTGACGCCCTGAGAAAACCCATGGCTTCGAGGTAATCCAGGATGATTTTATCCAGGAGCGAGGCCATCGACCGTCGCTCGCTTTTCGCAGCTCTGGACAGTCCTTCACGAACCAGGGAGCTCATCCTTATGCTGTAGATAAAGTCCTTTTTCATCTTTACAGCCCACCTCGCGCTGACCGTGTTTTCAGGATGCAGATCGCTTTGATTGGTCATATCCGCCATCGGTTATTCCCTTATTTTCCCACTGAGCTCAGAAGCTTTTCATAGACAGTTATTTCGGCGCCGTTTTCCAGTTTCTCCGCCATCTCATTGAAGGCTTTCGCTTCCTTGCCGCGGAGAACCGCTTTCTTGATATCCTCCTGGACTTCATCGAAAGGCTTAAACTGAGCGGGAATAATCTGATCGACCGTCAGGATGTGATATCCGAATCTCGTCGACACCACACCGCTGAACTCTTTTTCCTTGAGCGTGAAGAGCTCTTTCTCCAGTTCGGGGAGGCTCCTGCCCTGTTCTATCGTCCCCATGCTCCCTCCCTCCAGCGCCATTGGGAGATCAATGGACAATTCCTTTGCTAGAGCCTTGAAATCTTCCCCCGCCTTGAGCCTCTCCAGGGCCTTGTCGGCTTCTTCCTTTGTCTTCAGCAAGATGTGGCTTGCCACAACCTTTGGGCGAAACGCAAACTGAGAGCGGTTTTCCTCATAGTATTTGAGCAGTTCATCGTGATTGGCGCTCACATGTTTTCCAACTTTGTCCTCGAGGAAGCGCTTGATAACGAGCCCGTCTTCGTATTCCTTGACGCTGGCTGCAATTTCCTTGTTTTGCCTAAGCTTTGCGGCGTCTTCCTGAGCGAGGATCAGTCTGCGCCGTATCATGCCCTGCAGGATAGTTCTGCGGACTTCATCCGTTATCTCTGGAGCTCCTCTTTTTGCCGCATAATCCTGTATCAAAGCATCCAGTTCCGAGTCCATTATCTGCTCCCCGTTCACCACGGCAACCGGGAAGTCGCTCGATTGACCGGCATCCGGCGCTTGCTCGGCGCAAACCGTCGCCAAGCTCAGCAGCGCAAATATCGCAACACTGTAAATGGCGCTCATCCGAAAACGGGTAAGATGTGTATGAGAGCCGTGCTTCATGTTCGCTCCTTTACTTGATCTGGGCCAAAAGGTTGGCCGCGTGCTCCCTGATGAAAGGGTCGTCGTGCTCCATCGCTCTTTCCATTATCTCCCTGTCGCTGGTGTTTACGAATTTTTGAGCAAACCACATGGCGGTCCGCCGGGTCTTTTCATTTGGGTCCCACAGCAGGTCCAGTAGAGCCGTGTAGTTTTTTGGGGTTGTGTACGCCACAAAGGCCTGCAGAGCGGCCTCTCGCACTTGCGGATCTTCCGCGTAAAGCTTGGGGAGAAGAACATCGCCCGACCGCTTGCCGGCAAGCTGGCCCAACCCGCGTATCGCCTGCACTTGTATATCCTTATCCGGGCTGTCGATGTATGGCTCGAGAGCTTCGGCTATCGACTCTCTGACAGGCCCCGACGCGTGCGTGGAGAACGATGCAATGTTCTTTAAAAGCTGCAATCTTTGATCCTCGTTCACATCCTCTCTTTGCATAAAATCGGATATAATAACCGGCGCAGCCTCGCTCATCACGAGCGTCTGGACAGCGACCGGCCCGAGCCTGTCGTTCTTCAACGCTTCACTCAACTTTTCACCCATCTCCGGTCTGTCCAACCTGGCCAGCGCCATTATGCTCGCCGCCTGATCTTCGTCTTTGGAGGAAGACAGCCCTTTTTCAAGCAAGCTCAAAGCTTCGGCGGAGCCAATGCCGGCCAAAGTCTCATAACAGTTGCGGCGGGTTTCGGGGTTTTCTGCTTTACTGAGCAGAACTTCCAGGTGAGGTACGCATATGGGACTGTTTATCAGCGTCAGCGCATTTGCAAGCATCGCCCTCAACTCTTCGTTACCGTTCTCGCTCCCTTCGGCCAGCAGTTCGCCAATCATTGGAGCGAGCCGATCCTTTCCTATTGTGGCGGCGCCGAGCAATGCGTCTCTGCGGCCAATGAAGCTGGCGTCCCTGGCTTTCTCTTCGAGGATGTTAAGAACCTCTTCCCCGAATCCTCCTTCCACGCCTATATGCACCAATGCGTCGACAGCTTCCGCCACCACGCCATGGTCCGAATCTTCGAGGAATTGCTTAAGTGTCCGAATGCTCTCCGGTGAGGCATTATCGCGGAGC
Source organism: uncultured Syntrophobacteraceae bacterium (assembly GCA_964578835.1). Classification (GTDB taxonomy): domain Bacteria; phylum Desulfobacterota; class Syntrophobacteria; order Syntrophobacterales; family Syntrophobacteraceae; genus CAZOEL01. Next base: position 27,686 of record CAZOEL010000048.1, on the reverse strand, counting down.
TTCAATACCTTATCCATGCGGTCGCCGGGATGCGCGATGGAGTTCGACCTGTCAACCGCCGGCGCCCGAACATCGAAATCCCTCCGCGACAACATGTCTTGAGGCCTGGAGGCTGGGCCGAGCGCATTCGCCTGACGTCCCGCCATGACCAAGGGGGTGGAAACATCCTCCGTTTTGTGGTGAGTGTGAGTCAGAAAATAGGCTGTCAGGGCAAGCGCCGGAAGCAACAACAGCAATCCCCCGCGTATTTTCTCCGAACTGTTCCTCATCGAGGTTTCCTCTCTTTAAGTGAGCGTCTGTTTTCTCCGGTCTATAACTCTTAACGATCTCGCATCAGGATGGGGTGAAAACGGGGGGCGGAACTTCACCCCCCTTCTGGATCTCGGGCATCGAACCTCGCCGCAGCGAGGGACGTTCCTCAGCGGAACGCCCCCCTGACGACTCTGCTAGTAATAGAGGTTGGAGTATTCTGTTCCAACGATCCCGACGTATTTCAGGACAACATTGTCCTGCCCGTAGAAGATATCAACCGTATTGTTGTAGGGAACCTTTACGAATACGTTGATCTTGTCACCCTGCTTCAGATTGTACATGGTTTGACCCTTCCCGTTTTTTCCGCCAGTTTTGGGAAGAACCATCACAAGGCTTTCGTCCCATATGCCCTTACTGGTGTAGAGGGCGTCCACCAACGGGGCATTCTTCAGCCCGGGCATAGTTCTGGCGTCCATGTAAAAGGGGTACTTGAAGCCTGTCGTGGCGAAGGGACCCGGCAAAGCCTGAACGGTAACTGTAGGATTGGCGTATATGTCGAAGACAAGCTCTCCCCAAGGTTGTCTGTACCGGCCGGTCTGCTCGGCATAGAACCACGGGTCAAAAGTGTTGTGCTTCAAAACGCAATCCCTGATTTGCAGGTCGATGTCGGTCTCGGGCTTCATCTGGAGAACGATCTGCCACTCGAATTCGGCGGAGTTGAACGCATCGATGAGAGCCGAATAGTAGCCGGGGAAGCATGGGTCGGGATACAGTAATCCAGCTGTGTTTTTGAAAAACTCGTCTTTCTTTTTTGTGAAGTCGCTGTAACGATTGATCTGGTTGCCGGCTCTGTCTAGCGACTTCTCAATAACCATTTCTTTGATGAAGTCGTTGAAGAAGTTTTTCGAATCGTCTCCGACGGCGTCGAATTCAGGCCTGTTGCCGGCAAGGGCGGGGGCCGCAAGAAATAGCGTCACAGCGATAATCACAGTCAGCTTTCTTAGCATACCGTTTCTCCTTTTCGTTACGAACATGGCTGATAATGGTGTTCGTCCATCGATCACCAAATCTTTTCTCCTCTTCTTTTCTTCGGCCTCACCTCCCTCCAGATTTCGTCCAGGGCCAGCTCCGGATAACTCCTGCTTTCTACCGCCAAACATCGGATGTCCGTCGGCCCTGAGATCGAGAAAAGCCGTTTGCATAAAGGGGCGCATTCGCAGTACGAGGGCGATGCGACCCGCACCAGCCAACACAAGAAACAGAAATCAGACCCCGGGCAAAGCTTCCAGTGATTTCAGGAGCATGTGGCTACTAGCGCAATGCGCGCCACTGCACGGGGATGTTCCCAAGGCATATCTGTAAGAGGGGGCATCGAGCGCCCCTGATTAAAATCTTGGCGTCTGAGATCATGTAACGCCGAATGATTTCCTATCTCGAAGCTTTCATCCGATATCTGTCTTTACATGAGAAAGGCAGTCATGCATCCCTGTCGCATGTATGGATATTGATTGGCAAAACGATTACAGCAACATGTAGTGCAATTAGAGCAAATGGTGTGCCAATATGTGTGGCTGATGAATAACGTCTGGGGTGAAACTCATTACATCCTTGCTGCATCCCATTTTATACGTAGAAAAACACTTAGTAGCGCCCAATGAGGACAGTAGATTTTATATGGGGGATTTCAAGTACTTCAGTCTAAGGTATTAGACATGCGGTTTTGCATTGTGTCTAATTTCTTAGACGCGGCGGACCTGGTCCTTTGCAAGTGATTAAAAGTACAGATAGAAATAGGCGTCTTGGTATTTATGGGCCATGTTTACGATTCTTTACACTTCTTCATGTGAACCTTTAGAGGCTGAGCCTCCTTCAATGCAGCGGAGGCTTATTCTGAATAAATATATAATAGTATTAAGAAGATGAATGAAAACAGAGATTAATTAGAAACAGAGGTTGGTATCGGTTAAAGGCTTATTTCACTTTTCCTGTGACCCTGAGGCGCTGGGCCGTGTACTTCCCGGTATAAGGGAGGATTAGGAGAAGCGTTGGAGCTCAGGGAAGCAAGTCTAGCCTCCGTTTCCCGACCACTGGCGACTGCTTGGTGGGCGCTTCGAAGTACTTCATAAGACATGTCTTTTTTCCTTATTAAAAAGAAGAGCCTCGGACTCTGTAAAAACGACGGGCAGAGGAGAAGACCTGTGTTTTTCTTCCAAATAACTCACTTATCTTGCCAACTTCTGTCTGAGCTACATGCTCCCATTGCTTGAAACGGAAAAGATCCACAACGGCTGGTTTCACTATCCTGCATGGGAGAGGAGCAATCCAATCATGGCGGCAAGATTATTGCACACTGTTTCTTGCTGAAAATAGTTATTGATCGTGAGCTTTTTGCCGATTGTATGCTTGAGTGTTTGAGATGATGGGTCCTGTGAGATTGTGACGTTCTATGAGAAAGGAGGCGCTCCGTTCCGATTTAGTGAATTGCAGGGAGTCTGAGATGGCGTTTGGAAATTTCGGACTCCCGATGTTTGCAACGGTCTTTGTTGATGTTGCTTGTGTTTACCCAGTATTTCCAGGAAGGATGTATTATGAAGTTTCGTGTGTCCAAAACCGCGGTTGTCGCCGCTATATGTTTGCTCTTGCCTGCTATGGCAATGGCGGCGCAATTACGTCCAATTCAATCATCGGTACAGTCGAAAATAAAGAAGATCCATGATGAAGTCATTAGGAAGGGACATACTTTTTCAGTCGGCTACTCTTCAGCAATGGATCGGAAGATACCGGAGATCGCTGGACTGAAGGAGCCTCCGAATTGGTTGGAACAAGAAGGTCAAATGCTTCAGGAACCTGCTCCTTCTCTTCAGGCTCTTCTAGCGCTTCCTTCTTCCTTTGATTGGAGAGAGCAGGGCGGGCTTACGCCCATAAAGAATCAAGGCAGTTGCGGCGGGTGCTGGTCGTTTGGCACGGTTGCGCCCTTCGAGGCTCTCATCAAGCTCCAGACGGGACAAACAGTCGACTTGGCCGAACAATATTTGATCAACTGCAATATGGAAGGCTGGGGCTGTAACGGCGGATGGTGGGCGCACGACTACCATTGGTTCAAAGCCGTTTCCGGCGAATTGCCCGGGGCCGTGCTTGAAGCCGCCGCTCCATACAAAGCAAGAGACGGTATCTGCGAGGACTACGCACATCCTTATCAGCTCACGAGTTGGGCATACGTGGCCGGGCAGCCGAGGCCAAACGTTCAGGCCATTAAAAACGCGATTTTCACCTATGGCCCAGTAGCTGCGGCGGTATACGTCGGTCCCAAGTTCCAGGCTTATAAAAGCGGCATTTTCAATGCAACTGAATCAGGCAAGGTTAATCACGCGATAGTCCTGGTGGGATGGGTCGACGACCTCGGGCCGGATAACGGCTACTGGATCTTGCGAAATAGCTGGGGGACTTCCTGGGGTGAGCAGGGGTATATGAAAATCCGCTATGGCGTAAACGACGTGGGCTATTCGGCAAACTACGTGCGCCTCGATACTACGCCGACCCCGACCCCCAATCCTGATCCGGCGCCTACTCCGGACCCAACGCCCAATCCGGATCCGCCGCCTGTTACAACTCAGCCCGATCTAAGCGGCTCGTTCGGGACCATATCTACCTCCAGTTCAGGGAGAACCATCTCCGGGAGCATCAGCATAAAGAACACCGGGGACGCCAATGCCGGTCCGTTCAAGGTGATCTTGTATCTTTCTTCGAACGGGACAAACAAGGAAACCGCCATCGGCACGGCTTCGATCACCGGCCTCAACTATGGCAGGACGCTCAAGCTTTCCTTCAGAAGATCGTTCACATCTTCGGTACGCGGCAAATATGTGATTGGCGTTATTGACGCCGACGGGCAAGTTGCCGAGAAATCGGAAACCAACAATTCGGCTAGTAAGCGGATTCCTTGATCATTCTCTAAAAAAGCCAAAGAAGCTGGAATGACTCCATGCCAACAGGACTCCTTCTCCAAGGTGCGGGACTTCAAAGTCTCGCACCTTTTCTTTTCCCGCGTGAGGAGCTGCGCTTCAACCGATTCCGTGCTTCCTGATTTTATTGAACAGAGTAGCCCTGCTCACGTCCAGGAGCTCCGCGGCCCTGGACCTGCTGCCCTGCGCCATCTGGAGCACTTTGGCGATATGGCTTCTTTCGAATTCATTCAAGGCTTTTGTCAGGTTCGGCTCTGCGCAATGGACAGCGGGCATCTCTTCGATTCGATTTCTCTTGAGAGAGCCCGGTATGTCCGAGACTTTCAACTCTCCTCCCTGTGCAAAGATCACGGCCCTTTCGATCACATTCTCAAGCTCTCTGATGTTGCCCGGCCATGAGTAGTTCAGAAGTATTTCCAGAGCGTTGTCTTCGACGCCGCTAATATTCTTCTGATGCCTCAAGGAAAACTTCCGCACGAACTCATGGATAAGCGCGGGAATGTCCTCCGCCCGATTTCTGAGAGAAGGCATTTCGAATCCGACAACATTGAGCCTGTGAAAAAGGTCCTCTCGAAAGTTGCCCTGCCCGCTCAGCTCCATCAAATCGACGTTCGTCGCCGCAATGATCCTGACGTCCGCTGCTATGGTCTGGTTGTCGCCTACACGCTCGAAGACCTTTTCCTCTATGACTCGGAGCAACTTGGTTTGAAAGCCAAGCGAGGATGAATTGATGTCGTCAAGGAAGATCGTCCCTCCCATCGATGCCTCGAATTTACCCTGCTTGTCAGCGTGAGCGCCTGTAAAAGCTCCTTTCTTGTGTCCGAACAGCTCCGATTCGAGCAGGTTCTCCGATAATGCTCCGCAGGAGACTTCGATAAACTGGCCGGAGCTCCTCCTGGAATTCAGGTGGATGTATTTGGCCAGCATGGTTTTTCCCGTGCCGCTCTTTCCGGTGATCAGCACCGTTGCGTCCGTATCGGCGGCAAGCCTTGCCTGCTTGAGTATGTGCTCCATTATCTTGGACCTGTATACGACTTGGCACTGGTTAACGGCGTTGAGCTGCTTCTTGAGGCCTCTGTTTTCATCCATGAGGAGCGCACGGTCAAAAGCCCTTCGGATCGATATCAGGAGCTTATCGTCGTCAACAGGCTTGAGGAAATAGTCGCATGCTCCGTTCTTGATGCATTCTACCGCATCATTGATGTTCCCGAACCCGGTGAATAGTATCAGTTGGCTTTCGGTCCCTTCGCCCTTGAGCTTCTCCAGGATCTGCTTACCATCCATGCCCGGCAGATCGATGTCGCACAGGATTACCGGGTATTGGTTTTTCCTGGCCAATTCGTAGCCCAGCATACCGTCTTTGGCGGTATCGATCAGGTACCCGCTTTCTTTGAGGAGGATTTCCAGGGAAAAGGAAACTGTCTCGTCATCTTCGATCAACAGTATTTCTTTGGACATCATCAGAACCCCTCCAACAGATATCTGGGATGACCGACGCTGTTTAATAGGCGCTTGCCTTAAGCCTTGTGAGGAAAGGCGACGACTTGAGACATGATCCTTTCCCGTGGCTCTGGGCCGCTATTGGAGGCTCTATTTGTGTATAAGATATTCGTGCATAATAAAGATCCATTCATCTAAAGGTAACGCTATGCTTTTACTGCCTCTACCATATACACGCCATTTTCGTGCGTCAAGAAATTTCGAGTCTTTCACTCGGCTGTCCTTTGCCGTGAGCCGAAAAAAGAAATTCCATATTCTGCAGAATGAGGAGAGAGGCGGATCCCCTTCGGTGGTTCAAATCCATTGTCTGTTTTCCGCGGCTGATGCTGATGATTAGGAGGGGACTCGGTTTCAACAAGTTTTGTTGAAGGGCGGTTGGGAGCAAGTCCTTACATGCGCTCGTTCAAAAGGGAGATCGCGCTCGGGCAATGGGTCAGCCGGAGCTCTTTGGCGGCAGCCATCGCTCCAGTACCGACTTAATGTCCTTCAAGCTAAAAGGTTTCGCCAGGTAGTCGTCCATCCCCGCATCGAGACATTTCTGCTTGTCGCCTTCCATGGCGTTCGCCGTGAGGGCGATAATGGGCGCTCGTGACCGGCGATTCAATCGAGAGCCTTGGGCAGGCTCTTGCGCTTCAAGGCTCAAAGCTGCCTTGCCTTCCATCTCCCGGATTCTTCTGGTGGCTTCATACCCATCCATTTCAGGCATCTGGCAGTCCATGATGATGAGGTCATATTCAGTCTTTGAGCAAGCCTCGAGGGCCTCACGACCATTCTGGACGAGATCGATCCGGGCTTCCCTGCTTTCAGGCAGGTTATTAAGAAAATGCTTGAGAATTTCTCTGTTAACCAGCGTGTCTTCCGCCACGAGAATGCGCGCAAGGCATCTGGCGGGAAATTCTCCCATGAGAACTGGAGGCTGGGGCGCTAACTCTGCCGCGCCTGCCGGCGTTACGGAGCTTGGAGGAAGTCTTGGGCGCTCCGGGGTGCGGGCTTTGTCCGAGTCTCCTTCCCGCAGCATCACTGTGAAATGAAAAGTGGCTCCTATTCCGGGCTTGCTTATAAAATGGATGTTGCCCTGCATAAGTTTACACAGCTGCCTGCAGATGGCCAGGCCTAAGCCTGTGCCCCCGAATTTCCGCGTAGTGGAGCCGTCAGCCTGTGAGAAGGCGCCGAATATCTGATCCTGAGCCTCGAGGGGGATTCCAACGCCGGTGTCGCTCACTTCGACAGATAGCTCGTGATCGCCGTGAGGGAGCCGCCTCTGCTTCACATGAACCTCGACCTTCCCTTTTTCTGTGAACTTGATGGCGTTTCCGATGACGTTTATGAGAATCTGGCGCAATCTGCCGGGATCTCCCCGCAATGAGTCAGGAACGGTGTTTTCCAAAGTAAACAAAAGGCCCAGCCCTTTTTGTTCCGCCTGATGCTCGAAGAGACTCTTCACCTCCGCGAGCAACTCCTTGAGACTGAAATCGATGGATTCGAGCTCCAGCTTCCCGGCTTCGATTTTTGATATATCCAAAATGTCATTGATAATGCTCAACAGGGATTTCCCGGAAGTCATTATATTTGCCGCCATACGGCGCTGGCTTTTAGTCAGCTCCGTAGCCAAGAGGATTTCTGTCATCCCGAGGATTCCATTCAAGGGAGTGCGGATCTCATGGCTCATATTGGCTAAAAATTGAGATTTGGCGCGGTTGGCATGCTCAGCTGCTTTTCTTGCTTCGACAAGCTCTTTTTCCATTTCTATGCGGGCTGTGATGTCGGCTACGACCGACATCGATCCAATATAATCGCCTGATTTGCTGAATTTTGGAGCGACGGAGACCAGAACGGAGAAATCTTTTCCGTCTTTCGTCTGCAAATCGAGGTCATACTGAAATCCGCTCCCGCTTCTTCTCAATGTCAGCTTTTCATTCAAAACAGTATGTGAATGCTCAGGGACAAAAGTTTGCAGCGGGCGGCCAAGCATCTCTTCTTCAGCGTATCCCAGCATCTCGCACATCTTCCTGTTGACGAAGGTGACTTTGGATGCGCTATCTGAGCCGATGATCCCTTCACTGAGCTGCTCAACGAGCTCGCGGTAGCGCTTTTCACTTTCCCGGAGCGCCATGCGCGTGCTCCAGTTAGTGAAAAGGGACGCGACGAGAGAGTAAATCTCGTCTTCATAGAAGGGCTTCTTGACGTAATAAATGTCCTCTTTTAGGCGGCGTCTGATTTCGTCTGCGCTTGTGTCGGCATAGGCTGTGACGATGACGACGAAAATATCCGGGTCTATGGCTCGGACCGCCTCCGCGGCGGTCAGGCCGTCCATGGTGGGCATGCGCATATCGAGCAGACAAATCGGGATTCTTCTACCTTCAGCATATTCCGATTGAACGAACTCCACCAGCGGAGCGCCGTCTGAAAAAGTGTGAACTTGGAATGAATCTTGGGGCGCCTCGACGCTGAAAAAATCCAGACTGTTGTCCCGTTCGAAAATGTTGCAGAAATAATCCAATAGATTCGGATCGTCATCGGCAATGAGGATACGTCTGTTATTCATCACCCACCTCGACAATGAATGTTGCGCCCCCGTTGGGCCCTGCGCTTTCGACCTTGATGGAGCCGTTGTTCTCATTAAGGAAGTTCATGAATGAATGCAGGCCAAGACCGTGTCCACGCGGCTTGGTGGTAAAGCCTGAACGGAAGAGGAAGGGTCTATCTTCGTCTTTGATGCCGACCCCATTGTCTTGGAGCTCGAGGCGCACCCGAGTATTATTCCGCTCGCCGTGGATGCTGCGTAGCATGAATCTGATCTCTTTGTGTTTTTCGGATGTTGCGTCAACGGCGTCCATAGCGTTATAGAAGATATTCGTGAGGCCGTGGATGAGCGGGTTCCTTTGATTTCTCACCGTCGCTCCAGGCTCCAGGTCCATGTGAACGGCAATCTGCCGCTTTTCGAGCGTCGGCTGAAAATCCTCGACCAGTCCTTCAATCAGTTCAGTTACGTTTATGGACTGCACAAATTTCTGCCCCTTCTGGGTGAACTGATTGAAGGAATCTTGTTGATATTTAATTGTCTGAATAATGTGTTGCTGAGATTGGCTAATGACATCGATATCTTGTTGTATGCGCGGCAGCATGCGATGCAGCAGTATGTCTTCCAGCCTTGCAAGCATTTCGGGCATTCGATCCGGTTCTCCATCCCGATTCAAAGCTGCGGCGTGGGCTTCGCGAATGAGGCGAAAAGCCTCGGGGTATTGCGCCGTGGATTCCAATGCCCGGCGGATATCGGAAAGCCTCCCTTCAATTCCGGTCACTGCGTTTCCGATGTTATGGAAGTAGGAGCTTGCCGACTCGAACAGCCCCGCGTTATAGGCTATGAGAGCATCCTTTTCTTTCGTCTTTACCCGCAGCTGGCTTTCCACCAGGTTTTGTATGGAATCCTGCAGCTCGTCCGCCATTTCGTTGAACGACCGGGCCAGATCTCCCATCTCATCGTTGCTGGTCACCGACAGGCGGTGGTCCATATTTCCTTGCTTGAACACCTGGATGCCGGAAATCATGGCTGTGATGCGGCGCGTTAGAATAGCGGCCATCCAGATGGCTATAAGAACCACCACAACGGCCATGATGAATGTTGAAATACTAAGGGATTTAGCGGCCTGGGCTAAAGAGTGGGCGACTCGTTCCTGAGCTTCTTTGCTCTTCTGTTCCGCCTTCGAAGTATATTCGCCGATGAGAGATTGCAGCCGTTTGGCCGTTTCCGTAGCCGAAGAGTGGAACTCGTCCACATTGGCTCCGATGGTCACATAACCGAATCCTCTTGGCGAATCCGCATAGCGACCCGTGTGGTAGGGGATAGAGGCGGCTGTGGTGAGCTTCCAAAGGCCGGTCCAGAAAATAAGAAAAGATCCCGAGCCGCCCTTGCTGGTGAGCTCATGCCACCCTTTGCATTGAGGAGCGAAATTGAGAAAGCGACCGTCCAGCCCCACCATTCCGGACCGTGTCAATTCAGCTGCCGGTTTTCTTTTCAGCGATGGGGACTCGAAGAGCTGAGCCTGTTCCAGAAAGTCCTGCAGCTTCAAGCCGCTCTGCTTGTATTTTTCATAGATCTCGGAATCCATCCATGGCATGGCCGGCTCTCCGGTATTGGGATCATAGCCTACGATGCTGTGATGTCTGGGATGACAGATGCTCCGTCCCCTGTAATCCCACATGAAAGCATAGTTTCCCGAGGCTGCGTCGTTTATGTCGGCGTATCGCGCGTCTGTGGGCGCAATTGTTCTGGTGAATTCATTCAGGTGCTCATGATCCAGCGCCAGAGTCACATAGCCGATGGTCTTTCCGTCTCTCACAACCGGAGTGGCCCATCGGACAATGCCCTGGAAGCGTCTGCCCACCGGATTTTCCTTTCCTGCATAAGCTTCCTTTTCAGGCTCAAAAGGAACCCCGGCAGCCTTAGCTCGCTCATGCGTATACGGACCGATGATCCGCGAGGGGACATACGCTCCGATGACTTCAGAAACCTCGATCTCACCGGGCTTGAGCCCGCCAAGGCGCGCCCCATAGTCTTCAGCCCTGCAAAAGGTGTTTTCCTTGATAAAGACATTGCGAAGCTCTCCGGACATCCACGGAACGGTGGCCACCTTGATCTTTTCTTCGCCGTCCAAGGCAATGAAAGTCATCTCGGCGTAGATCGGTTTTGAGACAGCTGCGCCGAAAGGCTCCGGGGGGCGATAGCTCCAGTCTTTTCGATTGTCCTCGACTTCGGTCATGATTGATTCATGCGCTGCGTCCCGAGGCTTTTCAGGCGTCCAGCCTTCAGGCCCGAGAACATATTTCTCGTGGATCAGGACCGAGCGCTGGAGCGGCTCCAGGAAGCGACGGTAAAGCTCCTCGTCTGGAGGAATCTGGGAAGCGAGCAGGATCTGTTGATCTCGTTGATGCAAAAAGTCGGCTACCTGCCTGGCTGTGTCGGTGGTGAGCCGCTCAATGGCCTCGCGAGATTTCAAATCCAGCGCTCGGATAGAGCTCTGGGTGGCCTCGTTCCCGACATCCTGAAGCAAGATGCTGGATTCATGGATAATGGATGTGGAGTGGCCTTCCATCCAGTCCCCAAGATCATCCACCACATGCCAGGAAAGCCAGCATAGAAGGATAAGAGGAATAACCTTGATAACGATAAATATGAGGATGAGCTTAAGCCTTATGCCCATGTTGCGCCGTTGTTGCTTGGCCGATCCCGAGCCTGGCCCGGTTGGAGCGCGCTCTGCCGTACTTGAGAGCTGGACCTCCAGGGTTGGGGCATCCTCGCTCTTTCCGGCCTTGTTGTATTCCGGCTGATCGTCACTCATCAAAAGACCTCGAGAATGTAAGTGGGAAATAAGCTCCAGTTTTGCTCCGTTTTTCAGCAGGTACTCTATCTTGTACATCATGTACGATGTAAATCATACAAAGCGATCCCCAAAATCAGGCTTTCCCCGATACTCTAGTGCAAATGCTCCTGCTAGAGTCCCAGCATATCGGATTCAGCCCGGCTATCGGCGAAACAGTTATGAATCAGTTCTGGCGACGCCCCTTCAATAGATGTAAGGTATTGTGATGAGGCATTGTAGTAGGATGATGGTCGTGCTTCTCATAGTCTCCGCTCGATTTTTCGTTCAACCGTCGTTCTCCATGGGCAACGAGATTACGTATGAATGGCTGAGGCATATTATCCAATCCAAAAAGCTTACGAATCTTAACGAGACGATTGCGGCTTTGCCTGAAGAGCTTCGAGCTAGCTATGTGCTAATGTACTCGAGCGGCAGCACGCAGTTAGCCGCTTTCAACAAGCCGCGGGTTTTACTTTTCACCTCGGATGCCAGGTTCATCTTGGCGTTCAATGACATTCCCGACGCCCGGGGAAGAAGACGGCTCGAAGTCGTTCAGTTCCGGGACGACCTGGATACGTTCGAATTCTATGACATTCGTTTCAATGCCGACCCCGCAGCGCCGGATAAAGGCGCCTTCTTCTCTGAGAAGAATCCCTTTATATGCTCCAAGTGTCATTATGACGACATGCGGCCGAACTGGGATCCTTTCCCCATTACTATCGGAGCTTTTGGCTCTTCAGATGATCGAATATTTCAAGGAAGTAAGGAAGATGAAGGTTTCAGGGATTATATTCGAGCCAACGATCGGGAGCCATACAAATATCTGGCTAGTTTGAAAGTCGTCGAAGAGCCCGGCGGAGTCAGCTATCGATTGTCCTCTTTGCCGAACAGGACATTCGGGACGGCGCTCAATAAGCTCAATCTGCGGAGGATTCGACGAATTCTTATGGACAATCCGCATTATAATTCAATACGATACGCCATTTCCGCAGCCCTCGACCCTCACTGTAGCGCAACTTTTGGCGGGTTCGTCTCCTCAACGGCCTTGCGATCTTCGGAAGCTGCCTTCGAGGAGTCTTGCGCCTTCACCCTTCGCAGACGTCATCAATATGCGCGGGATTTGCGTCGATCGGCGGCTCAGTTTGCGGGCGTCGAGCCTCATAGAATGGCGGACCCGGCTCCTTTGCTCGAGAAAGATGATCGGCAGACCGGAGCCTTAAGGTTCCTCGTCGAAGGCCCAATGCGATCTTCCATGCTTGATTGGGCCATGACGCGCGAGGCGGACTCGTTCATCTTTACGGCAGCCGAACAGGGAATCGATTCTCTTGGCCAGATGCTGCGAGCCGATCTTTTGAAGGATCACCCGGAGCTCGTCTCAATGCAGAGTGAAGCCTTTTGTCAGGAGCTTGCCATGCTTGGTCGGAAAGCCCTCGCTGGAAATGAGGGGAGCTCCGATAAGATGGAGGTCTTCAATGAAAGCGAGCTGCTTTCTTCCTGCATGGGCTGCCATACGGGGGAAGCTCCCGTTGGACCAGCGCTCCCCTTCGATCAGCCGGAGCGATTGAAGCTGTCGCTCCTGAAGCCCATGCCGTACAGTCGCGCTCCTGACGGCGGGGTCTGGCGGCTTTTGGATGAAATCATCTATAGAATCAACTCGATCGGATCAGACCTCGTGATGCCCAAAGGACGGCCGCTCTCCGAGCGCCGCAGGGAAGCGCTCGAGATCCACCTGCGGAGTCTGGCGAAAGGAGAGTAGAACGGTTGAGGTTGGTTGATTTCCTGGAAAGGAAGTCTTAGAGAGGGAATTTGTCTGGTATGAATAATTCTAAATTCAGGAGGTTCATCATGAAGACGAAACGCGTTTTATTGTTGGCGGCGGCGCTGTTTTTTGCGGCGGTATCGATCTCATTTGCGCAAAAAGCGCCTGATATTCAAGGGCATCCTTCGTGTAAATACTGCGGAATGGATCGGGAGCAATTCGCTTATAGCAGGTTTCTCATCGAATATGATGACGGAGGCTCTTTCGGAGCGTGCAGCATTCACTGTGCGGCGGTCGATCTTGCCACCAATATAGACAAAAGCCCGAATAGCCTGCAGGTGGGAGACTACGGAACGAAGAAGCTCATAGATGCCGAATCGGCCACCTGGGTGATTGGAGGCAACAAGCCCGGAGTCATGACCAAAAGAGCGAAGTGGGCTTTTGAAAACAAGGCGGACGCCGATAACTACGTGAAGGAATACGGTGGGGAAGTAGCCACTTTTGAGCGTGCGATGGAAGCGACCTACGAGGACATGTACGCCGACACCAAGATGATTCGCGAGAAGAGAAAGATGAAGAGGGCTGGCGGGCAACAGCAGCAACATCAGCATAAGCATCAGTAAGATATATACAGCATCTCTTTTAAGCTGATTTCCTCAATTGCTCCTACCAGTGCTCACCACAGTCATTTTCGCATGCTCCTGGCGGGAATCCAGCCCAGCACAAAAAATGGATTCCCCCAGGAGCCTGCGGGAATGACAATCAGAGGCGCAGAATACGGCTTTTGTTAAGCTGTTCCCCGAAGATCGCTCAAGCCGACGATGCGCTCGCGCCAATCTGCGCGAGCTCTTCTTCTATGATAGCGCGAAAAAGGGGCAGCTTGTATGCGTTTTGCTCCAGCGGGTCAGCCTTTGCGACGACCGCTTCGGAAGCGTTGGCGATGGTCTCCGCATCGAGCTTCTTTCCCCTGATGGCTTCCTCAACTTCCTTGGACCGCCATGGCGTTGGAGCAGCGCCGCTCAGTACGACCCGCGCATCCGTAACCGCATCGTCATTGAATTGGAGAGCAAGCGCGACTCCGGCAAGGGCGAAATCCCATGATCTGCGGCCTCTGACCTTGCGGTAGGAGCTCCTGAGGCCTTTGGGCGGCGCTGGAAGCAAGATCTCTGTAACCACTTCGCTGCGCTCCACGACGGTCTCACGTTGCAAGTCTCGGTCGGGAGAAATGAAGAAATCCTGAATGGGGACGCTCCTGACGCCGCCGGGGCCGGCGATGAGGACGACAGCGCCCAGCGACATGAGCGCCGGCGCGGTGTCGGAGGGGTGCACGATATAGCACATGTCCCCGCCAAGTATGCAATGGTACTGATTTTCACCCGCAACTGCGAAGCACGTATCGCCTCCTTTTCTCAGGCAGTGGAATTCGCCTCGGTAGTACCAGCACCGGGGCTTCTGGCAGAGGTTGCCGCCGATCGTACCCTGGTTTCGGAGCTGTGGGCTTGCGACTTCCATAGCGGCTCTTGCAAGGCCCGGATAGCGTTCGTTGACGATCGGGTCGTTCGCCACCTGTGTTATGGCGGCAAGAGCGCCGATGCGGAGCCCACCGTCACCGGTCTCCGTAATCCCGCGCAGAGCTTCAATCCTGCTGATGCTTACCACCTTCCTGGCCTCGAAAACATCGTCGCGCAAACATCCCAGCAGATCGGTTCCTCCGGCGTGAACCACGGCTCCGTCAGTCGAGAGCTGCTCTATTGCCTCTGGAAGAGATTTCGCGCGCACGTATGAGAAGCTTTTCAGCATGGCTTATTTCTCCTTTTGCTTACGGGCGAAAAGCTCACAGAGCTTGACGGGGCTCATGGGAGTCTCCGTTACTCGGACGCCCGTTGCATGATAGATGGCGTTGGCTATGGCCGGCGCGGTAGGAATGGTGACGGGCTCGCCCAATCCCTTTGCGCCCGTGCTGTTTGCCCTCGGATCTTCGATTTCCACGGGAACGGAGATCATGTCGGCAGGAACGTCCAGCGCCGTTGGGAGCTTGTAGTCATGCCAGTTTTTGTTCACCATCTTGCCCGTCTGCCTGCCGTCGAGAGCCCTTTGTTCCGTCATCGCCATGCCGATGCCCATTGTGATGCCGCCAAACACCTGATTGTCGTAAGTCAGCCGATTCATTACCCGGCCGCTGTCGTGGGCGCCGAGAAAACGAAGGATTTTTACTTCGCCGGTTTTTATATTCACTTCCACTTCGCAAAACTGAGCGGAGAAGGGATTCACCACCAAGTTTTCAGCGTTTGGCCCGCGATACCCCACTCCTACAATGACGCCACGCTTTTTGAGGCTGGAGATTTCAGAGATATTGACGCTCTTTTCGGCATCGCCGGAGACGAGGATCTTGCCCTCTTTCATGATGAGCTTTGAGGCGTCCGCCTTGAGATCTTCCGCGGCCATCTGAAACAGCTGCTGCTTCACGCTCACGGCTGCAGCCCGCACAGCCGGGGCTTCAGTCGGCACGGTCTTGCTGCCTCCGCTCGGGGTGGCGTACTGGGTTGTCCCCGTATCTGCATTTTCAATCTGGATGACCTCCGGCGCAACCCCCAATTCTTCCGAGACGACCATGGCCATGACCGATTTTGTCCCTGTGCCGATGTCGCTCGCTCCCATATTGAGGTTCACGCTGCCATCCGAGAAGTATTTGACGATGACGGTGGAGGGGGGACCGCCTCCGCCTGCAAACCAAAGGCAGCCTGCCATGCCGACGCCCCTGCGAAGAGGAGCGCCTGTGTCGGGCTGCTTCATTTCCTTGCGTCGCTCGCTCCAGCCGAAGGCTTTAGCGCCTTCCGTGAGACACTGCTTGAGCCCCGTTGTGGTGTATCGCGGATTGCCCTCTCTAGCCTGACTGTATTCGGGTATGTTCTTGAGGCGAAGCTCCACCGGGTCCATCCCGATGGCTTCCGCCAGGAGGTCGATCATTTGCTCGAGCGCCCAGGCGCCCTGCGGGTGGCCAGGGGCTCGGAACGGCGCCGCGGGGCCGGCATTGGTGTAGATGTCTTTTGCTTCGCAACGGACATTGGGGCAGGCGTAAAGATCCTTTATCAACCAATCGATAAGGGAAATTCCGCCGGAAGGGTAGGCGCCGCCGGTAGCGGTGCAGGAGAAATCAAGAGCCGTCAGAGATCCGTCTTTCTTCACGCCGGCCTTGATCCGCATGTTGGCGGGGGGCCGATTTCCGACGCAAAGGTAGGTTTCTTCCCTCGTTAGGAAAAGCTTGACCGGACGAGCCGTCTTCTTTGCGAGAATTGCCGCAATGGCCGTATTCTTCCATGGTTTGAGCTTGCTTCCGAAGCCCCCGCCCATGTAGTGGCCAATCACTCGAACTTTGGAGAGAGGAAGCTTCAGCACCTTTGCAATCTCCGATTGCACCGCGTAGACGCCCTGCGTCGATTCCCAGAGGGTCAGGGAGTCTCCATCCCACTTGGCCATGCATCCATGCAGCTCCATGGGCGTATGGATCTCGCATTCGGTGCGGTAAGTCTCTTCCATGACGACATCGGCTTCGGCAAATCCCTTTTCGATGCTCCCCCGCTCATATTTGTCCGTCTTGAGCAGATTTCCCGAAGGATGCACGAGGCTCGAGCTCTGCTGAAGGGCGTTTCTTTCGTCCACGGCGAAAGGCTTGACATCATATTGGACCTTGATGGCTCGGACGGCGTCCCATGCCTGGTAAGGATCTTCGGCGGCGACCGCGGCGACGGCTTCTCCTTCGTAACGGCAGACCGGATCGAAGAGCTTCACTGTGGAGTCTTTCGAATACGACCAGTCAACATTTGCTTCCGGAGTCGAAGCGGTGATGATCGCCCGAACGCCCGGCATTTTTTCCGCCTCTTTTGTATCCACGCTTTTCACCACCGCATTGGGGTGAGGGCACCGGAGGATGGCCCCGAAGAGCATATCCGGAAGAACGGCGTCGGAAGGGTAGATGGCCGATCCGCTTACCCGTTCGTAACCATCCACGCGAGGAAGGGGCTGCCCGATAATGTTGGTCTTTCCCCATGGCTTGGGCTCCTGGCCTGGCGCGGGCGTCTCGGGGAGGGGGATTCCCTGTACGTAATATAGTCCTTTTTGCTCTTGTCTCATGACTTCCCTCGCTCTTTGCGCCTGAGGTCGGAAGCGCGCTTGACTGCTTTGAAGATGTGCGGATAGGCGCCACACCGACACAGGTTTCCGCTCATGCCGGTTTGGATATCTTGCAGAGTAGGCTCTGAAGCGGCCCGAAGCAGGCCTTCCGCAGCCATGATCTGCCCAGGTGTGCAATAGCCGCACTGGAAGGCGTCTTCTTCAAGGAAAGCCTGCTGGACCGGCCCGAGAGCCTCTCCATCCATTAGACCCTCTACTGTCGTGATCTCAGCTCCTTCCGCCTCCACTGCAAGCATAAGACAGGCGTATTTCGGGACTCCATCGACAAGCACCGTACATGCGCCGCATTCGCCGCGCTCGCAGCCGACTTTGGAGCCGGTCAGTCCGAGCTTTTCTCGCAGGACGAAGAGCAAAGACCATCGCGGCTCGACGAGAAGCTCTCGCCTTCGTTCGTTAACGGATAGCGTCACTCTCATCATCTCTTCACCCTCGCCGTTTACTGCGCTCGGGGCGGCGTCGGCGCAGAGGGCGCCGGAAGCGGCTGCGGCAACGGCGCCAACGCTTACGGAAGCAAGGAATCCGCGTCGTGTCAGTCCTTTGCGGTGGTTACATTCCTTTTCGGCAGAATCATTTTCCATTAATGCCTCCAAATGAAGTTGAGGTTGTGGGTTGACCGAATCGTGAGACATGCAAGTAATGGGAGTCCGTAGAATAGTGAAAAACAGTTGCGGGCGGCGTTCATAGAGCCGCGATCTTTGCGATAAGAGCGAAAATCCACTCACGAGCAAGTTAAAAAGAAATCGGCGATATGCAAGGGAAGAAGAGGGAAAAAGAAAAGCCGCCTGTGGGGCAGGCGGCTTAGTGCGGAGCGCTTATAAAAACTATCCGCGGATTGATCTAGGCAGAATCATCTGATGCTGCGCGCAGATGGACTTGGGATTCTGGTAAGCGCAGCCGGCAAAAGCAGCCATGTACTTTCTCAGATCCCCAAAGCTCACCACCTCGTCCACGAACCCGGTTTTTGCGCAATAGGAGGGACGAGAGGTTTCATAGTAGAGCTTCACGAGCTCGTTCATCTTATCCATTGTTGGTCCGAGAGGCTTGCCCGCGTCTTTGTCCTTCACGAGTCTTCGCGCATAGGAAGCAGCCGCGGCGGTCTCGCCGTGCATTACGTAAATCTCGGTTGTGGGAACGCCGAGCGTGAAAGCGTTGTGGTTGTTGGCCGTAGGCCCGCCCATGACGTAGTGGGCTGCCGCCGTGCCTTTACGCAAAACGACGAGCATCATGGGAACATCGGTCTGCTCGATCGAGTAGATGAGCGACTGGCCAAGACCCAAAAGCTCGGCCTTTTCGGCGATGTCGCCAACGTCGATGCCGGAGGTGTCCTGGAACCAGACGATCGGTACGCGATCCCGGCCGCAAAGGGTGACGAATTCGTTCATCTTGATCAAACCCTGGCGATAGAGCTTGCCTCCGATGCCGGGATAATCCGCATATTCGGGGTAATCTTTCGGCATGAAGCCCTGCCGGTTGCCTATCACCCCCATGAGGAAGCCGTCCACCTTGACCAAGCTGCAGTAAATCTCGGGTCCATACTTGGGTCGATACTCCAGGTGCTCGCTTCCGTCCACCAGTCGAGCAACCAGGTCTTCCAAAACATAGACCTTTTTCTGGTTGAAAGGCACAATGCGGTCGGCTTCGGCCGGGTTGAGCGCCGGCGGCTTGGGCTCGGCAACCCGGAAGAATTTCGGGTTGTAGGCCGGCATATCTTTCATGTAATCCTTGATTCCGTCCAGGCATCCCTGCTCCGTCTGATAAACGTAGCGGAAAAAGCCGGTGGCGTCGTGATGGATTTCTGCGCGACCGGGGGGCACTTCCTTGAACTTTCTCGTGGCGTCGATCAGAGCCTCGCAGCCTTCTTGATCGAAGGAGCCTTTAGGGCTCATGCCGCTCACGATGCCGCCGCCGCCAACTGCGATATTCGCATCCTTGTGAGCGAATAGAATGGTGGGGCTGATGCCCTGGTAGCCGCCTCCGGCGGGATTGGTGCCGTAAATGGCGGCCAGAATGGGAATTCCAAGTTGTTGCAGCTCTGCGTGGCGGAAAAATGTCGTGCCGTTGCCGCGCCTGTTGGCATAAACCAAATGCTGCTCGGGAAGCTTCACACCGGAGCAGTTTACAAGCCATACGAGGGGAACGTTCAATCTTTTCGCCAGATCGGTCACCCGCAGGATGTTTTCCGCCTGACCCGCAATCCAGGCGCCGGCCATTACTTTGTTGTCGAAGCCGATGATTACGGCCCACTTCCCGGAAATCTTACCGATACCGTCCACGACTCCCGTTGTGCCTTCCTCGTTGGCCATCGGATCGTAAATAGTGTGAAGGGGGCACCATGTGCCGGGATCGACGAGGTAATCAAGACGTTGCCAAACCGAGAGTTGCCCGCGCTCGTTGATCTTCTTTTCCGGCAAGCCCGAGTTTTTGACTCTTTCCACTTCTGCGGCCAAGGCTTTTTCAACGGCTTTGATCTGTTCGACGCTTTCGGCCGAGTCTGCGAGCTGTCGTTCTGTGAGCGGGCGACCAAATGAGGGCATTCTTTCGAAATAGGGTTTCATGGATCCTTTTCCTCCATCGCTGATCTTCCTCCTCTCTTCCTCTGCTACGGGGGAAAACAGCAATTCTAATTTGACTTTAGTTGCAGGAATGCGTATCTATGCACTCCAAAGATACTTCCCGGGATAATATTCTTCGCCAACCGGCGTTATCTGTTATGAAAGCAGGCGCCGAGCAGAAGCAGCTCCCCTTTCATTTAATGCTGCGGTCTCTCGATCATGGATAGGAGCCAGACAGGCCAATGATCGAGAGCTATAAAACCGCTGCAAAGTAGCTTTAAATAGATAGGGAGTCAATATGTTTTTGAATGTCCAGGTATCAATAATTTCAATATATTTACATAAAAAGAGATTAGTGTGGTGAATGCCATACGATTATGCGCCCTCTAAATCGATGGTCGTCCGGATATCCCGCCGGCTTTTTCCGCCGGGATTCCCAGAGCGTTGGTGCGTTTCAAAGAGTCTCAAGACGCTAAACGAGAGATTGTCGTTTCAATAGAAAACAATGTCTTCATCTCACCTCTACTGCTCTTTCCTCTGATCCCAAGGCAAGATGCGTCTTTCGTCTATTCCTGTATCTTGTGCTCTATATACAGTGATAATAAATGGTTGTGGTGCGGGTAATAATACTTAGTTGCATTTTTGCCAGCCGGGATTTAGCTTCCAAGGTATGAGATCAACTTCCAAGAGCGTTTACAACAGCGTTGCAGTTCGTTCAGAGTGGGTGTTCCATATAGCTTATCTTTGTGATTGCAGCGCAATGAGCTTTTCCATTGAGTCGGTTGCTTGCGATGATGGTCATAATGATTCCTGTTCATAATTAAGAAACTTTCAAGCGCTATGACCTTCTATGTCATCGATAGCGAAAGACTTCAAGGATAGCTTCAAACAGGCATGAGAGTAGGTCTCGGCGAGTGGCGCATCTTCGACGCAATAGCACACTGGCCCTCAGAGATGAAAATGAGAGAAGCTCATGCGAGTCTAAAGAAGAATACTTTCGTTTGATGAGAGGATAGATAAAATGAAAAGATTTACACGTGTACTGTCCATGTTTCTCTTTCTGGGCGCGCCATTCTTGATGGCGGATGGCCCAGCGACTGCTCAGATAGCCGGGCTCAATACGCCTCCTCTTGCCAACCAGTTGGGATCTAATGCATTCCCCAACATTGGCGCTCCTCTCGGCTCAGCTGGAGTTGGGAGGGCTAATGCGGCCTCTTTGGGAGCCACTGGGTTTCCCGACATTGGCTTGAACGCGAATGTTAGCGCATCGGCAGCCGGAACTGGAATCGCCGGTGTGAGCAATCCGGCTTTGGCTGATCCTGAGAGATTTTTCGAAGACAACCCCGCTAGGTTTGGTGAAGCGTTGGAAGAGGGCAGGGCTATTGTTCCCGACATCAGCGCTCTGGGCTCAGGAGCCAGGAATGCGGCCGCGCGGGGGACGGTCCGTTTCGACAATGTGCGTCAAAAAGCGGATCCAAATCTTGCGGAAGAGAAAATGAATCGGGCGGACCGCAAAGCCGCCAGAAAAGAAGCCAGAGCGGCAAAAAAAGAAGCCAGGGCGGCCAGGAAAGCACAGAAGGCTTTCGAGTTTAACAACATGGTCGGGAATAACCAGTTCGGAGCCGATGTGCATGGCGTACAGGGCGCCGAGACTCCGATGATGATGGAAGGCGGCAATGCAGCCCTTGACACAGATATGAATTTAGAGATGAACGTAAAGGGGCTACGCGCCCAGACCGGCGAAGTCCCGATGCACAAGAATTTCCATGCCGGCGTTGCCTGTATGGATTCCGGAGCGTTCATGGCTATGGATGAAAATGCTGACTTCGATAACTCGGGCAAGGGCAGTTTTCAGGTGGATGAAAAAGGAGACGCTCACTTCAAGGGGAAGATGAATTTTGCGGGAGCCTCCTGTGTAGCTCCCACCCCCATGGTAACCGATGAGAACGGCAAGTTTATCGCCGTTGGCGGACACCATATGATGAGCAAAGATGTCATGATGCATGAGGACTTCGACGCGGATAACCAGGAAGAGAAAGCAGACAATAGAGAGTTTGACGAAGACGCCAAGAAGGCTGACAAGGATAGAGAGAAGTTCGCGAAGAAGGAAGATAAAGATAGAGAGAAAGCAGACAGAGAGAAGTTTGACGAAGACGCCAAGAAGGCTGACAAGGATAGAGAGAAGTTCGCGAAGAAGGAAGATAAAGATAGAGAGAAAGCAGACAAAGAGAAGTTTGACGAAGATTTCGAAGGATTTGGAAAAATAGAAGATAAAGAAAAAGAGGGTAAGTTCTTTGCAAACGCGTTCGGACATGAAGACAAAGACGACAAGGATGATGATGACGATGACGAACGCAAAGACAAAGATGATGATGACGATCATGAGCACGAAGACAAGGATGATGACGACGACGACGACGATGACGATCATGACGATTAGTCATTGAAAATCGCGATTACGTGCTGAGTAAATAATTAGAAGAAGGCCCTGGGTCCGGTCCTGGATTTCGTGCAGATGTTGCTTGTTTTCCATTGGTGTGCTTATAGAGGCATCGGACTCAGTGGCTTTCCTGAATGGAATGAGCACCCTGAATAGGTGCAGGGAGGCCTGATCATCAGCATAGCTCTGATGGCCCTTTGGAGAGAGCTTTCAACGGCAACGTTGCCGGATGAATTTAAACAGTCTTTTGCTTGAGGCGCAGCTTCTGGCTCCGGCTAGGCTACGGTCGGCAGGAAACAAAAACTCAGCGCATTTCCATGTCGAAACAAGTTATGGCCATCTACTCGACCTCTTTCCATAGACCATTGTCTCGCAAAAATCTTTTGTGGTTGTACTCTATAAACCGTCCTTCTCGCCATATCATCACCGTCAACGACACCTGATCCTTTTCGATGCGGATAATATTATAGGCGTTTTCCTCGTCTCTCGTGCGCCTGGAAATGGCGGTCCCAGCCTGGATAACGAGGGTGGAGCCCTGTTGCGCCTTATAGGCTGGGAGAAGCCTCCCCGAGTAGCTCGTATGGAAATGTCCGGCCAAAGCGATATCAGGTCTGCAGCCGTTTCCGCTGGACAGATACCTTTCTGCGCGGCCAACTGCTCTCTGTCGCCTTTTATTCGGAAGAGAAATGAAGGGATGGTGGGTCACCAGGATCTTGTTCTTTTCTCCCTCAATATGACAGAATCGGCTGTTTATGAGCTCGATCTGATTCATGGAAATCCTGCCGTTTTTCCACGTTAGGGATCTGGCGGTATTGATTCCCAGGACCGCGATTTCTTCATCGACGAAGAAGGGGGCGAGATCGCTCGCGATGTATTGCTGAAAGCGTCTTGTCGGCTGGAACAGGCGGCGGAAAGCGTTGTGCATCGGCACGTCATGATTTCCGGGGACGATCAATCGGGGGGCAGCGAGGCTGTCCAAAAACTTCCTGGCGTCATCGAATTGTTTCGAAGTGGCGCGCTGGGTCAAATCTCCGCTCACTATGATCAAATCAGGCCTCATGCGGCTGAGGCTTTCTAACAGGCCGCGAGAAATCTCCGGATCGTGAGTTCCGAAGTGCAGGTCTGAAATGTGCGCCAGCGCTCTCATGGTCCTCAACGGGGGTAGAGAACATTCAAAGATTGTGGGAGAATGCGCACCCTCAAGGGCGTGGCGATCCGGTGAAGCTCTCCGTCGAGGGCGACCTTCATCTTTTTGAGCCTGCTCTTTATGACTACTTCGACAGCCTCGATTCTATGCAGCTCCAAATACTCCCTTGATTGTCCGAGAAGTATCCTGAGAGCGATCCTTATAAGCCCTGGCGCACTCATATTATGAGCGAAGAAAATGCCGAGGCATCCTTCGGAGAGGGACAGCCGTACCGGATAGGACAGAAGCTTGGGCTTGTAGCGATTGTTTCCTATGAATAAAAAGGAAGTATTTATATGCTCTTGAAGTCCATCTCTCTCCATTTGCAGTTCGAGAACGGGCAAATCCCATAAGAGCGCGAACAGTGCGTATCCCATGGCCGTTAGCTTTCTGACCCGCAACTTTTCCCTGTACTGCTCCCTCTTCCTCACCGCCTCGGGGTAGATTCCTATGCCGGCGCTGTTGACAAAGATTCGCCCATTGACTTCGCCAAGGTCTACGGCTTGAGGGACGCCGCGGTCCAAAGCCCTGAGAGCGTCCCCGATGGCGAAGGGAACGCCGAGAGATTGGGCGAAATGGTTGTGAGTGCCCAAGGGGAGAACGCCGAGAACCTTTGACGTATTGTGAAGATATCTCGCCGCTGTGTTTATGGAGCCGTCTCCTCCTCCGACAAGAACTACTTCCGCCCCGGAATGAACGATCTCGAGCATGGCGTCGGCAAGATAAACAGGTTCAACTACGTGGATTTGCGCGTCTATGCCGGCTTCTCTAAAAGCCTGAAACAGCTTGGCCTCTCCTGATTCAGCAAGCCTGAGGGCCGCAGTCCCTGCTTTGCGATTGATGATGGCGGCGACTTTCCTGTTCGCCAGGTAGCTTCCGGGAATCTCTGGAAGCGGGAGCGGTTGTTCTGACATCAATATCCTTCGAAAGAATAACTCTTGGAAATGGAGAGCATGACTCAAGGCCTTCCGCCCGGACGAAGCAAGAGGGGAGAGCCGTGCGTCATGCAATCGTTCATTTCCGCATCTTCTGGCTGCTTCTGCATTCGTTCAGAGTCGTCATATCGGTGATCGCCGCGATGCCTCCCCTGAAGTTGCCGTCTTCGTCAAAAATGGGAGAGGAAGAAACAATGGCCGGCACTTTCCGTCCATCCTTGGCGAGCAGTTCGACTTCGTAAGAAGCCTGTTCGCCCTGTCTTCGCCGCGCCATCTCCTCTTGTAAAATGAGCAAGCTCTCCTCATCGAAAAGAGCCGAAACCGGAAGTCCCGTAAGCTCTTCCCTCGGGTATTGAAGCATCCGGCAGAGCTTGTCGTTGACATAGGTAAAGGAGCCGTCTTCATCCTGTACCCCAAGGCCTTCATTGACGGTTTCAACCAGCATGCGGAAGAGCTTCTCGCTTTGCCGCAAAGCTTCTTGCGCTTTCTTTCGTTCGATCGCATACCGGATGGAGCGTTCTATCAGGTCCGAGCTGATCTGGCTCTTGAGCAGGTAGTCCGCGGCTCCAGCGCGCATCGCCTCCATATCCACCTCTCGGTCGCCTTTGCCCGTGAGAATGATAATCGGGATTCTGCACCCCTTGCTTATAGCCTCCCGTAGGAAATCCAAGCCGTTGCGCTCACCCAGACGATAATCGAGAAGGAATACGTCATGTCGACAAAGATCCACCTCTTTTATCCCGTCATCGTAGCTCATGGCCCAGTCCAGGTTGAACCTTGTGAAAGGGACTTCAGAGAGCATGCCCTTCACCATAACATAGTCATCTTCGTCATCCTCTATGAGAAGGACTCTGAGGCTTATTCTGCTCATATACGGCTCCCTCTGCGCTCGAAAGATTGCATGAAAGGCTTTCTCTTCGCCGTACGGGTTCAGGGCGCTCACTTCCCGTTGATTTCTCGAGCTGCTTCCCGCACGTTTTAGTGAATTTTAACCTCTATTCAACCAATTCCAATGGGTATGGCGCGCTATTGAAGAACGGCGCAAGCGCCTCTACGATGTCGGGACGCTTGACGCGGTATGGGATAATCGGAACATCCCGGGCTCAATCTGAGGCCAAGGGCGGCTCGTTCAACTGAACCCAGTAATGATCGAGCTGAATGACTTTTTCCTCGAATTCTTTGAAGCCCACGGGCTTAGTGAGATAGCTGTTGGCGTAATTGCTGTACGAGGTTGCTATGTCCTCTTCCCGTTTGGATGTGGTAAGCATGATGACGGGGACCTTCTTGAGGTCGGGGTGCTCTTTGATCTTTTTCAGAACTTCGATTCCGTCAATCCCAGGAAGTTTTATATCGAGCAAAATCAGTCCCGGCGTTGGGTATTGGTCCCTGTCGGCGTACCTGCCGCGGTTGAAGAGAAAATCAAGCGCTTCCTCACCGTCCATTACGATATCAACGCGATTGCCGTGGCCCGCTTTTCGTATAGCCCGTTTGGTCAGCTCGGCATGAGCCTCTTCATCTTCAACTATCAGAATGTTCGTCAATAAGGGATTCATTTCACGGCTTCCTTTTCATCGAAGGTAAAATAAAAAGTGGATCCCTTTCCAGGTTCGGATTCAAGCCATATCGCCCCTCCATGGTATTCTATGATGCGCTTGACAATGGCGAGTCCTATGCCGGTCCCTTCACACATTCGGTTTGCAGAAGGGAGTCTTTGAAAGATTTGAAATATCTTCTCGAAATATCGTTCTTCAATGCCGATTCCGTTATCGCGGATGAAGAAAACTGTGGCGCCCGCTTTCTCCTCGGAGCCAAAAACGATGCAGGGCGCAGGGTTGTCCTCTCCAATGTATTTGACGGCGTTGGAAAGTAAATTGTCAATGGCCTGTATTATTCGCTTCTTCTCTCCATACACTTCTGGAAGGTCTTCCTGGACGATGACTCGGATATTGCGCGATTGAATCTGCGGCTTGAGAATTTCGATCGAGCTCTCCACAACTTGCGATAAGGGGAATTTTGTTTTCGCCTGGGTGACGCGGCCGATCCGGGAAAGCTGAAGAAGGTCGTCGATCAAGGCTTCCATCTTCCGGGCGGCGTTGCTCATATAGGTGAGATAACGATCGCCGTCATCCGTTATGCAAGCGCCGAAATCCTCTCGAAGAGCGCCTATGAAGCCTTCGATTGTAACAATAGGGGTCTTTAGATCGTGCGAGACTGTGTAGACGAAGGATTCAAGCTCGGCTCTGCCTTCGTTGAGCTCTATGAGAGTAGCCTGGAGCCTCTGCTCGTTCTCTCTCAGCGCCGTTTCGACTTTTTCTCTTTCTTCAATTTCGTGCAGAGCCCTGTCTCGGGACTGTTTGTACAGATTCATGCGTCGGAGCAGCAGTTGGAGTAGAATGGCTATGGCTGCTGAAAGACCAACGCCAAATAGAAGAATGGGGATGGCGTTCACGGATTTTTCCGCGGAGCGGTATTTCATAGAAAGACGCCACACTTTGTCGGTGAGCGCAATATCCCTTTCCGCCTTCACCACATATCCGGAGAGATCATAAGGTTGCGCTCCTGACTGATAGACTCGTTTTCCCTCCTCGTAGAGCTCGATTCCAAAGGTGTCGAGCATCTCCCCGGGCAGAGAAGACTCCATGAGATCTTTCAAAAGGAATGCGCCATGGACATATCCCTGGAGGTCGCCGTCATAAATCACAGGTAAAAATATCTCGAATCCATGATCGCCATTAGGAAGCGGGAGGGTGGGAGTCATTCGGGGAGCCATTTCATCCTTGGCTCCAGCAAATGATCCGAGATAACCCGGATCTGCATGTTCCGTTATTCCTTTGCCCCCGGCGTCCATTCCGTCGCTTTCCGGATAAATCCACTGGATGGAGCCCTCGGAATCAACCCAGCTGATTGAGTGAAAACCCGGGTAGTGTTTGAATAACGCTTCCGCAAAGGCAAGAAAGCGCCCCTCGCTAAAATCGGGAGGACGTCTTTCCACCCATCTGTCAACCAGCAGTTGGAGAGATGCGATTCGGGTTTTAAGGAGACCTTCAAGGCGAATCCGAACCTGCTCTGCGCTGGTTTCGGTATGATGCAGAAAAATCTCGCGTTGATGATCGATCTGCTGTCTCCATAAAAGAAATGTAACGCCGCAGAAGAAAAGAAACGTCAGGAGTGAAAGAACCACGCGCCTGTATTCTGGGCCGCTTGTTTGAGGCGGCATTGCTGGAGATTGAAAATCTACTTTTTCCATATTATTCTTGAATCGACCAAAGGGGAAAAAGAGAAATAAACTGAAATTATAGTGGATTAGACGGCTTATGGCCGGCTTCCATTCTCGGGTATTCTAATGCTGCTTACTGAAGAGATCAATAGGCAGTGCGGGAGGGGATGAACCGAGACCTCCCGAAAAACCCCGGGCTTTTACCGAAGTGGCGGTGAGAGCTCTCGTTTATTGAGCGAGACTGTGGGCTAATGAAAATCAGGGCAGGAATTCCCTTAAATGGACCATCACTTTCTTCCGGCTTTTGTGCATCACTGCCCTTCGAGCCCCAA
>CAZOEL010000047.1:8122-53430 GCA_964578835.1 uncultured Syntrophobacteraceae bacterium | reverse complement strand
GTTCAGGGAAAAAGATTCCCGTACACATGGTCATTTCTGAATGAGAACAAATTTATCGTGTACGCACTTTACGCCGACCCATGAAAGCTTCTCTGATTCCAGGCTGTTAAAAGATCGGAAGAAATGATAACTTCAGGCTGTCCAGCTCTCATCTTGATAATCGGTCCATATAACTTCAGTGAGGCCAGATGGCGAATATGACGGGAAGAATTCTCATTGCTGACGACAATGCCACTAATCGGAAGCTTTTGACTGTGACTCTCTTGAAAGCTGGCCATAAAGTCATCGAAGCCTGCGATGGGAAGGAGGCCCTGGAGCGTTCAGTTACGCATCTCCCGGACCTCATCTTGCTTGACATCGTTATGCCCGAGCTTGACGGCTATCAAGTCTGCTCATCTCTCAAAGGAGACAAAAGAACAGCTGATATCCCCGTAATCTTCCTTTCTGCGAAAAGCGACGTCGAAGACAAGATACGAGGGTTGGAGATCGGCGGGGCGGATTACATCACAAAACCCTTCAACTTGGGCGAAGTGCTGGCTCGCGTGGAAACCCAGCTCAAGCTTAGAGCGCTGATAAAAGAGCTTATCGAAAAGCAGGCGCGTCTGGATGAAGATTTAAAGGCGGCTGCCGCTATCCAGCGAAGCCTTCTGCCTCGTAAGAAGCCCGCTCTGGATAATATCGAAATAGCTTGGAAGTTCACTCCATGCGAGATGATTGGAGGAGATATTTTCAATGCTTTTCGGCTGGATGAAGTTCATATGGGCTTTTACATGGTGGACGTGAGCGGCCATGGAGCGCCTTCCGCCATGGTGACCGTCTCAGTTTCCCAAATGCTCCAGCCTCACAGCGGCTATCTTTGCAAAAAACGGATGGATGTCGCGCCTTTCTATGAGATCGTTTCTCCACGGGAAGTCCTCGAAGAATTGGACAGAGAATATCCCATAGAACGCTTTGACAAATACTTTACTATCGTCTATGCGATCCTCAATGCTCAGACTGGACAGTTGCGCTACAGCAATGCGGCTCATCCCTTCCCGGTTCTTATGCACTCCGATGGGACCATGGAGCTTTTGGATAAAGGAGGAACAATAATCGGGCTTGGGGGGATGGTCCCGTTTGAAGAAGGGACGATAGAATTGCAAGGTGGGGATAAGCTGTTTTTCTACACTGACGGTTTGACCGAATACCAGAATGCCGAAGGGATTTCCTACGGAGAAGATCGTTTGATCGATTTGCTGGTGAGCCTCAAGGATGAGCCCGTAGGGGAGATTCTAGACCGCGCTCAGGCATCTCTCATGGATTTTGGCCGTGGCGGGAAGTTGCAGGATGATGTGAGTCTTGTCGGCATCGAATACGGGGAATGGCGCAAGGGGTCCGAATAACTGTTTGAGAATGTTGGACATCGAGGGCGAGGGGAGTAGTCGTGGAAGAGCAACGCAGAGAACGGCGCTTCGAGTTTGATTCCGTAGTGCTCCCTTTTCTTGGCTCTAGAGAGGAGGATCACCTGTGCTTTGAGTACCTCCCAATGGATATCAGCGCCCATGGACTCAGGTTCGCCATTCCACATTGGGTGGTCAGCCGGGAAAGGCTTAAGCAAGGCGATGATGTCAACTTCCATGTGCCTTTTCGGCTGTACGACGTTAACTTCAGCCAGGGTAAAGTCATCTGGTCGAAGTGGGATGATGAGCTTCAATCCCAGGTTTGCGGTGTGCGAATGGAAAGAAAGAGCCCGCTGCATTGTCCCCTTTTCATTTCTTTAGATAGCAGAGAGGTCGGAATAGACCTTCAGGAGTTTGTATCCGAAGAGGACTTGATACTAAAGGTATTGAAGGATTCAATCCTGCTCAAAAAGGGTGTTCTCATTTATCTCAATCACCTCATCCCCTATTTTTCCAGGGTCACCCTGTATCCAGCTGAAGAGTTCCCGTTGTTGAAAGAGTATTTGCTTGATGATGTCAAAAATAGAATAACTGATAATAGAAAGAAGCTAGAAGCGCTTTACGAGAGGGCTGAGCTGGAGCTGAGAGCCGGGACGGAGGTTCCTGTCTTTCTGGACCTGGAAGAATTACGATCCATGGTGGAATCGGAGATTTACCTGGATCTGTTTAAAATCACTTTCGCTTCGGAGGCCATATTGCCGTTTCTCGCAGCTATCAAGGAGCTGGAGCGCAAGCAATATACGAACTATAACACTATGGTGATGATGTATATCAAGTCACTGTAGGCGGCTTCCCGTCTTTTGAGAATGCATCACTTCTCGCCCCTCATTGGCTGTAGAAAATGTGGAGGACAGTTTTTCGAGGATTGGACCGCTGCGGCTGCGGCGCTGTCGACGCCCTTGTTGAAGCGCCAGTCCTGCTCCTTGCGGACGTGAAACCATATAATTCCCCGCATTTTCCATTCCAAAGCCGTCTGAAGCGCTTCCTTAATCCAGAGGTTTTTATCGCCGCCCTCAGTGACGCAGGCCGTTTCGAAAATGAAGAAGGGTTTGTTGGGGGCAATAGCCTGTATTTGGGAGTGCGCGGAATGGAAGATGTCTCGAAAGGATAACCAGCGACTGTCCCACCCATTCCGCTCGCGGGTTTGAGTCGTTCCCCAGTTGTAGCCATCCGCGCCCACAATGTCTACGACATCGCTACCGGGATAGTAATTGGCTATCTGATTCCATGCGCTTCCGGGATCGAGTGAGGTGTTGGGAAGGGACTCAGAGTTCGGGCAAAATGCCCAGAGAACATTCGACGCCCCGACTTTACGGAAGGCGGAGACCACGTATCGAAACATCCTTTTATATATCTCCGGGCTCCGGGGGCCATAATCGTCCTTATCGACGCCCCAGTGGTATCTTTCAATGTTCATCTCGTGAGCGAACCGGATGACCAGGGGCTTACGCCACTTCTTGGCGGCTTGCGCAAAAGAGGTGAGGTAGGGATCATAACCCCCCCCTAATATCCGCTTATGCAAAATGGTTATTTCCCGGCCTTCTTCGTAATACATCGGCTCCCAAGTGATGCAGGGAACCGCCCCTCTTGTATGAATGGCGTCCAGGCTGTCTAGCGGGAATATGCCCTCTTGTGGAGATGAGGGCCATTGGAGGAAAAAGAGAATTACCTGCGCCGGCGCGCCTGATTCGTTTTCGGCGGCGTCGAGCATTGCGTTGGTGATGGGATAACCGTCCAGAGCCAGCCCCCAGCAGAAGGGACTTTTGTTTGCTTCCGAGATCGCCAGGCCCGCTCCTCCAATAGAAGAATAAATTGAAAACAATGAGAAACATAACAATACGCGTATGGGCGATGCAATCATGGGAGATCAGTCGCTTTCTTCAGGATGATTGAGATATAGTACGGTCGATAGGAGGAGGAAGTGATAAAGACACCAGAAGGAGTTCACTGCAATGGCCGCGACGGGCTCGCGTTCGTAGATGAAACGGAGCATGCCCCAGATAAAAGCGGCGAAATTCAGAATGGCCAGACCGATTTGTGGCCAAAGCGAGTGAAGAGGCAGCGACGCGCTTCCTTCTTTGGGAGTGATTCCAAAGCTGCCCCGGAATCCTAGCATAGCGAGTGTTGAAGCCTTCATGTAAACCGGGAAGCTAATGCTGTTGAGCACCATGCCGACGAGGAGCTCCCGAAAGCTATAGCTCCTTTGATGAAGTGTCCAGAGAAACACGGTTAGGCTCAAGATAAAATAGGGCATGAAAAAGAAAAAATAGAGCTCCGGACGAGCAAAGAAGCTTGGAATCCCCACAAGAAGGTAAAGAACCGGGCAAGTGGCCATGATAAAGAAAACCCAGCCGACAAAGTAGTGAGAGCTCGAGAGGAAATACTCCCACCACTTGCTGACCGGCAGCAGACTGGAGCTATGAAGGAATTGTCGGGTGATGTTTCTGAAAAGACCAACCGTTCCCAGCGCCCACCGGAATTGTTGCTTGAAATAGCCCCCCAGATCCTCGGGGCCCATCCCAAAGGCGCATACCTTATTGAGATAAGCGGAGCTCCAACCCTTCATGTGAAATTTTAGGGAAGTGGCGAAATCTTCCGTAACAGATGATTCATCAAAGCCCCCTACGTCTATGAGAGCCTCCGTTCTGAAAATGACGTTCGTCCCACAACAAAACATGGCGTCTTCAAGGCTCTTGCCTTCGCATATATACTCGTAGAAGATCGCCTGCTGAAGGCCGGAGGCCCTGGCAACCCGATTGCGCGCGAAGTTGGAGTAGTATTGAGGGGTCTGGATAAATGCAAGCTCCGGGCGCTTTTCCATCCTTGCCACGAGAGACTCCACAAAATCGGGAAAAGGATTCATATCCGCATCGAACAGGATGAGATACTTTTCCCTCTCGGTTCTCTCCTTGCCGTCATAGGCGGTAAATTCGAATCCCTCTCGTTGCTTTCCTTGAAGGAAATCAATGAAATCGTTGACTATGCCGGCCTTGGCGCCACGCCACTTCCGCCTGAAAAGATTGACCCCCATGTACCTGCATAACTCGTCGATGGATTTCCTGTAGGCCCGAAGCGCTTCCTGGTTCTCAGTGGACTGGTCGTACCGGGTATCGTCGAGGAAATATAAATGCTTATTGGGATAAGTGAGATTATAGAAGCAGATGAGAGTATCCTCCAGGACTTTGAGAGGTTCTCTGAAGGATGCTACCAGAATCGCCACGGGAGGGAAGCTCTCCAGGTCCGGGTCGGTGGTTGCCGGGGCGAAGGACTCTCTCTTATGAGTGGCGACGTGGTAAATGTTGAGGAAATACCCAAGGCTGTGCAAAAGGACAAAGGTCTCGGCCAGGAGCAGAAAAAAGGCTACTATCTTTTCATACCAAAAAAAATCGGTGAAAAGGAAAAAGAAAGTCCTCATGATGAGGTAGAGGAAAGTGAAAAGCATGGTTGCTACCGCAAGAGCCGCAACCATTCCCATTCGAATCATGGAAGGCATTGCATTTCTCTCCTAAGCGCCTCGCATCGCCATCGCGCGATCTGAGCGGTATCCGAACTAGAATCTGTATCTAATGGTCGCCCACGCGCCATTTGCATCCCATTCTTCGGATCTTTGGATCAGGCCTTTGACGCCGATAGCCCAATGATCCTTGAATTCATACCGCCATTCGCCTTCGAGCTTTACAGAAGGGTTGTCATCCGAATCGGTTCCGATTCCAAGGCGAAGATCGTAGAAATGAAGCTCACTGCCGCAGAAAAAATACTGTGATATATCGTGGCGCCATTCGAGGATGGCAGTGGCGGCCAGGTAGTCCTGAGGCGCCCAATAGGGATGGATGATGTCCACAAGCTCACTTCCCCTGAATAGAAAAATATTGTCGTGATCCGTATCGCGATATTCCCCGGCAATCGTGAGCTTGACTATTCTGGGATGATCGGTGAATGCGTAGCCTGCTCCCAGAGTGAGGAGCCGCCCCTCGTTCCCATCGTTGTAGCTCATGAACTGAGCTTTACTCTGCACTTCAAAATATCTCGTCAAATAGGAAGACGCCCCAACCCAGAAAGAGTCGGCTTGCACGGACTGCTTGACGCCAAAAATATTGTAGAGCTCGTCGCTGCGCTCGTATCCCATTCCGAGACGGGCATAGTCCCAGAGGTTCAACCCTAGACGCGCAAAGCCCGCATCAGTGGAGCTTATGTTGTTTTTAGCGTATTCCTTGTGCGTCCAGCTCGCCGCTCCCGAGACGATCTCATTCAGTATGCCGCTCACTTCGAAAGTGGGGCCGTAGGCGTCATAGGAAATCCCTTTTATCCCGGGGTCTTCGAGCCAATGATGCGCGGCGGCGCTCAAGCGAAATCGACAGGATAGCGGAACATCGGCTCTGAAATCCGTGCGGTAGCGAGTGATTTGAGATAAGCCGCCGCGGCCCTCTTCTTCCCAGTAATTGCCGCCCGCTTCCAGGGAAGGGGCGCTTCTTATCTTTGCCCTCTCCAGCCCCATCTCGGCAAAGAGATGTAATGGATCGATCGCAAGAAGATTTTCGTATGAAGCTGCTTCGCGGTCACAAAGGCCAAGGCTGCATTCAACCTGAGCATGGTCGAAGAGAGCCTCCTCATTCCCCGGCTGGAAATCAATGAGATCCTCGTAGCTATCCAAAGCCCTGATAAATTTCCTGTTCCAGGCAAGCCGCTTGGAGCGGCTTTCAAGGTAAGCCGCTTTTTGTATCCTGTATGAGGGCAGAAGATCCAGGCGCACTTCTTCAAGCTTGGCCGCCGTCTCAGGGGATAGGCTTCCTGAGAGCTTTTTGATCTCCTTGAAGAAAACTTCATACCCAGTGTAGACAGAATTCCCTTGAGATGTTTGCAGCAGCTGTTCAGAAAGCTTTGTGAGGTGAGGATTGTCCTCTTCGCGGGCTAGCGCTTGAATCGAGTCGGCAAGCGTGCGATCTACGGGAATCTTGTAGGCCTCCGCGTAAATTTGGCCGGCCGTCTCCATCTTCTTGCCCCATGCCGCCGTTCGAGCTTTCTCCTTCTGAGGCGTCGGATCGGATGGGTTCAATTTGCAGATCCGGTCATAGAGCGCAATCGATTGGTCGTAACGCTTCGCCCATCCAAGCACGCGCGCCCTGGTTATCAAGATTTTGGAGGAGTTCGGAAATTCCTCGGCCATGTCCTTGAGGATCTTGTCTGCGCGCTCGTACTGGTGGTCCACAGCAAGAATCTCGGCTAGACCCAACCGGGCGGGAAAGTTCTCCGGATCTGATTTTAGAGCTTGTTCGCAGCAGGAAATGGCAATGCGATTATGCCTCTGGGAAGCATACAGCCGCGCCCACTCAACTAAGGCGGCAGGCGATTGCGCGTTTGGCGCCAGAAGCCTGGCTGTAAAGTCGTTTGATGTCGCTCGATCCACGCCGGTTATCCAAAAAAGGGCTTCAATATTGCGCGGGGCGATGCGAACCGCCGTCTCGAAATATTGCTTGGCCTCTTTCTCGTCTCCCATTTTAAGGCGCGTTTTTCCCGCAGCCAGAGGTCCTCTCGCGCTCTGAGGCTCAACCCGGGTCACAAGTTTGTAGATCTGCAGCGCTTCAGAATATCTCCCGGCATTGTAAAGCGCCTCTCCTTTTTGAAATAACCCTTCTGGACTCTGCGGGCTGACCGTTAGGAGACGTTCCGCATACCTGAGCGACGCCTTGAAGTCCTTTTCCAGAAGCTTGAGTTTAGAGAGATCAAGCAGTACTTCTTGCGATTGAGGATTTTGTTGAAGGAGCTTGAGATACAGTCCTTCGGCTTCCTCGTAGCGCTGAGCGCTGACCAAAAGCCAGGCCAAGCTGGTGGCTACATCAAAATCCGCGGGATGCTTTGCGAGATGGTTCCGGTAAATGGATTCCACGCCGTAGAAGTCGCCCCAGATGTTCATCTGAGCGGCATATCGAAGAAAAAGTTGCTCTCTACTTTCGGAAAGGGCAATAGCTTTGAGATAAAGCTCACGGCATTTGGCGGCATGGCCGACCCCTGCCTCCAAGTCGGCTAGATCCGCCAGAATCATTACATCTTCGGGATAGAGCTCCATCATGCTTCGAATTATGGGCTTCGCCTCACCGTAACGATCCAGTGCGACGTAGGAGCGCGCCAATGCAAGGCTGACTTCCTTATCTTCGGGGTCTTCTAGATAGAGATGAGTCAGGAGGGGCAACGCCTCTTCATCTTGTCCTGACCAGCTCAAAGCCAAGGCGAGCTGCTTCCTGGCGGCGAGTGAATCGGGATCGATCCCGAGCGCTTTCCTGTACCAGTCAATGGCTTGCGGGATACGGCCGGAATAAAGCTTTACATTGCCCAGCTCGACAAGCACATCCGAATGGGGGACGCTTTCGCGCTTGAGGAGAGATAAGTAAACTTCCGCCGCCTTATCGTATTCCCGGTTCCATGTGTAGGCCCTGGCCATCTCCAGAAGGACATCGGGGGGCAATGATTCAAAGTCGGCAAGACGGTCAAATACCTTCGCCGCATCATTGCTTCTGCCGGACCAAAGATATGTCCTGGCGAGCGCCGTAAGCGCTTTGCGGTCAGTCGGATTCGTCTCCAGCACGGTTTGCAGTTGCTGAATGGCTTCCGGGTATCTTTTGACACGCATCAGCAGGTTGGATAATTCTATGCGCAAGCGGGCATCCCCGGGACGTTCGCCAAGGAGGATGCGGTATTCGTCGATCGCCTCGTCCAGACGGTCGCTACGGTTGGAGAGGAGCCTCGCCAGAGTCAGCCGGGCTTCGAAATCGGAGATCATCCCCTCCGTGCTCTTGTCTAAATGCTCCTGAGCCGCTCCTGTCAGCGGTAAGAATGGCGGAGAAAAAAGCTGGCAGCAGGTGACCAATCCAAGCAGGAATACAATGCGCATATGTCGTGAAAGCACGGACGACTCCAGGCGAAGCGAGCGGGTTGTATTATCATTTAAGCGTCTTCTTGAGCTCGATGACTGCTTCCGATTGCCTGCCCGCCCAGATAAGGGTGTAGGCGTATTTTCGCCGCAGCTGAATATCCTCTGGCCTGGCGTTTAAAGCATCCTTATAGAAGACGATGGCTTCCTCGTAGCGTTTTGTCCAGCTGAGAATCTCAGCCAGTTTTACGGCGACTTCGAGATCTTTCGGATGGGATTTCAGGTGGGCCCTGTAGATGGGCTCCGCTTTGCTGAAAGCTTTCAAAGTTACATAGAGATCGGCCATGAGCAGCCTTGCGCTGTCATCTGCGCCTCCGGGAGGGATTTCTTCCAGCACCTTGACGGCTTCCAACTGCCGACCGCTCCAGAACATGACCCTCGCCATCTCGGTCTTTACCTGCCAGAGCTCCGGTTTCTCCTGAGTAACCAGTCTGTATTCAGATAGAGACTCTTCATAGTGTTTGGCGTAGCTGAGCAATCTGGCCAATTCCCATCGAGCCTCCCAGTCCGGGATTTCTTCCCTCAGATTTTCCGGAGCGGGTTGAAGGCGCTCGATCTGTTCAGGCAGGACTCCTGCGGGGGGAGCTTGCTCCGGGATTGATCTGGTCGAATCTTTCGATGCAGCGGTCAAAGCTTGGGTGAGGCCAAGGGAAATAACGATAATACACATTACCAGGACTGCGAGTCGCCCGCGCACTTTCATCTGTTTTCCCTCAAGGTCTTTACTTTTCCTTCGGATGATTCTTTCAAAACTTTCTTGTACTCTTCTATGGCTTCATCCAGGCGCCCGCTCCAATTCAAGACCCTGGCAAGATAAATTCGCGCGTGGCGATGATGCGGATAATCCGTCAGAATACTCCGGTAGAGCAAGATTGCCTCTTCGTAGCGTTTCGTCCAGCTTTGCAGCTCTGCAAGGCCGAGACGGCCCTCAATCGAACGAGGATCTTGAGTCAGAATCTTTTCGTAGACCCTTTGGGCTGCGCCGAAGTCGCGTTTTCTCTTATAGAGATTGGAAAGGCGAAGCATTGATTGCTTATCGAGAGGCGACTTGCCTTCGTACTTCTGATAGAGCGCGATCGCGTCGTCGAGACGATCGAAATGATCATAAAGGCCCGCCAAGCTTCTTGTTGCAGCGACATCTTGAGGTTGCAGGCGGAGCAATTGCTCATAAGTCTCAAGGGCCTCCTGGAACATGCCTACCGCCATGTAGGATTCGCCCAGATGATGATATGCCGTTGGAGAATGGACGCCGGCGGCGATGGCTGCTCCATACAGAGGGATCGCCATTGAAAATCCCTTATGGGAAAAATAGGCTTCGGCTTTTCTGAAGGCGATCCATTCCTCATTGAGCCTATGGTAGGAAAAGATGGTGAGCAGAGCTGTCAACGCGAGCATGCCCATGTAAAGGGCATTCTGTCTGTTTCGTATTCCTCTGCTCATAGCGGTAGCCCCTTAGAGAGCGAGCGCGCTTTTCGGGTTCGGTTCCCGCGTCTTACTCGTGAACGGTTTCCGATAGCGCGGCGAGCGCTTCTTCAGTTGAAGGATAAATCTGAAAGACCCTGTCCATCCGGGTCAGTCGAAACAGGCTCTTGACCGTATCCTTAAGGCCGCTTATGCACAATTTCCCGCCGCCCAACGTCTTGAGAACAGACACTATGGCGCTCAGTCCACTGCTATCGATAAAGTCGACGGATGAGAGATCCAGAATAAAGCAATGATGGCCCTGGTTGATCCAATCAACCATCTTACCTTTGAAATCGAGCGCCGAAGAGGCGTCGATTCTTGGATCGAGCGGCTTGACCACCATTACCTCGCCTACGCTTTTGCCTTCTATCAGCATTCTGGGTCCTTTGCTCGGCTATTCCTTGTAGAACTTGGTCAAAGTGAGGATGTTAGAATTCCCATATCGGCGGTATTCTACGTTGTCCATAACACTTTGCATTATATGAAAACCCATGCCGCTTTCCGGGAGGGAATCCAAGTCTTTCGGGTCGAAATCCATGGACGGAATTTGACTTAGATTGAGAGCTCGGCCATGATCTATTATTTGAAAAGAGATCCTGTCCGGATGAAAGAAAACCTGGATTTCCACTTGATGTCCCTTTTGGTTGCAGTAAGCATGTTTAATGGCGTTATTTATCGCTTCGATGACTGCCAGCTCCACCTCATAAGCTGCTACTTCGTCGAGCGGGGTCCGAGAGCAAAAGCCTCGGATTGCAAATCCAACCAGGAAAACAAGCTCAAGCTTACTGTCGATCACAAGCTTGACTGATTTTGAAGTCTTTGTATGGGGCATGTTGCTCCAGCGCATTCCTTGAAAAGAACTGCTTCAGGCCTGAGACCCGCAGGAAGCTGCTCGGTGGGGATTCCATTCAGCCCCGGATGCGCCAGCGCCCGCCGGATCAGGAGATGCAAACGCGATTTCTGCCTTCATTCTTTGCCTTATACATCGCGGCGTCCGCCCTGACGAATATGGCTTGAGGATCGGTATCGCTCGCCTGGACCTCGGTGACGCCCAAGCTGATTGTGACGGGTATTACCTGTTTATCATAGAGAAAACGCGTCTTCTCTATAGAGGCTCTTATCTTTTCAGCAGCCTTGAACGCGTTTGTCTTATTGGTGCCGGTTAGCAAGACGATAAATTCTTCGCCTCCGTAGCGAGCGAGAAAATCTGTGCTGCGAATAGAAATCTTCACCCGGTTGATGATCTCCTTGAGACACTTATCGCCGGCAGAATGACCGAACTTATCGTTGACTTGTTTGAAGTGGTCCACATCAAAGCTAATCAGTGAAAAGACCTGCTGATATCTTTTGAAGCGGTTCAATTCCTCCGCAATGCGAAGCTCGTAGGCGCGTCGATTGTGAATGCCGGTTAAAGCATCCAGAAGAACTTCATGTTCCAGAACTTTGGTCCTTTTCTGAGCCCGGCTGATTTTGGTCTTCATGCCTTTTAGATTTTTCTGTAATTCTTTCAGCCGCTTGTCTGCGTTCTCAAAGCGAAGCTCATCCTCTTTCTTCTTGTTTTTCAACGCCTTCTTGATTGTTTCAAGCTTCAATGAAATAAACTCAAGAGTATCCTCAATCGTTTTATTATAGCCAAACGACTCGCTCAGATCATCCATCTGTCCCTGCAGAGTTGTGTTAAATTCATTGTTTGCGATGTACGTGTC
Source organism: uncultured Syntrophobacteraceae bacterium (assembly GCA_964578835.1). Taxonomy (GTDB): domain Bacteria; phylum Desulfobacterota; class Syntrophobacteria; order Syntrophobacterales; family Syntrophobacteraceae; genus CAZOEL01. Next base: position 41,896 of record CAZOEL010000047.1, on the reverse strand, counting down.
TCTCGTATCGGAAAGCGAAAAAAGGAACTGTGCTTCAATATTCACCAGGCTTTTCCCCAAATCCTGGATGAACTTGGTCATCTGAGATCGCTCTTCCGTAACTCGAGTAATGAAGTCTTTGGCCGTGTTGAGTATATCCGCCCCACAGGCTGCGACATTTTCGGCAGCAGTGCAAGCTGTCAAGCGCCGTCTAATCTCGGGTAAGGTTTTATCAGAAAATTCGTCGGTTGCAGATTCCAGTTGATCGAGGAATTTGAGGAGGCTCTCGTGAAGCCCTGGAAGATCCGGGGATATGGACTCTTTGGAATCTGTTCCGGAAGGGTGCTCGAAAGCCGCTTGCTGGCTGAAAGGCTTCGATTTCAACCCTTCCGCTTGGGAGCCTCCCGAAGGAGCTTCTCTTAATATGCCGCTTTTTAGTTCACGCAGGCGGTTTTGCTGAGATTCCAGATCATCGTTATTGAGCACCGCAGAGCGCAATTTTTCCAAGGGATCTGAAAGGAAATCATTCTCAGCGTGGCCGGCCATGACAAGCAAAGTAAGGATTGCCTGCTTGGAAAAGCTCCGCCATTGAGAAGAGGTTTCTTCCATAATGGCTAACTGCCTGGAAAGCCTTTCTTCTCGATCTTTGTGGCTTCGAAGCTGAGCTTTCAGTTCGACGAGCTGTTTTTCGTGGTTTGTTTCTTGAGATGAAATGCTCCTCATGTTGGCGGTCGGCGAGGGCAATAATTGCAGTAGCTCATTTCTGGAATTCAGCGCCTCATAAAGGGAAGTCGATGAGAGCGACTTCTGCTCAGCGGAGAGCTCTCTCAACGCATCGATGACTATCTCAGTCAAACGTTCAATGCTTTTCATATCGCCTCTCGGTTGTGGAAAATGAAGGCTTTCTTCTCTGATGACAAATCATCGCGAATCCAGTAAAGGAAACAGTAATCGCAAATGAGCGGGCTCACAAATCAGGCTTCTTCCCAGCATTAGGGCGCTGCTGCTCATTCGCGCTTTCCATGGGCAAAGACGCTCGCCTGAAAGTCCCCGACGCTGGAGCTCCATTTGACTCCTGGTCGGTCGGAATCGAGTGTGGACAGTTCCGATTGATATCTGTTTTCAAAAGCCATTATGTAGCCAGAAAAAGGAAAACGCACAACAAAAAATCCGATTTTTTTCAAAGGTCTTGCTTCTTGATTATCAAACCGAGCCTGACTAGCTTCCAAGCGTGATGCAGAAGATGGAAAAGGTTGTCCCCATTGAGGTCCAATTAGATAGGGGAAATCGTAGTGGAGCGCATTCAGACCGTTAGACAGCAGATTATTTCCTTGTTGAGCGAAAGAGATATGAGCGCGACGGAGATTTCCCAGATCCTGGGAATCCGTGAAAGGGAAGTCTACGAGCATTTGCCCAATATCGTCCGCTCTCTTGCAAGCCAGCACGGGAAGCTGCTTTTGCTTCCCTTTGCCTGTCGGACGTGCGGCTATATGTTCGATGAGCGCAAACGGCTCAAGCGCCCCGGCAGGTGCCCTCGCTGCAAGGGCGGACACCTCGAAGAACCACGATTTCGCATCCATCGATCGCAGGGAGAAGCTGATGGATGATTCTTTCCTCGACTCTCTGTCCAAGCCTACGCCAAATCCGGGAGGCGGCGCAGCGGCAGCCTTCGGAGCGCGTGTCGGGATCGCTCTATTGGAGAAGATCGTGCGCCTGGAATTGAATCGACATGCCGGTAAATCTTCAGAAGAATCCTATTGGGAGGGGCTCCTTGCAGCTGCTCGCAAGTCGAACGAAGCTCTGAGGAGTCTCCAGGTAGAAGACGGGAGGGCCTATCTCAAACTTGCCGGGGCAAGAGCCCGCTCCTCCGATCCTCAGGAGGAGGCGACCGCATTGAGGGAAGCTATCGAGTGTCCTCTCAGCATTCTCGATCACGGCGTTAGCGCGCTGGATCTCTGCAGAAAATCGGCCGGTCGTTGCGGGAAGCATCTACTTTCAGACCTTCTGGCGGCCAGTGCGCTCCTTTCCGGCGCCTGCTCCGGCGTCTCTTACATCGCGAGGACCAATTTGGCCATGATGAGCGATGAGGCGGAAAAAGCTCTTTATGCGGAAAAGCTCGATAAAAAGCGGGATCATGCTGAGCAGTTGTTGAAGGCGATCAAAGAGGATGTTTTTTCCCGAATAGATTTGCTCCGCGACAAGAGGTGAAAAATGGGAAGAAACCTGAGCCGAGATAACCCCGCGGGTAGGCATATACTGTGCTTTCCATTCTAAAATACAGTGAAGACCTTATTTAAATCCTTCTTTGTTTGTCGTAGATTCTACAACCAGAACACATATCGATCCTCCTCATTCGGAGCCGGGACATTCCTCCCGTGATCCCGGCGCCCTGCAAGCCTACCTCTCCGTAGCAACGTTTTCCGGGAGGGATGCTGAGGCTGAAACAGACAGCTGAAGCATCCCTCCCGGAAAACGGCCCCTGCCGGAACAGATTTCAAGGGTAAACTAGGCTCCAAGCAGCCGAGCGAAGAAATCCTGCTGCCGGGCTCACGCGCTTTGGCGAAGCAAACTCTCCAGCGCATCCCAATAAGACGGAAATGATTTTGCCACAGCTTCCGGATTCTTGATCTCAACTCCGTCAACGCACAGCCCCATGAGCGAAAAGGCCATCGCAATGCGGTGATCGTCATAAACTTCTATGGCGCTTTCCGGCGACTGGATGCTTCCGCCGTCAATAATGAGACCGTCGGGGAGTTCTTCAACGGGAACGCCGAATTTCGAAAGCTCACTTGCAACCGCATGGAGCCTGTCTGATTCTTTGACCCGGAGGTGAGCGACATTGCGGATGTGAGATCTGCCCGAGGCGAAGGCCGCCAGCACGGACATTGTGGGAACCATGTCAGGAATGGTGTTCATGTCCAGGTCGACCGGCTCTAATCGCCCGCCTCCGATGACGCGCACCCCGTTTTCTTCCCACTGTACGCCGCATCCCATCTCCTTCATTACATCCAGGAGCCTGCAATCTCCCTGATGGCTTCCTTGAGAAACGGGATAGGTGTAAACTTCTCCTCCGGTCATCGCCGCCGCCGCCCAAAAATAGGAGGCGGAGGAGCAATCCCCTTCGACAGTGTAATGAAGAGGCTCATAAGCTTGCGGGGCAGGGACGACGACCCGATCGGGGGCGGTTCGGCGCAGTTCGATGCCGAGCTCGGTCATCATCGATAGGGTGAGCTCGACATAGGGGAATGAGGCCACCGGATCGAGCCATCCAACCGTCATTTCGCCTGCTGCGCAGGGCGCTGCGATCAAGAGCGCAGAAAGAAACTGGCTGCTTTTTCGGGCATCCACACGGACGTTTCCACCCCTGAGGCCGCTGCTAACGATCTCCAACGGAGGGAATCCGGAGCTTCCGAGATAATTGTGGACGACGCCGAGCTTGCCCAAAGCTTCTGCAACCGGTCCGATAGGGCGCTCCCGAAGGCGAGGGCTCCCATCGAAAATGAAGCGTCCCGATCCCGTGGCGGCGAGCGCAGGCAGTAAACGCATGCTGGTGCCGCTGTTCTTGAGGAAGATGGGCTCCTTTGGCTGCGTCCATCGCTTTGGGGGAGGGATAACCAGAATCCTATCCTCTTTCCATTCGATTTTGACCCCCAAATGCTGGAGGGCGGCGGCGGTCAGGAGGGTGTCTTCGGATGCAAGAGGATTCCTGATCTCGCTTTTGCCTTCGGCCAGAGCGGCCATGAGGAGCGCCCTATGGGTGATGGACTTGGAGCCGGGCAAGCGGACCCTGGCGTTTATTCTTTCTCCCGACTTCATTTTTGTGATGATCTTATTCATGAGCAATTGCTCCTCTGAGGGCCTTACGCATAATTGCAACGCCGTTTTCCTCCGGGATATCTCTCTCCAGCCACCACTCCAACTGAGCTGCCCCCTGATAGAGAAGCATCTCCAGACCGTCAATGACCTTGCAGCCCATGCGGCGCGCGGCAAGAAGGAAGGGCGTCCAGAGGGGCTTATATACCGTGTCCATTGCCACCATTTCAGGATGGAAGAAAGAGTCCGGCGCAAGGGTAGACGCATCTCCGCCCCCGAGCCCGACAGAGGTGCATTGCACTGCAATATCAAATGAATCGCTTTTACCCTCGCGCAGCCTGGAAAGCGGTAAAAAATCGCATTCAAAGGCTACGGCCAGGGATTCGCCGCGTCCCATGCTTCGGTTGGAGACGGTTACGGAGGCGCCCTCGAGCTTGAGCCCGTATACTACCGCCCTCGCTACTCCACCGGCTCCGATCACAAGCGCGCGCTTGTTCTGAAGCTCCGCAACAGAGCGCAGGGCGCGCGTCGCGCCGATGCAGTCGGTGTTCCGACCCTCCCACCCGTTTTCACTCTTGCGCAAGGTGTTGACCGCTCCTATGGCCTGCGCTGTCTCGTCAACCTTCTGCGCCAGCCGGTACGCTTCTTCCTTGTGGGGCAGAGTCACGCTCAATCCGCGAAATCCCATCTTTGAGAGCATTTCAAGATCGGCTGCCGGCTCATCGGCCTGGAGGGCGAGATAGACAGCGGGAATATGGAGGCTTTCGAATACGGCGTTCATCATGATCGGACTCAAACTGTGGCTCACCGGATTTCCGATCACGGCAAACAGATCCTTTTGCACAGGGCGAATCATTTTGCTTGCTCCATGGGTATCTTTTGAGAAACGCCCCGATTCGGAGCGCGCTTACACGCCTTTATAAAACTTTCATTTTATGTTATCAATCCACTTTTCAGATGATGGACAGTAGGTTAGAAATTATTGTTCATCAAGTGCTTTGGCTTATGGGGTCGCTTGCGGGCTGCCTTCTATCGAAGTTCAACGAGCTGGAATCGTGGATGTTTTTCTTCGACAAATGAGTGTGTGCTTTGCCGCCGGCTGTTTTGGGGGATTGGTGAATTCCCTGATGGTTTGGTATCTCGGCTTCGAAGGCATGCCTCAAAAATTCGGAGTAACCATTGCTCCAAGCCTGACCGCCGCCTACCTTTATCCGCGGCTGGTTTGGGGAGGACTGTGGGGGCTTGGCTTTGCGATGCCCCTTTGGAAGAAAGGTTTTTGGATCAGTGTTTTTAGCCGCGGCATCTTTTTCAGCTTCTTCCCCACTATCTTTCAGCTTTTCTACATCTTCCCCTTCGTACAGGGGAAGGGCATGCTCGGAATTTCGCTCGGCAAGCTGACGCCTGTTTTTGTTTGTTTTTACAATGCCGTATGGGGCCTGTGCGCAGCTCTCTGGTTGTATGTGCTGAAACGCGGATAGCCGGTACAGGTCAAATTCCTTTATTTTATTCATTCTAGGGAGGATAACTCAGTGGGTTACACTATTGCGCTTGGCGGAAAGGGCGGTACGGGAAAGACAACCATCGCGGGGCTTCTCATTCGCTATATGATCAATCACGGCATGAAGCCGGTGCTTGCCATAGATGCCGATTCCAACTCCAATCTCAACGATGTTCTGGGCGTATCTCTGGATGAAACTTTGTCCAATGCCCGCGAGATGATGAAGACGGAAGTTCCGACTGGAATGACCAAAGACGTATACATGCAGATGAAGGTCGAGGAGTCTCTTGTCGAGGGCGCAGGCTTCGATCTTGTCGCCATGGGGCAGCCGGAGGGGCCGGGCTGCTATTGCGCGGCCAACAATCTGTTGAGCAGCCTGATAGATACCCTGATAAAGAACTATGAGTACCTTGTCATTGACAATGAAGCGGGCATGGAGCATTTCAGCCGCCTCACCCAGAAGGATATCGATCTGCTCATTCTTGTTTCGGACCCGAGTCGGCGGGGATTGACGGCTGCGTGCCGCATCGCGGAGCTGGTCCGAGGTCTGCCCATCCGGGTGGAGGACATGATCCTGGTGGTCAACCAGACTGAGAAAGAGCCGGCTTCCTGGCCGGACGATGTCCGCAAGACTTTTGGGGAATACCGGATTTTCGTATTGCCCGCGGATCCGATGCTTGCTGAGTTCGACTTTGAAGGCAAGCCGACCACCACTCTGCCTGAAGATGCGCCGATGATGAAAGCCGCGGAAGCTCTTTTCGATAAAGTGGTGGGGGGAAATCGGAAAGGATTGGGGGCTTGAGCGGGCCGTTCGACGCAATTGTCGATCTTCAATGGGCGAATGCCTTTATCAGTTGACATGTGTGGCGGAATTAAGGAGGAGAGACCTATGTTCCCGGTGCGTCGCGCTTTGATGAGCGTTACCGACAAGACTGGCCTGGTGGAATTTGCCAAAGGATTGAAGGAGTTTGGGGTCGATCTTTTGTCAACCGGAGGAACCGCCAAGTTGCTCCGAGACAATGGAGTCGAAATCACGGAGGTTTCCAGCCATACGGGATTTCCCGAAATGCTGGACGGAAGGGTGAAGACTCTGCATCCTAAAATTCATGGCGGCATTCTCGGCATTCGTGACAATGAGGTCCATGTGAAGACAATGGCCGAGCACGGGATTGAGCCCATCGACATGGTTGTGGTGAATCTCTACGCATTTGCAAAAACCGTTGCGCGCCCTGACTGCACATTGGAGGAAGCCATAGAGAACATCGATATCGGCGGGCCTACTCTCATTCGCGCCGCAGCGAAAAATTCGCGTTTTGTGGCGGTGGTCACCGATCCTTCCGACTACCCAGCGGTCCTCGAAGAGATGAAGCGCCGGAATGGTCAGGTCTCTCGCACGACCAGCCTAGGGCTTGCCCGAAAGGCGTTCTGCCTTACTCATACTTACGACGGCAATATCTGCGATTATCTGGAAACCGTAACCTCAAAATGAAAATGGTAGATGGGATGGATCTCATAAGATGAAAGTGCTCGTCATTGGAAGTGGTGGAAGAGACCATGCGATTGCCTGGAAGTTTGCCCAAAGCAAGCGCGTCAAGCAGGTTTTTGTCGCTCACGGCAATGCGGGGATCGCTCTGACCGCCACTTGCGTCAACGCAAAGACCATCGAAGAGATGGCGGATTTTGCCGAAAAAGAAAAAATTGACCTCACCTTCGTGGGGCCGGAAAAGCCTCTTTCTGCGGGTATTGCAGATCTTTTCGAGAGCAGGGGCCTTGCCATCATAGGGCCGAACCAGAAGGCCAGCCGACTTGAATCCAGTAAGTGCGACGCCAAGGTGATGCTGCGGGAATTGGGAATTCCCGTCCCGGAGTTCGAAGTGTTCTCCGAGCCCGATAAGGCGAGAGATTACGTGCGCAGCGTGGGTTACCCCGTTGTGGTGAAAGCCGATGGGCTTGCGGCGGGGAAGGGGTCTCTTGTTTGCGAGGGAGTCGAGGACGCCGAAGAGGCCATCCACGAAATAATGGAAGAGCGCGTTTTCGGAGACGCCGGCGCGCGGGTGGATATTGAAAAACGGCTTTATGGGCGGGAGCTTTCGTTTTTCTGTTTTACAGACGGATATTCGATCGCGCCAATGGTAGCCGCTCAGGATTACAAGCGGGCCAGGGACAACGATGAGGGAAAGAATACCGGAGGCATGGGGTCCTATTCGCCTCACCCCTGGTTGAATGAAGCTCTTGTCAAAACAATCATGACAGAAGTTGCCGAGCCCCTGATTCACGGCGTGCGCGAAAAATACGGCATTCTTTACCGAGGCGTGTTGTACCTCGGGTTGATGCTCGTTGAGGAAGGATCGGCAGTAACGCCTTATGTGCTCGAGATCAATATTCGCCTCGGCGATCCGGAAGCGCAGGTGATTCTGCCTCGTCTTGAAACGGATCTGGTGGATATTTGCGAAGCGATCACGATGGGCAAGCTAAAAGAAATCGCTCCTGCCTGGGACTCCATGTACCGGCTCTGCCTCATTGCTACCAGCGGCCCTACTAAAGGAAAAAAAGGGTGGTACAAGGGATATCCCGACCGCTATAAAATCGGCGTTCCCATCCAAGGGCTGGATCGAATCGATTCCGGAGCGTTGGTCTTTCACTCTGGAACGGATCGCGATCAGAACGGCCAATGGATCTCTACCGGAGGCAGAGTGCTCTGCATTGTGGGCTCGGGGTCCACCCTCTCTGAAGCAAGGGAGATTGCTTACAGGGAGATGGGCAAGATCTCTTTTGACGGTCTTTATTTTCGTAGCGACATCGGGAAAGAATAGAAAAGACGCGGCCCGCATGAATTTTAAGCAATAATGCTTGTCATGCGGGCCGCTTGTTGCTAAGTAGCCACTCGTTGGTTTTGCCGCATCATGGACACTACAGGAGGTATGAATGATGGAAAGAGGAAATGCGCCTCTGGTCGGGATTTTAATGGGAAGCGATTCTGATCTTTCAGTGATGGAAGAGACGTTCCAGGCGCTGGATGAATTCGGCGTTCCTTTTGAGGCGCGAATCCTTTCCGCTCATCGCTCTCCCGACGCAACATCGGAATATGCTCGCGGAGCCGCTGAAAAGGGCTTGCGTGTTATCATCGCCGGCGCAGGGTGGGCGGCTCACCTCGCCGGTGTTTTGGCTGCCGAGACAACTCTGCCCGTGATAGGGGTCCCCATCGATTCTTCTCCTCTGAAAGGCGTCGACTCTCTCTACGCCACCGTGCAAATGCCGCCCGGAATTCCGGTGGCGACAATGGCTATCGGAAAGGGCGGAGCAAGAAACGCCGCACTTTTTGCCATTCAGATCCTGGCTCTGAACGAGCCCGCTCTTGCCGAGCGCCTGAAGGCGTTCAAAAAGAAGATGGCTGCCGATATTGTTGCTGGCAAACAGAAGAAATTGGATGAATACCTTGCTGGACGGGCTTCTAAAGCTGGGAAATGAAGACCGCTCCGACCCGGGATTTTTCGAGCGGAATGCGCGATGAAATTGTCTACCTTTAGCTCTGCAGCTCCTATTCTGCGAATAAATCCGCAGGATCCCGACGAGGAAATCATCAAACGAGCGGCATCGGTCATGCTTGCCGGCGGACTTGTTATCTACCCGACCGAGACTTTTTATGCGTTGGGAGCCCATCCCATGTTGGAAAAGGCAGTAGCGCGCGTCTTTGAAGCAAAAGGGAGGGACTTCCAAAAGCCTCTCCCCCTCATTGCTTCATCGGTGGAAGCGGCGCTCAGGGCTGTCGCCGAGTGGCCGTCCGTGGCCGAGCGCCTTGCGCGCGCTTTCTGGCCCGGTCCTCTTACTCTCATTCTGCCCGCCTCCTCCGATGCGCCTCCTCTCCTGCATGCTCGTACGGGGAAAATCGCCATGCGCGTATCCTCTCATCCTATAGCCGGGGCTCTTGCGGGCGCCATGGGAGGGCTTATCATCTCTACCAGCGCCAACCCTGCGGATCATCCCGCCTGTAGCGATCCGGAAGACTTTTCGACCGCATTTCTGGCCAAGGTTGACGGATTGCTCCACGCTGGACCCGTTCCCGGGCAAAGCCCTTCGACTATTGTGGATTTGAGCTCTGAGCAGCCTCGCCTCGTTCGCGCCGGTTGCATACCATGGGAAGATGTTGCAAGAATGTGTGATTCGTAGGTTATGGCTGGATGGCCGTTGTTAATGATGTTGGGTCTCCTGAACCGGCCTGGATGCTCGGCCGGTTGATTCACTGGACTTCAATAACGAGAGTGGCGCCCCGTGTATATTTTGCTTCTATCGGCTTTTGTTCTTTTTGCCCCCGCCGTTGCGTTGGCCATCCTGGGAAAGCGTTGGAAGACGCTCGCATTGGATGAGCCCCGGGTGATCCTTTCAGGCGGAGGAACCGGCGGGCATGTCAACCCTGCGCTCGCTATTGCGGAAGGCATCAAGAATAAAGAGCCGAACACCCGTTTTCTATATCTTGGCGTGCGCGGAAAAGCGGAAAGCGTCATTGTGCGTCGTGCGGGATATCCTCTCTGGTTTGTATCCTCTGAAGGATTTCCAGGCATTAGGCCATCATTTAGTTTTTTCCGGTTTTTGTGCCGTCTGGCTGTCGGCGTCCTTCAATCGATGGGAATTCTACTGTGGTTTGCGCCCCGCTGGATCATCGCTACGGGAGGCTATGTGAGCGCACCGGTCATCATAGCCGCTTTGCTCCTAAGAAAGCTGAAGATCTCCCATGCAAAAATCTTCCTCCACGAGCAGAACAGCATTCCGGGGCAGTTGAACGCGTTTCTCGGGAAATGGGTCGACCGGGTGCTCCTCACTTTTCCGCAGACTCTTTCTTTTTTCCCGAGGAATGGCGTTATCGTGGGGTATCCCATCCGTAATTCCATCGTTTTGAAGTCCAAGGAAGAAGCTCTGCAAAACCTGCCCGTCCAGATACCCGAAGGTCGACAGGTTATATTCGCTTTTGGCGGATCGGGAGGAGCGAGGACGATCAATCGCGCCATTGTCGATGCCCTGCATTACTTGATTCCGCACCGGGATCGCCTTTTCATCATTCACGGCATGGGACTGGCTAAATCGGGTCTGTATAACGCGGCCGCGGATACGGAATCCCGCATCGAAACCGCTTTGGCCTCTGAAGAACGGGTCCTGCTCGATGAATTCTATTTCAAGCAGGATTATTTCCATAACATTGCCGATGTTTATTCCATAAGCGATCTCATCGTTTGTCGAAGCGGAGCGGGGAGCCTCAACGAGATCTCGAGCCTTGGGAAGCCCGCCATACTCGTGCCGAAGGCGAATCTTCCAGGAGACCATCAGGTAATGAATGCTCGGGCAATGAGGCATTCAGGGTCGGCGGAGATACTCTTTGAAGATACCGTGGTGGAAGAGGGGGAATTGCTCGAGAAACTGCAGGGCAAACTGCTTGCCGAAAGAATCTTGCGACTCCTGAGCGATGCCGACCGGCTTCAGGAAATGGCGGCAAGGAGCAGGCAATTTCTCAGGCGCAACGCCAATGAAAGGATTTTGAGTGAGCTCTACGAAGATGAGAGCTACAATAATGGAATCGGTTACCAGGCGGTTCCATTCCGACCGCTGGTAAGCAATCAGCGGCTCCTGCAACTTCTGAGCGGCGCCTACAACCGTTCGCCCGCGGAGTACGACCCTCTTGCCGTAGTGGGAGACGAAGACGATCTCACTTTCTACAGACACAGGGCCGCGGGGCTTCTCAGTCATATTGCGTGGCAGGACCGAAATCTTGGAGTGAAGCTCATAGGGTACACAAAGGATTCGGAAAAGATACCCACTTTGCTGCATATGCTGGCGGATCGCACAAAGGCTTCCTGGCTTCACCGCTGCTTCGGAGGAGACTTCGCCCAAGTGGGGTTCATTCGCCGCAACATCGTTCAAGCCCTGCAGATCATAGGCCGCCTCGATAACGAAGTGGAGCTTCACCTGCTCAAAGCCCTGAGAGATCCCTATTTTGAGGTGAGATCTCAGGCCTGTAAGACTATCGCCCATTTCGGCGTCCTGCTGGCGGGGAAAGATGATTGTCTGCGGGAGATCATGGAGCGATTGAAAGACGAATCCTTCGAGGTCATTATCGAAGCGGTGGGGGCTCTCGGAGAAATAGGGTTGGACGGACGCGATATGGAAACGCTTCTCGACTTGAAAGAGCACCACTATTGGCAGGTGCGCAAAGCCGCGCTGAACGGGATCAAACGACTGCTCGAACGGCGGGTTGTCAGTCCGTCTCCTTCGCTTCTCTCGGAGCTCAGCTCTTTCATTCTCACTGCTACAGACTTCAGGCCTCACTTTTCCATCAAGGAAAGCTATAAAGATGTTCAAACATGCTGCCATGAAAGGCTGCTGAACGAAAAGAGCAAAAATGTCGACGTGATCATGCCCGATTCGATTTCAAGGAAGCTGTGATTATGATTTACGAGATATGCAACCTGCTCATACAGAGCTCCGATTCTTTCTCTTTTTTTCGCCTGGTGAATTACATCACCTTTCGGGCCATCATGTCGGCTCTCACGGCTGTGATCTTCATCTTTCTTTTCAGCCGCCACTTTATCCTTTACATGCACAAGAAGTCTATCCTCGATCAAGTGAGAGAGACCGGCATTCGTTCCGCCTTCGATAAGAAAGGCACCCCCACCATGGGAGGCGTCCTCATCATAGGCGCCGTATCAAGCTCAATGCTGCTCTGGGGAAATTTGCGCAATCCGTTTCTCCTTTGTTCCCTCGGAGGAATGATCTGGTTCGGCGCGCTCGGTTTATGGGACGATCTCTCAAAGGTGAGAATGCGCAGCGGAGACAAAGGTCTTTCCGAGCGGAAGAAGCTCATTTTACAGGGGCTTTTCTCGCTCCTTTTCGCATGGATATCGGTCGGTCCTCTTGCTCCGCTGGGGGCCAAGCTGGCCACACAGTTGTATATCCCCTTTTACAAGCATCCGTTGATCGATCTCGGGCCGTTCCTTTACGGCGCATTCATTTTCCTTTTTGTCATCTTTGTTTCCAATGCGGTCAACATCACGGACGGGTTGGACGGATTGGCCATCACTCCCTCTCTTTTCGTCGTGCTGGTGTTAGGCATATTCGCCTATGTGGAAGGGAACAAGATCTATTCGGCTTATCTTTATTATCCTTACATCCGGAATGCAGGGGAATTGACGATCTTCGGAGCTGCTTTCGCCGGAGCCGGCCTGGGGTTTCTTTGGTATAACGCGTATCCCGCCCAGATCTTCATGGGGGACACGGGCTCCCTCGCCATTGGAGGGACGATGGCGGTGGTCTCCGTTCTTCTAAAGCAAGAAATGCTTTTTCCTTTGCTCGGCGGGCTGTTTATCGCCGAGGCGATTACCAGCCAGATCCAGGATAAAATCGGAGTTCAATGGATTGGACGGCGAATCTTCTATCGCGCTCCGCTGCACCATAATCTGCAGTACAAGGGAATTGCCGAAACGAAGGTGGTGATCAGGCTTTGGATATTATCGGGGCTTTTGGCCTTGATTTCACTGGCGACCCTCAAGCTCCGTTGATTTAGTCGTAAATTATCAGCCGAAGCTTTCGCGCCTTTTTTTCCGAACATGCTCCACGGAGAGCATTTGCGAGGATCCGAGAAATGGTTGATAGCTCAAAGCGATTAAGGACCCTGTTGCTCCTTTTGCTGTGCGCGCCTCTGGCTTTTGCAGTCGGAGCATCGTATGCGCAGGATTCGAAAGCTTCCAAAACGCAGGGCGAGACGGAGATCACCGTTATTCATGTGGACAAATACGGCATTTACGGTCCCAGCGTCATCTTTTATTGGGACCCGGCAATGAGCAAACAAAAGGTCGACGCCCTCATGAAAGCGGCGGAGAAACTGCGCAACAAGAAAGCCATTGTGGCCTATTCCTCGAGCGGGGACCTCAAGACGGATAAAAGACCGCTTGTCGTCGACTTGCCCAGTCGAAGAGATGAGGTGGAGTATGCGTCGGGTGCGTCCGCGGCGCGGGAAGAAGCTGCGAAGAAAGCGCAGCCTGAAGAGAAAACCACACGGGTTGTGGAGGACGCAGTAAAGCCTGCGGCAAAGACTGCCTCTCCAAAGGAAGAGCCGGCTCAGACCAATAAAGATGCCGCTCCCGATGATTTAAGGCTTAAAGATTACTCTCAGAAGCGCCTTTACAACGAAGGAAAGCCTCCGTCTACGCCGGTGAAAGAGGACTTGCAGAAAAGCGATCAGGTGGCGGTGGTCAAAGAGCCGCAACCCCCGAAGCCCCCGGTCAAGAATGTTGAGCCGAAGTCTGAGCCCAGCGATCCCGGCGCCATGACCAGAGAAGAGATCGCCGGCATGATAAGGCGCATCTTGAAGTATAATGAAATGAAAGATCTCGACTCCATAATGTCCTTCTACGCCGATCAGGTCAATTATTATGAAAGAGGCCTCGTGAACAAGGATTATATAAGGAAGGACATGGGGTACTACTTCAGGAACTGGGATCGGATAAACACCGCGCTCGATGGCGATGTGACGCTCATCGTCACCGACCAGCACGACATGAGAATAGTCAAATATTATAGTGTCTATTATGTGGAGAATTCCAAAAAGGCCATAAGAGGCAAGACCGAAAATGTTTGGAAGATTCAGAAGATGAACAATGGCTTGAAAATCGTGGACATAAAGCAACGAATAGTGAGCAGCGAGTGAGAGAGATCTTGACGCATGCAAAACCGCCGAATGTGAGGTTGTCCCGGCATATGAAGAGCAAAGGCCGTGTAATTCAGAAGGGCAATCTTTTGCGGGGCATGGATGAGTTGGCAATCGAAAAGAATATTCCCTGAAAGGAAGCGCCCGATTCATGATCAAGTGGTTTAAACGAAAGAAAAAGACTTCATCGGATGTCGATCCTGCGGAAAGCTCCGAGCAACAGCTTCAACTGGATGAATCCCTCGAACCTGATTTGGACGAAGCTGAATCGGAGACCTTGGTCGCTGAGGAAGCTTTCCCAGAGCCGCGGGTCATCGAAGGTGAAGATTCGGTCGATGAGTCTTCGGAGTTGGAGGATCTCGGGACTGAAGAGGAAGACGCCGCCGTAGAAAAAGGACGTTTTTTCAGGAAGCTTAGAGATCGGCTGCATCAAACCCGTGAGCAATTTGCAGAACGTGTGGACCGGCTGGTGCTCGGGAAAAAGTCCATAGACCTTGATTTGCTCGACGACCTGGAAGAAGTGATGATCACGTCGGATCTGGGAGTTCACACGACACAGCTCCTGCTCCAAAAAATAACCGAAAAGATTAGGAGGCAGGAGCTCAAAGATCCTTCCAAGCTGCGCGAGCAGTTGCGCGAAGAGATCAGGACGATCCTCGCCATAGACGCTCCACCATGGGATCTAGAGGCGCATCATCCTTATGTGGTCATGGCGATTGGGGTCAATGGCGTGGGGAAGACGACGACCATAGGAAAGCTCGCGCATCAATGGAAGCGAAGCGGCCATAAAATCATTCTCGGCGCTGCGGACACCTTCCGTGCGGCGGCTGTAGAGCAGCTCACACTTTGGGGCGAGCGCGCCGATGCCCCCGTGATCCGCCAAAAGAGCGGTTCGGACCCTTCCGCGGTGGCTTTCGACACCATCGACGCCGCTATCTCTCGAGACTCGGATCTGGTTTTTCTGGACACGGCGGGTCGGATGCACACCAAGGTCAATCTTATGGAAGAGCTCAAGAAGGTTCAACGTGTGATCGCCAAGAAGATACCCGATGCTCCTCATGAGGTCCTGCTCGTTCTGGACGCCACCACCGGTCAGAACGCCCTTTCTCAGGCGAAGCTCTTCAAAGAGGGAATTGGAGTTACCGGGCTGATATTGACCAAGCTCGACGGAACGGCCAAAGGCGGAATCATCGTCGCGATCTGCGATGAGCTCAAGGTTCCGGTGCGCTATATCGGGATAGGAGAGGGCATTGAAGATTTACGCCCTTTCGATCCTGAAGAATTCACTCGCGCGCTCTTCTAAGGAAATGAAAAGCTGCGCGTCATCGAATCTGGTAGATCGGCTTCAAGGCGAACATTTTTTTCTAAAAAAGGAAACGTGAAGCGGAGAGCGTTTGGCGAACGGGCAAAACGGCTCGATCTGTTGGCTGATTTGGTGTTTTGTCCGTTCACCTTTGTGTCGATCAGCGGGAATAGCCCGGAAGATTGATGGTGGTGCAGCTGCTCCCCGGCCCGCAGGTCTTGGTCGTTGCGTTTGGAGATGCGTCCTTCGCACCGGATGCTCCTCCCATACTATAGCTGACGGTGCTCAAGACCCGCTCCAGCTCCTCTCCTTGGCATTCTTTGCACTTGATTTCCGTTTGCTCCGAGGAGCTGGTCATTAAAAACTCTTGAATGCATCCGCACTGGGAGCAACGAAATTCGTAGATAGGCATTGGGTCTCCTCACTGGCATCAGTGCATGTAAAAGGTTAAAAGCCATATTCGTACGGATTTCTAACAAATAGCGGTGGGCCTGTCAATTACGCGTGACATATGAAAGACGATCTCTTTGAAAATAACGCCTCTTCTCTTTGCGCTCCGGATTCCGGACTCACCTGCTTCGGCTGTTGTCCGCCAATCCGTCCTCCGGGATACGATCATCTGGAATTCGTGCGCAGCCTGAGACGCGAGCTTCGGGAAAATCGCATTCAATTGCTCGCCAACGGGCCTGAATATCATCCTATCATTGGATATTCCTGCTGGGCGCTTGGCTACCTCGACGCACAAGGACGACGTGTCGGCTGTCTGCTCCACCCCTGCGGAAACAATGGTCGGGATCTGCGATTTCTTATCGATTATGGGAATAAATGCCAAAGAGAAAGTTGCTTTCCCGCCAGAATGTATTCTTTGTTGCCGTTTCGCGGGCGGCAGTTTTGGCTTGATCTGGCCCGGGGCCTCAATGCTTTCTTCTTCTCGAGTGCGCGCTCGAATCCTCTCTTCCATATCCTGCTCTGGGGGCCTGATGTGCTTGAACTGATGCGCTCTCGAGCCGAGTCGAACGGGTGGGCGGTTACAGAGCTTCTCTTTGATTTTCCGTTTTTGACGGATTCGAAATGGAAACCGAAAGCGCAGCGATATCTCTTTCGACTGCTCCTAAAAAGAAACCCTTCAATGGACAACCGGGCTATCGAGGACGGCGGACAGCGCTTGTGGCTTGGACTGCGTTCGGATCTTCGGTTGAGAGATTTGTCAGAGGTCAATCCCGTGCCCGAGCTCTCTCGACCCTACACTCATCGACTGCCCCTGGAAGAGGATTTTCTCGATTTCCTCAGGCTCGGTTTTGGCAGGCAGAAGATATCCCTTCAGGAAGCAATGGATATAAAGCGTCTGATCGAGGCGCGCCTTGCGGGTTGAATTCCCCTGAAAGCCGCCTTTTGATTGTTTAAAACTTTGTTTATCTCTCTGCTTCTGTCGGATACAATACATTGTTTGAATGCTTTTTCAATATCCTGATACTATATAGAAACAAGGGAGCTGCAACAATCCATGACTTCTTCCAATGAAAAGCCCGACAAGGATTTTCCGGTCGATTATCCCGGCGCATGGGACAAAGAAATGCTTCGACAAAAGTGGATCGAGCATCTGCAAAATCTCATGAATGAAAGTGGGGGCGATCTGCCCCTCAAGCGCATTGAATACCAGGTGGAGCAGGGTGCGGATTACCAGGAAATCCTCAAAAGATGGCCCAGAATGACGGAATCTGAACGAACAAGCTCCTGGAAACGACTGCTGGAATCGAGTGAGCGGGCCATCCAGGAGTTGCTCCCCGTCTGTGTCCAATGTGGAGAGTGCTGCCGCAAGGGTAGTCCCACGCTCATGCTGGAAGATCTTGATATCCTCCGTCAGGGAAAAATCCCGTGGAGCCAGTTGTTTTGCCTGAGACGCGGTGAGCCGGTGAGGTCTCCTTTCGAAGAAAAGCTTTTCTTTTTGTTGGACGAAAGGATTAAGCTCCGAGAAAAACCGGATACGCAAGAATGCGTTCTTTTCGATGATGCAACCAATCAATGTATGGTTTACGCCGATAGGCCGCTGCAATGTCGAGCCCAAGCCTGTTGGGACCCTTCGGAAGCCAAGAAGCTTGCAGAACAGTCGTATCTGACCAGACGCGATATTTTTAAAGGGGTAGAGCTGCTTCTTGAGCTTATAAGCGAACATAACGGCCGGTGCGCTTTCGAGAAGATCAGTGACGCTTTCAAACGGCTCGAGGAAAGCAGAGGAAAAACCGCCGACGAAGTGACGGAGCTCATGGCTTATGAAGATCATTTCCGTCGCTTCATGGGCGAACAGCTTAAGATTCCTGAGGACACTCTGGAGCTGGTCTTTGGGCGGAGCTTTGCGGACCTTGCTCCTCTCTTCGGGTTCAGAGTGACCGTAGAGGCGGACGGTTCCCGTTGCCTTGTCCCAGATCGTGAAGCATAAACAACACTGAGGAAGCGCAGAAACATTTGATTTGTTAACAACGCGAAACGCCGGGCGCGGGATGATGGCTTATGGAGTGAGCCGCTTCTTGCGCCCGGCGTTTCGCGTTGGTGGTGAAACAATAAACAAGGGCAGACGAAAAACGGACAACGATTCCGAAAATAAAAAAGCTAACCGGAGGGGCTAGAACCGGTTAGCCTTTGAGGAGGAAAGAGTTGGTTTCTCTTTGTGCCCTAATATGGTTGCAAGACGGGCGCCAATCGCAATAAAGCATTCTTCAGTGACGCCGTATCTGTGTTTTCCCGCAATTGGAATCCCGCCAGGCGTATTTATTTCACGCCATAATCCAGCCACAAGTCCTTAATCACGCCTTAATCACGCCAATATCCGGCGCCTCTTTTGGCGGGATTAAGGGCTTAGCATCTTTTCTGCTGAAAAAATCCTTCAGTTAACGAGTTTGAAATCCGATTATCTATATCGAGACGCGTTCAATACGGATCAGCTTGATCACAGATGTTTCGCCTCCGCAAAACAGTAGTTGCCATATGCCGTCATATTTGGAGAAAGGATGCAGTCGGGATGAGAAAAAAGGAGCTTATTGCAATTGTATGGTTGGCTGTCGCCGCAATATTTTGTTCCGGAAGCGCCGCAAACGGGGGGAATTCCCCCGCGGGGCCGGATGGAGCGATGACGTGGGACTGCAGTGTTACGGGAGCAAATAAAGGCTCGGCATATTTGACCTTTTATGGCGATTACTATGTAGATGGATATATGCTTGTCGCGCCCTCCCCGAAAAAGGATTCGCCTTCCGAAATTACCTTCGGCTTTACCACGGTTGAGGGGTACTGGGAGTACGACAGCTTCGGACAGGCAGTGGGCTTCTTGCAGAGTCCGCCCGGAACTGAAGAACGATTGGACACGATGAGCTTTCAGGCTACGGTTAATAAAAGAGGCGACAAGATCACGATCAAGGGCAGATCGACAACTAATGGGGCTCTGACGTTCAAGGGCGTCGTGGCCGAGCCTCTGGCGGATATCTCCGGCAGATGGACTATCAGGAAGGATGTGTTCAAGGATGATAAAAAGACGGAATATATCCAAATCTTTGATGTCCTGAATGATACGGGATTGCTAAATGTTTACAGTTTTTACGGTAAAGCGGCCAATCTTTGCGTCTTTGGCCTGGCCCAACTGTCCAAGGGCAACAGGCTTGGCGTTGTAGTCCAGGAATATGAGCTTCCGGAATCCGGGTTTTGCGAAGATATAAGCGCAGATACAAAATATGATACGTATAGCGCCGCAGTCGGTAAGATCAATCTTCAGACGAGCCAGGCGCGTATGAGTGGCGACGAAGAAGGAGACCTGGATAATAGCGTCAAAGTGAGGGTGCTCGGGATGCGTTGAGAATGAAGTTGAGAACCTGAAAGATTCAACTTGACTATTGTCTCTGCGTATGCTTCTGATGAGGCGTAATGGTCGGTTGAAAAAGGCAAACCATCCGAAAGGGTGGGACGCAAAGCTCTTGGCCTAAGTCCTTTTGGATATGGCGGCAGGGTTGCCAGGCGATCGAAAGCCTTTGATGGTTTTCTCTTGCAGTCTGCTAAACGGGGAGATTGCAGTCCGCGGAGAAAGCGCGTCAATAATTCGTTTCCTGCCTGCCTTTTACTATCCTCATCAGCACGAGATCGCTTGAGCTGCATCATCGAGACTCTTATTACCGTGTGTCGGCGTCAAGCTCGTTGAAGCAGCAAAGTTTGAAGGCGTGCTCCTTTCCAAACGGACTTGGCTTCCAAGCTATGCGTTGTTCTCTTTTGAGCTTTGTGCAGGAATAATCCTGGAGCTTACGGCAATTTCTAAAAGCCATGAATGAAGTTAACGCTGCAGTTCTGTTGAGGGATGAAATGCTAAAGAATTCTGCATCTCGCGAGGGAGGCTTCACTCTCGTGGAGCTAATGATCGTGGTTGCCATTACGGCGATTCTGGCCGCTGTGGCGGTTCCTGGTTATCTCAACCATATCAATAGGGTCCGACAAAGCGAAGGAACCGGCTCCCTGCTGACGGCGAGGCTCGAAATGGAAGAATTTCTGGCCGATAATGGTCGTTATGCGGGAACTATCGGCTGTCTTCCGTCCTTTCTCAGTAACGCTGCCTGCTTGAGCGACTGTGGGAATGCCTCTTGCCTCAACAGCGCAAGGCTCCAATTCTACTCTTTTTCAGTCGAAGCTGTAAATGGCGGAACTTATTACCGGATTGCATCGACCAGAAAGATTTACAGCTACGCCCCAACGGACAGAATTTTTGTAAGCTCCGGAACCAATGTTCCAGTAGTGACGAATGAAGGCGCGCTCAAATTTTCCGTTTTCAAGGCGCTTTTTGATTGATCGATTCCCCCCTGGCTCTTTTGCGTCTGTGGAAGAAGTATAGAAGGCTTTCTCAAAGAAGAAATAAGAGCCGGAAGGAAGCTTCATAAGGCAAATCGATCCGGATTAGAAAACAGGAGGTTCGTTATGTCAAAAAGTCTTTTCCTGTTGTTGATGATAGCTTGGATAGCAGCGCCTTTTAATATCTACGCCGTTACGGCTGTTCAGCAAGGAAATGCATCCGGGGACGCCGGTCAAACGGATGAGGCGGTGGTCAACATTATTGTCGAGAGTATGGATAAGAACTTCATATATGCTAAGGATGGCTCTCAATACGCCATCAACAGCGATGTCAAGATCATCCACAACACACATTCCAGGACCAAGATGAAAATCGCCGAGCTCCATTTTAAGGGAGGGCGATTGATGAGCGTGATCATAAAGTAGGGTGTGCAATTCGACGGAAAGACTACTGTCTATTGTTGTGAGGATGATGTCATGAGAAAGGGTTTTGCAATATTTGTTGTGGCTCTTATTTCGATTTTTGTTGTGGGCGCATCCAACGCGCCCGGTTATGATTGCTCTTCCGATTGTAGCACACCTCCGTTCATCACTGCGGGCGTAAAGCCCAATGTTTTGATAATACTTGATAACTCAAATAGTATGGACGAAGACTTTTACGGCAACGCAGCCGGTTCGTTCTCCTCCGCCAGTAAGGCGTACGTCGCAAGGGAGGCTTTGATCCAATTGATTGCTCTGCTCAAGGATAAGCTCCGATTAGGCGTGATGACTTACACGCTTCCGGGGTCGATCGCGAGC
This sequence comes from uncultured Syntrophobacteraceae bacterium, assembly GCA_964578835.1. Lineage (GTDB taxonomy): Bacteria > Desulfobacterota > Syntrophobacteria > Syntrophobacterales > Syntrophobacteraceae > CAZOEL01. The sequence goes on along the minus strand of CAZOEL010000047.1, from coordinate 20,995 downwards.
AATTATCTGCACAACAGCCCTTACTTCGCTTCGTATGAGCCGAAGTCCTATTGTCCGAACCCGCCTCCGGAATGCCAGCAGTACTGTAAGGACAACACAGGCAGCACGGCAAACGCCGCGTTATCGGCTTGCGAAACCAGCTGTCGCGCTCAGCCCGACGCCAGCTTGTTCGATGCGACCTATATGGACGAGATTCTCACGAACTACGCAGTGGGCAGCGAACAGCGAAACAGGTATTGCGATCTGGTTTACCCAAAAACGCAACGCAAGACTAACCTCTCCGATACGTCCAACTATATCTATTACAAGCAGGCTCTCCCTTTTTACGCGAGCTCGGGCCAGGGCACGGATTATTGTTATTCCTCCGCCTATAATAGTAATGAGGGCGCAACTTACGACACTTACAAATGCTACACTCAGAAAACGGGGACCAGTGATGGCTCGACTGGTTATGGAGGCTCCAACGCCACCTATACTTTGAATCCTACCGATTCGGACTTCGCTCTAGGGTATTACGATTTCGGAAGAAGGCTCATGTGGTATCAAGTTGGTCAAACATGGTTTTCCAATTCCTCGCCGGGAGGAGGATTCATCGACGACAGCCCCAATGTTAGAGTAAACGATCTCGTAAATAGCAGCGGAGTCACGACTTCAACCTATGCAAACCTGATGACCAAGCTCGCTCTCAAGACCGAGACCGAGTACATGAGCTGCACCGCCGCCAACAAAAATACGGGCTGCGATTATATCGTCAATGCGGGCCTTACGCCTACGGCCGGAACGCTTCAGTCGGCCCTCGATTATTTTAAGGGAGCCAACAGTCCCATTAACCTCAGATGTCAGAAAAACTTCATCGTCTATGTGACCGACGGATTGCCCAGCGTCGATGAGAGCGGAACCGCCAAGACGGCGGCCCAGCTCATGCCTACGGTCAAGACGAAGCTGCAGGCCCTTAGAAACATAACAAAGAGCCTATCCGGCACAAATTATACTTTTGATGTCAAAACCTATGTCTTAGGACTGGGCCTCACCGATCAGGCGAAAGCGAAGCTCGATGAAATGGCGACAGAGGGAGGCACTGCTGTCAACGGGCATGCCTATTATGTTGACAACGCTACTGAGATGGTGAATACGCTTGGCGCAATTTTGGGCGATATCTTGAAACGCGTGGCCTCCGGCACATCGATTTCCATCCTGTCGGAGAAGGCGCAAAAAGGCGCCAACATCATGCAGGCGGTATTCTATCCTTCCAAGCTGTTTGGACTCGAGGATATTCTCTGGACCGGCTTTCTTTATGATTATTGGTTTTATGTCTCCAAGACCAAAAGCAACATCCGAGAAGACACAAACCATGATTTGATCTTGAATCTTCAGCAAGACCGCGCGATGGAATTCAATTTCACTGAAGCGGAGGGGCTTCAGATTGCGTTGAGGAACGACAGCAATGCCGACGGCGACCTTGAAAACGATGGCGCCAATACTTCCGCAACAGTGACGCTGGACGGCGTTACGCCGATTTGGGAAGCGGGCTATCAGCTCTTTCTGAAAGATCCCGGCGCAAGAAACATCTATACGGTCGGCTCATCGAATACTCTTGTTCCGTTCAGCACACCCTCCGCCTATAACCCAGCGAACTTGGGAAGCACCTTCGATGCATGTCTTACGGGCTCTACTGCGAGCGCCAGTTATAATAATGTGATCAGCTATATGTACGGTAATGACCTCACTGGCTGCAGGGATAGAACGGTCACGATAGGGAGCAATGTCAACAAAACATGGAAGCTTGGAGACATTATTTACTCGACGCCAAGAGTCGTGAGCGATTACCATTTCTGTAAAGACGCGGTAGGCGACTTCACTTCGACACACTGCGCGACGAATGCCGACTGTTCTGCCATCGGCGGGACATGCGCGAAGAAGGAAAGCGCGGTATTCGTTGGAGCCAATGACGGAATGCTCCACGCCTTCAAGACCGGAATTCTCTCCCCAATGAGCTCTTCCCCGCAGGTAGCGCGATTGGACAACTTTGGAGCCGGCGAACTAGGCGACGAACTGTGGGCCTTCATCCCCAAGAATGCGCTTCCCTATCTGCGTTGTCTGGCTTCCAATAGCTATTGCCATCAATACACGGTGGATCTCAGCCCATACATTGTGGATATGGGAGACAAGAAGGTGCTCATTGGCGGCATGAGGCTTGGTGGAGGCGCCTGTACCGCGAGCTCGAACAAATACTGCTTCGATCCGGCGACGAAGACATTTCAATCACCACTTAATTCGTGCAATGGAGACAATCAGTGCGGCACAAATCCTTACAGGCAGTGCATAGAAAAGTACACTTGCACCGCGCCTGACGACACCTGTCCCAGCCTCTCCGCCGCCTGCGACCCGGATTCCCCTTATACTTGCTACTCTGATAACTGTGTGGGGCTTTCCTCCTACTTCGCCCTGGATGTCACCAACCCGGAAGCGCCGGTGTTTCTATGGGAATTCGCTCATCCCAGACTGGGTTACAGTTATTCCGGCCCGGCAGTTATAGAAAGGGGCGGGAACCACTACGTCATGTTTGCTTCCGGCCCCACTACCCGCACGGGAACCAGCACGCAAAGCCTGCGAACTTTCACGCTAAGGCTAAATAGCAACCTTACAGTCAACAGTGTGTATGAGTACGACTTCGGAAACAGCGCGGCTAACAGTTTCGGCGGTAGATTGTATACCACCGGCCTGGACATGAATGCCGATGGCAATACGGACTTTGTGTTTCTCGGATTTACCAAGGTCAGCAGCGTTGGGAATTATTCGGGAGGAATTATCAAGCTTTGGACCGGCAATACCGACCCGGCGCTATGGGACTATAACACCAGTTACCTCAACCTTGCCCAAAAGCCTATTACGGCAAAAGTCGAATTCGCCAAATGCTTCAACCGATGGTATGTGTACGCCACTTCCGGTCGCTATTTTTCTTCCGGAGAAACATACACGCCTCAATATGACTTCATTATGGGAGCGCCGATTCTTTGTGATGAAAACAATGCGTGCGACCAGCCCAATATCAACTTCGGTCATGGAAACGATAAGAATTTCTGTTCGGATCTGGCTGATAAAAACAAGGCGGATGCCTGGTACTGGGATCTCAACGGCCCGGAAGCGGGATATCTCAAGGAGCGAGGCATCACAGATCCGACGGTGACGAGCTATAATGCCGTATTCTTCACCACCACCGAGCCCACGGCGGATTTGTGCGGCTTCGGAGGCAGAACCAGAGTGTGGGGCCTCAATTGCGCCATGGGGCTGGCCATTTCCGACACATCCTGTGCGGGCTATAGCGCTCAGCAGAATACCGGCACGTTATATCTGCAGACTTCCACCGGAGAGATCACTGCGCTCAGCTCCGCCGAGTCCTTCTCTTTAAATAATAACCGGTGCTCGGAATGGATGGCGGGTGTGCCGCCCGAGAATTCGCCTCCTTTCGTTCCTCCGTATCAACCCTTGGACGGCAGGATCCTGCACTGGAGGGAAAGATGAAAAAGCGGGACGGCTTCACGCTCGTGGAATTGCTCGTTGTGATGGTCATCTTCACCATGATTTCGGCTTTGGGCGTCCCGGCTTATTCGAGTTGGAAGCGCAAGCACGATGTTCAAGATCAAATTTCAACGCTCTACAACGATCTTCAAGCCGCCCGGATACAATCCTACAGCGAGAAGGTCGCCTGTGGCTTGTGGTGGGGAGGCGGAGCCGGCTTCACTTCCTATGAGCTCAGGAGAGACTCCAACAACGACAACGATATAGACGATTCGGGTACGGATCAGGTCGACAACTCGAAGACCGCAAAGTTTACCGTGACATCCAGCAATGCCGCCCGCGCCAGTGTGGATTTCGATGGAAGAGGCTTCTGCTGGAGCCCGATCAGTTTCTCCATAGCCCCCGGTTACGGAGCCGCTCAGGATTGTGTGAGCGTGTCGAGAACCCGAATCAAAATGGGAAAAATGAATGGAGCCAACTGTGTCCCGAGATAAGCGAGGATTCACGCTCATTGAAGTGTTGATCTCCATGTTCGTCCTGCTCGTTGGGTTGCTGGGAGCGCTAATTGGAGCCTTCGCCGCTCTCGATTACAATCAGAACAATTTGATGCGCTCGGAAGCCATAAAGATCGCTCAAGAGCAGATGGAGAATCTTAGAAACGCCAGATGGGGAGCCCCTGTTCTGAGCGTCAATGCGGTCGACGGTTTTACCGATACCACGGCTACGGTCTCCAGGACAGTGAGGAAAGCCCCGACGAATTTCACGGTCACGAGAAGAGTTGCGACCGATACTTCAAATCCCTATGTCCTTTTTTTAAGGGTTACGGTGCAATGGGCGTTCAAAGACAGAGTCAAATCGTACAATATCGAAAGCATCAGAAGGCAATCATGACAGACTCGAAGGGCATGACCCTGGTTGAGCTGATGGTGAGCGTGGCGGTCATCATGATTGTGCTTGGGGGGGCCACAGCTGCTTATCTCAAGCTTCTCGGAGGGTTCGGGACACAGAGCAAAATTGCGGAGCGCTACATGGAAAACCTTGTCGGGTTGGAGATGCTGCGCCATGACGTCGAGATGGCCGGCTATGGGCTGCCTCACAACATGAATGGAAACACTTATCTGGAAGCGCTGAGCGATGCGTCTTTCTCTCCCAATCCCAACAACTCGAGCCTTGACGACGCCGCACTCAGCACAAGCGCTATACCGCGCTCATTCGGATTTTCCGACAACACCGGGGTCAACGGCTCCGATGTTCTTGCCCTCAAGTCTCAGGTCGCCACGCTGAGCTCGACGACGAAGAAGTGGACGATCATGTTTCACGACGGAACCAACGCGAGAATCAGGCAATGGAATAGCAGCGAGCTTGATTTCTCGAGCTCGGAACGGTTCATCGTGATGGATAGTGACCGCAGATTGCTGCCGGCCGGGGGGACATGGTTCTTCACTTTTAATACTAACTTTTACACCACTGCTGCAGCAATCGACGGCAGCACGGTTCCCCGTCCTCTCAACAACAGGACCGTCCATTTGCTTTATGGCGTGGATCCCAACAGCAATCCGCGCATGCCCTTCAATCGTGTCGACTACTATCTCAAGAGACCCACAACTGCTGGGAGCTTTCCCACGCGATGCAATCCCAACAGCTTTATCCTCTATCGGAGCTCCATCAACCAAGGCGATGGGCGGCGCAACGAGCAGCCTCTGCTCGAATGCGTCATGGATCTCCAGATCGCCTTCGGTGTGGATACGGATGCAGACGGAGGAACCGATGCCTGGCGACAGAACTTGACTCTGACGGACACCAATGGAAACGGCGCTGCCGATGAAATCAGAGGCATGCTGAAGGAAGTGAGGGTTTTCGTTCTCTACCATGAAGGGCAGCGGGACGAGAACTATGCTGCGCAAACCCTTACGCTGTCGGATGACGATATTGCTGCGGTTGCTCCAGCGGGGATTGGCGCGCCTCTCAGCACTTTTGATCCCTCAGCTGCGCCCGCCAATCTGAACTACAGGTGGAAGGTCGCCAAGATTGCGGTTAAACCCATAAACATGGAATAAGATATGCTCTCGAAGCCCTTGAAGGAAGAAAAAGGCATCGCATTGGTCACCACTTTGATGTACATGGTGTTGGCCTTTGCCCTTGTGATGACGCTCATGTTGCTGGTGACTCAAGGCACCAGGCTCTCAGGGGTTGAGCAGCGTTATACGACAAGCCTGGAAGCCGCGAAGGGCGGAACGGACTTCCTTATCAATATGATCAGAAACAACGTCTACGCCGCTCCGAACAATATCATCACAAGCGCTGCCACTCCAAGCGGCTCATGCCTGCAAACAAAAATGACCGATGTGACGCCCAATTGGACCTTGGATCCAAATTGCGGCGCCAACGCATCAACGTTGAGCCCGACCGATAATCCCGATATAACCATGGCTCTGGCCGGGAATCAGGTCTGGATCAAAATCGTCGACACCAGGATGACGCCGGAGGATACTACGGCGACTCCGCCAATCCCCGCCTACGCGTTTTATACGGTCAACGTGCGGGCCCAGGACCCTGCCCGCAACGAACATGTCGAAATCTCTTTCCTCTACAGGATGGAGAACTGACGCCTCATCCGTTCCGCGCGGCGCGCATCGCTTCCATTGCCTCCGGGTAATCGGGCCGTATGCGGAGAGCCTGTTCAAAGGCTTCAAGCGCGTCTTTGCTTTTGCCAAGGGAGGCAAGAGCGACCCCCAAACGGTAATAGGCCTCGGCGTCATCTCCCTTGAGGCGAACAACTTCCTGAAAGGCGTCCGCGGCTTCCTGGAATTTACGCAGTTTTGCGTAAGAAAAGCCAAGGTTGGAGTACGCCTCGGCTCGGCTCGGCCCTAGCTCGACGACACGGGTGAAGGCGACCGCAGCTTCATCATACCGGGCCGAGCTATTGAGCGCCATGCCCAGGCCGTAGAAAGCCTCGACGTAATCGCTCTTCAAACGAACGGCCTCAGTGAAAGCCTCGATGGCTTTCTTATAGTCTCCACTGTTGTTGCCGGCGGCTCCAAGGCCGTAGTAGGCTTCAGCATAATCGGGCCGGATGCGGACCGCCTCTCCGAGCGGTTCGAGGGCTTCCTTGTACCGACTCATCTTTGACAACGCTATGCCCAAGCTATATTGGGCCTCGGCATGATCCGGGCGGATGGAGACGGCCTGCTTGAAAGCTTCAACGGCCTCCCGGCCGCGATTCAGGCTGTCAAGAGCCAGACCCAAAGAGTAATAGGCCTCTTCATAATCGGCTTTGGCGGCGACTGCGCTTCTAAGAGCCTCGACTGCTTCGGATTTGCGCCCTTTCTCGGAGTAAAGCAACCCCAGGTTGAAGCTCGGCTCAGCATAATCCGGCTTAATGCGGACAGCCTGGGTGAAATCCTCTATGGCCAGCTCATCCTCGCCCATTTTGCTATGAGCCAGGCCCAGGTTGAAATGAGCCTCCGCGTAGTCGGGATTGATAATAGTAGCCTCTTTGAAGGCCTGAGCGGCTTCCTGGTAATTGCCTGCCTTGAGGAGATCCGCTCCGCTTCTCAGGTAATCCCTGGCGTCTGTCGCCGAGCCCACCGCTGCGCCTGTCTCCATCGCCCACATACAGAATATCGCGCCAATCAGCGCCAAAGCATTTCTCCCCTTCATAGCCAACTCCTTGTAAGCGAAAAGAAATTGATTTTCGAAGAGGTACACTATGAAACCGTCGATTGGCTGTCAATAGCATATTTCTTTGAGCATTGCCGGAGACGATTTGCTTCACATGTTGTCATCTCGCATCAATGGGCTTGTATACGCAGCCGATCTCGCCGCAATAGTCGCCGACATAATCCGCGGACGGCCTGTAGAGTGCGGGCTTCTCCTGCGCTTCGGCGTATTTTTCTTCGATGATGTGGGCGCACCACCCGGCGGCAATGGATATGGCGAACATGGGCGTCATGAAGTCGACAGGGATGCCCATCATCGAGTAGAGCAGACCGGTCCAAAAATCGACGTTCGATTTGATGCCGCTCCGACCCCTTCGCTCAAACTCCTCATGGCACGTCTCTTCGATGTTTAGAAGCGTCTCAAACAGCCTTTCGGCGCCGCTTCTCGCGCTAAGCTCCTTTGTGATTTGCTTGAGAATGATGGAGCGCGGATCGAAGGTCTTGTAGACGGCGTGCCCCATGCCCATGATCTTTTCCTTGCGATCCAGCCTCTCTCGGACCCATCGTGCGATATCATTCCGGGAGCCCATTTTCGACGCCACTTCAAAAAGCATTTCAGCCACTTTCGCATTGGCGCCGCCATGGAGGCTTCCGGATAGGGCGGCGACGCCGGCTGCGACCGCCGCATACATGTGGGCTTTGGTGGAAGCTGCCTCCCGGCATGCGAACGATGATGCATTGAAAGTATGCTCGGCCTGAAGGATCATGCTCACGTCGAGAGCGCGTACGAGGGCTTCCTGAGCTTCTTCTCCGTTGAACCGCCTGAGGAAGTCTGCTGCGTGAGAAAGCGTCTCATCCGGGAGAAGTGGGGAGCGGTTGTTTCGAATACGATGCCATGCTGCGAGAACTCCGGGAAGACGGGCCATTATCCGCAAGGCCTTGCGAACGTCGGCTTCTCTGGTTTCAACTTCGAGCTCGGGGTCGGCAAGAGCTAGAAGAGGAACGGACGCCATGAGAATATCCATGGGATCGGCCTCTCTGGGCAAGAGCTTGAAAACTTCATAGAGAAAAGCCGGGATGCTCCTCGATGCGGCAAGTTCTTTAGCAAATCTTTCAAACTGATCTCTATTGGGCATGGAGCCGTTCAGCAGAAGGTGTAGGACCTCGGTAAAAGTGGATTTCTCGGCGAGATCTCCTATCCGGAAGCCCCGGTAGAGAAGAATCCCCTGGTTTCCGTCGATGAAGCTGATTTTTGTATCGGCGACTGGTACTCCCCTCAGGCCCGTGTTCTTGATCCGTATATTGTTTTCCATATCAAAAGCCTTCCCAAAGCGTTCGGCGCAAAGCGGCAAGTGAATTCCGCCGTCAGTCGGCAATTATCTCTAAAGATGGAGATTTAGACGCTATATTGCAAGGCGGGAGGCGTGGCGGCGGCCTGGCGCAGAGATGAAATTATCAGCGTCTATGCGCCCAAAGAAGATGGCGGACGCCTTTTATTTGCATGAAGCATGAGAGCGGTCAGGCAGAACAGGTAAGGCAAGGCTAGAAAGAGCTGGTAGGGCAGCTGAGACCATCGGACTGAAAGCGATTCAGCGAGGGCTTCGGTGAACCCAAAAAGAAGAGAGGCAAAGATAATTCCCGTGGGCTTCCACCTTCCAAGAACGAGGGCGGCAATCGCAAGATAGCCCCGCCCATGCGTCATGTGCTCAACAAACTGCGAAAGCTCTCCTATGGAAAGGTAAGCGCCTCCCATTCCCGCCAGAGCGCCGCTGGCCGTGACGGCAAGAAAGCGTATTCGGAAAACGGGAAGGCCAAGCGCCTTTGCCGCTCCTGGATTTTCACCGCAAGCCCGGATTCGCAGCCCCCACTTGCTCCATCGGAAAAAGGCAAAGAGCGCAGGCAGCAACAGCAGACCAATAGGCGTCATGATGGAGAGCCTACCGAAAGACGATGCCAAATTGAGCTCCGATGCAGGAAAGATCGAGGTTATGGCTTGGCTGAGGTCCGGAAGATTTTTCACGGTAGGGGATGTGCCGTAGACCTCAAACAGCTGATTGAGGAGCATCCCTGTGGCGCCGAGCGCAAGAAGATTCACTGAAATAGCGCTCACTATCTGATTTGCTCGAAACTGCAAACTTGCCGAAGCATGTATTAGACCGACGATCGCCCCGCCGAAGACGCCGCCGATGAGCCCTATCCAGGGCGATCCCGATGCATGAGAAGCCCAAACCGCGCCGAATGCGCCCGCGAGCATCATTCCTTCGAGGGCGAAGTTGATGACGCCGCTAAGCTCGGCAAGAAGCCCGCCGGCGCATGCGAGAAGAAGAGGCGTCATTTTCCCCAGAGTCAGAGATGCAAGATTGAGGCAGCTTATCATTGTTTTTTCCGGATAAGTTTGAGCCTGGCCGATTGAAAACCCTGTCTGCAGACTACGGACAGAAGAAGAACCGCCTGGATGACGAGTATGGCGCTTGGCGATGCGCCCAGGGCGAGCTGGAGCCACTTGTCGGCAGACCGAAGACTGGCGAGCAGGAGCGCGCTCAAAGAAAGGCAACCGGGAACGGCGTTCACAAGGAAGGCCACGGTGATTCCATCAAAACCATATCCCGGAGAAAAGGCTCGATAGAAGCGGTGGTGGACTGCAGATACTTCCAGCGCCCCCGCCAGTCCGGCCAAGGCTCCGCTCGCCACGAAGAGCCGCCTCCGCCATGCGTCGACGGATATGCCCGCCGCCCTGGCCGCCGCTATATTGCTTCCGATGGCGTTGACTTCATAGCCCCACACGGTTCGGGACAACCAAATATGAGCTGCTATGGTCAGAACGAAGGCTAAGAAGGGGGCCGCAGTCAGGCCCAGCGCTCCGAGGCGCCAGAAGGCCGGCCAAACGGCTCCTGCAGGCATCGTTGGGGTGCGCCCCATGGGAGTGCCGTCGCCCAAGGGGCCAAGCGCCAGGTAGTCAGCCAGATATATGGCTATATAGTTCAGGAGAAGGGTGCAAATGACTTCGTGGATTCCGCGCTTCTGCCGCAGCCATATGGCGGGGAGCGCCCAAAGGCCGCCTACAGCCGCTCCTGTAAAGACGGTAAGCGGCAAAAGGATAAACGGTGGGAGAGAAGATGCGGCTATGGAAATGGAGGCCGAAGAAAGGGCTCCCAGGGTCAACTGTCCTTCGCACCCAATGTTCAAGAGGCCGGCTCGGTATGCGATGCTCACGGCGAGACCTGTCAAGAGAATAGGCGTCACCTTGGATAGAGTCGATGCGGCGGCGTCCGTACTTCCCCATGCGCCATCCCAGATCGTGATGAGAAGATCGAAAGGACCGGCGTCGAGGGCCAGCGCCATGAGCGCGCAGAAGGCTATGCCGACGCCGAGGCTTCCGAGAAGCGCCACAAGAGGCCCTTTCATCAAATTCTTCACAGCAAGCCGGCTCCGCCCAATCATTTGTTCAGACCAAGCATCCACCTGCCGAGCATCTCAGGCGTTGCATCCCGTCTATCCACTATTCCCGCCAGGCATCCCCGGAAGAGCGCGCCAATCCTCGAGCACAAGGCAAGCAGTTCATCCAGATCGTAAGAGATTATGAGAAAGGCAACCCCCTTGGCGCTCAAGGCGCGAATTTGCCGGTGAAGCTTCTCCTGAGCGCCCATGTCCAGCCCACGCCCGGGCTGCTCGAGAACCGCAAGGGAGAGGTCGCCCGACAGTGAGCGCGCAAGGGCCAGCTTTTGTGCATTTCCTCCCGAGAGGCCGCTCGCGATCTGGTCCGCTCCGGAGTACGTCAGATCGCTGAGCGCCAACTCCCGTTCCGTCCTCCGCTTGATCTTTTCTTTACAAAGGAAGCTTCCGACCTGAAATGGGACCTCGCGTTGATGGCCCAGCAAAAAATTCTCCCAGATGGATCGAGCCGGCAACAGCATTTCTTCCAGAGGATTGGCGGGAAGCCATCTGAGTCCGCGCTGAATCCTCTCGCTTATGGCGCATCGAGTTATTTCCCGTCCATCGAGAATTATCGAACCGCTTTCAACAGCATCCATTCCAGCCAGAACACGCGCCAAAGAACGCTGTCCATTGCCGACTATTCCGCCGATGCCGATTATCTCTCCCGTATGTATTTCAAGGGAAAAGTCATTGAGCCCGGACTCGCCGCCTGACGGTTTTGCGGTAACGTTTCTCATGTCGAGAACAATCTTTTGAGCACCATCAGAGGGTTCGTCCTCGGAGGGAGTCCTTCCCTTTGCGGCGATACCGAGCACGGTTGCAGTTTCAGGCTGAGAGACAATCAAGCCGGCAAGCTCTTCCATGGAAGTGTCTGATGCGGGGAGGGTTCCAATACATTCCCCACGCCGGAGAATGGAAATGCGGTCTGCTATGGCGAATACCTCTCGAAGCCTGTGGCTGATAAAGAGCACCGTGCATCCTTTTTCTCGCAGCGATCTCAGGAGCCCGAGCAATTGCTCGGTTTCTGCGGGAGCGAGTAAGCTTGTGGGCTCGTCGAGAATCAGAATCTTGGCTTTTCGATAAAGTATTCGAAGGAGCTCGATCTGCTGCCGATGGGCAAAAGGAAGCTCGGACGCCTGCGCGTTTAAGGGAAGATTGAATCCGAATAAGCGACATAAGCGCTGAACTTCCGATTCAGCCTGCTTTCGCAGAATGCCCCCATGCCTTACCGGTTCGGCGCCGACAATGATGTTTTCCAAAGCAGACAATTGCGGGAAAATAAGCGGTTGTTGGAATACCATGCCGATACCGATCTTCATGGCGTCCTGGGGGGCTTGGAGTCGTATCGATGCTCCTTTGAAGTTGATAATGCCGGAATCCGGCTGCAGGTGGCCATAGAGGATTTTCACGAGCGTCGATTTTCCCGCTCCGTTTTCGCCGACTATGGCATGGATTTCCCCCTCGAGGATATCCAGCGTAATTTCCCTGTTTGCCCACAGGGACCCAAAGCGTTTGGAGATTCCGTCGAGAACGAATAGATGGCTGGAGCTCTTAGAATTCAGGCGGCTCAAAGCTCGCTACCTCGCTGTAGCGTTTGGGAATGTTGAGCTTGCCGGTTTTCAACAGCTCGCGCGCCTTCGCGATTCGCTTCGAGTCTTCATTGGTAAACAAATTTCGGGAATGATTCATTTCCGTAATATCTATGGCGCCATCAGCGGCGCCCAGCCAGCGATGTCCGGCCTGGAAGCTATCCTGGACAACCTGATGAATCGCCTCGTAGACTGCTATGTCCATGCGCTTCAGGGCGCTGGTCAGAATCTTTCCGGGCAATTCCGCATCCTGATCGAGATCTTCGGCAACGAGGTAGATTCCGTTGACATTCTTTACGGCTTCCAACGCTCCCACCCCTGTATTGCCGGCAGCTTTGAAGATCACGTCCACGCCCTGATCGATCAGAGCCAGAGCCAATGATTTTCCTTTGACCGGGTCATCGAAGGAGCCTGCTAGAGCGACGATAGCTTCGATGGATTCCTTGCGCTCATGCTCGGCGCTCTTTATGCCCGCTTTAAACCCACTCACATAGGCTTCGACGGGAGGAATATCCATGCCGCCGACGACCCCGACTTTTCGTGTCTTTGTAAAGAGCCCCGCCACCAGGCCCGCAAGAAATCCCCCCTCTTCCGATTTGAAGTCGAAGCTTGCGACATTCTTCCCGGATGCGTCTCCTTCGATATGAATGAAGCGGCAATCGGGGATGTGC
>CAZOEL010000047.1:0-8112 GCA_964578835.1 uncultured Syntrophobacteraceae bacterium | reverse complement strand
GCTTCACGGCGTCTGCGTAAAGATAACCGAGCGTCACCGCCACATCGGCGTTCCGTGCGGCCAGCGTGAGGTTGGAAATATAATCGGCCTGCTCGCGAGACTGGATGAATTGAGCTTTCAGCCCGAAATCCTGCTTAGCTTTTTGCACTCCCATCCAGCAGACGTCGTTGAACCCCTTGTCTCCCAGGCCGGAGGCGTCGGTCAGGACAACAACCTTGAGATCCTTGGCGTGGCAAAAGCTGGCATTCGGAAGAATGCCGGCAAGAGATAGCCATAGAGCAGCCAAAAGGACCTTCAATACAAGAGGAGGCGCAATGGCGGGGCGTCTCAGAGTCTGTGAAGACCTTTCTTTCATGAGTTTTTATTGCTCCTCTTTTTCTTTGGCCAGCTCCTCGGGGGACATCGTCCAGAAAGGAACGCCGTCTTTGGTCCTGCGGACTTTGAGCTCTACGTTGTCCCCTTTTTTGATCTTGGAAGCCATGAAGATATCCTTGCCGTTGATTTCAGCCCATACGCCCTTGAGTTTGATCTTGTCGCCCTTTTTTAGGCTGATGCTGTCCAGCTTGACAAAGCCTTTGGGACCGAGGTGCGCCGTGACCACATCGTCATCCTGGTCCTTCACGACTAAGGCGACGCCAGGCGCCATTCCCGGCATCGGCGCAACATCCACGATGTCTTCCACGACGCCCTTGAAGTCATCGGATTCTGCGGCGTCGTAGTGGGAATTGTATTCGCTGGTTTTTCCCCAGCCGGCATATTCCTCTTTTTGCTGTGCATGGCCGATTCCTGGCGCAATTGCAGTCAGCATGACAAATAGAGAGCACATCGCCATTGCCGATCTAAATGAAGCGCGCATCGCAGTCCTTCCTTTCTATTTCCTGCAGACAGGTCTTGATGTTGTTCATCGAGCCGCCGCGATAAAGCATTCCACCGTAGGATTCGGAATGTATCTCTCTATCGCCGCGGCGATCTCGCTCGTTTCCGCTTCCTCGCATACATCTTCGATATCTTCATTAGAATAGAGGCTTAAGCAATCCTTGGCAATCGGATTTGCAAAAAATGAAGTTGACTTGAGGCATCCGCTTTCTTTATGGTGCAGCCCGTTCTTAATTCTTTTCAATGATTGGAGGATGCTGCGATTATGGCTCCCTTTCGCTTTGGTGAACTGGTGATGCTGACTTCCCAAAAAGGGAAGAAATGGCTTGTAAGGCTCGAGGACGCCCCTCATTCATCCCATCTCGGGACTATCCAGCTCAAAGACGTGGTGGAAAAGGAAGAAGGCGACTATATCGAAACCAACACGGGCGCGAAGGTCTTTCTGTTTAGACCCACGCTCGAGGATTATATCTACAAACTGAGGAGGCAGACCCAAATCATATATCCAAAGGACCTCGGGGCGATGGTCTTTTATGGGGATTTGCAGGCCGGCGACACTGTGCTGGAGTCGGGCATAGGCTCTGGAGCGCTTTCTCTGGCGCTGCTTCGCGCAGTTGGGGAAAAAGGGAAGGTCATATCTGTGGAAAAGCGGGAGGAATTTGCCCGCATATCCATTGAAAACATCGCAAAGTTCTTTGGCCGTCGTCCTCTCAATCACGAGATCGTCATTGCGGATATCCAGGACTTCTGTCTCAGAGCCGAAGTGGACCGAATTTTTCTCGACCTTCCTGAGCCCTGGCATGCGATCGGCTCTGTCTCGAAGATGCTGAAGCGAGGCGGCTTACTGGTGAGCCTTAGCCCCAACACGGGGCAGTGTCAGCTCACCTTCAAGGAGCTGAAGGCTCAAGGCTTTGCAAACATCAACACTTTTGAGCTGATGAAAAGGGATTGGATGATCGACGAGCGCAGGGCTCGCCCGGCTGACCGCATGATCGCCCACACCGGTTTTATTATGACGGCGAAAAAGGTGGCGACGCCTACCGGCAAGCCGGCAGCCACCGAAGGCGAAGACATCGGGGATTCCGCGCTGACCGAGCAAAACGAAAAAGACTTGTCTCTGTGAGGCGCGCCGTCATCACGACGAGCGAGCGGTGAAAGCTTTCGATTCGGACGAGTGAATGAGGCGGTTTCTTTTATGAGCCGTTTTCACCACTTGTAGTAATGGTTTTCTGCGCCTTCTTCCTTGTACCTTTCCTTGATTTGTAGGATCTCGTCTCTGGAGGCCAAGAACGCGTCCACCACCCGCGGATCGAAATGGGATCCTCGTCCGGCTTCAATAATTTCAACGGATTTCTCGAAGGAGTAAGCTTCCTTGTAAGGTCTTTTCGAAGTAAGGGCGTCGAATACGTCGGCTATAGCAGTAATGCGGCCTACCAGTGGGATCTTCGATCCTTTGAGTCCATAGGGATAGCCGCTGCCGTCCCACTTTTCATGATGCGTAAGGGCAATGACTTCGGCCAGCTTGTTGAAGCCTCCCAGCGAATTCTCAAGTATCCGCGCCCCGATGATGGTGTGCTGTTTCATTATCTCCCATTCGTCCGGGTCCAACTTTCCCGGTTTCGAAAGTATCCGATCCGGGATGCCTATTTTGCCCACGTCATGCATGGGAGCGGCGTAAAGAAGGTATTCGAGCGTCTTTTCGCCCAAGCCCATCTTCCGGCCCACAACAACCGCATAATTGCTCATGCGCTTAAGGTGGGCGCTGGTATCCTCATCCTTATATTCGGCTGCTCGCGAGAGACGATAGATGGAGTCCAGAGAAGCTGATTTTATCTTCTCCAGTGCGACCTGGAGCTTTTTGGAATAAGTCTCGAGCTGTTTAGTCCTCCTCGCTACCTCCTCCTCCAGCTCCTTTTGGTAATTGCGCATGTGATCGTAATAGGCTTTGACCTTCACAAGCGAGCGGACTCTTGCCGTGAGCTCCGGAATGTCTACCGGCTTTGTCAGATAATCGTCAACGCCTATCTCCAGCGCTTGTATTCGGTACTCTATGTCGCTCAAGCCGGTAATCATAACAATGGGAATATGCCTCGTCCCATTATCCTCCTTGAGGCGCCGGGCTGCCTCAAAACCGTTCATGTTCGGCATGTTTACGTCCAGCAGGACAACATCGGGCGAGCTTTCCGCAACCATTCTGATGGCCTCTTCTCCGTCACAAGCCAAGATTACGTCATAGTTGCGACGCTTCAGGGCTTCGCGAATAAGAAGTCGATTAGGCTCCTCATCATCTGCAACAAGAATTCGAGATCTGTTCTCCACTTTCTAGTTTCCTTATCCTCTTGAAGGTGGTCATTCTATCGCTCCTGGATT
Organism: uncultured Syntrophobacteraceae bacterium; assembly: GCA_964578835.1. Taxonomy (GTDB): domain Bacteria; phylum Desulfobacterota; class Syntrophobacteria; order Syntrophobacterales; family Syntrophobacteraceae; genus CAZOEL01. The sequence continues at coordinate 4,866 of CAZOEL010000047.1, read as the reverse complement.
TTATACTACTATTCAAGTTTGGCTCCAAGGAATCTTCAACAGATGAGAGGATAAACCGTCTCTAAGAAAAGCAAATATACTGTCGGTCAAAAGTCTTGGAAACTTCAGGAATTATTTCGAGGCCAGATGAGACGTCGTTCTTATTATGCTAAAAATCGAATTACTTGGCTGAGTCAAAAGAAAATTTCATGGATGCAAAAGCCGTTCGATATACCTGGAACCACCGAAATAGAGATTTACTCGGTATGAGAATAGGGCCACAGAATAAGCTTATTGGCGACTTTTCACTAATTTGTCTTGACACTGCTGAGCTCCTCTGCCTATACTTCGAATATTCGCCGGGGTGGTGAAACAGGTAGACGCGCTGGACTCAAAATCCAGTGGGACTTGCGCCCATGAGAGTTCGATTCTCTCCTCCGGCAACCAAATAAAATCAAAGGGTTAGGCTGAAAAGCTTAGCCCTTTTTTCTTTCGTTTTTGGAGCCTTGGTCAAGAGTTTGGTCAAGACTTTTCAGAAACCTTCCCATTTGGTCAATAGCCTCGTGGGCGTCATCAGCGTCAATGGTATTGTAACGGTCGAACATTTCCCGAGTTGAATGGCCTGTGATTTCCATAATGACTGACTCGGGAACTCCGGCTTTTCTCATGTAAGTGTTGAAGCAATGCCGAAGGTCATGAAAAACGAATCCGCCCTCTATGAAGCGCCCATAGGGTATCCCGGAGGCTTCGCAAGCCTTTTCTAACCCGCCTCTGATGTCACTTACAGGCTTGCCCCTGTAAAGAAAGATATGGTCATCGTGAATGGCGCGGGGGATAGAGCTCAACTCCTCGTAGAGCGCTGGACAGATCGGAATAAGGCGAGCCTCCTTGTCTTTGGTATCTTCTGCCGCTAAACGAATCACCCGCTTTTCCATGTCCACTTTATTCCATGTCAAACTGAGGATTTCCCCTTTTCTCATCCCTGTATAAAAGGCCGTTGTGAGAATGGATTTTGTGTGGTGGGGGAGATTTTCGATTAACCGGCTGATCTCTTCCATGTTTAAGACTTTGTCGCGGGCATTCGCATTTCGCTTCAAGAGCTTTTTGACGCGCTTGAATGTCTTCACAGTCTCGCCGCTCACCATATCGTTGTCGAAGGCCTTATTCACCATCGTGCGAGCTGCTCCGATCTCGTGGTCAACATACGAATCGGAATATCCGTCCGCTTTCCTTTTCGCCTGGTAGTTTTCCAGATCGGCCGGTTTGATCTGTCCTACAATTACGCCGCCGAATTGTTTATTGAAGCTCGCCAAATTGATTTGGACAGTCGGGAAGTACCGCTTAGCCTTGACCTTTTCTTGACCAAGATACCAGTCTGTAAGCTGTTGGAAAGTCATCTTTTCTTCTGGCACTCTTTGCAGAATGCGCGGATTTTCAACCTTCTGCGCCTTCCGCTTGCCTTCCGCCGCCCTTGCCTCCTCGATGGAATAAGCCGCAGGATCGCCCGCAGCCGCTACAGGCTCCCGCCGCTGCTTTCCGTCCGGCATAGTGTAATTGATCCAATACCGCACTTTCTTGGCCCGCTTCGCTTTGTCCAGATCGGCCCCACAGGTGCAAAGCTTATTCTTCACTTTCTGCTTCTTATGGCACATTGGGCATTCGGCTAAGATTGCCATGGCTTATGCTCCCTTCTTCCGATCGGCTTCCATTTCCTCTCGGATGAGATCCACCACCAAAGTATTGATACTGTACTGCTGCTTACGCTTAATGGTTTCCTTTGCGGCCCGCTCCCGCAACCATTCATGGAGTTCGTCCGGCATTCTCACTGTGACTGTCTTCATCGCTCTCAACCTCCTTTTTGTATGTTGCATGTATTATATCCAATGATAGCATTGATATCAACAAAAAGCGAAAGAAGGTATCTTTCCATAGGAATAATTGGCTTTGCCGTTGGAGTTTTTTGACCTCTAGCAAACACTACCATTTCTTCCGACGCTCCCATAAGTGACGTTTCTCAGAAGAATAGGAGCAGTTCTGCTAGACCCAGAAGGGCTTTTGTGCTATGGAAGTGCCACCAAAAAAACCATCTTGACGAGCATATTTTTCCTTAAAGTTGATTTCGTTGCTGTCCGAAAATAAGCTTGACATAGGTTAACTTAGGGGTTAACTAATGACTGTGAAGAGCAAAAAGATCCGACTCCGAAAACTCTTTGAGGGTGAGGCATACACAATTTGCGACCTTCCAAAGGGTAACTCGTCTCCACTTGATAAGTTCATAAATAAGATTTCGCATCAGAAGAAAGCTCGGGTCATGGCTCATCTTAAATCACTTGCCGAAAGCGGTCCTCCACGCAACACTGAGCGTTTCGCTCACGAAGAAGATCAGATTTATGCGTTCAAGGACTTTCAAGTACGGATCTATTGTTTCTTTCATCGGGAGAAGTTGATTGTTCTGACCCACGGTACCATCAAAAAGCAAGATAAAGCTGACCGTGAGGATTTAGAGAGAGCCAAGAGGCTGCGCAAAGAATACCAGGAGAGTCTAGCATGAAAGCGCTTGGATGGTTTAAAGATGCCCTTGAGTCCGTTGAGAGCAGCTTGGATTTTAAGCTCGCTGATCTTGAACTGAAGATCACTGAGAGAATTATTGCTAGGATGGAAGAACGCCGAATGAACCGTGCTGATTTGGCTAGAGAACTCGGTATCAGTAAAGCGGCTGTATCTAAGTTCCTCAACAACGGCTCCAATATTACTGTTAAGACCCTGCTGAAAATTTCTGAGGTTCTTGACTGTGAACTTAAGATCCGCCTTGATGAACCGATCAAGAAAGTCATCGGTAGTGAAGAGGAGAAAGTCATCTATCCCATGCGGTTTAATCGCCCGGCTGTAAGATACACCTTCAGTGATGCTCCTGATGACTATCATGACAATTCTTCGAAACTGGTGAACTATGCCTAATCTCAACATTCAGGATATGCGGGTTTTTGAAGTGCAATTCTGGACCAATGAGGAATTCTCCGAACCGTCGGAAGATGAAGGTGTTGAGTTTCGATTCCGTTTCAATGTAGAGAGCAATTACATTGAATCTGATCATAGGCTGATGATAAAGCTGACAGCCGCCACACCCGATAAATCAGAGGTTGAATACCCATTCTATTTTAAAGTGGCAATACTTGGCACATTCAATGTTAACGAATCCATTGAGCCTAAACTTTTGGAGCAACTTTCACGCATTAACTGCCCGGCAATCATGTTTCCCTATGCGCGGGAACTAGTCAGCGATCTCACTAGGCGAGCAGGATTTCCGCCTTTGTATCTGCCGGTCATCAATTTTGTGAAACAAGCTAGGAGAAAACAGGGCGAAGCTCAGACAGAAGGGGAAGAGGCTAAACCCGAAGAGCCGAAAGCTCCCAAAACAAAGCGGCAGAAGAGACCAAGTGTTAAGAAACCACTCACTGATCGCTGAAAAAGTTGATCCATAGGCCAGTTACCGTTTACAGTAAATAGTGCCCCTCCCTTACTCTCTAGAGCCTAATGGGTGGGGCACTCAACAGGTTCCCTTATCTTCCCAAAGTGTTTTTCTCTCACTTTGAGGAAGGCCCAGGAGCCGAAGCCCCCTGGCCATGGCGGTTACTCGTTCGCTGCCTCTGTCAGCTGCTCCTCGGGCTTCTTTTTCGCCTCATCCAGCACCACGGCCGCAAGCCGCGCCACCTTCGAGAGATCTGCGCGCATTGCTTCATGAACAAGCCGCGCCTCTCTGAGCTGTTTCGAGGTTTCGCTTTCCTCTCCTGGCGGGAGATTGGCCTCCATTTCGAGATATTCCGCCCTACTCTCGCTCTCAACCTTGTCCACAAGTTGAAAAAGCTCTTCAATCGTACGCTCAATGAATTGACCGGTAAAATAGAGGGGATTCCCGGCGCTCTCCTTTGGGCTGTCGCAGTAGTTCATGACGTTTTCAAGATTGGTGAATTGGATCAGCCCCGCAATCTCTCGGATCATGTGGAGACGATCTTTCAGGCCGGTTTCAAGAAGGGGATCTGATAGGTTGTACATGGTGTTCCTCCAAATAGAGAGCGCCATGGACTTGAGTGACGAACTACCCGCCGAGAAACGGATAGCCGCCCCGATTTCTTCAATCGGTTCCATGGCGCTCTAATAGAATGCAAATTTGGAGTGGTTGCCAACTCTGGCATGGCTTTTCCTTCTCGGTTTGTGCTCCGGTTTCTCAGGCCAAAGCGCAATCAAAATACCATCCAGGATAAAGAATATGCAATAAAGAAATTGCTTCCGCTCTCAGGGAATGGCATCCTTGCGCCATCACACAAAGGAGGCATTCATGAAAGCGTTGATCGCCTGTTTGCTTGTGTCCGCATTGCTGATTGTGAAATCAAATCTCTTATTGTCTGCTGAGATGGAATTTTCATTTAATGGATCTTGGGCGTCACTGGATATAAAAAGCAAAGATGGACCTATAAGCACTTTCCGCGCATTTGCTGTATCTGACAGAAAGGACCGTAAGGATGCGATGTTACTTGTTGATTATTATGTCGGCTCTTGTGAGGATCCCGCGGTTTTGCTTTCAACCTGGATGGATGGGATCGCCCCGGAGGCGGATATTTTTACCGATGTTTTCCCGGCAGAAATTCGGGTAGACTCGCAGCCAATTCTTCATTTAATAGCAAGAGTGTTCTGGCCCGCCGGAAAGGAATTGTCTTTTTTGCGTATGGTTCCGCCACAAGGTGAAATCGCCTCCGTTATTGAGGCCTTAAAATCTGGTCACTATGTGAGGATAAAATTAGGCAATAACCTCTATCGGCCGACATTGAGCAGGACTATGTAGCGGAAAGTTGATAAATCTGAATCACAGTGTTGCCAAAGAAGGAGAGG
>CAZOEL010000046.1:0-55628 GCA_964578835.1 uncultured Syntrophobacteraceae bacterium | reverse complement strand
AACACTGTGATTCAGATTTATCAACTTTCCGCTACATAGACCTGCTCAATGTCGGTTTCAGGGCTCCATTCAACGATGAAGCCGAGATCGAAAAAGTTGTTTAAGACTATGCTCAGTACCTGTTCGGCTCCAGTATTCTCCTCGTTCCGAAAGCGAAAATTAGAACGATGGGCGGAACAGGGACTATCCCGGATGGCTTTGTCGTTGATGTAGAGTCCGAGGAATGGTTCATGGTCGAAGCCGAATTGGCCTCCCATGGCACATGGCAGCACATTGCCCCACAGATTTCTAAACAACTGGCAGCCGTAGATTCTCAATCGACACGGGACTCAATACTGAAGATCACATTGGATTTGGTAAAGTGTGACCAAGCAGCTGCAGATGTGTTCGCCGATCTCGGCATTTCCCAACTTGACATCCATGGGAAGCTACACGCCATCCTAAAAAAGGCACCAACAATTGCAATTCCGATAGACGGTGTTCCATCTGACTTGCAGTCCTGGGCTAAGACCCTAAAGTTTAATGTAAAAATATGGGTCATTGAAAAATATCAGTCACTCGACGGCAAGACAATCATCTATTCAGTGCCGGAAGAAAATGTACCGACTATCGTGACTGGCGCAACACATGGGCAGCCGGCATCCACTGCGGCAACTCGGTGGTCTCAACCCTATCAAGATGTCATGCAGGCCGAACTGATTAGTGAGGGGCAGAAGGTGCTTCTTGAGTACGGCCCACGAGGACACGCGAAAAAGACATTTGAGGGCATTCTTCGTAAAGAAGGGGTCGAAGTTGAAGGTAAGGTAATGTCGTTGAGCGCCGCGGCTGTCTACTGCATACAGAAGGCCGGAAGTCAGAGACAAACAGCCAACGGCTGGATCATGTGGAAGACAGAGGGCGGTGTCTATTTGAATGAATTTTATAACCGAGTTTACTCGAATGATCAGCAAGGACAGGACTCCGGCGACGTCCAACCCGTCGCTCAACCGGACGGCGCGACCACATGTTCTTCCGAATAAGGTCGTTAATGCCGAGAACTCCTTGGCATTTCGCAACGCCGGTTAGCTTTGTCGTTCGGCCACCATCTGCGCACGGGCCTACCGAGCACTGTTGGGCTGACTGCACAGAGGGGAGATGCTCCGGGGGATGTCTTATCATATTGCAGAAGAAAGTCGGGTTTTGAAAATTCCATCATAATGGGAGTCTGACATGGTAAAGAGCTTTAAGATAATTGTAGAAAAGCACTCGGACGGCTATGTGGCGTATCCCCTTGGGCTAAGAGGAGTCGTCGTCGGAGAGGGGAACACCTACGAAGAGGCGCTGCTTGACGTAAAATCCGCAATCGGATTTCACATTGAAACCTTCGGCCCTGAAGTTCTCGATGAGACATCTTCTGCACTGGAAGTCTTCATTGCCGAGTCTGGAGTTGCAGTGTGACAGCCAAGTTTCCTGTGGATGCCCCCATTGATAATGTCATCAAGGCCCTGGAACATCTCGGGTTTCGAGTTGTGCGAAAAGGCAACCACATTGCCCTATTGCGTGAGAACGAGGATGGCGCACGGACACCTATGACTATCCCTAATCATCGCAAGATCAAGGGTTCGACCATAAGTACGATACTCACCCAGGCAGGTATTCCGAGGGATGAGTTCTTAACAGCCTATGAACAGAGTTGATGGTTCTGTTTGTGAAGTGTCATGGCCGAAGGAATAAGGATAGATCATGAGCGCGAAGCGATCCACGATCTTATCCTGTCGTTGGACGAGCCCGTCAGAGTCAAGCCGGCGCCCTTTATATATGGGGCAATCCCAACATTCGTGCAACCAGGGGCCATTTGTGAGCACCCCTGAGACTGCCATGCTCACAGATTCTTGAACTGACGATAGACTTCATCGTCGTTCCTTTTGCCTATCAAAGCCACTTTTAGACAATCTTCTTCAATCCGATAGACAATCCGGTATTCTCCGATATCGGCTCTTCTGTATGGATACCCGATAAGAAGAGAAGAATCGGGCGGTTCAGGATCTTCCATGAGAGCCAGAACCTTGTTGAAGACTTGACGATACTGCTTTGCCGGCAGGGAGCGAAAAAACTTCAGAACTTGTTTTGTGATATCAAGCTTCAACACGGAGGGAGGCCTCGATGAATTCCTTGGTTTCAGCTTCGCTCAAATACCCCTCTGCCTCCGCGGCCTTCGCTCTTTCCCCCCAATAAGCATCCTCGAGCTTGGTGAGACGCTGATACTCTTTCATGGACATCAGAACCGCGACCTGCTGGTTGGTTTTTTCAACTACAACCGGTTCCACCAAGGCCACTTGAAGATAGTGGCCCAACTTATTCTTCATCTCGGTCGCCTTTACGGTTACCATGTTCGGAGCTCCTTTCGTCACAAGAAATTTGACCATTTTAGCTAATATAGCTATCTAACTCTTGTGTTTCAAGAGTTTTTCTGATCAGGGATCCGCACGCTGGCCATTTCGACGCTCGCGAAGTCTTGACGAAAAACAAGTGTTTTCCGTGATGCGTCTTTCGATGTGCCTACACCCTTGTTTCTCAATCCATTATCAAGGATATTGATCACGAAAAATACTAACGGATTGGCAGCACCTTTGATATTCACGAAAACTCAAGTTGACGGTATTTTCCGTGGAGGGTAACCATGCTTGTGGGCTACTGCCGGGTCAGTATGGCTGATGACCGCCAAACGACGGACTTGCAAAGAGACGCTCTTGTTGCCGCCGGGGTCGATAGGCGAAACATCTATGAAGATCGAGTCTCCGGAGCCAAGGATGATCGCCCTGGGCTCAAGGCTTGCCTTGATTATCTGACGGAGGGCGATATTTTGATTGTCTGGCGACTCGATCGTCTCGGCCGCTCGCTGCTCCATCTTATTGAAATTGTAACAGACTTCAAAATCCGGGGTATCGGCTTCAGGTCCTTGAACGAGACCATCGATACGACCACGGCAACGGGTGAATTACTGTTTCATCTATTTGGCGCACTGGCTCAGTATGAGCGTGCCTTGATCCGTGAGCGGGTGATTGCAGGCCTGCGAGCTGCGCAACGCAGGGGACGTCGAGGAGGTCGGCCACGTGCACTGGATCAGGAATAAATCGAGGCAGCACGCGAATTGCTTGCCGGAGGGCGGTCGATCTCGGTGGCTGCGCGGGCGCTTGGCGTCCCACGGAGCACATTGGTGGATGCCCTGAAGCGTGAATCCGGCGAAATAATCTAAGTTTACACCATACAGTGGCCTTCTTGGACATGACATATCCAAATCTTCATCCGGAGGACTGGCTCATTCTCCCAGAGGAAGAGCCTTTACTGGCGAATAGAACGGCTCACGGGCGCTTTGGATTTGCTGTTCTTCTTAAGTTCTTCCAGGCAAAGGGCAGGTTTCCAAGCCACAAAGCGGAAGTGAACCAGGAGATTCTTGCGAAAATAGCCGAACAGATCGGGACTCCCATTGAGGCATGGCATGATTTGTTAGTGGAGCCCGAGAAAACCAAGGTGATCAGCTTCTCCCGGTTTCGCAAATGGGAGAAGAGCAGTTTTGAGTTGCCGGGCTTTGAGCTCCGCTGGGGACTGTACCACAATGGCCGGGATATGGTTATCCGGCGTACTGCCCCGAAGAAGCACTTCAACGTTCCTCGACCACGGATACGAGAACAGCTCTTCTACCAGCCGGCAGTTTCATCGGTCCAACGCTGAGTGGGGAAGCGAGTATTCCTGAAGAGCCCGGTGCGGAAAAACCGCACGCCGGGATCTGCGCGGGGGCGCTCGGGTAACTGGCCGTCCTACCGCTACGGGGACATGCTCGGCACGCGATAATGCTTGCTTTTTGGCTCTTGAATGTGTATGATGGGTTGATCGGATACACATCACGGGAGGCGATAGCATGCGAACGAACATAATTATTGACGACAAGCTGATGGACGAAGCGCTCAAAATTTCTGGCTACAAGACAAAAAAGGAAACGGTCGAAGAAGGACTCAGACTCCTTATTGCTCAGAAGAATCAGGCAAGAATCCGGAGTTACCGAGGAAAACTGAATTGGGAAGGCGATCTTGAAGAAATGAGAACTGACAAATGATTGTCGCCGATACTTCTGTGTGGATTGACTATGTTCGGGGCATCGATGCACCTCATACGAACCTCCTTGACTACGAACTAGATCATAGCCGCATTGTCACGGGAGACCTGATCATTGCAGAGTTCTTGCAAGGTTTTCGAAAAGAAGAAGACTATCAAAAAGCGAAGCAGATCATGGAAAGCCTGGAGTATCATGACTTTGTGGGGAAAGACATTGCTTTGCGGGCTGCCCAGAACTATTGGAAACTGCGCAAGAGTGGGACAACTGTGCGCAAGACAATAGACGTGATCATCGCAACATTCTGCATCGAAAACGACTTTGACCTTCTCCACAACGACCGTGATTTCGATCCCATGGAAAGGCTGTTGGGGCTACGAGTGAGGAGTTGAAAAACTCGCCCAACGAAGGCCTGAACCGGACGCGAAACCACGCGGGGCATACTTCTGCGACACGAGGTCGCATTTTCTAGCTGTCTCAGCTAGTTAGTAGTATGAAACCACCTGTTCCACCAGGTAAATCTACCGGCATGAATAAAGAGCTGCCGGGACAATGCACCGAAGCATCCCATAAGGGTGCGGAGAGTGAGTCGCGAGAGGATCTCTCTCCTGGAAGCCTCCAATCCGGGTGAGGGCTAGATAGTCGGTATGGTGAATGTAGTGTGAATCTGCGATAAAGGCCGTGACCCGCAACAAGCTAAAGAGGCTGATAAGCTTGGGCCAAGAAGGCAATGGAGGTGGGTATGTCGTCTTAATGTTGCGGCATCGTGGACCATGCACCTCCCGATCGACAGCAGGCGCCTAACCCGACATTGTGCTTGAAAATGCGGAATGTGGTAACCCCGTACATCTCCCTCTTGAGGAGGGAAAGTAAGCCGTAAGGTGAGCCCATGGGTGTGCGGGTGTGGGAGGTCGGAAGAAGCGAAGGCCATCCTGTAATGGGGTGGATACGGGTTCAAGATTTGCCCGAGCCCGAAAGGGAGCAGACGTCCGGCGGGTGTCTCGTTGCGAGAAAACTCGAGAGAACTGCATCAAGGAGGGAAAGCAAATGAACGTGGCCTCTGGTTCATTGGCTTATGGCCCACGATTCCTTCCGGAACGCCGACCCCGATGTAGGCGATCAAGGGTGAGAATCTGCTATTCATCAATTATCCTCGCGCCATCCTGCTCTACAAGCACCTCGTAGACGCTCACCTCCTCTTCGATTCCCTTGACCCGTATGCGTCCGAGCGGCCTGGCGAGCACATGGTCCTTTACGAGCTCATACGTGCTTTGAGAAATCATGATGCCTTCGGCGGGCGCATTTGCCTCAAGCCTTTGCGCAAGATTCACAGCCGAGCCCAGAACGGTGTAGGAGAGTCTCCGCACGGAGCCCATATTTCCCACCACCACCTCGCCTGTGTTGATCCCGATCCGGATGCGGACAGGAATGCCGTCTTCCTTCCGCCATTTTTCCTTCAGCAGGCGCGCTTTCTTCTGCATATCCACTGCAGCCCGCACGCAACGCAGAGCGTGATCGGGCTGCGGGTCGGGATCTCCAAAGAAGACCATCAGGCCGTCCCCTATATACTTGTCCACGGTTCCTTCATGACTGAAAACGATTTCCACCATGGCGTCGAAATATTCGTTCAGATATCTCTGTATCTGTACGGGCGTGAGGAGCGAAGAGTACATGGTGAAGTTTTCTATGTCGCTAAAAAGAACTGTGAGCTCCTTTTTTTGGCTCATGGAGGCGATTCTAGCCGGGTTGGCCATGATCTTTCTCATGATGGAAGGAGGAAAATAGGCTTCGAAAGTCATTTTATAAAGAGCCTTTTCTTTTTCTTCTATAACGAAGCGATAGGCTGTGACAAAGATCGTCGCAAGTCCCATGAAGGCAGCCGGGCGCGCTACAGGCACAATGACGTTAGCGAAAAGAAAGAATGAAGCGACTCCTGCCGTAAAGCCCGCCGCAATGGAGAGGGTTCCGAGAGTAAAGGTGAGGGAAGAAGCTCCCAACGAGAGCAGCACAACAACAAAGATGAGCAGCAATTCTGTAAGGGCGGTCTCAGGAAGAGAGCTCTCGCGAAGGAATTCCCCAGAAAGAATGGTATGGATGACATTGGTGTGCAGGGCGCTCAACGGAAGGTTCACATCCACAGGGGTTGGCCCGAGATCGCCCGTTCCCGTAGCGACGTCAGAGATGAGCGCGAGCTTTCCGTTCAACTCCTCTCTCCACATCTCCATCTCATCTCTATCTCCGGAGGCGTTGTATATCTCGGCAAAGTTGTAATGTTTCATGCTGCCCCACGGGCCGACGAAATTGATGATCATATTGCCTCGCTCATCAACGGGAATGACTATGTCGCGCGGTTCTTCTCCAGGCTGTGCGGCGCCCTTGAGAGTAATAACCCGTCCGGGACCGATTGCGATCCTCCCCGGCGATACCCCCAGATAATCGCAGACGACCCTGAAAGGCAGGCTTGGATAGAATGCGTCGGAATAGCGGACGAGCAGAGGCACGCGTCGGAATACGCCGTCCCCATCAGGGCTGATGCTAAGAAAGCCCAGTCCGCGGGAAGCGCTCGAAAGGGCGGAAAAAGTCGGCAAAGGCTTCCCGCCTGTTAAATATTGAGAAGCTACCTTCGTCGCGGATATCTTCCACTTCGTGTTATCGACACTCTGCTCGGAATCGCGAATATCACCGGTATCCTCCGGAGGTGAAGCTTCTTCGCGCAGGTCGAAGGCCATGCCGAAATACGCGTTTCCAGCTTTTCGGACTGCCTCGATGAGCTCGCGATCTTCTTTTTCATCTATTTGAGCGGCGAATATGATGTCGTAAGCCTGAGCCGCAACGCCCATTGCCGCGAGATTGCGGACCACCTGCGCATAATGAGCCCGACTGAGGTAAAAGCTGTTCAGTTGCTGAATGGCGCTATTGTTGATATCCACATGGACAACGGATTTGTCGTGGACAGGTTTGAGAAAGTCGAAGGCGGAGCGAACTATGAAGAGCTGATCGATAAACCGGGCATCCCATGATTCAAACCTTTTCGGGAAGGCAAGGCAAAGAAGATGGGAAGCCATAAATGAAAAGAGAATCCAGAGAAGGGCGACTTGTCTTTTGCGCTTTAGATCGGAAGCATTCATGAGGAGCGATTGTCGTCAATTCGTCAGGAAACCGCTTTCATGCAGCTCGTACAGATTCAGAGCCAGCATGAAAGCGATATTCTCAAGATAATGCGTAAGCAGGAAATGCCGGTCAACCATGTCAGGGCCTGGGCATCCCTATGGCTGATGCTCTATAGTAAAGGCCCTTGAGAAAAAACCCGACGCAGTTATTTCCTGAGTGATGGAAGCGATATCGGGCAGACTTATCTTTGGAGGCCGTCCATCGCCGCGGATCACGCCTCCCAGATTAACCGGACGCTCCGCGGGAGACGCCAATTCTTTACGTTCCCTCTTGACTCTTCGGATCTCAGCAAGAATCTGCTTTGCGATTTCGGGTTGGGAAGCGGCATCCGCAGCCTGGCGCCTTTTCAAAAGAGCTTCCAGTTCGGTCAATCTTTGATCGGAGGCCAGGAGATGGAAGGTTTCCAGCCCCGTATTTCGATCTAGCTCAAACCACGCCTCCCCTTGGGGAATGAGATATCTTTTTGACGTTCCATAATTGGCCGAGGGTTGATCCAGATTATAAGGGAACAGGAGCGAGGCTTCGTTATGAGAATTGAAATAAATCACGTAAACAAAGCTTCCGGGAAGAGGCTCCACGAGCATCTTCAACTTATCTCCCGATCTCAGGGCTCTGTCCCTGGTAATGGGCTCGAGCTTCCTTGCGCTCCCATCCTGAACCAACGCTCCAAAGGCCCAGAGGAATTTGATCTCCTCCTGTTTTTGCTCAGCCCCGGAAGGTTGAGCCCATGACTTTGTTACAGAGACCGTCGTAAGGAAAATCCCAATGGACAGCGCAAAAAGTAGCGACCGCCCTACCCTGCTCTTTGGCCTAAAAACCATAATTGCTTCCTTCTAAAAGATGCTGGATGCTGGTTCCTTGATGCCGGACAAGATGACGTAGCCCATGAATGAGGGGCTTTATGCATTCATCCGGCAGCCGGCGCTCTTACGGCTCCCTCACCAGGCGGAAGCCAAGATCATCGTTCATGGCTGTAGGCAATCCGCTTCCCCGGTCCGCACTGCGCACGCTCCGAGGCGCGCCATGCCAAAAACCGCCTCTGATCACCCGATCGGGACCCCGACTCGTATCCAGGTTCACGGGGCTGTTACGGTCGTAGTTGGCGTACATGTCGACGCTATAGACATCCTCGCACCATTCCCATACATTCCCCAACATATCGAAGAACCCGAAGGCGTTGGGTTGAAAGCTTCCAACCGGCGCCGTCGCGGCGTATGAATCGTCGCAATCGTGGACTTCCTCCCAGTTCCAGACCTTTTTTGCGGATTGGTCCGCTACATTTTCATGCTCGCATGCTTTCCGCGAATCGTCCCCCCAGTAGCGGGACTCACTCGATCCGGCTCTTGCGGCGTATTCCCATTCGGCTTCCGTGGGCAGTCTGAATTTGTACTGACCTCCGTTTTGCTCCGTAAGCCACTGAGCAAAGCTCACGGCGTCCTCCCAGCTTACATAGACAGCCGGCTGGGCATCGCCATTTAGAGAATGACGCTCATAGCTCCTGCTGTCATGATCCCGCTGGAATTTGCGAAACTGGCCGTTGGTTACTTCAGTTCTTCCCATCCAGAAGCCTTTCACGCAGACTTCATGCACGGGACCTTCATCGACTTCTCGGTCTGGCTCGGTCTGTGGACTGCCCATGAGATAGCACCCGCCCGGCGCCCAGACAAATTCGATGCCGGATACCGGCTCTTTCCATGTCTTGACGGCTCTGGCCGGGCTCTCGCTACGAGCCAGCTGAGGCTGCGAAATTGGCTCGACGGGCTTTTCGCTGACTACCTGCGTTTTTACTTGTTGAGCCGGCGCCTTGAAATAGAAATCTCCTTCGAGAGAGGAAGACTCCCAGGGAATCTGCCTTCCCTGAGTCGACTCACGCACTTTGGATCGGACCTGCTTGAAGACATCTTCGATCTTGAGCCCTGGAGTTTCAATGATTTTTATAAGCTCTCCCGTATAGGTTCCGTTGCCCCCGGGACCATCGTTGGCTACGGAGCCCGGGGCCGTAGCGTAGGCAATGAGCGTTCCAGTCGGGGCGTTCATTGTCGCAAGTCCCTGCGAAACCGAACGAAAGCTTCTCGAAAAGGGATTATCCCGGCACGCGTCCAGGATGACGATGTTCAGCCGGTTTCTCGCATATTCCATCTCCGCCAGCACAGACCCGGCGTCAACGCCTTCGAACTCCACATGCTTTTCATGCTCTATGCGGGCTCCGACGGGAATCAGGTAATTTCGACCGTTCACCTGCATTCCGTGGCCGGCGTAATAGAACAGGCCGACTCCGCCTTTGAGCAGCTTTTGGCCGAAGGATTGAATCTCCAGCTTCATTTCCTTTTGGTTGAGGTTTTCTTTTTGAGTCACCTGGAATCCGAGCTCACTCAGAGACTTGGCCATAGATCTAGCGTCATTCGCCGGATTCTTCAGCGGCGCGGATTCATAGGCGTCGTTTCCGATGATGAGCGCTACGCGCTGTTCAGGCGGTCCCGAAGCTAACGGCGCCTTGAGAGCCCGAGCAGTCTCTGAATCCTGAGCCCACGCCATGCCGGAAATAATCAAAAAAGACATGGTTACCAGAAAGAACCGCATATACTTTGCCTCTCGCATATTCATCCCTCATGCTGTTCCGGCCTAAAGCAAAAAGGGAGTCACCCCAGAAAGGCTCCTCCCCCGAAAAGCTGCCTGGCCGCATCCGCCGGATGCGGTCAGCAGTTCGATTTTTCAGCGCAAGATGTCTTGATCGACAATCGCCATAAGCGTCTTAAAGCAAGCCCGTAGTAATGCTTAGAAAAGTTCCGGGATCGTCTATTTCACGCCCTAATCGGACAGAAGACCAATCCCATGCTCAAAGCGTCCGGGATTCTAGTCCCCTAATTTTACGAAATCAAGATATTCCGTATCAATAAATCGCACTAATCGGGCAGCGGTTTACGATTGAGATTGAAGAGGGAGAAAGGCTCGTAGGCCCGCGATTGTCTATAACCGGCGATCAGCTTTTCGAGGTCTTTCGTTTGCGGGTGAGGACCTCCCGTCAGATCGAGCAGGAAATGGCGGTATCCCAAGTCCCGCAGAGATGCAAGCTCGGAGGACCAGTTCATGGGCCGCTCGCCATAGATGAAGGAGAATTCGCCTTTCTTTCTAAAAAAGAGCGGCTCCCTGCGAGGCGTGACGAACGGCTTTTCTTCCTGCAGGCGCGGAAGGAGCCTGGACGTAAAAAGAGGAGGCCATACATAGAAGCAAATGATGGGAATTGAGCCCAGCGGACCGCGGCTCAGCACTTGCAACTCTTCGCGGGTGATTTCGAGGGAAAGAACGCTCAAGCGGCACCCGGCCGCAGCCATTTCGGCAAGGGCGGCCGCATTGCGGATGTTGAATCTGTACCCCGCAATCATTTGGACTCTGCCTCCACCGACAAAAAAATCAAAATGCCCCCAATTGTTGACTTCCCATCTGGTAAAGCCCTTTTCACGAAACCATTCCACGGCGGCGCGATAGTAAGCCATGTCCTTTTCAGTGATGAGCGCCGGAAGGGACCAAACGAATTTGTCTTTCTGCGCCGGTCCCAGGCGCTGTTTTGCCATGCGCTCCAGGTTGGAGTGGGAAGCGGTGAGCATGACCCTCTGAGCCCCGACCTGAAAGGCCTTGGTAAGATCGTTCGCCGCATCGATTTTGAGGATCAGGGACTCTTCACTCTTTTCCAAATTGATGGAAACGTGAGGCCAGTCGGAAGTCAAGTCTTCGCGCCGAGGGTAATGTTTGCGGTAACTCTGCCGTTTTGGAGCGTTCTTCTTGATCTTCTGCCATACATTAGAGGCCGACATTGTCTTCGACCCAATTTTAAAAAGTCTGTCTTCAACCTGAATCTCTCCTTTTCGGAGCAGGAGGACCCGATCTCCGGCGCGCCCTTCTTCAAGGGGAGCCCCATCGGGGGAGAAGATTGCGGAAACTGTGAGAACCTCTTTTTCTTTTCCAGCCGAGGATTCAGGACGCAGACGGTCCCCCACACGAAGCTCATGGCGCAGTTGGACAAGAACCTTATCTCTTTGCGCCGACTTGACGGATCCCACCCAAAGGCCGCTCGACCCGGAGCGGTGAGGCGTCAGGACTTCAGCATTGAAATCATCGCTCAAAAACCCCTTGGTGAGACGCCTCGAGGGGGAGCGCGAAAGCAGATCCTGCGCTTGCGCCACCGCATTCGGCTCGTCCTTTGGCTCCGCATCCAGCACTATCCTGTAGGCCTTGACCACCTGAGCGACATAATCGGAGGACTTCATACGCCCCTCTATCTTGAGCGAGGCCAGCCGAAGCCGTTTTAGCTTCGGAATCAGCGGCAGGGCGCAGAAGTCGTTGCAGGAGAGGAAAAAGCCTTCGTTTCTTCCCTGCCGGAACTTCAGGCGGCAGGGCTGCACGCACCTACCCTGCAGGCCGCTGTGCCCTCCTCGAAAGCTGCTCGCCATGCACATCCCGGAGAAGGAATAACAAAGCGCCCCATGAACGAAGAGCTCGAGCTCGAGCTTGGAGCTCGATGCGATCTGCTCGATTTCCTTGAGGCTAAGCTCGCGGGCCAGCACCGCCCGTTTCGCTCCCATCCGCTCCAGGCTGTTGACGCCGGCGCTGTTGTGCAACGCCATGAGCGTGCTTGCGTGAAGCTTCAAATCCGGGAAATATTTCCGGGCCAGGAAGAATATCCCCGGGTCCTGGGCAATGAGGGCGTCCACTTTAAGGTCGGAGAGGCTTTGCAGCATATCCAAAACGCCTGGAACTTCGGATGCGGTGATGGCGCTGTTAACGGCTGCGTAGACCGAAACGTTGTGGTGATGCGCGTAGGGAACAAGGGTGGAGAGATCGTCAAATGAGAAGTTCGCGGCATGGGCGCGCGCGCTCAATCGGTTGAGACCAAGGTAGACGGCGTTCGCCCCGTTTTCAATGGCTGCGGCGAAGCTTTCCACTTGTCCCGCGGGAGCGAGAAGCTCCGGGATCTTCTCGATCGTTTCATTGCCCGCACTCGGTATTTTCTCCATCAGTCCTTCCCTTCCGCCCTTCCTCAGATGGATTCGAAAACATTTCTGAAAATGGCGTCAACATGCTTGAGATGATACCGAAGATCGAATACTCCATCGATCTCTTCTTGGCTCAGAAAGGCCATGATGTCGGGATCCGTTCGAAGAACATCTTTGAGCTGCCCGCCTTCGCCCCAGACCTTCATGGCGTTGCGCTGGACCATACGATAGGCGTCTTCCCGGCTCACTCCCTTAGTGGTCAGAGCCAGCATTACCTGCTGAGAGAACATGAGCCCGCCTGTCATCTCGAGGTTTCTGAACATATTTTCCGGATACACCGTCAGCTTGTCCAAAACTCGGGTGAGCCGCGCCAGCATATAGTCCAGCAGAATCGTTGAATCCGGTCCAATGATCCTCTCAACCGACGAATGGCTGATGTCCCGCTCATGCCAGAGCGCCACGTTTTCCATGGCCGCAAGGGCGTTTCCGCGAAGAACTCGAGCGAGACCGCTCAGATTTTCTGAAGAAATCGGGTTCCTCTTGTGAGGCATGGCGGAGGAGCCCTTCTGGCCGGCGGCAAAAAATTCTTCCGCTTCCCGCACTTCGGTGCGCTGCAGGTGCCGGATTTCCACGGCGATTTTTTCGATGGAGCTTCCTATTATCGCAAGGGTCGTGAAAAACTCTGCGTACCGATCGCGCTGGATGATTTGGCTGCTCGCCGGAGCCGGTTTGAGAGAAAGCTTCTCGCAGACCTTTTTCTCGATTGCGGGATCGATATTCGCGTAGGTTCCCACCGCTCCGGAGATTTTGCCCACTCGCATGGTTTCCCTGGCGTGGACGAGACGCTCGCGGTTGCGGCTCATTTCGGAATGCCAGAGGGCGAACTTCAGCCCAAACGTGATGGGCTCGGCATGGATTCCATGAGAACGTCCGATCATCACGGTGTCTTTCCATTCATAGGCTCTTCTTTTGAGCACGGCCAGGAGCTTGTCCATGTCTTCGAGCAAAAGATCCGAGGCTTCCACCGTGAGCAGAGCCATTGAAGTATCCAGCACATCCGATGAAGTGAGCCCCTGATGGATAAACCGGGATGAAGGCCCAACATGCTCCGCCACACTGGTCAGGAACGCAATCACATCATGGTGGGTTTCCTGCTCTATCTGTTCGATCCGCTCCACGTTGAAACCGGCTTTATCCTTGATTTCTTTCATATCTTCCGCCGGAATTTCTCCGAGCTCGGACAAAGCCTCGCACGCGGCGATCTCCACATCGAGCCACTTGCGATATTTGTTTTCCAGCGTCCAGATTCGTCCCATTTCCGGGCGTGTATATCTTTCAATCATGAGTCATTCTCCCGAAACAATGTCAACACGGCATTATAATGATAACGATATATAAAAAGGAACCACGCGCCTGGCTTTGCAGAAAAGGAACTGCAGCGCGACGGGCAAATCCGGCTGCCGCCGTCTTGCATTACCGAGGGACTCCGTATAACATAACCATTTGGCTTTGCCAAGAAATCAGGAAAAATCAATGCCGTCGGAATCGTGATCTATGCAATCAACATCTTGAGATGAGAATCAAAATGCCGCTTCTTGGCGCACATACATCCATGGCTGGCGGACTACACCTCGCTTTTCAGCGCCTCGGGGAAATCCGGGGAGAAGCGCTTCAGCTTTTTGTTAAAAATGAACGCCAGTGGAAGGCTCCTCCTTTAAGCCCGCAGACTGTAGAGCTATTTCACAAGGCGTGGCAAGAAAGCGGGAATATCCCCGTAGCAGTTCATGACGCCTATCTTATAAACCTCTCGGCAGCGGACGACGCAGTGCTCGAGAAATCGATCGCCGCCTTCTCCGATGAGCTCAGTCGGTGCGCTACGCTTGGAATTCCTTACCTCATCACGCATCCCGGCTCGCACGTCGGGCAGGGAACCGAAGAGGGTTTGAAAAGCTTTGTACTCAATTTGGACAAAGCCATCGATCTTTCTGAAACGTTGGACGTCTCGGTGTTGATCGAAACCACGGCCGGCCAGGGCACTCAATTGGGATCGACTTTCGAGGAAATAGCCTTCATTCTGAACTCTTCCAGACACGGCCGTCGCCTTGGAGTCTGCTATGACACGTGCCACACGTTTGCAGCCGGATACGATATACGCGATGCTGCGGCTTACGAGGCGACATTCTCCAGGTTTCACGACATAGTAGGCCTCGAGCGCATGAAGTTTTTCCATCTGAACGACAGCAAAAAAGAGCTCGGATCGCGCGTAGACAGGCACGAGAGCATAGGAGAAGGCAAGATTGGCCTCGAAGGATTCAGACTGCTCGTGAACGATCCACGCTTCGAGATGCATCCCATGGTGCTCGAAACCCCGAAGAAGAATGGCCTCGAAGAGGATAAGAAGAATCTCGGGATACTTCGAGCCTGTCTTTCTCAACAGGATGTTTGACGCCTCGCATATCACTCGGTCATGCACGCTTCTCTTTCGCACTCAAAACGAGCGTCAGCAGATCGATCGTACAGTATCGCAATTCTTATGAAAATTCGATACCTTCTATACCTGGCACTCGATGTTCAAGTTTATTGGTTTGAGCTTTTCTACCCCGAAGGGGTTTCATACATCAGCCCGGGGTAAGCGAGAGCGCGACCCCGGGAATAGTGTCAGACAGGGTTCTATTCCCTGAAAGGGATGCATAAAGATCGGCACATCTCCATTTATCCCTTTCAGGGTATCATACTTTCTTTCACCGCATACCCGAGGTGATTACCCCGGGCTGGTTTATGAAACCCCTTCGGGGTAGAAAAACTTGAACATCGAGTGACTGCATTATTCCCACGATCGCGACGCAGTATGCTCTCTTTAGCGCCAGCCCAAGGTCGTAGAATCCGTTTCCTGCAATCCCGACCGCAAATCCCGCCTCGCTCAATTTTTGATCAATGAAGTCTTCGATCTGTCTGTAATTCTTAATATTCTACAATATTAATAACTTTTAATGTGACTATCAGGCTCTATGGTTGTACATCATTATGCAACCAATAATAATTCTCCATAGTAACAGGTTCGCTATTTGGCGCGCCTTGGATTCATCGATCAAACGACAAAAGAAAGGAGCAAGATTTGAAGTCATCGCGAAGGGATTTTCTGAAGTACTGCGTAGGGTCGGCCGCTGCACTCGGGCTTGACTTTTCCACGCTCGGCATCCTGGAAAAAGTGCTGGCCACAGGAGAAGGCCCGCCCATCATTTGGATAGCCGCAGCCAACTGCACCGGCTGCACAGTATCGTTAGCCAACCGCATCTCAACGAGCAAACCGACGGATGCAGCCGACCTGCTCATCAACACCGTGAATCTCGCTTATCATCCGAACCTGATGGGCGCGGCCGGCTCCCTCGCGGTGGATAACGCTCTAAAGACAGAGAGCTCAGGCTCGTTTGTGCTTGCCGTTGAAGGTGGGATTCCAACTGCTTTCGGCGGTCGGTGCTGCTATGTATGGAACGAAAACGGGCGAGACATGACGGCCATGGAAGTGGTGCAACGCCTTGCTCCGAAGGCGGCTGCCGTCCTGAGCATCGGCACATGCGCGAGCTTTGGCGGAATGTCCGGAGCCGCGCCCAATCCGACGGGCATCAGGAGCGTTCAATCGTTAACCAGAAGATCGACCATAAACATTCCCGGTTGCCCCGCGCATCCGGACTGGATTATCGGGACCATCGCCAAGCTTCTTGCAGGCGCCAATGTGAATCCTGACTCCTCCGGGCGTCCACAGGAATTCTTCTCCTCCAATATCCACAACACCTGCCCGAGAAACGGACAAACCTGGGCGACGACCTTCGGCCAGGAAGGGCTTTGCCTGAGAGACAAAGGCTGCAAAGGTCCCAACACGCGAGGCGACTGCGCAAGTCGCAAATGGAACGGAGGAACCAACTGGTGCATAGGGGCGAATGCTATCTGCATCGGCTGTACAGAGAACGGATTTCCGGATCGTTTCTCCCCCTTTTACAGCTCGGCCGGAGCGCTCCCTTCCGGGCATCCAAACACCACTCAGTCGTGCTCTTCATGCCACAGCCCTTCAGAGTTCGGAGGCGGAGGCTCCTCGACTGGCGGCGATACGGGCGGCGGTCAGAAGCTACCCTCAGGGCATCCCCCTACAAACGGGCAAAGCTGCAGCACCTGCCACTAAAGCGGCAGTCTTCGGAGCATACAATCCGGGTCAGCAAGCTTTTTGAATGGCTGGCTGAGTCGATTTACTGAAATGCAATACAAGCGGAGGTCATTGTGGCTAGTGTAATTACAGTTATGGATCCGGTTACCCGGATCGAGGGACACATGAAGGTCGAAGTGACCATTGATTCGGTCAATGGATCGAATGAAATCGTGGACGCCAAGTGCACCGGAACTCTTTTTAGAGGCTTCGAGACGATTCTACAAGGGAGAGATCCGAGAGACGCCCCTTCCATTACGGAGCGGATCTGCGGAGTCTGTCCCGTATCGCACGGCATGGCGGCCGCTCTAACGCTTGAATCCGCCGCCAGGAGAACTGCCCCGGCCAATGGCAGGATTATTCGGAACCTCGTGCTCGGATCGAACTTCATCCAATCGCATCTTCTTCATTTCTATCTTTTGGCTGCCCTGGATTTTGTCAAAGCTCCCAACTCCGCGCCCTGGACTCCGGCCTGGAACCCGACAGACTCAATAAACGGCGCCGATCTCGACTTCCGCTCAGACCCCGCCTTAGACGCAGTTGCAGGCCATATCCCGAAAGCGGTGCAGATGCGTCGAACCGCTCATGAGATGGGCGCCATTTTCGGTGGAAAGCTTCCCATGCCCGGCAATTTCCTGGCGGGAGGCTCCTCTTCTGTCCCGACCGCTGCTCGCATAGGCGCCTTCAGATCCCATTTAGCGAATCTTCTGAAGTTTATCGAGGGAACCTATATTCCAGACGTCGAGGCTGTAGGCAACCTCTATTCGGATTACAAGGAGATCGGTCAGGGAAGCGGAAATCTTCTGGCGTTCGGCGTTTTCGATCTCAATGATGCGGGCAGCTCAAAGCTGCTCTCCAGAGGAATTTATACCGGAGGCAGAGCGCAGTCCCTCAACCTGAGCAGCATAACGGAGCACGTGGCTTATTCATGGTACAGCGGATCGACCGCGCGTCCCCCGGCAAGCGGAGTGACCACTCCGGTGGACCCCGACACCAAGACAAACGCCTATTCCTGGTTGAAGGCTCCACGGTATAACAATGCGCCCTTCGAGGCGGGGCCGCTCGCCAGAATGGTGGTCAGCAACAAGTATACGGGCGGAATATCGGTTATGGACAGGCATCTGGCGCGCGCCTATGAAGCCAAGGTCGTGGCGGACGCCATGAACGGATGGCTGGATCAACTCGAACAGAACCTGAGCGGTCCGGTTTACAATTCCTATTCCAACCCGACGAGCGCATCCGGGATCGGCCTGACAGAGGCTCCGCGTGGAGCGCTGGGACACTGGGTGAACATAAGCGACAGCAAAATATCCAACTACCAGGTGATTACTCCCACTTGCTGGAACGCTTCCCCAATGGATTCCAGCGGAGTCAACGGCCCGATGGAACAGGCGCTGATAGGGACCCCCGTGCACGATCCGAATCGGCCAGTGGAGGCGCTCAGGGTTATCCACTCTTATGACCCGTGCCTTTCATGCGCAGTTCATGTCATGAAGCCGAAAGGAAAACCGGTCATCGTCCGCGCAGGAAGCTGTAAATAAATGAGATAGCGTGAAAATAAGGACAAAGAGATGAAACAAATCGTAAGTGTTCTCCTCCTCGCCTTGCTTATCAGCGTCATGGGAGCTTCCGGAGCGGAGGCCTACGTCAGCAGAGGCGATGACTGCAGCAGATGTCACAACTTCAGCAACAGACCGCCCGTTGCCAACGCTGGGGCGGATCAGACGGTCAACTCGGGCGCATCGGTGACTTTAAACGGCTCCGCATCGAGCGACCCGGATGATGGAATCGCCACGTACGCCTGGACTCAAACCGCCGGGCCGAATGTAACGATAACAAACTCGAGCAGAGCGTCCGCTACTTTCACCGCGCCTGGCGTTTCGACCCAGACCACCCTTACATTTAGGCTTTCCGTCTCAGACGGCTTCAACTCACCAAGCACTGACACATGCACGGTGACGGTGCGCGCGAGCTCCGTGAATGCTCCCCCCGTCGCACGGGCCGGGTCGGATCAAACAGTCGCTCCCGGAGCGCAAGTGACGCTTAACGGCTCCACCTCAACGGACTCAGATGACGGAATAGCATCCTACGCTTGGAC
This sequence comes from uncultured Syntrophobacteraceae bacterium, assembly GCA_964578835.1. Classification (GTDB taxonomy): domain Bacteria; phylum Desulfobacterota; class Syntrophobacteria; order Syntrophobacterales; family Syntrophobacteraceae; genus CAZOEL01. The sequence continues at coordinate 37,080 of CAZOEL010000046.1, read as the reverse complement.
GCAACTATCAGGAGCTTCCGTAACGATCAGAAACGCAACCTCAGCATCGGCATCGTTCACAGCTCCTTCGGTCCAGGGCGCGCTGAGCTTTGAGCTCGCTGTAACCGATAGAGCCGGACAGGTATCGAGAGATACCGTCAACGTTACAGTGAGCGCCTCCGGTGGTGGTGGGGAAAGCAGCAATCTGCCTCCGACAGCCGATGCGGGGATTGACCTCCTGGTGCTTCCCGGCGCGTATGTCAACCTTGACGGATTCTATTCGACCGATCCGGATGACGCAATCGTCTCTTACTCCTGGGAGCAGACAGGAGGCCCCGATTCTGCGCTCTCCGATCCCTTGGCTATGGCTCCGATATTCCAGGTGCCTCTTTCTCCGGCAACCCTCACCTTCACTCTCATCGTGACAGACGGCGCCGGGAATACGGACAGCGACACGGTGACGGTCATTGTTCTGTCGCCGGATGGAGGGACCCCGCCACCCCCGACGTCTGACAATCAAGCGCCGGTGGCCAATGCGGGCAGAGACCAAACAGTGAGGTCCGGCGCACGAGTGAGCCTTTCAGGGTCCGGCTCTTCAGATCCCGACGGAGCCATTGCCTCCTACCAGTGGCGGCAGACTTCAGGCCCCTCGGTGACGTTGTCCGGAGCCTCGTCGGCCTCGGCCTCATTCCGCGCTCCGAGCGTCGGTTCTCGCGGTGCGACGCTCGTCTTCGAACTGACTGTTAAGGATAGAGACGGTCTGAGCTCTTCCGATACCGTATCTGTACGCGTTTACAGATCGGGGAGCAGCGATGAAGAGGACGATGAAGAAGACGACGATGACGATTAAGCTCAGCTGAGCGGTGATCTCGCATCCTTGATGCAAACGGCCGCTGAGCCTTCAGCGGCCGTTGAATTTACTCGGTAAGAAGACGATGAGTATAAGCGCGATGGAAAGAAAAATGAATGCAAGTGGACGCAGACCTTTGAACACTCTGGTTCTTGGATTAGGCAATCTGCTCCTCCGCGACGAAGGCGTTGGAGTCCATGTCGCGCGAGCATTGATCGAGCAGGGACTTCCCGCTGGAGTCAGCGTCCTGGATATAGGAACCGCAATTCTGGATGCCCTTCCAGCCATGGAGAAAGCGGATCGAATCATTGTAATCGATGCGGTGATGGCTGATGGCGGGACTCCGGGCGCCATATACCGGATGTCTCTGGATGCCTTTGAGGAAAACCGCTGCATCGCTTCAATGCATGGATTCGACATCTCGAGAACGCTTGCTCTCGCCGGGAGGAGCGAATCGCCTGAAGTGGTCGTTATAGGTGTTGAACCCGCTCAGATCGACTGGTCCCTCGAACTGTCTACTGAGGTGTCCCAAGCCCTGCCGGAGGTGGTGAAGCTCATCTATGCAGAGATAGAACGCTCATAGCTTCCTACTCCAGGCGCATGACACCGACGACAATCCAGGCAACAGGGAAGCCTCGAGTTCTCAATTCATCACTCAAACGCCGGGTCCAGGCGAAGCGCGTAACCGGGAATTCCGTCCTCGTGAGGAAAAGGGACCTGAGAATCCATCTCCTCGATCTTTTCGATCAAGCTCAAAGCTCTTGAACTTCTCGATCAGACTATTCCAATCAATGCCCGCCTGCTACATTTTCTTGTCTTGCAGGCTCCTCGTTTCATCGTGCTTCCGTCTCATTTCACTACAAATGTAATCCTCAGCATTAAAGCATATGCTGAAGGATCAAGTCATGGGCGATGTGCGCCTTGTCCGCTCCCCGGAAATCAAGCTCGTAGTCGCCATGGCTCGTGTTCACAACGAGCTTGCTGCTCGAGAAGAAGCCTCGTCCCGTGAAAAGGCCCGATTCATCCTCGGCCGCCAGACTGTGGATGCGCGAGTAGGGAATCGAGACCACCGCTTTCATCTTCCTCATGAAGGCTTTGTCGTAGAGGACGATTCTATGAGAGGTGATGCCGATAAAACCCGTGCCGCCTCCTTTGAGATCGAATACCGCTTCAACGCGCTCCCCTTCGATGAGCGCCGATTGGATTTTTTCGAGCTGCTCCTTCTTGTCGAAGATAATGTCGGCCACAACACGCCTCCTGGCTAAAAGGTCAAAAGCCCTTCGAACGAGCGCCACTAAAGCCTTTAGAACAATTCTTCTCATTGAGAACATAATGACTGGATTCCCGGCAGTCCGCTCTCATTTTAATCTTGACGGCGCAGAAGCCAATTTTTTTATTGAAACAGGCCCGATTATCGTATAAAAGCTCAGTAAAATTAATAATTTTGAAAATTGTTTTACCTTGACGGATCGTTCAGGGGTAGTTCTTTCAAGAAGGAGATGAATAAAGATGACGTTGACTAAGGCGCATATAGTCGAAAACCTTTTCGCGAAAAATATCTTCACCAAAACCGAATCAGCTCACATCATTGAGACTCTTTTTGAGATAATCAAGCAAACCCTCGAGGACGGCGAAGATGTGCTGATCAGCGGCTTTGGCAAATTCAGCGTCAAGGAGAAGAATCAGCGACGAGGCCGCAACCCTCAGACGGGAACCCCTATTATGTTGTCGCCTCGAAAAGTGGTTACTTTCAAGTGCTCCGGAGTTCTTAGAGAAAAAATCAACATGGAAGAGTAGAGGAGCTTTGTCTCTTGAATGGGGCGCACATCATTTATCGAAACGGATCATACCTCAACGGGGGAAACCGTCTTCGTTTTCAAGACGCCCTTGACCTTCGGACACGCCAGGCCGTTGTGGGAGAATGTTCTCGATCTTCTGAAGGAGCATCCCCCACATAGCCTCGTCCTTGATTTTCGTAACGTAGAAACAATTGACAGTTCGGGATTTTCGCTCCTGCGGCTGTTATGGCGTCATTGCAGCCGGCATGGAATCAGTATCCGTTATCTTTCCATTCCACCCGCCGCCGAGTATTTTCTCCGCTACGTAGAAACCGAGCCTCGTCAGCAACCATCAACGCCCTCCTCTCCCGTTTCGGATAGGGTCTCCCGGCTCGGGCTGGCCATGCTGCGCAAAATGAAAGAGTGGCATGACATCATTCAGTTCGTGGGCGATTTTACTCTCTCTTCTTTGAGCTGCCTTCGCGACTTCAGGCGCTTTCGCTGGAAGGAAACATTCTACTACGCTCAACTGTCAGGCGCGGACGCCGTGCCCATTGTCTTTCTCATGAGCTTCCTCATTGGCCTTGTCATGGCGTTTCAGGCCGCCGTTCAATTGCGCCAGTTCGGCGCGAATATCTATGTGGCGGATCTCTTGAGCCTCGCGCTCACGCGAGAGCTCGCGCCGGTTTTTACGGCGGTCATTCTGGCCGGCAGGTCCGGCTCCGCTTTTGCAGCCGAAATCGGGGCCATGAAGGTCAATGAGGAGCTGGACGCTCTCACCGTGATGGGCTTTGACATCACCAACTTCATCGTACTTCCCAAGGTATTCGCTCTGGCGCTATGCGGCCCGCTTCTGACGATCCTCTCCAACGTTTCCGGAATCCTGGGCGGTATTGTGGTCGGGATCACGAGCCTGGACCTCACCACGCTCGCCTTCCTGGAAGAGGCTTATCTCATATTGACCATAACGGACGTCATGTCGGGACTTATCAAAAGCCTGGTCTTCGCTGTGCTGGTGGCGCTCATCGGGTGCTTTAGAGGATTGCAGACCGAGAAGGGAGCAGACAGCGTGGGCCGTCAGACAACCTCGGCAGTCGTGAGCGGGATCTTCCTCATCATCTTCGCAGACTCCATTTTCACCATCCTATTTCATGTCTTCGACTGGTAGAAACGAGTCAGGAGCCGGCTTATGGAGGCGACACACAGCGAGGGCTCTCCTCGCGAGGAAATCATACGCGTCGAGAATCTCGGACTCGGATATGGCGATCGAGTGATCCTGGAAGATATGGATTTTTCGATATATTCAGGAGAGATCGTTACGATTTTGGGCGGCAGCGGCTGCGGCAAGAGCACCTTGCTCAAGGGTCTCATCGGACTTCTGCCTCCCAAGAAGGGGAGCATCTTCATCGCCGGAAATGAGATCTCGGGCAAGAACCGTGACGCTGCGCTCCGGAAGACGAGGCGAATGATCGGGGTCCTTTTCCAGGCTGGGGCGCTCATAGGCTCTCTCACACTTGCGGAAAACGTCACTCTCCCCGTCAGGGAGTTTACAGATTTACCAAAACTGCTTATCCACGATATTGTGAGCCTGAAGCTCGAGATGGTCGGCTTGAAGGGTTTCGAGGATTACTACCCGGCCGAGTTGAGCGGAGGCATGCGCAAGAGGGCCGGACTGGCTCGGGCGCTTGCGCTGGATCCCAAAATCCTCTTCTGCGATGAGCCTTCGGCGGGACTCGATCCCGTCATTTCCGCCGAGCTCGACCAACTTTTGATCGAGATCAACAACTCGCTGGGAATCACCATGGTGGTGGTGACTCACGAACTGCACAGCATCCAGAGCATCTCGCACCGATCGATCATGCTGGACGGAGATGCTAAGGGAATCATCGCAGTCGGACATCCCGACCGGTTGAAGAGGGAGAGCGACGATCCCCGGGTTTTAGCGTTTTTCCACCGCCTACCCCGTCGCGAGGACTGAACGAATTTCGGAGGACCCCATCCGTGGCGCGAACCGTAAACCCTTTCAAGCTCGGCTTGTTCATACTGGCGTGCGGATTCATGGGCACTGGAGCCATAATCTGGATTGGAGCATCTCATCTCCTGGAGAAAACCACTACTTACGTCACCTACTTTGACGAAACGGTTAAAGGACTTCAGAGGGATGCTCTTGTGAATTACCGCGGTGTTGCAGTGGGTCGCGTTGCATCCATAGGACTTGCGCCGGACGGGCGTCTCATTGAGGTCATGATGCGCCTCAGATCTGAATTTCAGGTGGATGACTCCCTGGCGATCCTGCTTCGGGAACAGGGACTCACGGGCATGCGCACCCTCGAAATCGACACGGCTTCGGCAGATCTCATGAAGCTCACGCCGGAGCTGGATTTTGAGCCCCCCGCCCCTGTCATACATTCCTATCCTTCCGAGATAAAACAGCTGAAAATGGCGCTCGAGAGCATCTACGCCAAGCTCGAAGCTCTCGATCTCAAGGGCCTTACAGACAACTGGACCAAGACGGCGGAGCTCGTCAATTCCCTTCTCGTTCATTTTGAAGGCGCGATAGATCCCGAAGCATGGAATGACACCGTGCAAGCTTTGTACAGGACGGCTTCCGAGGCCGCTGTATTCATGGAGCGCCTCAACAAGGCCTCGGGAAACGGAAGCATGGAAAAAGGCTTCCGAGATCTTTCGGCAAGTTTGGAAAATACCAGAAAGGCAACGGAAGTTTTGGCAAAAGAGCTCAAGAGCCTGCCGCCCGGATCTTTTGCGCGACTTGCAAAAAACTGGGACGAAACGATAGCCTCCGGAGGCTCCATGTTTTCCACAGTGGATCAAAAGGTAAGCGATTCGACGGTCATTCTCGAACAGAGCCTCCAGCAGTTCAAAACCCTTCTCATTCAGTTGAACGGGCTTATCCATACTTTGAAAGAGCAGCCGAACAGGATTCTCTTTCCACCCAAAGCGGACAATCCCTTCGAGAGGAAATGATCATGAGCTTTCGCAACCTGATTTTGGCATCGATCGTTCTTCTCGGGCTGACTGCCTGTTTAGGACGCTTCACATCTTCGGAGTCCCCCCATTACTACGAGGTGGATTATCGCCTCTCGCCCTTCGCCTGCGAAAGCCGTTTCGACAAAGGCCTGAGGCTATGGCATTTCTCTGCGGCCGCACCCTATGACCGGGATGAGATGATCGTCATTTCCCCTTCGCGCCGCGTCAAACTGTCGCCAACGTATCGCTGGATAGCTTTGCCCGGGATCATGATCTCGGACCGGCTCCTCCAGGACCTTGGGGATTCCGGCCTTTTTCCTCGCGTAGTTGGAACCGCGGACGCATCCAGGCCGCCTATGCACCTGGGTGGGAGCATTTTCCGATTTGCCTGGGAAGAACATGGAGCGAGCGGGCGTGCGGTCCTGGATATCGAAGTGAGACTCTGGACAGAAGAGCCAAAGTCGGACGTGCTATTCCACAAGCGCTATCGTCTCGAGGGCGAGCCCGCCTCCGAAGGCGATTCGGAACGATTTGCAGCGGAAATGAGCGGGCTCGTGCAACTGTTGTCCACGCAGTTACAGCGTGACCTTTGCGCTATGCTGAAAGGCAACTTGTCTCCAACCGGCGGCTGACGTATTCGACCTGGCGTTTGAGCTTGCTGTTTTTGTCCTTTATGTCTTTGGCAAGCCCGTTGACCGCGTACAATACGGAGCTGTGAGTGCGGTTGAAAAGTTTTCCAATGGAGGCAAGGGATTCGGTTGTGTATTGACGCGACAGGTACATGCCGATCTTGCGAGCCATGGCGAGCTCTTGCTTCCGGGAGGCGGATTTGAGGTCATCCATGGTGATTTGGAAACTGGCGCAGATTATCTGTTGAATATGGTCTACAGTGATTTGAGGCAACCTGTTCAACATGGTCTGGGTGACATCGCGGGCAAGCTCAATGCTGGGAGCTACGGAAAGGATATTGCTCTTGGCGATAATGCCGATGAGGCAGCTCTCGAGCGAACGCACGTCTCCGGTCACCCTGTCGGCCAGGTACTCCACGACGTTTGCGGGAAGCCTCGCTCCCTCGCTTTGCGCCTTCCGCGTGATGATCTCGATTCTCGTCTTGAAATCCGGAGCCTCTATCGGCGCAACGAGTATGCCTCCGAGTCGCGAGCGCAGCTCGGTATTGAGCTTGGGGATATCCTTCGGGTATGCGTTGCCCGTGCACAGAATCTTTTTGCCCCGGTCCATGAGCTCGTCAAGCGTATAAACCAGCTCGCTTTGCACCTTCTCCTTACCGCTCAGAAATTCAATCTTCTCGAGCAGAAGCACATCACAGCCGCTTCGGAATTTATTCTTGAACGCTTCGATATTGCCATGTTTCAGAGAAAAAATCATTTCATTGGCAAATTGCTCGGTAGTGATGTACTGGACGCGAAGATCGGGTTTTTTATTCAGCAGGTAGTTTCCCACGGCGTGTGAGAGATGGCTCTTGCCAAGTCCCGTCTGCGAGAGCAAAAAAACCGATTGGTTGTAGGCTTGCTGGCTTTCCGCCACGGCCATCGTCGCAGCATATGCAAAATGATTGCTGGCGCCCACCACAAAATGGTCGAAAGTGAAACGGGGATTGAAAGCGGGACCGGGCCGCTTGATCAATTCCCGGAAAGTGAGCTGTTGAGGGCCGGGGATCGCCTCATCATCTTCCTTCCTGTCGAACACGCTCCCTTCACAAATCCTGTATTCGATCTTGCGAAGGTCGGGGAAGTGTTGACGCGCTGCATTGAGCAGCTTCTTGTCGAGCTTCTCTCGCACCCACTCTATATGAAAGCGATTGCGACATCCGAGGATCAGCCGGTCCTGCTCAATACCTTGGGGATCGATGGTCGATACCCAAAGATCGAACTGTCCCTTCGAGAGGCTCTTCTGCAATTTACTTTTGATTTGACGCCATTCCTGATCCATGAATCCCTCTTACTCGCTCATTCCGGTTTATAGTTCGCCATCAACAAAAAAGCCTCGCAGCCAACGCCAAAAACGAGCCTTGCCGAGGTCATATCTCGCATGGTCGAGGCTCTTTAAAAGGATCTGCCTCTTCAGATCGAAAAAGAGTTATAAAGAGAAAAACGCCAAAAAACCTAAAATATCATCGTTATTCTAAGATTTAAGACGATTAGATGCGGGAAACAATCATTAACTCGACGAGTGGCTCCTTCATACCGGATCGTCGCTTTTCGGTCAAAGCCGATCTTGAGAGTTTTGAAGTAGATTCGCCAAAGATTAGGGTAGGAAGAATTTCGTCATAATGGATGGATGTTAGGAGGCAAGGTGGGCTAAACGTGCATAGAGCAATGAGAATTTGATGCTTATGCTTTACACGATAAATCAAGATCTTAGTTTTTTTCAAGAGGATGATTCTCCGAAAGCAGATAGGTCGATCTTCTCCGTTCTCTGCTTTTCTTAAGAAATCTTCGCAAAACACCCATCTCCTTACGGGTAGCCGGTCTTGAATGGGCTCTTCTCTTTTATCAATGAAACTGGGCAAGTAAGCACACACCACCATAAGTCATTGTTCTTACAAGGATTAATATTTCGAAGCATTGGACCTCTATGCACGCTGCGGAGAGCGCGTTTTCCCCGGTAGGAGTGGATTCATCCTTGTCATACCTTAAATTTTCTGGAATATGAGTATATTTATTTAGCGTAGTTGCTCGAATTCTGATTATTCTGAGAAAGGATGGCTCAATACGATGATCATTCCCACCCGTAACGAATGTTTGTCCTTGATGCATGAGACCAGCATGCCCCTCCATATTCAAAAACATTGTTTGATGGTTACGGCAATTGCCGTATATTTGGGGGCCAGGCTGAAGGACAACGGCATCGAGTTGAATATGGAGCTGATAGAAGCAGGAGCTCTTCTCCACGACATTGCCAAACCGCAAAGTCTGACTACGGGCGAAAGGCACAATGAGCTGGGCGCAAAGATGGTATTGGATTGGGGATACCTGCAGATTGCTCCGATTGTGAGAGAGCATGTATTTTTGGATATGGAGCGCGCAACAGGCCCCTTTACGGAAGCTCTAATCGTGAACTACTCCGACAAGAGGGTGAAGCACGACCGGATCGTCACCCTGGAGGAACGATTCGAGGATCTCATCGTCCGGTATACGAAAACCCCCGAGCAGGGAATCATGCTTCGGGAAAGAATGCGCCTGTACACAATTTTGGAAGCAAGACTTTTTGAGCGTCTCACCATAAGCCCGACGGAGACGGAGCTGATGCTCCTTTCCGCAGAGCCTGAATATGAATGGGAGGAACATGAGCGGGAAAAAATTGACTGTGGCGCTACTGGCCGGAGGCAGATCGGCTGAGCGCGAAGTGTCTCTGAAGAGCGGCGCGCAAGTGTATGAGGCTCTGAATAAAGAACGCTACGACGTGCTCCGCTACGACCCACGCGACGACCTGCTTCGCCTGGCGCAGGACGTCGCGAGAATCGATGTCGCCCTGATCATACTCCATGGCCGCATGGGTGAAGACGGAACGATCCAGGGCTTTCTGGATTCTCTTGGCATTCCTTACCAGGGGAGCGGAGTACTGGGTAGCGCTTTGGCCATGAACAAGGTGATCAGCAAGCAGATCTATATCCAGGCTGGACTGCCGGTCGCGCCTTCCCTCGTCGTGGAGGGCAATCAGCCCGACGCCATGAAGAGGATCATCGAGGAGATCGGGCTTCCCGCGGTGATCAAGCCCGAGCATGAAGGCTCCAGCATTGGCCTTGGCATTGCGCGGACTGTCGAAGAGCTCCCGGTTGCTCTCGAAGAGGCATGGCGCTTCGATCGTCGCTGCCTTGTCGAGAAGTTCATATCGGGCATAGAGGTCACTGGAGGCGTGATTGGAAACGAAGAACTGACCGCTCTGCCTCTGGTGGAGATCATTCCGGGAGAAGATTTCGCCTTTTTCGATTACAAGGCCAAGTATACGCCCGGCGCCACCCATGAAATATGCCCGGCCAGAATCTCCCCAGAGCTGACCGCCCGGGCTCAGGAATACGCGAAAAACGCTCACAGGGCTCTTTGCTGCAAAGGCTACAGCCGCACCGATATGATAGTCTCGGGAAACGATATTTACCTGCTGGAAACCAACACTATTCCGGGGATGACCAAAACGAGCCTCCTGCCGCAGGCTGCCGAGGCGGCCGGCGTTTCCTTTTCAGCCCTGTTGGATCGCCTGATAGAATTGGCGCTCGAAGATAAAAAGGGGAAGTAATTTCGAAAAAAGCCATTTTCATGAAAGTAAGGATCTCATGACTGTTTTCCTGCTGATACGGCATGGCAGCACCGATATGCTGGGACAGACCATAGCCGGCAGAATGCCGGGCGTCCACTTGAACCCGGAAGGAGTAAATCAGGCTCAAAGGCTGTCGGAACGGCTCGCTGACGCTCCAATCGAGAGAATCTACTGTAGTCCGATCGAACGAACCCTTGAAACGGCGGCGCCTCTTGCTTCGAGACTCAGATTGGAAATTGAGGTCAAGGAAGCCTTCACGGAAGTCGATTTCGGGGATTGGACCGGAGGCGCAATTCAGGAGCTCGGCACTATCCCAAAATGGCGGCAGTTCAACCTGTTTCGGAGCGGCTCACGAATCCCGGGCGGAGAGATGCTGGTGGAGGTGCAAAGCCGCATGGTCGCCGAGATGGAGAAGCTCAGGGAGCTGTTGCCGGACAGCACGGTCGCAATCGTGAGCCACGGGGATGTCATCAAATCGGCGCTGGCGCACTATGCAGGCATTCCGCTGGATCTATTCCTGAGGATCGAGATAAGCCCGGCCTCGGTCAGTATCATTTCCGTTGATGACCATGGCCCCAGGATACTTTGCGTGAACGACACCGGGGAGCTTCCAAAATTCTAGTTTCGCGCAGTTGCGCTGCAGCGCATGGACCTCGGCGTTGATGCATTGGAAACGGTTTTTGAACTATTGAGCCTTCTTGGCGCTCGAGGCTTCAAGAACGGCCTCGGCAATCTCCCGGCTCAAGCCGGCGAGAGCGCGGCTTTGCGCTGCGACCAGAGCCTCATAGGAATCCCCTTTTACGGGTTCGCTGATCCTTGATGTCTCCTTTGTAAGGAGTCGTTTGCCTTTTTCAGAAAAAAGAGCCCACCTCGCCTCCAACGTGACGTTCTCTCCCATTGCGCCATCGAAGCGCGCCACTTCGACTGTTACCTGGCAGTCAACCTTATTGGAAGAGGGCCAGGGATAGGCCGCAAGGTTTTCCGTGGCAAGCAGCTTGCCGAGATTTTCCGAAAGCACGCGTGTAAAGCCGCTTTCCAGAGGCTCCGCCCACCTGTCGAAATCGGCGAGGCCCAAGGCGTTTGCATTGGATCGCGTAACAATCTGAAGCCTGTCGAGGTAGTCGGGCATTTTGATGGGACCAACGCCGATCGAGAGCGTCTCCGAGGTCTGCAAGTGAGAATCGGCTCCCGCGCTCAGGACATAGAATCGCGTCGGCGGAGCGCCCGCGCACGCCAAAAGCCCGGAGGAGACGAACAGGAAGAAGATTACGATGAGCCATATTCCAGAAAGGCCGGACTTCGAGTCAGTATTCATCATTTCGTCTTCCCTCTTATGAGCGATTCGGGGTGGCGTTCAAGATAATCGGTCAAAGCTCGCATGGAGCGCGCAGCGATCGAGAGCTCCTTTAAAGTTGAGGCAAGTTCATAGCGAACATCGGAATCTTCCCCTACGGCGCCTTCCATTGTCGCCAGAGCGCTCTCAGCTTTAACCAGGGCTGCCTGAGTGGCTTTGAGAGCAGCATCCAGCCCGGAGGCGACTGTCGTAAATCTGCCGTCCAGGTTCTTTACCAGAACCTTTGTCTCTTTCACCGTCTCGCTGATGTCTTTGGCAAGCGGGCCAACTTGGCGATCGATATTCGCCAAAAGATTGCGCGCCTCGGTCAGGGTTTTTTCCAGGTTTCCCGAAACGGGCTCAACACGATCGTTTATATTCTTGAGGAGCCCCTGCGCATCTTTGACCGTGGCGTTGAGAGACGCCAGTATTTGCTGGGAGTCGGGTGAATTGATGAAGCGCTCGATTCCTTCGAGAGAAGCAACGAACTTATCGGCGATTTCCTCGAGGGGAAGTCTTTCGACGGTTTTCGAGAGTTGCTCGAGACTGGACGGAATAGTGGGAATTTCCGGGTGTACGTTCTGGAGCCCGACTATCCGCGCCGGTTTATCCGGAAAGAAATCCAAGTTGATATAGAGCTGGCCCGTCACCAGGCTTTGCATCCCAAGTTGCGCCCTCAGTCCCCTCTCTATGAGCACGTCGACAATCTTGCCTTTGCTGAATTGCTCCAGAGGCTTTCCAGTTTCGCCGCCGATTTGAGTCGGAGCGATTCGCTCTGTATCGGTCACAATATTGACCTTAATCTTGAACGAAAGATCACGTGGGTCAAAGAGGAGGTTGACGTCCTTGACAGAGCCTATCCTGACTCCTTTGAAATTGACCGGAGCCCCGATGCTAAGGCCTTTGACGGAGCCATCGAAATAGAGCACATGTTCGCTGGTCTTGGTGAAAAAACGTCCGCCTCCGAAAATGAGAAGTCCAGCGATAAGCAGGACCACCCCCCCCAGCACGAAACTACCGATAACCGCCGTATTTGTTTGCTTGCTCATGCGTCTCTCTTATGCCTGTCGATATCTTGAAGTGAACCGGCTGCCTCTTTTGGGGTCGGGGAGTCACTCTCGCCTCTGGTAAGAAAGAGCAGGACTCTTGGATCCTGTGACTTATTGAGCAGCGTGCGTGGATTGCCGCCGGCTATCATAGTCCTGGAAACCGGATCCAGGAAGACGGAATTGTTGGCTATGGTGAAGATACTCGCCAGTTCGTGCGTTACAACCACAATCGTCGCCCCGAGGCTGTCCCTTAGCTCTAGAATCAACTCGTCAAGACGTCGGGCGCTGATGGGATCGAGTCCGGCTGAAGGCTCATCGAAAAAGAGTATCTCCGGATCGAGAGCCATGGCCCTGGCCAGACCTGCGCGCTTCTGCATTCCCCCGCTGATCTCGGAGGGATAAAAGCCTTCAAAACCTGAAAGCCCAACCAGAGAAAGCTTGAGGGAAACGATTTCTTTTATCCGCGAAGGACTTAGCTCCGTGTATGTCTCAAGAGGCAGCGCCACATTTTCCGCCAGAGTCATGGAGCTCCAGAGGGCGCCACTCTGATAGAGAATTCCGCATCGCCTCATGAGGCGGTCCTGCTCATCCGGTTCGGCATCCCAGAAGCTCACGTCTCCGTAGAGGACTTTTCCTGTCGCGGGCCTCTTCAGTCCGACCAGGTGCTTGAGCAGAGTGCTCTTTCCGCATCCGCTTCCCCCCATAATAATGAAGACGTCGCCGCGGTTGATCGTAAAATTGAGGTCGCGCTGTATTACGAAGCTTCCATAGGCCATCGTGAGATTCTGCACGGTAATATGCGGTTCAACTTTGTTCATAGCCTCTTCCGGCACACGTCCACTCCTTTAGATGCCGAGCACCTGCGTGAGCACTGCAAATATCGCGTCCGTGACGATGATCCAGACAATCGCCGTCACTACTGCGGAAGTAGCCGCTGCGCCCACCGCCAATGCGCTACGGCCACACTGCATTCCTCTCAGGCATCCCGAAAGAGCGATCAAAATCCCGAAAATAACGCTCTTTACAAGGCCTATGGCAAAATTGGTGAGACTTACGGCTTCCACAGTCTGGTGGTAGTATTCCATAAAGGAGAGATCAAGCATGCCGACGCCCACGATAAAACCGCCTAAAATACCGACACAATCGGCATAAATGCAAAGGAATGGCATCATGAGAATCAACGCGGCCATTCGCGGCATGACGAGAAATTCGACAGGTGAAATGCCCAGAGTCTTAAAGGCGTCTATCTCTTCGTTGACCTGCATGGTTCCGATCTGCGCCGCAAAGGCGGCCCCGGTTCGCCCCGCCATAATGATGCCGGTCATCATGGCGCCCATCTCTCTGGCCATAGCGATGCCGACGAGATCGGCCACATAGATCTGGGCTCCGAACATTCTCAGTTGTATGGCTCCGACAAAGGCGAGAATGAGTCCAATGAGAACGCTAATGAGAGAGACGATGGGCAGCGCCTGGGCGCCACACTCATAGACCAACTTGATCAGGTCCACTTTTCTGTAGGTGGCGCCGCCTCTCACGAAAAGAAGGCCGCTGACTACTATCGACCCAATAAAATCAGCAATCTCGCGGAAAGAAGACGCCAGCTGCAGCGTTGCGCCGCCTATGGCCGAAAGAAAAGATTCTTTTTTCGATTGTTTCTGGGCGTCCTTCTTCTCGGGAACGGCCGTTGCGAGCGTGATGAGCCTTCTTATCCCCTCAGGCAGGCCTGAGCTGTCGAAGGAAATATCGTTTTGAGAGCAGTAGCGGGAAATATTTACGAGAAAGACCAACAGCGAGGAATCCCAGCCGGAAAGATCTGAAGCTTCGAAGGCAAGTGAACTTACCGGAAGATGTTCCTTTATCCTTCTTTGCGCATCGTCGGCTGAGGGAGCTTCTTCACGCAGTAGCCAGTTTCCCAAGAGGCGCAGCGTGAGAATGTTGTCAGAGGACTTGCTCAATTGCACATCGGCGACAGCCGGATTATTTTGCATAAAAAAACAGGCCTCAAATCTTTATTCTTTTAAACAAAGCTCAATCCCCCAGCAGCAATATGCGCCAAAAAGACTTCATTACACATTTGCTGAAAGAGGGGAAGTATTTTTTCCGGTTCTTAAACGGATGGCTTATGAAGCTTGCAATTGAAGCTCTATGCTCGAAAGTGGAAGGAGTCCCTTTTGATGGCCGCAAATACGGTCGCCCCGACGAAAGCCGGGGCGACGTTGAAGGAGTTTTGCAGTAAGCTCTAGAGACTGGTGGGGTTACGCCATTAATCCATAAAGGTTTTCAGAGATGCCTGCCTGTTCGGGTTGCGAAGTTTCTTCAGCGCCTTCTTCTCTATCTGGCGAATTCGCTCTTTGGACACGTTGAAGGTTTTGCCTATCTTCTCGAGTGTTTCCGCAGGTTGTCCGTCCAGGCCGAAGCGGAGCCGGAGTATCTTTTCTTCCCTCGGCTGAAGGCTCGATAAGAGACTGCGCGTAACTTCCGCCAGCTCCTTATCCGAGCATTCCTCCATGGGAGAAGCGGCTCGATCGTCTTCGATGAAATCCCCAAGGCGCTGCTCGTCTTCTCCGATCGGCGTTTCGAGAGATACGGGCTGAGCGGCCAGGGTGAGCACCATCTGGACCTTGTCCAGAGGCAGTTTGGCTCTGTCTGCGATCTCCTGAGGAGTCGGCTCGCGACCGAGCTCCTTGAGGAGCTCATAGAAAACTTTGAAGAACAAATTCTTCAGTTCGATAAAATGAACCGGCAGCCGAATTGTCCGCGTTTTGTCGTAGATGCCCCGTATGATGCTTTGGCGAACCCACCAGGTTGCATAAGTGCTGAACCGGTTCCCTTTGGTGTGATCGAACCGGCCGACCGCCTTGAGCAAACCCAGGTTGCCTTCCTGGATGAGGTCATCAAAGCTCATCCCACGGCCACGATACCGTTTGGCGATGCTCAACACCAGACGCAAATTGGCCTTCACCATTTCCTGCTTAGCCGCATCTATGGCGTTCATGATGGATCGGGCTTCCAGCAGCAGCTCCCAATATAACGACTCGTCCGGATGATCGTGCGCCGCTCGCTCCATAGTGCGCACAATCACCTTGAGAATCTTGTCTCTCACGCCGGGAAAAGATTGCTCATGGCAAAGCAGCTTCTCGACCTTACTATGCAGGTCCTGCAGAGGCTTGAGGCCGTACTGGTTCTCCTCAACCATTTCGACCAGCCGCTCCTGCCCCTTTCTAATAATTAAGGCAAGCTCAATTTCACGATCCTGACTCAAAAGAGGATAACTGGAAACTTCTTTCAAATAACAGGTAACCGGATCGTCTTCAAATTGGTCGAGGGAAGGACGGCAAGTTCCCGCGCTCTCATCGTCCTCCTCCTCATCGGAGCACTGCTCCTCATCCAGATCCTCGGCTTCCATTTGCTCTTCGACTATGTCAGCATCGTCAAGAGCGATTCCCGTCTCACCGAAACCGCCACCCAGGATTCCCTCTTCAATGAGGCTGCTGATATCGCCCTTCATTTCCTCACTGCTAAGCAGAACATCCAAGGGTACGCACTTTTCAGATGAAAAGGATTTCATGTCTTCCTCCTATAAGAGAGCGCCTACTCAGACTGCTCCCTATTGTACACTCGCTTACTTCCCCTCCTGCACACGCTCTTTTTCATCAAGATCGGCAGATCGGAGTGAAAAATGCATTATAACATTATAGTTCTTAAAAAGTAAGCATTAGTAATAATTTAGTCAAATAAAAAGAATGAATCCGCAAAAAAGCGCGAGTGTCAAAGCTGCTCTGTTTTGTATTGCCGCGTAAAAGGAAAATGATTATAAGACAAGCTCTTGCCCAAACACGCTGGAAAATTTTAAGTACGCAGAAAAGGAGAATCCCCGTTGGAATGCCCGAAATGTAAGAGCGAGCTCGCATTGGTACGTACTTGAAAGCAAGTGTTCTGGCGCTGCAAGGATTGCGGCGCGCATTTCCCATTAACCCATGTTCGTGAAGCAATATCGGATGATGTAGAAGACCTGCTCTCCAATTGCAGGGTCGATAGGCTATAGCTCATGCTCCTCGGAATCGACAGTCGCCTTCTTATCCCTGTCGATCCCGAGGAGCAAACAAAAAGCCCTCTAAACAATTAGGGCTGGGAATCCGCATCAAACCGACAACTTTTCCTCGACCAGCCTCTTCGCAAGATCAAGGGCATCCTTCAGCTTTTCCGGTTTGTTGCCGCCCGCCTGCGCCATATCCGGTCGCCCGCCTCCGCTTCCACCGACCTCCTGCACGATCTCTTTGATCAGATTGCCGGCATGAATGCGCTTGGTTAGATCCTGGGTCACGCCCGCCAGCAGGAAGACCTTTCCTTCATGGGCGGCTCCGAGCACGACGACGCCGGATTTCATACGCTCCTTGAATTGATCGTTCATTTCACGAAGGATCTTCGGGTTATCCGCATCAACTTGGGTTACCAGAAGCTTTATGCCTCCACAATCTGTCGCCTGCGCAAGCATATCCACGGATTTTCGGCTAGCAAGCGACGCCTTGAGCGATTCCAATTCCTTTTCCAGCTGCTTTTGCTGTGCGGAGAGTTTTTCTATGCGATCTGCAACATCCATCGGAGCGCTTCTCAACAGATTTGCGGCATGTCGAAGGACATTTTGCTGTCTTTGCACGTAAGCCATGGCGCCGGCCCCCGTCAAGGCTTCAAGCCTTCTTACGCCGGCCGCAACGCTGGTTTCCTGCGTTATCACAAACAGGCCGATGTCTCCTGTGCGATGAGCATGGGTGCCGCCGCACAACTCGCGGCTGAAGCCCGGAATTTCCACCATCCTGACGCGATCGCCGTATTTTTCCTCAAAAAGAGCCATGGCGCCCGTCTTCAAAGCTTCCTCGAGATCCATCACATGGACTTCGAGAGCCTTATTGACGCGAATGTTTTCGTTCACCTGCCGCTCGATTTCGGTCAATTCATCAGGGGTAAGAGCCGCAAAGTGAGTAAAATCGAACCGTAGCCTGTCAGGAGCGACGAGCGAGCCCGCCTGCTTGACGTGATCTCCCAGCACATTGCGCAACACGGCATGCAGAATATGGGTTGCGGTATGGTTGAGCTGGGTTGCGCGGCGCAGACTCTCATCCACTTTGAGCCGCACCATGTCTCCTTCCCGGAGGCGTCCCTCAATGACTTTTCCCACATGCACGTAAATGTCTCCGGGAAGTCTCAACGTGTCCGAGACAGCCAGTCTTCCGGAAGGAGCAAGAATCTCGCCGCAGTCTCCCACCTGTCCTCCAGTTTCCCCATAAAAGGGCGTTTCCGCGGTAACGACTTCCACTTCAGACCCCTCGCCGGCTTCCTGCAAAGTCACGCCATCTCTAATCAGCGCGACCACAGCAGATTCCGCCTCGAGCGTCTCGTATCCTTTGAATGCTGTCGATACGCCCCGGGAGGAAAGCTGATGGTAAGCCCCCGATATCTCGCGCTCGCCGCTGCCCTTCCAATACATCCTGGACTGTTCCCGCTGTTTGTCCATCAATGCCTGGAATCCTGCCTCGTCCGTGCTGAGCTTGAGTCCCCTCGCCATGTCGGTAACGATATCGATGGGAAAGCCGTATGTGTCGTAAAGCTTGAAGATGAGCGCGCCAGGGATGACTTTGGCTTTTTCTTCCTCGAGACGCTTCATCTCGCTCTGAAGGAGCTTCAACCCGTTATCGAGGGTTTCGCTGAACCTTTCCTCTTCATGCACGATGACCCGAGTAATAAAGCTCTTATTCTGCAGAAGCTCCGGATAGGCATCCTCCATGGCCCGCATTACCGAGACGGAGACTTCATGAAGAAACGGCCGCTCGAGCCCTAGAAACCGGCCATGCCGCAATGCGCGCCGGATTACGCGCCTCAGTACATACCCCCTGCCCTCGTTGCTCGGCAAAATCCCGTCTCCGATCAAAAAAGCGGCGGCTCTGCTGTGATCGGCGATGACCTTGACGGAGACATCCTTTTCTGGCTGCGTCCCGTAATGGTATCCGGTCATATCGGTCACTGCAGCCCGGATGGGAGCGAAAAGATCGATATCGTAGTTGGAGGGAACTCTCTGGAGCACAGCGGCAATCCGTTCAAGCCCCATCCCGGTATCGATGCTCGGCCTCGGGAGCGGTTCAAGCGAACCGTCGTCATAGCGGTTGAATTGCATGAATACAAGGTTCCAGAGCTCGAGGTAACGATCGCAATCGCAACCGGGCTTACAATCGGGAGAACCGCAGCCGATTCCGGGCCCCTGGTCGATTATGATTTCAGAGCAGGGCCCGCATGGTCCCGTATCGCCCATCGACCAGAAATTGTCTTTTGTGGGAAAGGTTAAAATGCGCTCCCGAGGCAGATAGCGCTCCCAAAAGCCTCCGGCCTCCTCATCCGGGCCCAGCCGCATTGCGGAATCCCCTTCATGGATGGTCGCGTAGAGCTTATCTTTTGGGAGGCCGAGCGTCTCCGTAAGGAAGAACCATGCGAATTCTATCGCTTCTTTCTTGAAGTAGTCTCCGAAGGAGAAGTTTCCCAACATTTCGAAAAAGGTATGATGCCTGGCAGTCCTGCCCACATTTTCCAGATCGTTGTGCTTGCCCCCTGCCCTCATGCATTTTTGGCTCGTCGCAGCGCGTGCGTAAGGGCGCTTCTCTTCACCGAGAAAAGAGCGTTTGAACTGCACCATCCCTGCGTTCGTGAAGAGCAATGTCGGGTCGTCATGTGGAATGAGGGACGAGCTTTTGACCGCGTTGTGGCTCCTTTGTTGGAAAAAATCAAGAAACGCCTTCCGGATTTCACTGGCTTTCATCAGGAAAATCTCCTCGAATTACGCATCGCGAATTGCTGTATTGTTGGATAGGGTTGATATTTGTGCATCGTCGAGGCTCAATATCATGAATCTCCTCCTTCCCCGGGAGAAGAACGAATAAAGCCAGGCGTCGGATATCGCGATATCCGACGCCTGGCGATATCTGAAAAGATCCGAGCGCTATTCCGCTAGAGACGGAACCGGCTCAGCAGGCGCCACGACAAGGTTCAAGTCATGAATCTGTCGCATCTTTTGCTCAATTTCGGAAAGAAGCTCCGGATGCTCACGCAGGAAGCTTTTGGCGTTCTCACGGCCCTGTCCCAGCCTTTCTCCGCTGTACGAGTACCAGGTGCCCGCCTTGTCCACCACGTTGGCTTCAACGGCCAGATCGAGAACATCCCCTTCCCTGGAAATCCCGCGTCCATAGACGACATCGAACTCGACCTCTCTAAAAGGCGGCGCGATCTTGTTCTTGACAACCTTCACCCGGGTCCGATTTCCGATGACTTCCTGGCCGTCTTTGATCGGAGCGCCACGGCGAATATCGAGACGCATGGTGGCGTAAAACTTGAGAGCATTGCCCCCGGTCGTGGTCTCCGGCGTCCCGTACATCACTCCAATCTTCATGCGGATCTGGTTGATGAAGATAACGGAGGTCTTGGATTTGCTGATTGCGGATACGAGCTTGCGCAACGCCTGGCTCATCAGGCGGGCTTGCAGCCCCACATGCGGATCGCCCATCTCGCCTTCGATCTCCGCTTTGGGCACGAGCGCAGCCACGGAATCGATCACGACCACGTCGATAGCGTTGCTCCGCACGAGTATTTCAGCTATTTCAAGCGCCTGCTCGCCGTAGTCGGGCTGACTGATCAAAAGGTCTTCGATCTGCACGCCCAGCTTCTTTGCGTAATTGATATCCAGCGCATGCTCCGCGTCTATGAAGGCCGCCAAGCCTCCGGTTTTCTGAGCCTCGGCGATGATGTGAAGAGCCAGAGTCGTCTTTCCGGAAGATTCCGGACCGAAGATCTCCACGATTCGGCCTCGCGCTATGCCGCCGATTCCCAATGCCAAATCGAGAGAAAGGCATCCTGTGGGTATGGTTGCTATCTCAACATTGTGAGCGCCCTCTCCCAGCCGCATGATCGCTCCTTTGCCGCAAGAGCGTTCAATCTGAGATACGGCCGAGTCGATAGCTTTTTGTCGTTCATCTGTGAAACCCATAAACGGGGCTCCTTTACAATTTATATGGTTCGTGTTTACGGCCAGCTGCCGGTGGCGACAAATCGTTCGATGATGTAGATTTAAATACTCACGGGTTCGAGAAAACGCCACAGCGTTCCGCTGAGATTCAAACGAGCGGTCGAATCGGAAAGAAGTCTTCAAAGGCGCTGAATCTGCTGCTATCTAGAATAATCCGGCAGAACCGCCGGAGAGTCAAATCCGCAACCTCGGGTCTATAATGTTCCCTGGCTGCCTTCAGTACCCCCACCTGTTGTCGTCAATTCAGAATCAAACAGCTCCGGAAAACTCTGCTCGATACAACTGCGAGTAACGAGCCCCCTCCGGGCGTAACTCGCTTTTATACAACACAACCTTGTCAACGTCAAAAGCTTCCGCCTCAAACGCCTGATTAGCCATAATAATTTCCTGAAGCTCCCGCAGATGCCGCCTACCCTTCACCCGTCCGAGCGTCAAGTGAGGCTTGAAGGGCCGATCTTCCTCTTTAAAGCCCATGGGCGCCAGGGTCTTTTCCATTGCCTGCTGCAGCTTAAGAAGCGGCTCGCTATCTTCGGAGAAACCGCGCAGCCCAACCCAGACAACCCTCATCTGCTTGATGGAAGGAAACGCGCCACAGCCCAGGGGCTTGATCCGAAACGGAACCGTCGCCGCCGCAACTTCCCGCATGGCTTCCTGAATGCTCGATATTTGCTCAGGCGCCACATTGCCCAGGAATTTTATGGTCAGGTGAACGCTCTCGGGCTTTACCCAGGAAACGGGAGCCTGCGTCTTCAGAAGCTCTTGCTCAAGGCTTCGCAGAGAGTCCCGAACCGCATCCGGGAGGTCAATGGCTATGAATGTTCGGATCATACGACAATGTCCTCCAAAGAAGCACCAGCGCGGCCTGGGCCGAGCTTTCCTGAATGTACTCTCTCTCACCGCCGAAAAGATGCCTTTCAACGATTACCTTTTCCGGAGTTGCGCACGCGATGAAAACCGTGCCGACCGGCTTTTCCCTGCTCCCTCCTGTCGGTCCGGCTATGCCGGTAATGGCAAGGGCGACGTCGGCGCCGGCGTTGAGACATGCGCCTCGAGCCATGGCTTCCGCAACGGGAGCGCTCACGGCGCCATGCGCTTGGAGAAGCTTCTCCGGCACATCGAGGAGGTCCATTTTCGCCTGATTGCTGTAAGTTATGAACCCTCTGTCAAAATAGTCGGAAGCTCCCGATACGGAGGTGATCTTTCCCGATAGCAAACCTCCCGTGCATGATTCGGCAACCGACAATTTCCATCCTCGCTCGCGCAGCTGTCGGCCCACCACCTTTTCGAGGCACTCGTCATTGTGACCGCTGATATGCTCAGAACCGAGTCGTAAGATAACCTTCTCCTCCGCCTGAAGCACTCGCGCTCGAGCAGCCTCCTCGGAGTCCCCGGAAACAAGCAGGGTCACCCAGTTTTCACCGATCTGGGGCAAATACCCTATCTGAGCCTCGAATTCATCGCTGCAATCCAAATCCTTCAGACGTCGGTTGAGCTCGGATTCCGCAAGGCCCTGGACGCGCAGCACATGCTTGGCAAAGAATAACCGGTTCGGAAACCGCTCCTCCAGGTCGGGAAGCACCATCTGAGACAATAAAATCTTCATCTCGTGCGGCACTCCCGGCAGAAAATAACAGGGAATCTTGCGGTGCTCTATGAAAAAACCCGCCATGTCCATGCCCAGTTTCACAGCTCCCAGAGGCATATGAGCCATTCTGGCGACATGCTCCGACCAGGATATCCCAAATTCCTTGAGCCTCTTCTGAAGCCAATTCAAATACGCTTGATCCAGGGCTAAAGGAAGCTCGAAAGCCTTCGACACGGCCTCGCAGGTTCTGTCGTCATCAGTGGGCCCCAGTCCTCCCGTTACAATGAGGAAATGGCATTTTTCCATGCAATGAGACAAAACCTCCATGATTTCTTCTTCGCAGTCTCCAACCGTAAATATCCGGTCTAATCGGAATCCTCTGGAACGGAGGATGGAGGCAATGTAATGGGCATTACCGTTGGGTATGTCGCCCAGAAGGATTTCGTCTCCGATGGTGAGAAGAGATCCGGTGACTTCTGTCGGCCTGATTATCATGACTCTATCCCGATCGGTTTACAAAAGTTGAAGCCATGCCCGATGAATATCCTCATCGCCGCCTCTCAGGCGGGATGTCGGGGCGTGGGCCGTCCTTCAGGAGCAACAGCCCGGACTGCTACAAGATCTCAATCATCATGATAATCATTGCTCAGATACGCAGCTCATTGCTTGCGGAGGGAGCTCCAAGTATCCCTTTTAGCTTCTAATTATAATATATTAGGATGTTGCCATCAATGAATAGTCGCCGCTTTTACGAGAGATCAGCGTCCTTTTCTATCACTCAGAGCGAGCGCAATATCCTTCTGCATCCGGGCGACCACCGCCAAAGGATCGTCCGCTCTCTTTATCGGGCGCCCAACAACGACGTAGCTGGCGCCATCGAGAAACGCAGTCCTCACGTCGACGATCCTTTTTTGGTCATCCGATCGATTTTCCACGGGACGCACCCCCGGCACAATGATAAGGAATTTGTCTCCAAGCTCTCCTCTAAGGCGAGGGGCTTCCAAACCTGAGGAAACAACGCCATCGCAGCCCATGCTGATTGCGCGTCTGGCTCTCGAGAGAACAAGGTCCTCTACAGAGCATGCGAAGCCAAGGTCTTTGACATCCCCTTGATCAAGGCTGGTAAGCACAGTCACGGCAAGGATTTTCACGCCATGGGCGGCGTCTACCGCGGCTTTCAACATCGCGTCGTTGCCGTGGACCGTCGTAAGGGAAATACCCCGATCCTTGAGCTGAGCAACCGCCGAGGCGACTGTCTGGGGAACATCGAAAAACTTGAGATCCACCATGACTTCCAGGTTTCTTTTAACGATCCAGTCGATAATCTCGAATCCGCCCGCTAAAAAGAGCTGCAACCCCACCTTAAAGAACTTGACATGCTCGTCGAGCTTTTCCACCCATTCCCTGGCTTCTTTCGGGCTTTCCACATCGAGAGCGAAGATGATCCGTTTATCAAGCTCTATTTGCTCAATTCCTTTATCTGTCGATGACATGCTTCTTCCTTCTTTCCAATGGACCTTACTTTGTCAATTTCCAATATTTGATCATCCGGATAGTATACTATCCTTTTCCATGCAAATAAAAAGGAGAGGCGTCGGGGATTCCGGACGCCTCTCCTGCAGAGTATTATCGTAGACGGAGTATCCTTAGTAGACCTCGTAGCCCACGTCTTCTTCGCGCACTTTCTCTCTGAAGAGTCTATAGACCCAGATCTGATAGACGAGCACGATGGGTACGAAGGTCAGCGCTACTCCAAGCATGATTTTCAAGGTGAGCTGGCTCGAAGCAGAGTTGAATACCGTGACGTTGAAAGAGGGATCCAGACTAGAAGGCAGAAGGTTGGGGTAAAGTCCCACGACGCCAAAAAGAGTCACGCCGATAATGGTTGCGCCGGATGCGTACCAGGCGTTCCACCACTTGTCTTTTGCCATGAAGACCCGCGTCATGACCAGGCCGCCGACGGCAAGCAGCGGGATCAGTATGGAAGGAACCACAAAAAAGAAGGGGTTTTGTATGTAGTTGTCATAAAGCCGGGTGGAAAACCATGTGGCGATCAAAAAACCGACTGCGACGATCGCCAGCGCTATCCAAAGCTTTGCCGCAACCGATCCGGCCCTCTCGTGCAAAGGCCCTTCGGTCTTCACCGCAAGCCATAAGGCGCCATGCACCATGAACAAGAGGACAAACAGCACCCCGCCGAACAGTCCGTAAGGATTGAGCAAAGAAAAAAGCGTTCCCTTGAATATGCCTTCCCCGTCAATTGGAATTCCCTGAAAAATATTGGCGAAGGCCACTCCAAAAAGCAATGCAGGGAGAAAGCTTCCGATAGTGAGACAAATGTCCCAGATAGCCTTCCAACGGGCATTTTCGACCTTACCTCTGAACTCAATGGCGACGCCCCGCAAAATGAGCGCAAAGAGAATCAGCATGAGAGCCGAATATAAGCCGCTGAACATGACAGCGTAAGCGGTCGGAAATGCGGCGAAGGTCACGCCGCCTGCGGTGATCAGCCAGACTTCGTTCCCATCCCAGAACGGTCCTATGCTGCTGTAAATCATGCGTCTGTCGACTTCGTTTTTTGAAAGAACGGGCATGAGCGTTCCCAGCCCCAGATCGAAGCCATCCAGGGCAAAGTAAACCGCCCACAAAATCCCCCAAAGAGCAAACCAGATCGATTCAAGCATCTCTTAAGCCCTCCCTTTTTCGAACATCGTTGTCTGCGGCTGAGGTCCCTTGCGGGCATAACTGATCAGGAGATAAAAGGCGACAATCCCAAGAATCGTGTAGATCCCAACGAGAGCGAGGAATGAGAAAAGAACCTGGCTGTCGCTGACCGGCGAGACCGCGTCTGCAGTCTTCATCACTCCATAGACCACCCAGGGCTGCCGGCCGACCTCCGCCACCGCCCATCCCGCCTGGCAGGCGATATAGGGAAGAGGCACGGCGTATATCATCGCCTTGAGATAACCCGGACTGTTCTCGAGGTTGTTCCGCTTGAGCCATCCAATCATGGTGAGAACGACGAAAGTAAAGCCGAGAACGATCATTATTCTGAAGGAGAGAAAGGTCAGGAGCACCGGAGGCCTCTCTTCCTTTGGAAAATCTTTCAAGCCCTTCACGGTAGCCGTTGGATCATGATAAGCGAGCATGCTGAGAGCGCCTTCAAAGCCGAAGAGCTCGACATGATTGCGTTCATTTTCCACATCAGGGATCAAAAATAAATACTGCGGCGCAGCCGCTCTCGTTTCCCAAAGCGATTCCATGGCCGCCAGCTTTGTGGGCTGCACTCTGGCGACCTCTCCTCCATGCACATGCCCGTGCAGGACTTCTCCAACCGAAAAGATGAGAGCAAAAGTCAAAGCAATGCGAAAAGATCTTTTAAAGAATGAAATATTCTGTTTGCGAAGCAGATGATAGGCGCTGATCGCCATCACGAAAAAGCCGCCCAGAATATATGCCGCGCCTAGCGTATGGACAATCTGGTGCATGGCGAAAGGGTTAGTGATTACTGCGAAAAAGTCTGTGAGCTCGGCTCTTCCGTTTCTGATCTCATAACCGACAGGGTTCTGCATCCAGCCGTTTGCGATGAGTATCCACAAAGCTGAGGTGTTTGCAGCCAGGGCCACAAGCCAGATGCTAACCGCGTGCGCTTTGGGAGAAAGCTTGTTCCAGCCGAAAGCCCAAACGGCTATGAATGTGCTTTCCAGGAAGAACGCCACAGTTGCCTCGATTGCCAGCAGCGAACCGAAAATGTCTCCCACGTATTTGGAGTATCTGGACCAATTGGTTCCGAACTGGAACTCGAGAGTGATGCCGGTGACAATGCCGATTGCAAAGTTTATGAGGAAGAGCTTTCCCCAAAACTTTGCCATTCGTTTATACTCCTCGTCCCCTGTCCTCACATAGTAGGTCTCCATTATGGCGATAAGAATGGAAAGGCCAAGGGTAAGGGGAACGAAGAGGAAATGGAAAAAGGTTGCGGCTGCAAATTGAAGGCGCGATAACATCAAAGCGTCCATACTATGTTGCTCCTTTCCCGACTCCAAACAGGATTAACGCCATTCTCCCGTTTCTTCAGCGAGAATATAGGAGACGGGGAGTCGAAAGCCATGATGAGGGTCTCTGCACAGCTTCCAGCCCATAAACATCTCCTGATATTCTCATGCCTGATTATGACTTGTGGGGTCCTGAGGATTAGGCCACTTTAAAGAACGCGCTGGCGGCTGAATTGCACACGGGGCATTTGTCGGGCGGCGCGCTTTCGCAGGTATATCCGCAAACAGAGCAGACGTAATAATCCACTTCGGGAAGCGAGCCCATATTATCAAGAGCTTTCTGGTAAAGATCCGCATGGATGTTTTCCACCTGGTTGGCGTAATCGAAGCTGCGCTCAGCCGCCTTGTTGCCTTCTTCTTTGGCCGCGTTGATCATGGGCGGATACATCTCCTTAAATTCGTGAGTCTCTCCGGCTATTGCGTCCTTGAGGTTTTCAGCGGTGCTCTTTACCTTTCCCAGCGCTCTAAGATGCGCATGGGCATGGACCGTTTCCGCTTCCGCGGCGGCTCTGAAGAGCTTTGCGACCTGTGGGTGACCTTCTTTTTCTGCTTGTTTGGCATAGGCGAGATATTTGCGGTTGGCTTGAGATTCCCCAGCAAAAGCATCCATGAGATTCTGTTCAGTTTTGGTCCCCATCTGATTTTCCTCCTTTGTTGATTGTAATTAGTTTAAAGTTTGGGGCTAAAGATTATTCTCCGGCCACCAGCCTTTTCTTATATGCGCTTCCTTTTCCTCTTCCGCCAGCCTTCCAATCTTGTAAGCCGAATCCCTCAAAACGCCAAAGAGAACTCCGCAACCGACGTCCTCCCGGACCATCTCACCCTCGTCGGCAATTGCAGCCATGCGTTGCGCCAGATCGAGAGTCTTTTGTATTACTTCATTGCAGCGCTTCATAGAGCCATATCCTCCATGGATATAGTTTCCCTCAATTCCTGTTGGATCTATCCATGAAGCAAGCTCTGCACCAAGATAACAGATCGCGAAAGATATTCTTGGAAAATTATTGATTACAGTGAATTAGAAAACGCAGAGGATCGCGGGGAAGAAAAGCGTTCGATCGAAAAAGAGACAACTTGAGACACTTCCACTTTGACGCGCAGCTGCCAAGGATCCTTCGAAGCCGATTGAAATTGGGGAATTCCATGTCCTTCACCCGAATTCTGGAGATCGATGCAACAGAGCGATGTTTCATGAGACAACACGATACAGAAGTGTATCATGAAACAGCCGGCATCTCCTCTAGGAAGCGGTAGAGGGTCGCCCGTCCGACACCGAGTATTTTCGCCGCCTTGGACTTATTCCCGCCGCTCTCCTTGAGCGCGGCCATGACGGTATCGGGGTTGAGCTTCTTAGAAGGACCGGGAGTCGGCTTGATATAGTCCGTGCGGCGCAGTTCTATGGGAAGATCTTCCGGGTGAATGAGCCTGCCTTTCGATTTGACGATGGCAAAATGCACCGCATTCTGAAGCTCTCGAACGTTTCCAGGCCACGAGTAATCCATCATGACCGAAAGGGCGTCTTTCGACAGACCGAGCGACTTGGAGCCGCGCTTCGCGGCCTGTTCGAGGAAATGCGCAACCAATAGCGGGATATCGTTTCGGCGCTCTCGGAGAGGCGGCAGTGAAACCGGCACTACGTTCAAACGGTAGAAAAGATCTTCCCTGAAGTTCTGTTTTTCAACCTCTTTCCTTAGATCCTTATTGGTAGCGCTGATTACCCTCACATCCACCGAGACGCTTCTTTCCGCTCCCACCCGTTCGAGAGACCCTTCCTGCAGAACGCGCAATAGCTTGACTTGCATCGCTTTAGGCAGATCAGCAATCTCATCCAGAAATATGGTTCCGCCATGCGCAAGCTCGAAGCGACCCTTCTTATCCCGTATAGCCCCTGAAAAGGCGCCTTTGACATGTCCGAAAAGCTCGCTTTCGATCAGTCCTTCGGGGAGCGCTCCGCAGTTAACGGGCACAAACGCTCCGGCGCCTCTTTTGCTCTCATTATGGATGGCGGATGCGACCAACTCTTTCCCGGTTCCCGTCTCCCCGTTTATATGGACGGGATAGTCGTTTGTAGCAAGCTCTCTTATCTGCTCGAAGATCTGGATCATCTTATGGTCTTTGCCGATGATGCCCGAAAAGCTCGTCAGCTCGCCAAGGCGACTCTTCAGTCCGATAAGATCGGTCAAGTCGCGAAACGCCGCAAGAACACCGACAAAACAGCCATGATCGTCGGTCATTCCGGTCACCGACATTTCGATTCGGCGAAGCTCGCCTCTCTTATTGATGAAATTGAGCGGATAAGTCATGTTCTTCAGAGAATTGGGCGCCTCTCCACAAAATGAGCAACGGCTTCCACAGAAAGGATTGCCGAAAACAACATGGCAGTCCTTTCCCAGGACCTCATCCTTGGCATATCCGGTGATATTTTCGGCAACTCGGTTGAAGAAAAGAATCCGCCTGTCTTTATCGTGGGCGATAATTCCTTCCATAAAATTGTTGAGGATATTCTCTAAATTAGCCTTATCCGCAAGCAAATCTTCAAGCTTCAGCTCATTCATGCCCAAATCAACCGTCCGATAGAATTTGATGCCGGATGGCGGATAGAAGCTTCCGAATCAATGCTCGATGGCGTTTATCCGACATCCGGCGTCTTTCTTCATCCCGTCCTATTCTTGAGGCTCGCTCTTGTCCAGGGGCGCAGCAGGGAATGACATCTTTTCATATCCCGCTGGGACTTCAAAAAGGACATCCGCAACGTTGCCCTCCTTTATGTTCTTATATTCCATAACGGACTCGGTATCTTCCACCTTTATCGGGAAGGAGAGTTTCTTGGAAACCCAAAAATAAGACTTTTCGCCATCTTCGACGAGCTCGTATTTCTTGGTCGGATAGCCCGAGATGGTCTCCTCGCCTAATAGTTTGGCGTTCTTCTCCTTTTCGAGCGACCATTCCTCAAAGCTCTCGCCCTCGGAAGACTGGTAAGGTATCTCCATGTACATCTTTTCCTCGGGCGTCAGCATCCATGTTACCGACTTGTCGGGCCTGACTATCATTATTTGCGTCTCACCCTCTTCGCTCATTTCCTGTCTGATCATCTTGCCTTTGACAAAGATCTTGCCTGAAATATCCTCCTCACCTTTCGTGCGCACCAGGAAATCGGCGGAAAACTCTGCTGCAACCCCAACACCGGAAAATACGAAAAGAACCAAAACAATAAAGAACACTCTTACAGAAAAACGATGCTGCCTCAAACCATTCATATTTCTCCCCTTCTTGTTAAATTTATTAAATAAATCTATGTCTCATATGTATTCTTTTGTCAATGTATAAAAATGGAGGCCTTCCTGTAAAAGGAGCGCGATCGAGCCAGAAACACCGGTATGGCGTAGCGGCGTGGCTCAAGATCATGGCTGGTTAGACTTCAAGTTGACAGTAGAAGCGAAAAACAGTAGTTTCAAGAGGGTGAAAAGAAGCAATATAAAAAACGGACGCTTGTAGAGACCGAGATTTCCTTCGGGTAGAAAAATTGGGTGAATTATGTTCGTAGTGTCAAATTTATTCGTGGCCTTGGCTGAGATCCTCCATCTTGCCCTTACTCTATATATGTGGATCGTTATCGCCAGAGCTATTCTTTCCTGGGTGAACCCCGATCCGTATAATCCCATTGTGCGATTCCTCTACACCGCTACGGAGCCAGTGCTTGACGCCATTCGACGACGGCTCCCCGTATATTTCGGAGGCATCGACTTCGCTCCCATGGTGGTCATTCTGATAATCATGTTCTTGGACAGGTTTCTCGTTCAGTCCCTGGCAGGGATGGCTATGCGCTTGGGCTCCTAGACGAAGAAGGAACCGGGTCAATGGATTGGAAGTCAGTGGACATTCAACACAGGAGTTTTCGAAAGCGCTGGATGGGCTTCGATCCGAACGAAGTCGAGCTGTTTCTCGATCAGATGGCGGAAGAAGTACAGCGTTTGAAAGCCGAGAACACAGCGTTGCGAAGGGATCTTCAGGAGCGGGACAAGGATCTCAAGGAGTACAAAGACCGTGAAAAGACGATTCGCAACGTGCTTCTCAATGCCCACAAGACAGTCGAGATGATGAAGGCGAATGCTGAAAAAGAAGCAAAGCTCATCATCTCCGAAGCAGAACTGAAGGCGGAAAAGATCTTGCAGACGGCTCATCAGAGGGCCGCCCAGTTGCATGAAGACATTACAGAGCTCAAGCGTCAGCGCGTGCAGTTGGAATCGAAGCTGCGATCCACGATAGGAACATACCAGCAGATTCTTGATATGGAAAAGGACGAGGAAGACGAGGGCGGTATTGGAAACAAGGTTAAAGTCATAAACCGCTGAGCGTTGTCATTACCCGAAACTCGAGACCATGGATGAGAGAGGAATCAATGCCCCTAAGCAAAGAGCTACTGGACATTCTCGCCTGCCCGAAATGTAAGGGCGTTATTTTCTTGAATGAAAAGGGAGACGGCCTTGTTTGCAGTGAATGCAGGCTTCTCTACGAGATCAGAGATGACATTCCCATCATGTTGATTGACGAAGCCAAGCCGATAGCAGAGTAATCAGATCGCATGCCGAATCACCTTCAGCTTACCCCGGAAGAAGAAAAGCGTCTGGCCGATGCTGCCGCCCGTTTCGTAGACGCTCGTGTGCTGGTGGTCGGCGACTTGATGCTGGATATGTTTGTTTGGGGCGAGGTTAGCCGGATATCTCCCGAAGCTCCCGTGCCCATAGTCCAGGTGCGGGAAGAGACGCAGCTTCTGGGCGGAGCCGCCAACGTGGTCAATAATGTGGCCGCCATGGGGGCAAAAGTATTGGTTACCGGCGTAATAGGGAACGATGCCGGAGGTCGGCAGCTTGTCAGTCTACTGAGAAAGGCCTCCGTTCCGACCGAAGGGCTGATAATCGAGTCCGACCGTCCAACGACCGTAAAGACCCGAATCATAGCTCAGAATCAACAGGTAGTGCGCTTCGACAGGGAAAACAGTCAACCGCTTCAAAAGGACTCGCTTGAGCGTATCCTCTCTTACATCGAAGATAACCTTCCCCGCATCGACGCCATCATCATTTCGGATTACGCTAAAGGAGTCGTTTCACCCGAATTCATGGATGCAATTCGATCCCTGGATGCAGCTTCTCACATTCCCGTAACGGTCGATCCAAAGGTTCAACATGCCGATCTCTATCGGAAAGTCAGCATGATCACGCCGAACCATCATGAAGCGTCGCAAATGTCCGGGGTGCAAATCAAAGACGAAGCGACGCTCGCTGAAGCCGGCCGTTCTTTGCTGACGCGTCTCGACTGCCAAACCGTGCTGATCACGCGAGGAAAAGATGGAATGAGCATTTTTCAGCGCGATGGCGACGCCAAGCATATTCCAACCGTGGCCAGGCGAGTTTTCGATGTCACGGGAGCTGGAGATACGGTCATAGCCGCCATCACCTTGGGAATGACTTCCGGGCTTTCCGTCGTCGACGCGGCTCGTCTGGCTAATCTGGCCGCTGGAATCGTCGTGGGAGAATTGGGAACGGCGACAGCTCCGCTCGAGCGTCTGATAGCAGCCATAGGGAAATATTCATAGCCTCTCGGCGTCATCTGCGAGATTTTTCTTATGAGTCATCCAAAAGAACCTCGACCGGTAAAGCTCATTGCCGGTTTGTTATTTCAAGATTTTGAAGTGCAGCAACGTTCGCTGAAAATTCTATGCGACCGCTTCGGTCCTATGGATTTCATGACCCAGCCCATTCCTTTTACCTATACGGACTACTACAAAAAAGAAATGGGACCGACGCTCTATCGTCAGATATGCAGCTTTCTCGAATTGGCTAAGCTCGACACTCTGGCTGAGAGCAAGCTTTTCACCAATGAGGTCGAAATTGCCTTTTCACATGAAGGAAAACGGACGGTGAACATCGATCCGGGATTCTTGAGCGAAGAGCGCATAGTGTTGGCTACGGGCAAGAATTATACGCACAGGATCTACTTACACT
Organism: uncultured Syntrophobacteraceae bacterium; assembly: GCA_964578835.1. Classification (GTDB taxonomy): domain Bacteria; phylum Desulfobacterota; class Syntrophobacteria; order Syntrophobacterales; family Syntrophobacteraceae; genus CAZOEL01. Next base: position 5,121 of record CAZOEL010000046.1, on the reverse strand, counting down.
CCGGAATCTTTGCCGATTTGACGATGATTTATCAAGATGGGGCCTATCGCAGCCTCCCCTGGACCTATCCCGATTATCAGGAGCCCATTTTGCTTCACTATTTCAGCGTTCTCAGGCAAAAGCTCATTTTTCAGCGCAACGGAAAGCTGCCCAACAGGGCTATAAATTGAAGGAGGCAGGCGTGGTTTACAGTATGACTTCATTCGGCAGAGCCCAGGTCGTGGATCTCGGGTTTTCCGTAACGGTTGAAATCCGCACGCTTAACGGCCGTTCGCTCGACATCGTGATGCGTTTGCCCAAAAACTATCTCGAATTTGAAGAAGCTCTTCGCAAGCAGATCTCTCAGACCCTCCGGCGAGGACGGATCGAGGTCTTCGTTCAGATCGACACGACTCTCGCTTCTCAGAAAGTCCCCAGGATCAACCTAGAACTGGCCCGCTTTTATTGGGATCAGCTCCAGGATCTTCATCGACAACTTCCTGGCGCGGAGCCTCCGACGCTCGACAGCCTTATGCGAATTCCCTACATCTTTGAACCTGCTGAGCAGCAATCCACCGACCGCGAGGCTCTCAAGGAAATTCTTACACGGGCTACGACCGAGGCTATGGAGCAAATCCATAAGATGCGAATCCTCGAAGGAGAGGCTCTCGCGAAAGACTGTCTTGTGCGCATCGAGGCGTTGAGCGAGGAGCTCGCCGCCATTGAAAGTAGAAAAGATCAAATGCTGCAGGAATATAAGGATCGTCTGCGAGAAAGAATTCAAGAGCTCCTCGGAGATACGGCCGTGGAAGAAAGCCGGTTTCTTCAGGAAGTGGCCTGCATGGCGGAGCGATCCGACGTAAACGAAGAGATTGTAAGACTGAAAAGCCATCTGAATCAGATCCGCGCCCTTTTGTCCGGCTCAACCGAAGCGGACGGAAGAAGGCTCGATTTCCTCGCTCAGGAACTACACAGAGAAGTCAACACCATAGGATGTAAAACCGGCGATCTCGAAACCAATCAAACGGTAGTCAGAATGAAAAGCGAGGTCGGCAAGCTCAAAGAACAGGTTCAAAACATTGAATGAGCAGATGGAAACAACGTCTGCAGGGATCTCACAACTTCGAAATCTTTAGTCCGAGCGAGGCCAGATTTATGGAGATCAGGTTATTAAACATAGGATTTGGAAATACGGTTTTGGCGAACCGGATTGTCGCGATCGTCTCTCCCGCTTCAGCCCCGATGAAGCGCTTGAAGGAAGACGCAAAGCAGGCGAACAAGCTCATTGACGCGACTATGGGACGCCGGACTCGATCCATCATCATCACGGATAGCGATCACATCATCCTTTCCGGCGTACAGGCTGAGACCATTGCACAGCGGCTCGCGGGCGAGCACGGCAAGGAAGTAAGCCTCGCCAAGCTTATCAAAGATTGAGAACATGACTTCAATATCCAGACGAGGACAGCTCTTTATTATTTCCGCTCCGTCGGGAGTTGGGAAAACCACGCTCATCAACACCGTTTTTCCCCTGTGGCCCGAGCTTCGTTATTCGGTATCGTGCACCACACGTCAGCCCCGCCCCGGCGAGGTTCCAGGGAAGGATTATCACTTTCTATCCAAAGAAAAGTTTCTCGAAGGCATTCAAGCCGGTCGTTTTCTTGAATGGGCGGAAGTCCATGGCCAGTATTACGGGACGGATGGAGAGCAGATAGAAGAATGGCTTTCGCAAGGAAGCGACATCCTTTTGGACATAGATGTGCAGGGGGCTCGGCAGGTCCGATGCGCTCATCCGCACGCGCGCACGATTTTCATTCTGCCGCCATCCCCTTCTGTTTTGCTGGAGCGACTCAAGAACCGAGGCACGGAATCGGCGGAGCAGCTCGCAAGGCGCTCCGGGGCCGCGGGTCGAGAGATGCAGGAAGCCGCATGGTATGACTTCATCATCATAAACGATGTCATCGATGAAGCGGTTAAGGATCTGGACGCCATCCTGCGCGCCTGCCGCTGCAGCCTGAACGTCCAGGCCCCAAGATTAAAGGAGATTCTCTCCTCCCTAGATGCATCGCCCGGCGTATAAGGCCCTATTACTCATGCGGCGCTCAGATATGAAAAGTAGACCACAACCTTCTCAAAGCATCTGGATTTCTGGCGTAAATCCCGTAAAGGAGGCGCTTCTCTCGGGATTCGCCTCGATTCGGGAGATGGTCATCGCTCGTGACGATCAAAGGATCCAGGAACTGGTCGGCTCCGCACGCGAGGCGGGCGTCGCCGTTCGTCGGGAAACAAGAGACGCTCTTTCCGCCCTGGTCGGTCACCCTCATCATCAGGGCGTTGCTCTTCTCGCCGACGAATTTGCTTACGCCGACCTGGAGACGTTATTGAAGCTCCCGGTAGACGCGCGCGAGCCGCTCTTGATTCTCGACTGCGTGCAGGACCCTCAAAACCTGGGCGCACTCTTAAGGAGCGCATGCTTTCTCGGAGCCGGCGGCGTTGTGCTGCCGAAAGACCGCTCTGCGAAAGTCACCAGTGTGGTCATCAAGGTGGGCGCAGGGGCAACATCTTATCTGCCCGTCATTCAGGTTACGAATCTAACCCGCGCTATCGATCGCCTGAAAGAGACCGGATATTGGATTGCCGGTTTGGATGTTGAGGGAAGTCAATCGATCTATGAGGCGGACCTGTCTCCTCCGCTCGCCTTGATTATCGGAAACGAACAAAAGGGGCTTCGACCCCTTATTCGGAAACAATGCGATCTTCTTGTTCAGATTCCCGCTCTCGGAGCGATCCAATCGTTGAACGCCGCTACGGCGGGCGCCGTCGCGCTCGCGGAAACGCAACGCCGCCGCCTCAAAGGGAAATCCAAATGAGGCTACTTCCCTTTGAGAGGCCTTTGCCCAAAGAGAGCGGTTCCAATGCGGACCATGGTTGCTCCCTCTTCTATTGCAGCTTCGTAGTCGTGACTCATGCCCATTGAAAGCTCCCTGAGCTCTTCCGGGGTTTGCGACATATCCTTCAACTTACCGAGCAGCTCACGTAAAGCCCGAAAATAGGGTCGCACCTCTTCCGGATCGTCGAGGTAGGGGGGCAGGATCATCAAGCCCCGCACAATGAGGCCGTCCATAGACTGCATCTGTTTGTATAGAGAAAAAAGCCCCCTCGGGTCGGCGCCGCTTTTCGTCTCTTCCTCCCCGATATTGACTTCTATCAGCACGGGAAGCTCTCTTCCGATCTTACCGGCCAGTCGATCCAGTTCTTTCGCCAGGCTTTCGCGATCGACAGTGTGGATGCAGTCGAAAGATTCAACCGCGATCTTCGCTTTGTTCGATTGAAGGTGTCCAATGAAATGCCAGGAAACATCCAGACCCGCCAGCTCTTCCATCTTCAAGCGGGCTTCCTGAATGTAGTTTTCACCGAGGATTTTCAATCCGGCTTCGATTCCCTCTCGAATGCGAGACACAGGGACGGTCTTCGTCACTCCCACCAGCTTCACTTCCGAGCGATCTCGCCCGGCCCGCGAACAAGCCTCTGCGATACGCTTATTTATGAATGAAAGATTATCGGCGACAGTTGCCATCTTTTGCATCCTGTTCATGTTGATAAAATCAGGGCCGGCTGCCTTCGGCTAAACCTATTCCGCCGGAGCTATAGCGCCGCAGTCGAGAAGCCACTGAATCGTTTCCGCCAGTGGAAGTCCAACCACATTGGTGTATGAGCCTTCTATCGAATGAACCAGAAAAGCGCCTATTCCCTGTATGCCATAGGCTCCCGCCTTGTCGAGAGGCTCGCCCGATCTGACGTAGGCTTTAATCTCCGCCTCCGAAAGGTCTCTGAACTTCACGCGGGTTCGCACCGACTGGACCCGGAGGATTCGACTTTCCCCATGAGCTAGCGCGATTGCCGTGATCACTTCATGGACTTTACCGCTCAGTCGGCGAAGCATCCCGAAAGCCTCTCCCTCATCCTGCGGTTTGCCGAATATCTCTCCCTCAAGGAGCACAATCGTATCGGCTGCAATGATCCAGCGATTGGGTGTAAGCATAGAAACTGATTCGGCTTTCCCTGAAGCCCATCTTCTTCCAAGCGCTTCCGCGGGCTCAGCGGGATCTCCCGTTTCTTCGATCCCACTCGGAACAATGTCGAAATCGAGACCGACCGATCTCAACAAGTCCTTGCGGCGCGGTGAAGCGGAAGCGAGAGTCAAAGGCCGCAGAGTGCGATATATCAGCCAGGGTCGAGCAGACATGGTTTGCGCCATCCTAGAAAAATGCCTCAACTCTTCGATATTCCAAAAACGGAGTGAGCGTTCAGGGTAGTCTGCCGGGCTACTTCATCCAAGGGGATTTGACGCAACTCGGCAATCCTTTTCGCCGTATGGAAGACGAAGGAAGGCTCGTTGGTTTTCCCACGGTAAGGAACTGGAGCGAGAAAGGGGGAGTCCGTCTCCAGTAGCAGCCTGTCTAGGGGAGCCTTTTTCACGACCTCCTGCTGTGCGAGAGACTTCGGGAAAGTCACTGTGCCGGGAATGGAGAGAAAAAAGCCCATATTCAGACATCTTTCAGCTATCTCCCAGTCTCCGGAAAAGCAATGAAGCACGACTCCCTTCAGGGAAGAGGCATAATCGCTGACGATTTCGAGAAAATCGCTGAATGCGTCTCTGATGTGGAAAACCACGGTTTGCCTCAGATCACAAACAAGCTCCAGTTGCTGGCGCAGGCATTCCTGCTGAACCGCTTGCGGCTGGTGATTGTAGTAATAATCGAGTCCAATCTCACCAATGGCCACTACGTCGCGCTCGAGGGCGAGGTTTCGTAAGAGTAGCAAGTCCTCATCTTCCAGGCGATGAGCATTATGCGGATGTATCCCTACTGTCGCGTAAATCTCGGGATGTCCCTTCGCCAAAGCTGCGGCTGTCTTGCTGCTGGCCAGGTCTATCCCAATAGTGATTATTTCACCAACTCCCATCTTATGCGCTCTCTCGAGCACTGCGCCCAAGTCCTTGAATTCAGGGAAATCCAGGTGGGCGTGCGTATCGATCATCATGATTTTTCCTTATAACTCGCGTTTTGCTTTTTCGATCCTAGTGAACCGTCAACATCGTTTCTTCCGGTGGAAGCGGGCCCCCTCTCCCTGAGGGAGAGG
>CAZOEL010000045.1:0-56207 GCA_964578835.1 uncultured Syntrophobacteraceae bacterium | reverse complement strand
CTCAGAGATGATCGCGTTGTGAGTGATGACAACGGTGGTTGTCCCGATCTCCCGATTTATTCGATCTATGGCTTCCAGCACCAATATGCCGGTTTCTGCATCGAGCGCTCCTGTCGGCTCATCGCAGAGCAGCACATCCGGGCGCTTGGCTATAGCGCGCGCTATAGCGACACGTTGCTGCTCTCCACCCGACATCTGGGAAGGGAAATGGTCCATTCTGCCAGTAAGATCGACAAGGCGCAACGCCTCTTCGGGCGTCATCGGATGCGAAGCGATCTCGGTCACCAGCGCAACATTTTCCCGCGCTGTGAGGCTTGGGATAAGATTGTAGAATTGAAAGACAAATCCAATATGCTCCCTTCGATATTGCGTGAGCGCAGAATCGTCAAAGGCAACCAGATCCTCGTCCCGGTAACGCACCATCCCCCCAGTTGGCGCATCAAGACCGCCGAGGATATTGAGCAGCGTCGACTTCCCGCTTCCGGATGGTCCCAGCAAAACGACGAACTCTCCCGCATAAAGATCTATATCGACTTCATGCAACGCTGTTACTTCAACTTCACCCATTCGGTAGATTTTGCTGACGCCGCGCGCGCTAAAAACAACCTGTTTGCCAAAGGACATAGCTTTGTCATCACTCTTCAATAATTTCTCCCAAGATTGTGGACCGTCTCTTCAACCAGGCCATCCTTATTATACATCTCATGGAGAAAGGATGCGCGCACTTTCAGGCGATCTTGAGCGGTATGAGCTTTCTGGTATAAAAGCATCTCCGAGGACAAGACGCCTTCTGCTTCAATTGAAATCTTGCCTTCCGGGATTACTTTATGGATATTTCGAATGATGCTTTGGATCGCGATGAAATTCTGAGGATTATGCAATGAAGGAGCTTAAGGTTAGAGGAGCGCAAAGATGTCCAAAAGACTTAGCCTGATGGATCTGTTCGAGAGAAAGAACAGCGTATTGATTGCCTTGGCGATCAGCGTGGTCGGCTTTCTGTGTCTGGAGATGGTTATATACATCGCTTCGGCAAGCTCCTCGGGAGAATATTCCAGAATAGAAGTCAAGGACAAGCAAGGTTATGTCGTCTACAGAACCTCCGGCAATACTGTATCGCATATCGACAGGTGGTATTTCGAGAGAAAGCATGGGAACCTGGAAAATTACGACGTCGAGATAAAAAGCGTCAATAAGCCTTTTCCCGTCCGAGCATGGGTTTCCGCTTCCGTCGGCGTCCCAATAGTGTTGATCCTATTGATCTCTTATCTCATCAGAGTCTACCTGACGCTGCTCCATGGGAGCGAGCCCGAACGCGGCGAAGGGTTCCCGGTAGTTTATGGTCAAAGGCATCCCTTCATATCCTGGACGATGTTCCTAAGCAGCCATTCCATCTTTTACCTCGGAGCCGCTATCGGCTTCCTGGCGCTTACCTTTTGGATGGTTCCCAATTTTCTGTCAGAATTGGTGGAAGGCGGCATGAACGTGATTAAAGAAAACAAATGGTTTGCTTTGACCCCTTTTGTGCTTCTTGCCGTTATCGCACTCTGGATTGCCTATCTGCGGTATAGATTATCCAAGAGGATGATGGACCACCAGTTTTACCTGGAAAAATATCGTTTGGATCGAGAAGCAGGGATCGGCGACAAACTGCCTGTGGAGACTTCGGATGCAGAAAGCAGGCAACTGAAAGTCTGAGATTCCGCTATCCCGAATAACCGATCGGCGATCCCGAGTCCCCAGAAGCGCTCATCAAAGCTTACCAGCTCTTGGTTGACTGCTTACTGCCGACTGACTAACTTGCACGAGAGCTAAACATTTGTTTTTAGCTCTTCACATGGCGCATCAATCAAAGCATGCTGCAATCATGAAGAATGCGAGTGTTGACGAAGAGGCTATCTTCGTCATTTCGTTCATTTGTGTCATCGCCATGTGTTTTGGGGCAATAGATTTCAGGAGAATCGACCAGTGGAAAGAACGAGCAGAGAAAATTGGCATAATATGCCCGCGGACTTGGTGCTGGGCGCATTAGAAAGCAATCCCGAAACCGGCCTCAATGAAGTGGAAGTAAATGATCGGCAGGAGCGGTTCGGCCTAAATCTCATCACGGGAAAAAGAGGCAAAGGTCCCATATTGCGCTTTCTCCTGCAATTTCATCAGCCTCTCATATACATTTTGCTGGCTGCGTCCGCTATTACGGCGTTCCTGGAAGAATGGGTCGACTCAGGCGTCATTTTCGGGGTCGTGATCGTGAATGCTATTGTTGGCTTTATCCAGGAGTCCAAAGCCCTCTCAGCCATCGAAGCTCTTGCCCGGACGATGGTGTCGGAGGCTACGGTGCTGCGAAGCGGGGAAAGGCGGCGAATCTCGGCGACAGAAGTGGTTCCCGGCGATATTATCATTTTGCAGGCGGGAGATAAGACTCCCGCCGATATGCGGCTGATAGAGCTTCGAGACCTGCAAATCGATGAATCCACCCTTACGGGGGAATCGGTTCCGGTTAAGAAGAAAACCGATGTTCTTGAGCCTGATGCTGTTCTTGCAGATCGATCGAACATGGCTTTCGCGTCGACCCTGGTGACCTACGGCCATGGGATCGGCGTAGTGATCGCAACCGGCAATGAAACCGAGGTGGGTTGGATCTCCAAGCTCATTTCTGCGACCAAAAATTTGGATACGCCTCTCACTCAAAAGATTGCCCGTTTCAGTCACCTCCTGCTTTATGCAATTCTCATCCTGGCTGCGGCTACTGTCGCAATCGGGATCTCGCGAGGTCAGCCTCCGATCGATATGTTCATGGCTGCGGTGGCTCTTGCTGTTGGAGCCATTCCCGAAGGGCTTCCAGCCGCCATGAGCATCACGCTCGCTATCGGAGTCTCGCGAATGGCCCGGCGTCGCGCCGTCATCCGGAGGCTTCCGGCCGTGGAGACACTGGGAAGCACCACGGTTATCTGTTCGGATAAGACCGGAACTCTTACAGAAAACCAGATGACGGTCCAAGAAGTCTTGGCGGGAGGCGAGCGCTTCGAGATAACCGGCTCGGGGTACGCCCCCTCCGGAGACATCCTCAAGGAAGGGGAGTCCATCGATGCAGCTCAATCAGAAGCGCTTGTAGAATGTTTGCGAGCAGGGCTTCTCTGCAATGATAGCGTCGTTCTAGAAGAAGAGGGCCGGTGGCAGGTGCATGGCGACCCTACGGAAGGCGCGCTCATCGTCTCGGCAGTGAAAGGAGGTCTTTCGGCTCGAAACGCTTCAAACGGATATCGGAGAATCGACGCTATCCCCTTTGAATCCGAACGTCAATACATGGCGACGTTATACTCGGGGGAAGCGGGCAAACCGAGGATGGCGTACGTGAAGGGGGCCGTAGAGGTCATCCTCGACCATTCCGTGGAGTCTCTCGATGCGGCGGGAAGAAAGGCGCCGTTGGACACAGAGTGGATACACAGGGAAGTTGAGGAGATGGCATCAAAAGGATTGCGCGTCCTTGCGCTGGCCAGAAAGGAGCTGCCGCCACATCAGGCTGGAATTGAGCACGAAGATGTATCATCGGGCCTGGTCTTCCTTGGTTTGCAGGGAATGATCGATCCACCGCGCGCTGAAGCTGTAGCAGCGGTCAAAACCTGCCAGAACGCCGGCATACAAGTCAAGATGATCACAGGGGACCACGCGATTACCGCCGCCGCGATCGCGGAAAAGATCGGCTTGTGTGAGGACTTGGTTTGCGAGCGCAAGCTGAGCCCGGTCATTACGGGCAAAGCCCTGGCGAAGGTTTCGGACGACGATCTTGTTGAGAGGGTCGAACAGACCGCGGTTTTCGCCAGAGTCGATCCCGAGCAAAAGCTACGGTTGGTCAAGGCCTTACAGGCTCGTGGGCACGTCGTGGCCATGACCGGAGACGGAGTCAACGACGCCCCTGCCTTGAAGAGAGCGGATATCGGGATCGCAATGGGCATTACCGGAACAGAAGTAGCCAAGGAAGCCGCAGACATGATCCTTACCGATGACAACTTCGCTACCATCGAAGCCGCGATTGAAGAAGGCCGCAGCGTTTTTGACAATCTTACCAAATTTATTGTCTGGACGCTCCCGACCAATATCGGCGAAGGATTGGTCATCTTAGCCGCAATCGCAGCCAACGTTACGCTCCCGATTCTGCCGGTGCAGATACTCTGGATCAATATGACAACCGCTGTCCTGCTCGGGCTTATGCTCGCCTTCGAGCCCAAAGAGCCGGGCATTATGTCACGCGCCCCGCGAGATCCAGAAACTCCCATACTTACAGGTGTGTTGCTCTGGCGGATTTTTTTCGTGGGAATTCTGCTCCTCTTTTTTTCGTTCCTGCTTTTCGAATGGGAGCTGTATGCCGGCGCCAGCGAGGCCGAAGCCCGCACGATTGCAGTCAACGTTTTCGTTTTTGTGGAGCTTTTCTACCTTTTCAATTGCCGTTCGTTGAGCAGTTCCATGTTCCAGATCGGGTTTTTCTCTAATAAATGGCTGTTCGGGGGCGTGTCTCTAATGATCGCTCTTCAGCTGCTCTACACATACCTGCCTTTTATGAATTGGATCTTTCACAGTGCGCCAATCGGACTTTGGGCGTGGGCGCGCATACTGGCGTCTGGAATTATTGTTTACACGATAATCGGCTTCGAAAAATGGACTCGCAGGAGGGTAGTCTCCGTGAGAAATAACCCCGATCTACACGAGAATGTATCCATGGCAAAAGGTGAATGATCGAATGGATGACATGGGTTACACCAGCGAACCGCTGATTGACGGATTGAGGAAGGTTATTCGCTTTTCAGTGCGATTGCTCGCGCTCCTGATGACCTTTGTCATTTTATGGGGCGTGGTGGATGTTGCGTGGGTGCTGTACATGAGACTGATGGAGCCCCCGTTCATGATGCTCACCATCAGCGACATCCTTGACACCTTCGGGGCTTTTATGGCCGTTCTGATCGCCATCGAAATATTTGTCAATATTTCAATATACCTGCGCGAAGACGTAATTCATGTAAAGATCGTCATGGCGACCGCTCTTATGGCTATCGCCCGTAAGGTTATCATCATAGACTTTGCGAAGATCACCCCCGATTACATTTGGGCGACTGCAGGCGCAGTGCTGGCCATGAGCATAGGTTACTGGCTGGTCATCAGCGTCAAAGATAAAGATATGGAAAAGGCAATGCTTCATGCGCTCGATCCCATAGCGCCCGAGATTGAAACGGAGTGCGCGCCTGAGGAAAAGGTCGAGGGGAACGGCCAGGTTGAGAAGAAAGCGGCGAAAAGAGTGTTGAACACATTAAAAAGAGCATTCTTTGGAGGGCCTCCCAAAGGCGACTCTTCATGCTGATGCCAGTCAACGATTCACGGGTCGCTCATAACGGAAGTCTCGAGCTTTATCCCGTACTTTTCAATCTTAGATATGAGCGTCGGTCTGGAGAGGCCGAGCAGTTTGGCTGCGTGGGTGCGGTTTCCCGCCGTCAGATTGAGAGCTTCGCCTATGAGCATCCTGGCAAAGCGATCCATGAGCGCATCGAACATCTTCTCGGCCCCCTCCGCTCCGAGAGCCTTCTGAAGCCAGCGGCGCATCGCCTCTTCGGGGGCTTCGCCATCGGCGCATTTCATCGGGGCCTCTCCTCCAATGGCGTTGGCGACGTCTTCAGGACCTATCGGGCATCCCCTGCTGAAGATCAGGGCTTTCTGCATGATATTCGACAGCTCGCGAACATTTCCCGGCCATGAGTAAGTATTGAGCATGGACTTGGCCATTTCGGTGACGCCCGGGTTGTCTATCTCCATCTCTTTCGCAAAGCGAGCGAGAAAATAGTCTGCAAGAAGCGAGATGTCTCCTGTCCGCTCTCGAAGAGGAGGAAGCCACAGGGTTACGACCTTCAGACGGTAGTAGAGATCCTCTCGAAACTTTCCCTCCGAGAGGGCGGATTCGAGGTCCCTGTTGGTGGCTCCGATAATGCGGACATCTACCGGGATGGGCTCGCGCCCGCCAAGGCGCTCTATGCTTTTTTCCTGGAGAAGCCGTAGTATCTTCGACTGGATGCCAAAGGGCATGTCACCGATTTCATCCAAGAAAACCGTCCCTCCGTGAGCCTGTTCGATTCTTCCCACGCGGCGATTGACTGCGCCTGTGAAAGCGCCCTTCTCGTAGCCAAAAAGCTCGCTTTCAAGGAGGGTTTCCGGAATGGCCACGCAGTTTATCACAAGAAAGGGCTTGTCTCTGCGCATGCTGTGCTGGTAAATGGCTCTAGCCGCAAGCTCCTTGCCCGCCCCCGATTCCCCGCGTATGAGCACCGTCGCATCGGTTGTGGCCACCCGTCCGATCGCCTTGTAGACTTCCTGCATGGCCTTGCTTCGACCGATTATGGCCTCGGTTGAACCTTCCCCTGATGCATCATTCACGTCCATCTCGACTCGGGAGCGCATGAAGCGTCCGGCCTCGATAGCCTGTTTGATGACAACCAGCACTTCCGGAATATCGAAGGGCTTGAGCACGTAGTCGAAGGCCCCCATCTTGGTGGCTTCGATAGCCGTTTCCGTTGTCCCGAAAGCCGTCATGATAATTACGGGAAGTTTGGGCTCTATGTCCCGCATGATAGTGAAAGCGTCCAGTCCCGTCATGCCGGGCAAACGCACGTCCATGATCACGAGATCGAGATCTTGATGCGCGCGCACCATGGAAATGCCTGCTTCTCCCGTGGAAGCCGTCCTGATGGAATGCCCCTCCTGGCGCAAAAGCTTCTCGAAGCTCTGCCTCAACTGAGGATCGTCATCGACGATCAGTATCGAAGCCATGCTCTATCCTCTTTACAGGGAAGCGTAATCGTAAAAGTCGTTCCCTTGCCCTCGCGGGATCGAAGATTCAAACATCCGCGATGGTCCTCGATGATACGAGCGGCAATGCTGAGCCCCAACCCCGTGCCTTCTTCTTTGGTGCTGAAAAAAGGTTGGAAAACCTGATCCCGGATCGACTCGGGCACCCCTGGGCCATTGTCGCTGATCCGGATCACCACCACGCGCCCGAAAGGCTCGGCAAAACCTTCCTCCTCCCGAATCACAATCGTGCCCCCCTCGCCCATCGCATCACAGGCATTGATAATGAGATTGACCAACACCTCCATCAATTGCTCGGGATCGACCTCGATTTCTTGTAGTCGTCTTTGTCTGTAAACTTGTACTTCCACGCCGTAGGACTCGATTCGATGCTTCAAGAGCTGAATTGTCCGGTCCACCACATCCGAAGGACTGACTGTCTGCAGCTTGAGCTTGGGAGGTCTGGAAAACTCGAGAAAGTTCCTCACGATCGTGTCTATATGGCGGATCTCATCGGAAATTACCTCGATATCCTCTTTCTGAGCGGGTGTAAGATCGAGGGTTCTTTCCATGGAAAAGAGCCTCATTTTGACCGAAGTGAGCGGGTTCCTGATAGTGTGGGCGACGCCGGCCGCAAGTTTTCCAACCATCGCCAGTTTTTCCGACTGAAGAAGATGCTCGCGGCTCTGCTGCAGCTGGATTTGCGTATGGTCGACATCTTCCATCAGGCTGTGCACTCTGCGGCTGAGCGCCTCGACCTCGTCTGGGACCCGCATCTTTCCGCTCTCCTGCTCCTTTGAGAGCGCCAAACTCCTAACCGGATCCAAAATCCGATTTATGAGAAAATAGACCAGCAATCCGCTCAGAAAGAGCGCCCCCGGCACGGCGGCAAGCGCGAGGAGACTGAGTAGACGAACTTGCGGGCGCATGCTTTCCCTGGCTCTGTCGATGCTCGCCAAGTGCAGCCCTTTGTACTGATCGCAAAGCTCTCTTATCGCTGCATACTGAGACCAAATCTCTTTATGCAGTCTGAATCCCGCGTCCCGGTCTCCCGCTCTGGAAAGGCTTATGACCTGATCTCGCAAATAGCTGTAGTGGATATATTTGGACTCTATATTATTGAGGAGATCGCGCTGCTCCTCCGTATAGGAAAGCCCCCTGCCCTTCCTGAGCGCTTCGTCGAAGGCGGAACGGTAGCGCTCCAGTTGGTTCAACCATTCCGGGTCGCCATCCACAAAGTAGTAGGTCACCAGTCCCTTCTGCATTCCGAGGGAGTTTTCCAATGTTTGAGCCATATCAAGCGCCACGACGTTGGTGTCTATCGCCGAGGTGAGCATCGAGCTGATATGGCGCAGGAAATACATGGTCGCCAATCCTCCCGTCAAAGTGATGAGAAGGAGTGATACGATCGTGATGTATATCTTACTGCGTAAGCTAACTTTTCGCATAGTCATTGGAGCATCGATCCAGGGTTCACCCGTTCATTGCGCTGCGGGGAGCCAGAGGTAATAAAAACCGCTGCGTAAGGATGCGACAGCTTCAGGAAGAGCAAGCTCGACGAGGCTAATGCCTATTTCTCCCGTTTTACCGGAGGCTGAGTTGTAAAGAGTATCATCGGGAAACTCGGCGCGCCTGTAAACCACAACCTTCGCATTGTCAAAGTCTCCGGTAAGCTTCTTCGCTTCGGAAACGGCATCGTCGAGATAGCCCACCCGATCCACAAGACCCAGCCGAAGAGCTTCTTCCCCCAGATACACCCGCGCTGTGCGGATATTGTCCAAAGCCTCTTCCGTGAGTCTTCTATGGTGCGCTACAAGACCGGCAAACCTTCCACCGAGCTCGTCGATCAGACCTTTCATGATTTGGCGCTCTTCATCTGTCGCCTGTCGATAGGGAGATCCCATGTCCTTGTTTTTTCCGTACTTGTCTATCTCGACATTAAGCCCTAATTTACCCATCAAGCCGGACATGTTTGGCCTTATGAATATCACGCCGATCGAGCCGGTAACCGTCGTCGGGTGGGCAATGATGAAGTCCGCCGGAAGCGAAATGTAATACCCACCTGAAGCGGCAACGCCCATCAGGGCGGCGACGATCTTCACTCCGTTCTTCTTTTTGAGCTCCATGATCTCATGATACAGAATATCGCTGGCGGTAATCGAGCCCCCGGGCGAATCCACCTTCAATAGGACGGCCTTGATGTCTTTATCCTTTTCCGCTTTTCTGAGCTGGGAGACGATCTCCTGCACCATGGCCGGTTTGCGACTCAGCAAATGCTCTTTCGGCGAATCGGAGATAAAGCCTCGAACAGGGATCAGCAGCACCTTATTCTTGCCTGCGCCTTCAAGGACATACTCTTCGAGCGGCTCGTCGCTGCTGTCGGGGAAAAGCGTTATCCGGGGCTTGACGCAACTGCTGAGCGCAAAAACAAACAATATGATCAGAAGAGGGACTGAAACTCTCATTAGAACCTCGCATCAACGTCTCATCAGCACCATCAGCATGATGAAATAGAGTTGATTGGCCGGCATCTGCCAGTTGAATTCCACCCATATGTGGCAAAGAAAGGCAGCGCTGCCCGCCAGGGCTCCTATCGTCAATAGGCGTTTTTGCTCGGCGCGCCGAAGCTCATAGCGAAGCCTCTCTTCTTCCAGATCTCTTCGCTCATGGCGTCTGCTTCCATTCGATTCCACTCTCGACTCTTCGTTCACGCGCTCCGATCTCACGGGTAAGCCTCCGGAACTGCTCCTACGTTCATGGCGTCTCGCCTTGCGAGCTTCCAGCTCCGCCAGTCGGACCTCTCCAATTTCTCTTCGGATTCTCAACGCCGTCTTCCACCAATATCCCCAAACCAGCAGGATCGCGCATGCAGCCACCGGAAGCCCAGCCTCCGCGACAAGCTCCAGGTAATCGTTGTGAGCTTCTCCAATGAGGTACTGATCGGAAAAGTGAGACTGGTATAGGTTTATTGTCGTTCGATAAGCGCCCATTCCTATTCCCACAAGAGAATGATCTTCTATCATCCTCATCGTATCCTCCCAGATTTGGAAACGGACCGGGGCGTTTTTTTCCATAAGATCGAATCGCGCAATAATCTGATCGAAGCCGATAATACCCCCGTATCCCAGCACAATCATCCAGCAGATGGCAATGAACGCCGCCATGGCCCCTCGCCGGATGCCGCCCAAAGCAATGAGCACCGTGAAGGATATCATGGTCGCCAGGATGCCTCCTCGGGAGCGCGAGAAAACAAGAGCGAGCAGAACAAGGCCTAAAATGAAAGACATGAACGCCTGCTTCTGACGGATTTGCTCGCGCCGCTCTTTTTCCGCATAAGAAAGGCTCCTGGAGCGACGGGATTTTTCATCAAGAGACAGCACGTACATCAAAAGAACGGGCAAAGACATGCCCAAGAAAGCCGCGAAATGGTTTCGATTGGCAAAGGTCCCTCGCGCGTACTTCATGTGCGCGGCAGAGGGATCGTAATCGAAAGGCGTCCCAAAAGAAGGGATGAATACTTGAAGCAGGCCATAAAACGATTCCAGGCCAATGAAGAAAAAAAGAGTCAGAAAAAGCCAGTCGACCTGCTTTTCGTGCTGCAGCGCCTTATTCAGGAGCAAGGCGTAGACCCCGAGAGAGATCAAGAATAAGCCAGTGAAAACCGTTGTCAGCGGAACATAACTTATGCTGGTCGCCATTGCCTTTAGACCGGTGACTTCTTCCGCTCTCTTGATCCATATAAGCCTCTGCGGACTGAGAAAAGAAACCCAGGCCTCGGGTAAAGGGATAACCTGCAGGAACGGATAAACAAAGAATGGCGCTAGAATAAAAAATACCTTTGGCGAAATTGCAGAGAGCAAGCTGCCGTATTGCTCATTCCAAATAAAATAAATAGCACCAACCAGTATGAATGCAGCGCATACGCTCCAGAACCATGGAGGCGCTCCGCCTGCGAAAATCGGTAGAAGCACAAGGGGAAGAACGATCACACACCTGTGTATAAATCCCCCATTCCGCGATTCACAGGCTTGCACCCGCGCCTTTGCAACATCTTCCATCTGAGGGTTTCCTTAAACTTTCCTTATCCCAAAAAATGCTTGGCGTTCGATTAACGAACGCCTTCCAAGCTACTCAAGGAGCCGGCGTCAGGCGCCCGGCATTATCGCCCGTAAATGTCATCGAAGCGGACTATGTCATCTTCTCCGAGATAGCTTCCCGACTGAACTTCTATGATTTCGAGCGGAATCTTGCCGGGGTTTTCCAGACGATGGCTGACGCCAAGGGGAATATAGGTCGACTCATCTTCTTTCAGGAGAATTTGCTCTTCTCCCTTCGTTACTAAAGCTGTCCCATGGACAACGACCCAATGCTCGGCCCGGTGATGATGCTTCTGTAAAGAGAGCTTTGCTCCCGGTTTGACCGTAATCAGTTTGACCTGGAAACGGGATGCGCTGTTGATGCATTCATAAGATCCCCAGGGACGATAGACAGTTCTGTGCGTTAGCGCTTCTTCCCTTTGAGTGCTTTTGATTCTCTGCACGAGAAGCTTTACATCCTGAGCCCTATCCCAGGTGGAGATCAGAACCGCGTCGGGAGTCTCCACTATGACATGATTCTCAACGCCTATGGCTGCGACTAACCGGCTGGTGGCGCGAATATAAGAAGACTTGACATCTTCGAGCAGCGTATCGCCCACCGCTACGTTTTGATTCTCATCTTTTGGATGGATACTCCAGAGAGCATCCCAGGAGCCTAGATCGCTCCACCCGGCGTCAAGGGGGATGATGGCTCCACTGTCGGTCTTTTCCATAACCGCGTAGTCAATCGAGTCGCTCGGACAGCTCTGAAAAGCATCTACGTCCAGACGATAGAAATCGAAATCGCTTTTCCCCGCCTCAAATGCATCCCGGCACGCAGTGACAATCTCCGGAACGAACCGCTCGAGCTCCTCGAGCACGCGAGACGCTTTGAACATGAAAATACCGCTGTTCCAGACATATTTGCCGGACTGAACATACCTCTGAGCGGTTTCGCGATCCGGCTTTTCAACAAATCTGCTGATCTTGAGCGCCTGGCGATTATTGCCCGCCGAGAAGATTTCATCTCCTTCCTCTATATAGCCGTAGCCTGTTTCAGGAGCGGTAGGCAGGATGCCGAAAGTAACGAGATGCCGCTCAAAAGCGAGGCGCGCTCCTGTGCGAATCGCTTCCTGAAAAGATTTTTCGTCTGCAATATGATGGTCGGCGGGCAGCACCAAAAGCAGGGCTTCAGGGTCTATCTTGGAAGCGCAAAGGGCGGCGACGGCAACGGCGGGAGCCGTGTTTCTGCCCACGGGCTCCAGCACAATGCGCTCAGGCCTCACGCCGGCTTCCCGAAGCTGCTCCGCCACCAGAAAGCGATGATTCTCGTTGCAGACGACTATAGGCCTGTTCAACCCCTCGAGGCCGGAAAGACGCAGTACAGTATTCTGAATCATCGTGTTCCGGTCGACAAGCGGCAGCAACTGCTTCGGATAGAGCTCCCTGGAATATGGCCACAGTCTTGTTCCTGATCCACCGGCGAGGATAACGGGAATGATCATTTGTTACTCCCCAAATTAAAGTGACTGGAATCGGTTATGACGGGAAGGGATATTTCCCGTCGAACTGAGGTAGCATACTAACATGGTGGTTTCAATAAAAATGAATAGATTCTAAGCTAATGCCATAAGAACAATAACGTCTCACGAATAAGCGGGAGCTAAGGATTGCTCTTTGCTCTTGATGCAGCATCATCTTCTTTTCAACATGAATGGGATTACGACCGCCAGAATGACGACAAAGGAGGCTATTGCGGAGAAACCGCCGCGGGTTACAAAGAAGTAGAGAGAAACGGGAAGAGCGATAAGGAAAGCGACGAGCATCGTGCGGAGCATTTTGGAGGCGAACGCGAGGGCCTCATCAGATTCGTCGACGGCTTTGCTTTTCTTTTCCGCAGCTCTTCCGAGCCCTTTTTGCGCCACAACAGGCCGAACGGGGCTGGAGTAACAGGGCGTTTTTCCGGCTTCTATGGTAAGCGGCTGAGGTTTGAACTCAATTCGAGATGTCGCTATCGCAGTATAGGCGGAGATGATCTCATTCAGCTTGCGCTTAGCCTTTTCCTGCAGCCTTTTGTCATCGGAAAAGCGGTCCGGATTCCACACTCTGATGAGATCGTGATACGCTTGTCTGATTTCCTCAGCGGACGCATCTTGCGAGATGCCCAGGATCTTGTAATATTCTTCCATAAATCCAGGAATCCTTTGCCCTGGCTCATACGGGCGGATTCGTATAAACGGTCCAAGACGCACGCCTTCACAAAAACGCCAAGAGCGGGCGGGAGGCGAGCCGTCCAAGCGGCAACAGTCTAACAATGAAGCACTTCTTCTTTAAGGGGGAACTTTCATTTGCCATCCTCGGATGCCGCAGAATTCATATCGCCTAAAGCGTCCATAAAAACCCCCTGGAAGAGGGTATCGGCAGTCGTTTTCATCAGGTTATCGAGATGGCGAAACCTCTCGATCAGGCTCTTCGCAATGGGCGTCAACTCAGACCCTCCACCATGAGAACCGCCAAGGCGCTTCATGAGCAACGGATATCCAAGACGATCTTCCGTGGCCTTTATCTTGCCCCAAACGGCGCGGTAGCTCATGCCCAGAGCCTTCGAAGCGGCAAGGATGGAGCCATGCTCGGCAACCGCAATGAGAATGTTGAGGCGGCCGGCGCCGAATACTACTTTTCCTTTATCATCTTCAATCCACACCCTGGACTTTACAACGAGCGATCGAGGCTTTGCGGTCATCCTCATTATTCTCCCATTAAAAAATTGCATCCGTCGTTAACGCCCATCCATTCAATAGCTCACGCATTGCACACCGGGAAAGCCCTGCGATCTGCAATGAGGCTATGGATCACCCCTGCCTTGACTAAATCATACCCTACCCATATCATTGCTGGTCGTCAATAGCGATGGCTCGCCCATCTTCAATCAGAGTCTTTATTTCATGGAAACCGCCTTGCACTCATCGTTCACATTCGCCGAAAAGGATCCGATTATGAAGCAGATCTCCTATATTCCCATTGGCGTTATCCGATCTCCATTCAAGGAGATCGGCGGAATGCCCATCCAGGCGAAAGCCGCAGAGGGGGTATCCGGCTCTATCGAGCTGAATCCGAATTTAATGGAAGGCCTCAAAGACCTGGATGGCTTTTCTCACCTCATACTGATCTATCACTTTCATCTGAGCGAGGGCTACGCTCTGGAGGTAAAACCTTTTCTTGATGACCGCTTACACGGCGTTTTCGCCACGCGTGCGCCCAAGCGTCCAAACCCCATAGGAATCTCCGTTGTGAAGCTCAAGAGAATAGAAGGCGCGCTAATACACATAGAAGACGTAGATGTTGTTGATGGGACTCCGCTTTTGGACATCAAACCCTATATTCCGGAAATAGATGCGCGAAGCACGACGAAAATTGGCTGGTTTTCCGGTAAAGTAGATGACATGAAAGAGCTGAGATCGGATGAGCGGTTCAAATAGGGCAATTTTTGCGCTGGACGGAACGATCCCACATCTTCGGAAAAGACAAAAGATCCGGGGCAGGAGACAGGAGCCTTCCCGCCTCTTATCTTTTTGACTGACGTTTTACGCCTGGGAACGAGGCGCGGATCTAGCTCATCACGGCCCTGCCGTATTACGGGACTACCCCGGCGCGAATGCCACGAAGTCCTAATCAGCCCTCATGGGCAAGGCCCTGGCCGCGCCGCTTCACGCTGACAAGCTATTGCGAAGCGGCTATTTCCAGTACCGGAAAAGGAATTGTTCAAAGCGCTTGCAAAAAGATAGGGGGCGCCCATATAATCAGCCCAAATTTCAACGGAGATTGTATTATTGTTGGCTTTTCCGGGAAGATCCATGGGTTGAGCATCTTCTCGGGGTGTAGGATTTGCGTTTCAGCTGAAGCAGATGCGGCTAAACTCATCCTCATGAAGCAGCACGCTTGTCAAAGTTCTTTTTTCAGGTCTAACCGCTCCTCCAAGCCGCAGGATGGAACGTGCGGGGGCCGTCACGAGCAGATCCAACCATTGCAGCACAGGCTAAAGATTCATGCAATGCATGAGGCGGGAGTCCACCGTCGCCGTGCATCCCGGCCATTTGAAGGCCAGGACTCGGAAACAGTTCGGTCGATAACTCACTTCAAACTCATGAAAGGATTCTGTTGCTATGGCTACCTTAGACATTTGTAAGATTAGAGCTAGATCTACAACTACCGTCTGCAAGATCAGAAAGAAAATAACAGTGGTTGGAGCCGGCTTCGTCGGCGCAACGACTGCCCATTGGATAGCCCTCAAGGAGCTTGCCGATGTCGTCCTTGTCGATGTCCTCGAAGGACTGGCCCAGGGGAAAGCCCTCGATCTTCTCGAAGCCAGTCCGCTCGAGGGCTTCGATGTCAATATAATCGGCACCAGCAGCTACGAACCGACTGCTGAATCCGATCTGGTGATAATAACCGCAGGCTTGACTCGTAAGCCGGGAATGAGCCGCGATGATCTGCTCGCGATGAACACAGATATCGTGAAGGAAGTCGCCAAACAGGTCGCGCGGTATTCCCCCGATGCTTTTTTGATAGTGGTTTCCAATCCCCTGGACGCCATGGTCTATGTCGCGCACAAAGTGAGCGGGTTTCCGGCGAATCGCGTAATGGGAATGGCCGGCGTGCTGGATTCAGCAAGATTCCGGACCTTTATCTCGATGGAGCTTGGAGTCTCGGTAAAAGACATTCAAGCTTTTGTACTGGGCGGGCACGGAGACACAATGGTCCCTCTGCCTCGCTACACGACGGTTTCAGGAGTTCCCATACCGGAGCTCTTGCCTCCGGATCGCATTGAGGCGCTCGTTAACCGAACGCGCAACGGCGGCGGCGAAATCGTGAATCTCCTCAAGACGGGAAGCGCCTATTACGCTCCTTCCGCAGCAACCGTCCAGATGGCAGAAGCGATTCTGGGCGACCAGAAACGCGTCCTTCCTTGCGCCGCCTACTGTGATAAAGAATACGGGGTAGGCGGATACTTCGTCGGCGTGCCCGCAATGCTTGGCTGCGCCGGAGTCGAGAAAGTCATCGAAATCGATTTGACCCCGGAAGAAAAAGAGATGTTTGACAAATCCGTGCAATCGGTAAGGAGCTTGGTTACAGATATTAAGCTTTAGATCGAGGATCTTGCACATTTCATCTCTTTGCGCCTCTGGCGCAAGCGAGTCGGCGCATATTGAAAATGCGCATCTGACCCATCCCGATAAAACTTGGAATGGAGTGAATGATGATCGACGAAAAGGAACTGGAAAAAATCAAAGCCGACAAAGCGAAATGGGAGGAAGGAACGATCAAGAAAACGCTCTCACGCTCGCCCGAAAGGAAGGAAACCTTCACGAGCATCTCGGGCATACCGGTTGAAAGACTCTACACCCCAGTCGACATACAGGGACTTGATTATGCCGAAGATCTTGGATTTCCCGGCGAGTACCCTTTCACACGCGGCGTTCAGCCCACCATGTACCGGGGCCGGTTCTGGACCATGCGTCAATATGCCGGATTCGGCAGCGCTAAGGAGAGCAACGCAAGGTATCGTTATCTCCTCCAACAGGGACAGACGGGGCTTAGCGTCGCTTTCGATCTGCCCACGCAGGCGGGCTACGACAGCGATCATCCCCTTTCCATGGGAGAGGTCGGCAAGGTCGGGGTGGCCATTGATTCCATAGAGGACATGAGAGTCCTCTTCGATGAGATCCCTCTCGACAAAGTTACGACGTCAATGACCATCAACGCTCCGGCGACCGTTCTTCTCGCCATGTACCTGGCGATTGCAGAAGAACAGGGAGCCTCCTTCGATAAAGTGGGAGGGACGGTTCAAAACGACGTTCTCAAGGAAATAACGGTTAGGGGCCAGTACATATACCCTCCCAAGGCGAGCATGAGACTCACGGTCGACCTGATCGACTACTGCTTCAAGAATGTGCCCAAGTGGAACACGATTAGCATCAGCGGCTACCACATTAGAGAAGCCGGCTCCACGGCCGGCCAGGAAATGGCCTTCACCATAGCCGACGGCATAGCCTACGTCCAAGCCTGCGTGGAGAGAGGAATGGCGGTGGACGCCTTCGCCCCGAGACTCAGCTTTTTCTTCAACGCTTTCACAAACGTTCTCGAAGAGGTCGCCAAATTCCGAGCGGGAAGACGCTATTGGGCGAGAGTAATGAAAGAACGGTTCGGCTCGAAGGACCCCAGATCCATGATGATGCGCTACCATGTGCAGACGGGAGGCGTCACTCTGACAGCGCAACAGCCACTGAACAACATCGTCCGAGTGGCTCTCCAGGCTTATGCCGCAGCCCTCGGCGGATGTCAGTCCCTCCACACCAATTCCTACGATGAGGCGCTCTGTCTGCCCACACAGCAGGCGGTTACCGTTGCGCTGAGAACGCAGCAGATCGTCGCCGAGGAAAGCGGCGCGGCGGATTCGATCGACCCCTTTGCCGGAAGCTATTTCGTCGAAGCCATGACCGATAGAATCGAAGCGGAAATAGACGAGTACATAAAGAAGATAGACGAAATGGGCGGCACCCTCACAGCCATCGAGCAGGGATATATCCAGAAGGAGATCCAAAACAGCGCCTACAGGTTTCAGAAGGAAATCGAGAGCGGTGAGCGGGTCTATGTAGGAATCAACAGATACACCATGGAGGAGCCGCCGCCGACTAACCTGCTGAGAGTGGACATGTCGGTGGGAGAAGCCGAGGCGCAGAAGCTAAAGAAGCTCAGGGCCAAGAGGGATCAGAGCGCATGGAAGCAGGCTCTCGATAATTTGAGGGAAATATCCAAAACATCGGAAAATGTCATGCCCGCGGTCATAAACGCCGTCAAAGCAAGAGCGACGGTCGGCGAGATCTGCGATGTATGGAGAGAGATCTATGGGGAATACAGGCCGAAAGAATTCGTCTAAGGCTTGTTTTCTCTCTAGCGGCGCATCGATTCCGCTCATTTCCTCGATCGTGAAGGTGGAGGTTTGCATCTCATGGCTACAGAAAGAAAGATAAAGATCATCGTGGCTAAGCCCGGTCTCGATGGACATGACAGAGGGGCTAAGCTCCTTTCCAGAATATTCGCCGAAGCAGGAATGGAGGTCGTCTATACGGGGCTGAGGCAAACGCCGGAGATGATCGTAGAAACGGCCCTCCAGGAAGATGCCGATGTCATCGGTCTCAGCAGCCTTTCAGGCGTTCACAACTACTTTTTCCCCAAGGTTGTCCAACTCCTCAAGGAAAAGGGCATGGACGACATTCTCGTTGTCGGCGGGGGCATTATTCCGTTTGAAGATGTTGAGATCTTGAAAAACAGCGGCATTGCCGAGATTTTCGGCCCTGGAGCCTCGACTTCCAGCATCGTTGAATTCATCCGAGCCAATGTCGCAAACAGGAATTAGCCCCAATCCTGGATGCTGGACGCCAGCTTCCGGCGTCCAACATCCAACGTCACAAAACAGCCGCAATTAGCATTGGCCTTCGTAGCGCATTCGGTGTAACCTCTTTGGGAGAGCTGCGCATCAACACTTTCAAGGAGGTTCTCGATGCTGGAAGTCATCGTCTTTATTTGCGGCGCCGTAGTGATGGTGATCGAGATGGTCGGGTCGCGGATTCTCGCCCCATATCTCGGCACTTCCATTGTTGTATGGACGAGCCTGATTGGCGTCATCCTAGGCTGTCTCAGCCTCGGTTATTGGTGGGGTGGAAAGCTCGCGGATGTAAAGCCCACCTACAAGGCTCTATCCGTTATTATCCTGCTTGCCTCTTTTTTCGTAGCTCTCATAGCTGTCTCCAAGTCCATGATTTTAGGCTTCTTGCAAGAGCATGGCGGCAACGTGCACGTGGCGTCCACCGCCGCGACGATTTTTCTTTTCGCCCCGCCGAGCACATTGCTCGGCATGGTTTCCCCTTACGCTGTCAAGCTCAAGATAAATAATCTGCAAAGTTCCGGGAGCACAGTCGGAAGCCTATACGCCATCTCCACCATGGGGAGCATTTTTGGAACCTTTTTCGCCGGATTCTTTCTCATCGCTTTTTTCGGCAGCACCAACATCCTCCTTGTCATGTCCGCAGTCCTTGTCGTAACTTCCCTGCTGGCCTCGATGGAAGACAGGCGGATCAAGCTTTCGGCTCTCGGACTCTTCATCCTGCTCTTATTTGGCGCAAGCGCTTACGATGCATATCTCGAAGGTCTTGGCCTCCACGACATTGACACCGACTACAATCGCATACTCGTCTACAAGACAACGGATGAGAGAACCGGCAAGCTCGTTCAGGTTATGGTGACAAATCCCCGCGGAAGGCAGTCGTCCATGTATCTCGACGATCATGTGGAGCTTGCGAGCAGCTACACCAAGTTTTACAAAATGGCGACTCATTTCAAGCCCAACCTGAAAACAGCGCTCATGCTCGGCGGCGGGGGCTACTCATTTCCCAAGTACGCCTTGAAAAATTATCCTGGAATACAGATGGATGTTGTCGAGATCGATCCAAAAGTCACGGAAATCGCCCGGCGATTCTTCGCCCTGGAAGATTCTCCACGGCTCGCCATTCATCATGAAGATGCAAGGACGTTTCTCAACAGGAACGACAAAAAGTACGATGTCATCCTCGGCGACACCTTCAGCTCATACTATTCCATCCCCTTCCACCTGAGCACTATCGAAACCGTGCGGCTCCTGCACGATGCGCTGGAGGACGACGGCGTTGCTCTGATTAATATTTTATCGGCCATAGAGGGAGAAAAGGGGCGTTTTCTCAGAGCGGAGCACGCAACCTTCAAGGCGGTCTTCCCGCAGGTGTATCTATTTCCGGTAGGCTTTCCCGGAGACGGCGCGCCATGGCAGAACATCATGCTGGTCGCATTGAAATCCCAGACAAAGCCATCGTTTACGAGCAGACGTCCCGAGATTCAAAGCCTTCTAGCCCACCGCTGGACAGAGCCCATTCCTGACGACATACCGGTGCTTACCGATGACTTTGCGCCAGTAGATCGTTATGTGACGGTATTCGATTGATGAAGACCATCAAGGAGCGATGAGATCCCGGCGCAGGCGAGTCGCCTGCTGATGAGCCTGCCGCAGCGGCTCTGGAAGTCTGAAGCGGCCAAGACAGCGCTCTATAATCGCCTTCGAAGTCTCAAGGTCCGCCAGGTGGCCAGGGGAAATGTAGACGGGCTTCACTCGGTCTCTGGAGCGATAAACATAGCCTACTACTTCTTTCCTAAAGAAAAGATTCTCGTAACTGCCCTTCGATTCGGGAACCGGATCGTGCTTGCCGCAGAGCCTTTTCTTGGCGCATCCAACAGTCGGAATGTCGAGGCACAATCCCATATGAGAAGCGAGGCCGAGCTTTCTCGGGTGCGCTATTCCCTGACCATCGCACAGCAGGACATCCGGAGGGGTCTTCAGCTTGCGGAAAGCCTGAAGTAGGGGAGGAACTTCCCTAAAAGAAAGAAGGCCCGGAATATAAGGGAAAAGGATTGGGGCCACCGCATGAACCGATTCCAAGGGCTCGAGGCTGGGCCACTTGAAAGTCAGCATCACGGCGACCAGCCGATCCACAGCCGGGACGTAGCCAATGTCGGAGGCGCCAATGACTTCAAATGAATCCGACAGAGGCTGTATCCGGACGCTGCCGGCGAGCTTTCGCTGGAGCGCCGTTGCTTCTTCGGGACTGAGATCCCATTCCTCGGGACAAGGCATAAGCTTGACTTGGCCGATCTCTCCCCGAAGCTCGCAGAGCCCGCAAAGAGAGATCGTCTTCAAAGGGCTATTTCAACCTCTCCGGTGAGCTTCAGAGGGAGGAACGCTGTTCAATGTTCGCACTTCAACAATAAGATGAGCAATCTAGTGGACCGCCAACATCGTTTCTTCCAGTGGAAGCGGGCCCCCTCTCCCTCAGGGAGAGGGTCGGGGTGAGGGAAGTATTCTTTAGAAATTGAGGGAAGTATTCTTCTATAAAGAGGATCCCCCCTGCCCTCTCCCTCCATGCTGTTGAATCAAGGAGCCGATGCAGGCGTAGGTTGGGTTTCGCTATCGCTCAACCCACCCTACAGATCCTTACCGATTCCTTAATTCACCAGCATTGGCCCTCAGGGAGAGGGAAAAGACCGCAACCCGAACACTCAAAGTTGACGGTCCACTAGCTGCAACGCGAGAAGCCGCAGGCGCGGCACACGATGCAACCGCCCTCATGCTCTACAACCGACCCGCAGTCGGGACACGCTCCCATTTCGTCCGCAACGTGCACGATGTTTGTGCCCGCCAGATGATTGAGCGCTTTGGCTATGGCGTCGGAACAGGACACGACCTGTTCCCCGTTCTTCCAAACGGGCGTGGGACATCGAATTCCCATGAGCTGCCGTATGATGGCGTCGATTTTTACCCCGGAGCGCAGAGCAAGCGAGATCAGACGGCTTGTCGCTTCGATCTGAGAGGCGGCGCATCCGCCCGCTTTCCCGATCTGCGCAAACATTTCGCAAAAGCCGTATTCGTCCGAATTGACCGTGATGTACATCTTGCCGCAGCCCGTGTTGACGCGCTCCGTAACGCCCGTGGTCACATCGGGACGTGGGCGCGGCTCCACTTGAGGATACTGTGTTCTGCGCTGAATGTTCAGCACCTGCACATCGCGGCTTCCGTCCCGATAGATGGTGAGGCCTTTGCATCCCATCTTGTAGGCGGAAAGATACGCATTTTCAACGTCATGGACAGTCGCGTCGTTTGGAAAATTGATAGTCTTGCTCACCGCATTGTCCGTGTGCTTCTGGAAAGCGGCCTGTATGCGTATATGCCATTCGGGAGTCACATCGTGAGACACCACGAAGACTCTTCGCACATCCTCCGGTATTTCCTTAAAATCCTGAATGCTGCCTTCTTCAGCTATCCGCTTCATCAGCTCTTCCGAATAAAAGCCGCGCTCCCTGGCGACCTTCTGGAAGATGGGGTGCACTTCGAGGAGTTCCTGCCCATCCAGAACTTTACGGACGAAGCTTATAGCAAATATCGGCTCGATGCCGCTCGAGCATCCCGCAATGATGCTGATCGTTCCAGTCGGGGCGATGGTGGTCGTAGTAGCGTTGCGCATACTCGGACTCTCGGGACGATCGTAAATCGAGCCGGCATAGCTGGGAAAATTCCCTCTCTTTTCAGCCAGAGACGCCGACATGACTTTGGATTCCTGCTGAATGAAAGCCATGACTTCTTCTGCCGCCTTGACTGCGCCTTCCGAGTTGTAGGGAATTCCCAGGGCGACCAGCATATCCGCAAAGCCCATGACGCCAAGGCCGATTTTGCGGTTCATGCGGGTCAGTTCTTCAATTTTGGGAAGAGGATACTTATTGACTTCGATAACATTGTCGAGAAAGTGAACCGACTCCCGCACAACTTCTCTCAAATGCTCGAAGTCGATCTTTCCGTCCCGGACCATATGGGCCAGGTTGATTGAACCCAGGTTGCAGGATTCATAAGCAAGGAGAGGTTGCTCGCCGCAGGGATTGGTGCTCTCGATTATCCCCACATGCGGGGTCGGATTGTCCCTGTTGATGACGTCCAGGAAAACAATCCCGGGCTCTCCGTTCTTCCATGCCGATTGCACGATCTTGTCAAAAACTCTTCGCGCCGGAATGCTCGTCACCCGCTCGCCGCTTCGCGGATTGATGAGGTCATAGTCGGTCTCATTTTCCACCGCGTTCATGAAGGCATCCGTTACCGCTACGGAAATATTGAAATTAGTCATCCGGTCGTTATCGGTCTTGCAGGAAATGAACTTTTCTATGTCCGGGTGGTCCACTCTCAGTATTCCCATGTTGGCGCCCCGGCGGGTGCCGCCCTGCTTGATCGTCTCAGTCGCCGTGTCAAAGACGGTCATGAACGATATAGGACCGCTCGCAACTCCTTGTGTCGAGAGCACCTTGTCATTCTCCGGTCGAATTTTGGAGAAGGAAAACCCCGTGCCGCCGCCGCTCTTGTGGATCATGGCCGCATGCTTTATGGCTTCAAATATGCTGTCGATGGAATCGTCAACCGGGAGCACGAAACAGGCGGAAAGCTGCCCAAGCCTACGACCCGCATTCATGAGGGTAGGCGAATTCGGCATAAAATCCATTCTCGCTATCATCCGATAGAAATCGTAAGCGCTCTCGTCCACCTTTTCAGGCTCATCAAAAAATGCGTCGCCCTTCGCTATGAAGCTCGCAACCCGCGAGAACATGTCCTCGGGGGTCTCGAGAGGCTCGCTCCTGTCATCTTTCTTGAGGTAACGCTTCTTCAGAACTACCAGCGCGTTCTCGGTCAATTGCAGCGGGAAGTCTTTCCTGGCCATTGACATACGTCTTTTCCCCGAGCCATCGGACTGGGGCGGATTCTGGTCGGTGGTATGAGTTGCGGGCGAAGATCCAAGCTCGAGCATGTTCAATCCTCTTTCATTATCCTTTTAAAGCGCATTAGACGGCGGATCGTTTCGGAAAAAGATGAATGTTTAAGGTCTTCCTGATGACATATCATATTCCTGCGAAGCATCAACTTAAAGATAGGGGAATTTTCAAAGCTGTCAAAGGGTAAAATCCGAAAGAAAACAGGTAGGTTTAGCTTAATCGCAAGATTTAAAAGTGAAAAAATCAGCCAGGAGAAGAGGCTCAAGAAATAATTTACACGATGTTTCAAAAAAATGGTGTAACAGCCTGGTCAAAGCGAAAATAATGATTAAGTTCATCAACGTAATAAATCAATAAAATGTAATTATTAGGCCATGTTGGAATGTGATCTAATACTCATTAGCTCATTCGTTCCCGCATTGGCGCGCTCATGTATGGATTATTAAATTGAGTACAATTCCGAAGGAGGTATTGAGTATGGCAAAAGCAGTTGGAATAGACCTCGGAACGACAAATTCGGTTGTGTCCATTTGGGAAAATGGAAAGGCTACCGTCATTCCCAATTCAGAGGGCTCAAGGACGACTCCATCTGTAGTCGCCTACGCAGAAGACGGGCAGCGTCTTGTCGGGCAGGTGGCCAGACGACAGGCGATTCTCAATCCAGGCGCCACCGTTTACTCGGCGAAACGTTTCGTCGGGCGCAAGTGGGGCGAAGTAGACGAAGAATCGAAGATCGTCTCCTATAAAGTGGCTCGCGGTCCGAGCGATGCGATCCGCTTCGACATCCGCGGCAAGATGGTCGCCCCGGAAGAGATATCTGCGCAGGTGATCAGGAAGCTCGTTGAAGATGCTTCCAAATACCTGGGGGAAAAGGTGACAGAGGCGGTGGTGACTGTGCCCGCTTATTTCAATGACGCGCAGCGCCAGGCCACCAAGAACGCCGGAGAAATTGCGGGCCTCAAGGTGCTCCGCATCATCAACGAGCCCACCGCAGCGGCTCTTGCTTATGGGCTCGAAGCAAAGAAGAACGAGACAATCCTCGTCTTTGACTTAGGCGGCGGGACTTTCGACGTTTCCATACTGGATGTGGGCGACGGGGTGTGTGAGGTGCGCTCCACTTCAGGCGATACGCATCTCGGTGGAGACGACTTCGATAAGAGCGTGGTTGACTGGCTTGCGGAAGAATTCAAGAAAGAGTACGGCATGGATCTCAGAAACGATCGTCAGGCTTTGCAACGCCTGTACGAAGCTGCGGAAAAAGCCAAGTGCGAGCTTTCGAGCATGATGGAGACACAAGTGAACCTTCCCTTCATCACTGCCGACGCAACCGGGCCAAAGCATCTGGTGATGAAGCTGACCCGGGCCAAGTTCGAAGATTTGACGCATGACCTCGTGCAGCGCTGTATGAAGCCGGTAGAGCAGGCGCTTGCCGATGCGAGGCTCACCGCGAAGGACATCGATGAGGTGATCCTGGTCGGCGGCTCGACAAGAATTCCCGCCGTGCAGGAGCTCGTCAGGAAGCTCACGGGGGGCAAGCAGCCCAACATGAGCGTGAACCCCGACGAGGTGGTGGCCGTCGGAGCGGCGGTTCAGGCTGCAGTGCTCAAAGGAGAAGTAGAGGATGTGGTTCTCCTGGACGTAATTCCTCTTTCGCTTGGCGTTGAAACGCTCGGCGGAGTCATGACAAAGCTCATCGAGCGAAATACCACTATTCCTTCGAGACGGGAGGAGGTATTCTCAACAGCCGAGGACAACCAGACGGCAGTCGATATCGTGGTGCTGCAGGGCGAGAGGGAAATGGCCAAAGACAATCGCGCGATCGGCCGATTCAGGCTCGAAGGCATTCGCTCCGCGCCGCGCGGGATGCCCCAGATAAAGGTCGTCTTCGATATCGACGCAAACGGGATACTCAATGTAACGGCCCGAGATCAGGAAACCGGTCGAGAGCAGACAATGACCATATCAGAATCCACGAACCTCTCGAAGAGCGAAGTGGACAGGATGGTTTTCGATTCGCAGCAGTACGCGGCCGAAGACAAGGCGCGCAGAGAAACCATAGAAGCGGGAAATCAGGCCGATACTCTCGCTTATCAACTGGAGCGCGCTCTCAAAGACTTTGCTGATAAGGTTCCGATGCACGAGAAGGCCCGCGCCGAGCAGTTGATAGAAGAGACGCGGTCGGCGGTAAAGGACGCAAATAGTGGTAAGGAAAGATTTCAGCAGCTGGCGAGCGATTTACAGCAATCGCTGCAGATGATCTCATCCCATGCTTATCAACAGGCGGAAGCCTACCATGAGCAAGGAGGAAGTCGGCGGCAGCCGGGCCCGGGATGCGGTCCGCGGGGCTGCTCGTCCGGACGAGGCGGCAACGAGGATGTGGTCGACGCCGAATTCACTGAACACTAAGCATTAGGCATTGGGTGTTAGGCGCTGGAGGATTAGAGACTGTCTGATAAAAAGGCCATTGCTCTTTGCCCGCGCCTATTCCGTCATTCCGGCTTAAAAGACTGCCGGAATGACGGAGGTGGGAAATTTTAGACAGGTTTTAAAGCTCTGGATGTGAGCATACCGAAATCCGGAACCTCTACCCCAATACCTGGCGCCTAAAACCTGTTTTTTATGACGAGAGGGGGCGGGACGGGAAGATATGGCTGTCAAATTCAGAGATTATTATGAAATTCTGGGGGTTTCTCGAACGGCTACGCAGGAGGAGATCCAGCGGGCCTATCGCAAACTTGCTAGAAAGTACCATCCCGATGTCAATAAGGCTGCAAATGCTGAAGACAAGTTCAAGGAACTAAACGAGGCGTATGAAGTCCTCAAAGACCCGGACAAGCGCTCCAAATACGATCAGTTGGGCGCCAACTGGAAAGCAGGCCAGGATTTCAGACCTCCCCCGGGATGGGAAAGCCAGTTCGACTTCGGCCAAGGAGGAGCAGGCGGCAGGACATCGTTCCACTGGGGCGGCGGAGGTGATTTCAGCGATTTCTTTGAAACTGTGTTCGGAGGACGAGGCTTCAGAGGAGCCAAAGGCGGATTTGACTCTTCCTCTTGGAGTCAGGCGGGCGCCGATCAGGAAGCGACCATCCGTATCGCCCTGGAAGACGCCTTCCACGGGAGTACGAAGTCGATCACTTTGCAGTCGCAGACAGTGAATCCTCAGGGACAGCTTTCGGTTCAGGAAAAGAACTACGAAGTCAAAATCCCGAAGGGAATTCTTTCCGGTCAGAAGATTCGTCTGAGCGGACAGGGAAGTGAAGGCAGGGGCGGAGGCCCCAAGGGGGATCTTTACCTCAAAGTCGAAATTGAGCCTCACCCCATGTACAAGCTCACGGAAAGAGACATTTCCGTCGACCTCCCGCTCACCGCCTGGGAAGCCGCGTTGGGCGCAGAGGTTCAAATTCCCACCCCTGCCGGGCCGGTATCGCTCAAAGTGCCGCCTGGAAGTCAGACCGGGCAGAAGCTTCGCCTGCGGGGCAGAGGCATGCCGAGCGCCAAAGGAGCGGGAAACCTTTACGCCGTTATCAACATAATGGTCCCGAAGAAGCTTTCGGCGCGTGAAAAGGAGCTTTTTGAAGAGCTGCAAAAAGCTTCGGACTTCAATCCGCGGATGTAGGCAAAGGAGGATCGGTCCCATGGCAGAAGGAAAATATCTATTGGTGCAGGTAACGGAAACTACGGGATCTTCTCCTTTTCTAACAATATCGCAGGTGGCGGGTCGGTGCGGCGTTCATCCCGACTTGATCGATCGTTTTGTACGGCTCGGTTTGATCGATACGGCCGATTTCACAGCGAAGGGCGAAGCTCTCTTCGATGACTGCGTAGTGTCCACTGTCCGTAAGATTCTCAGGCTTCGGAACCAGCTGGGAGTCAACTACGTCGGCATAGGAGTCATTTTTGAGCTCATGGCGAGAATTGAAGCATTGGAAGCTCAAATCAGAGATCTTGAGGGAAGAGCATTCGGTGATTAGGCGTTAGGTCCAACACCGGGAGGAATGAAATATGGATTTCAGCAAATTTACCATCAAATCACAGGAAGCGGTTCAAGCGGCCCAAACCAAGGCGACTCGTTACGGTCACCTCGAGGTGGATGGAGAGCATTTGCTCCTTGCCCTGATAGAGCAGCCGGAAGGTTTGATTCCGCGACTGTTCCGCAGAATGGAAGCTCCAGTCGACGTTGTGGAGCAGCGTCTCGAGCAGGAGCTTGAGAAGAAGCCCAGGGTAAGCGGCCCCGGAGTCGAGTCCGGTAAGGTGTATGTCACGCAAAGATTGAACCGGCTCATGTTGAAAGCGCAGGAGGAAGCTCAGCGCCTAAAAGACGAATACGTTTCAGCAGAGCATATCCTGCTCGCTTTCATCGAGGAGGGCAAAAGCACGCCCGCAGGCAGAATTCTGCAGGAGCTCAACATAAACCGCGATATCTTTCTGCAGACGCTTACTGCCGTTCGCGGCAATCAGCGGGTGACCAGCGCTTCACCCGAAACCACCTACGAAGCCTTGCAAAAGTATGGGCGAGATCTGGTGGACGAAGCCCGGAGCAACAAGCTCGATCCCGTTATCGGCAGGGACGCCGAAATCCGGCGAGTGGTGAGGATACTCAGCCGCAAGACCAAGAACAATCCAGTCCTGATAGGCGAGCCCGGCGTAGGAAAGACGGCCATCGTGGAAGGCCTTGCGCACCGCATCGTTCGCGGCGACGTTCCCGAAGGACTGAAGGACAAGACTATCTTCTCTCTGGATATGGGCTCCCTCGTCGCCGGAGCGAAGTACCGGGGCGAATTCGAAGAACGGCTCAAAGCCGTGCTCCAGGAGATCAAGGAATCGGAAGGACGCATTCTTCTTTTTATCGATGAATTGCATACCATTGTCGGAGCAGGCAAGGCCGAAGGCTCGATGGATGCGGGAAATATGCTCAAGCCCATGCTGGCGAGGGGCGAGCTTCACTGCGTCGGAGCGACGACTCTTGACGAATACAGGAAATATATAGAGAAGGATGCGGCGCTCGAACGCCGTTTTCAACCCGTGCTCGTCGATCAGCCGACGGTTGAGGACACTATCTCCATTCTCAGAGGCCTTAAGGAGCGTTTTGAGGTCCATCATGGAGTGAAGATACAGGACAGCGCGCTCGTCGCGTCCGCAGTGCTCTCTCATCGCTACATATCCGATCGGTTCCTGCCGGATAAGGCGATCGACCTCGTGGATGAGGCCTGCGCCATGATACGCACGGAGATTGACTCCATGCCCGCTGAGCTCGATGAGGCGACCCGGCGCGTCATGCAGCTGGAAATAGAGGAGGCTGCTCTCAAGAAAGAAAAGGACAAGGCCAGCCAGGATCGTCTCGAGGCGATCCGAAAGGAGATCGCCGAGCTTCGAAGCAAGGCCGACGCCATGAGGGCTCAATGGGAGTCGGAAAAGCAGAGCATCAAAAAGCTGCATGGGTTGCGTGAAGAAATCGAAAAGATTCGACACGACATTGAAGTCGCCGAACGCGAATACAACCTGCAGCAGGCCGCCGAGCTAAAGCACGGCCGCTTGCCGGAGCTCGAGAGACGGCTAAAGCAAGAGGAGGAAGGGCTGACCGCCAACCAGGAAGGAAGCCGCCTGCTGAGAGAGATGGTGACCGAAGAAGAAATCGCGGAAATCATCTCGCGCTGGACCGGGATACCCGTGACGCGCCTCATGGAGGGCGAGCGAGAGAAGCTGCTTCGCTTAGACGAAGTGCTCCACAAGCGAGTGGTAGGACAGGACGAAGCGGTCAAGCTGGTCGCGGACGCAGTCATCCGAGCTAGATCGGGGATCAAAGACCCGAGGCGGCCGATCGGCTCTTTTATCTTCCTCGGACCTACGGGCGTGGGCAAAACGGAGCTTGGCAAGACCCTCGCCGAAGCTCTCTTCGACACCGAAGAGAACATCGTCCGGATCGACATGAGCGAGTACATGGAAAAGCACACCGTATCGCGCCTCATCGGGGCGCCTCCCGGCTATGTCGGCTACGAGGAAGGCGGGCAGCTCACGGAGGCTGTGCGCAGGAAGCCGTACAGTGTGATTCTGTTCGATGAAATAGAAAAGGCGCACCAGGACGTCTTCAACGTCTTGCTTCAGATCCTGGACGATGGACGCCTCACCGATGCGCAGGGCCGAACGGTGGATTTCAAAAATACCGTTATCATCATGACGAGCAATATCGGCTCCATTTATCTCCTCGAAGGGGTCACAAGAGATGGAGACATCAAGGAAGAGGCGCGCAAACAGGTCATGGCGGAGCTGCGGCGTCAATTCCGGCCGGAATTTCTGAACAGGGTGGACGACATTGTGCTCTTCAAGCCGCTAACCCGCGGAGAGATAAAGCAGATCATCGACCTCCTGACGGCAGACCTCGGAAAAAGGCTGCGAGACAGGCGCATAAGCCTCCAGATTACCGAACCGGCGCGTGAGCTCATAACCGATGCGGGCTACGATCCCGTTTACGGGGCGAGACCTCTCAAGCGCTTTCTCCAGCATGAGCTTGAAACCCGAATAGGCCGGGCGCTCATATCCGGCGCCATCCCCGACGGCTCCACCATTGTGGTTGACGCGCAAAACGGGGAGCTGGTGGTGACGCACAAAAGCGGGGATTCGAGGTAAGCTGACCGGTTCCTTATGAAAGCCTCGATTAGCATATCGCTGAATCAATCTCTCCTGGGGCGTCTAAGCCAAGCCGCCCCAGGATTTTTCTCCATTCTCCGGTAGGGGGCGAAAAATCTTTCGCCCCTACAACAACGTTGCTCTCGATCCTCAGGCCGCTGATGTTGTTTCTTGGGTAGGGGTAACCCCAACAACGACACTACCAAGGATCATCTGTAGGTAGGTGTCAAAAGACGACCTTGATTATCAAACGTCTAAGGAAAATAGAGGAGCCAAGTCACGCGCACCATAGAGGACGCGAACGATTTCAACTCCATCGGTTATGGGGCGATAAAAGATAACGTAACGACCAATCGGGAGGCTTCGCAGATCCTTGCTCAGTTCATCGCGTGCACGACCCATGAGGGGTCTTGCCGCCAAAGTTTTGAATTTCCGGTCGATGGCATCTATAAAAGCGTCGGCCCTTTCCTCACTATCGTCAGCGATGTAGTCCCATATTTCGGTAAGGTCACTTTTAGCACTTGGCAATTTAATGATAGAGGGCATTTAAGCCTCATTGCAGGATGCGTTGAGACGGGCCGCGCGGCGTGCTCTTCCTTCACGCTTGATCTCCTCAACGTCCCACGGCGTAGGCTCGCCGCTCTCAAGTCCTTCGCGAATATCTTGACGAAGTCGCTCAAGTTTGACTTCGCGCATCCGGTCTTGCTCCTCCATCAGGCGCAGAGCATCACGAACCACCTCGCTTGCCGATGTGTAAAGACCGGAGGCAACTTTGCGCTTAACCATTTCCTCAAGGTGTGGAGTTAAATTGACGTTCATAGTTGTTGCAACCTCCATTTAATTGAATACACTCGTAAGAGTATAATCGTTGTCAATGATTGTCAATAATTGACAAGGGCAGGAAAACAGGTTGCCTCCAAACACTTTACCGAGAAATGGCTTCTTCTACCCGATGAACGTCCGCTTTGGCCAATCGCAGGGCTCATGGTCGCATAGGGATGGCCCCCTTTCTGAAGTTCTTCCAGGAAAAAGTGCGTTTTCCAGCCAGGCGAGAGGACATTCCAAAGGAGGCCGTTGACTACATGGCCGTTCAAATCGGCGTTTCTCCTGACGCTTCTTAAAGCTGATCTCTCCGATGAAGAGGAAGGGGATGGACGGGTATGGCAGACCCTTAAAGAGGAGCCCGGCAGGGCCGGATTGGAAAGCGTACAGCAACCCGGAATGGTTGGAGCGAATGACCATCCGAGATCTGGCAGCTCTAAGCCCTCTACTGACTCCGCATATTAACCCTTACGGCCGTCATGGCGCGGAATAGAATCGGGTGCTGTAGGGGCAAAAATTTTTTTGCCCCTGCCCCTGTAATCTGAGCCGGGAGCATCTTTTGGGCGCGGGAGTTTCCTTTGTCGGCCAGCCCATTTTAAACTTGGCGGTCGCGCTGTCGATGGTTCTTTCATGTCTCTTGACCCTTTCCATGAGCTTTGTTAGAAAGTTAGACTTTCCTCCTGTTGCCGGGTGCGGAATTCGAGCGGCTGCGCTGTTCCTCGAAGCCTGACCCCGCAGCGAATTCCGCACTACACGATAAGGAGCACAGTGTGACGACGGTACGAAAAATTCTTCTCGGCAATGAAGCAATCGCTCTGGGTATGGCGGAATCCGCCTGCGCCATGGCTACTTCCTATCCCGGCACGCCCGCCTCGGAGGTCTTGAGCGCTCTGATCGGCCTCAGGCGCAGAGAGAATCTCAATATTCATCTCGAGTGGTCCATCAATGAAAAAGTCGCGTTCGAAGTTGCTGCTGCAAACAGCTTCACAGGCCGCAGATCTGCTGTGATCATGAAACAGGTCGGCTTGAACGTGGCGGCGGACCCACTCATGAGCACGGCGTATACGGGCGTCAAGGGCGGCTTTGTGATCGTCAGCGCGGACGATCCCGGCCCTCATAGCTCTCAGACGGAACAGGACAGCCGGTTTTTCGCCATGCTGGCGAAAGTTCCCGTCCTCGATCCCTCCTCTCCGGAAGAAGCCCGGGATTTTGTGTGCAAGGCTTTCGAGCTCTCTGAGCGCTACGAAATACCCGTCATGCTGAGGCCCACAACCCGAGTCTGCCATGCGCGGCAGGATGTTGAAGAGCGGCCTTTCACTACAAAGATTCAGATGCCTATTTTCGAGAAAAACGTTGCGCGCTGGGCGGCGACCCCCAAGTTTCGGCTTGTCCTTCATCGCCAATTGAACCAAAAGCTCGAAGATATTGCCGCCGAGCCCCGATTCCAGCCGCTAGCAGTAAACCCGGCGGCCATCGGCAAAGGAAAGGGAGCGGACTCTCCAGGTCGGGCTTGCATCGTATCCTCCGGCGTAGCTCTTGCCTATTCGCAAGAAATATTGAGCGATCTAGGCTTATGGGATTCAGTCCCTCTCTACCAGGTCCCGATGCCCTACCCTCTTCCACCCGCCTTCCGGGATGAGCTGCTCTCGAGCTATGACAGAATTCTCGTTATCGAGGAAAGCTATCCGGTTATAGAGCTCCAACTTCAGAACCGGGAAAAAGTGTTCGGACGCACCACGGGAACGGTTCCCAAATCCGGCGAACTGTTGCCGGAGGTAGTGGAAGATATAGTGAGAAAATTCTTCTCGCTTCCTCCCGCAGCAGCGGTCGAGTCAGCGGCCTCTCTTGGGCGGCGCCCGACGATGTGCGCCGGATGCCCGCACAGGGCGGCGTTCTTCGCCTTGAAGAAAGCCTTCCCCAAAGGGATATACCCGGGAGATATCGGCTGCTACACGCTCGGGACCAATTTGGGGGCTGTGGATACGGTCCTATGCATGGGCGCATCGGTGAGCATGGCTTCGGGCTTCTATCACGCCTACAGCTCAGCCCGCGAAGATTATCCCATCATGGCGGCCGCGATCGGAGATTCGACCTTCTTCCATGCCGGAATTCCGGCTCTGATAAACTCGGTGGTTCAAGGCGCAAGATTCGTTCTGATGATCCTCGATAACAGCACGACCGCCATGACGGGCCATCAACCCACCCCAGCGCTCGGCCGCACGCTCGATAATGAAAAAGCGCCCCAGGTGTCGATAGAGAACATTGTGGCGGCTTGCGGCGTTCGTTTCGTGGAGACGGTCGATCCTTATGAGATGGACAAGCTCCGTAGCGTGCTGAAGGAAGCCGAAAAGCACGTCAAGGCCGATGACGGCGGAATCGCTGTCGTAATAGCCAGGCGTCCATGCCTCATGGACAGGGCTCAGAGCGGAGGCTGGCCGCGCACGCGGATCAAAGTCAACGAAAAGTGCAAGGGCTGCGATTTCTGCGTGAAGCAATTCGAATGCCCCGCGTTGCAGCCGACTGGAGAAAAAGAGCCGGTTCGCATCGATGAGGCTCTCTGCTCCGGCTGCGGCGTCTGCCTGTACGTATGCCCGCACGGAGCGCTCGAAGCTGAATAAATGCGTTTTGCACCACAGAGACACAGAGAGCACAGAGAAAAGCTTTAGAAAATAGATTTTAAAACTCTGTGTCCTCTGTGTCTCTGTGGTGCATTCAAGTAGTTCATTTGTTATGGCCGACTCTCGAATGAACACACCGATCGCACTATACGGAGAAGATAATGCAGCAAATCATCATAAGCGGAGTTGGGGGACAGGGAATTCTATTCATCACGAAGCTCCTGGCGGAAACGGCTTTGTCCATGGATTACGCCGCGCTGATTTCCGAAACGCATGGAATGGCTCAGCGGGGCGGCAACGTGATAAGCCATCTGAAAGTCCATCCGAGGTCTTCGTCGAACGAGGAATCTGAAGGCGCTGCGGGCCGGGTTCTCACCAGTCCTCTTATCAGGCCGGGAAAAGCCGATGTCCTGTTGGCGCTTCATCCGGATGCTCTCGGAGTCCACAGTTTTTATCTCAAACCGGGCGGAGCCGTCTTCGCAAGTCTTTCCGAGGAAGGTCGGAAGAACGCCGTCGATGCCCAGCGTATTGCAACCGAGCTTGGCTCTCCGGTTTCGGCAAATCTCGTGCTCCTCGGGTTTGCAGCCGGCTCGGGAGGCATTTTCTGCAGCCCGGAGCAAATAGAAGAGACGCTGAAGCGACTTGGCGGAAAGCGGCTAGAGAGCAGCCTTCAGGCGTTCAACGCAGGGCGAGCCGAAGCTTCGAAAAGGAATTAAGAATGAGCTTTAGCCTGCTTCCCCAGCTTCTCGTCTCAGGCGTCACGAATGGGAGTATCTATGCGCTCATAGCTCTAGGGTTTTCCCTGATTCAAAACGCCACGGGCCTCGTGAACTTCGCCCAGGGAGACTTCGTCATGCTGGGCGCCATGTTGGCCATCACACTCATGCAGACGGCCAATCTGTCGATGCCCGTAGCCTTCGCCATCTCCATCGTCGTTGTGGCGATGGTGGGGGTCGCTTTGGAGCAGGGCCCCATCAGGCGCTCCAAGAACCGCGATATTCTAACGCTGGTCATGATCACGGTCGGCGCATCCATAAGCTTTCGTGGGGCGAGCATGCTCCTGTGGGGAAAGAATACGCATATCTTCCAGGGCATCGGAGGAGAATCGCCGGTTATCATCTGGAACGCGGCGATTCTCCCCCAGACGTTTTTCATACTGGCAATTTCTCTGGCGGTCCTCGGATGCTTATATCTCTTTTTCCATAGGACCCTTGTCGGGAAAGCTATGAGGGCCGCAGCGGACAATCCTTACGGCGCCGTGCTCATCGGAATTTCAGTGAAAAGGCTTGTCGCCCTGGCCTTTGCTCTCAGCGGAGCCCTCGGGGCTCTGGCCGGCATACTCATCACGCCCATCACGAGCATGAGCTACGACGCCGGGCTGATGCTCGGGCTCAAAGGCTTTTCCGCAGGCATTCTCGGCGGGTACGGAAGCACGGTCGGAGCGGTGGCGGGCGGGCTCATTCTCGGAATTCTGGAATCCTTCGGAGCCGGCTTCATTTCCTCGGCCTACAAAGACGCCATTGCATTCCTCATTCTGTTGGCGATTCTCTTCATCAAGCCAGCAGGGCTTTTCGGCTCGGTGAAAGTAAGAAGGCTTTAAGAATGGTGAGCACAACTTGTTGACAGCTGCGACAAAAATCGAAAAACAAAAAGCAATCGGGACCATTCCCGCGTCCCGAAACCCTCTGGCGCTGCTGCTCATGGCCGCAGTCGCCGCGATCGTTCCTTTCGTTCTCGGAAACGACTACCTGCTGCTTCTCTTCAATGTAATGGCTCTGAATGCGATTGTGGTCCTCGGACTCAACCTGCTCATAAGCGCTACCGGCCAGGTGTCGCTCGGGCATGCGGCCTTCTATGGCATGGGCGCGTACATCTCCGCCATTGCAAGCACGACATGGCAGTGGCCGCTGATATTCTCCTTCCTGTTTTGCATGGCCTTTATCGCAGCGGCAAGCTTCCTTCTGGCCATGCCGACGCTCAGGCTCGAAGGCCACTACCTGGTCATGGCCACGCTCGGCTTCAACATCATCGTGAGCATCCTTCTGGGGCAGCTTGAAGGCTTGACGGGCGGTCCATCAGGATTCCCGGGCATTCCAAAGCTCCATCTCGCAAGCTTCACAATCAATACGGATCGAGAGTTTTATTTCTTCATTTGGGGGATCTTTTTTGTCCTTCTTGCTCTCACCCTAAACCTTAGTGAGTCCAGGATAGGGCGCGCCTTTCACGCCACCCATCATAAAGAGCTCACGGCTAAGGCGCTCGGCATCCCCACCTACCGTTACAAAGTCATCGCCTTTGTCTTGAGCGCTCTATACGCCGCTATCGCCGGCTTTTGCTACGCTCATTACGTGACATTCATAAGCCCCAAGACGTTCGATATCTTTTATTCCGTTCAAGTGGTCACCATGGTGGCGGTTGGAGGCATGGGGAACTTCTGGGGAGGCTTGGCCGGAACGGCGCTCTTGACCAGCCTTCCGGAATTGCTGCATCATTTCGAAGATCTCTACGTGCTGCTCTACGGCCTTATTCTCATGGGAGTGCTTGTCTTTTGCCCCAGGGGGCTATTACCGGCCTTGTACTCTCTCTACCAACGGGTCTTTGAGAGGCTCTCAAGGCCGACGCCGGCCGCTGATCCTGCTTCAGAAAAGCCCGGGCCATTATCCCGCCAAAGCGCTTTTCCCGTGGCGCAGAGCTCCCGCGGGACAGAAGGCCGAATAAAGTCGGAGGCGGATGCTCCTTTGCTTGGTCTTAAAGGCGTTTCGCTCGGCTTCGGCGGGCTCCAGGCGTTATATGACGTCGGGATGGACATATACCCTGGGGAAGTCGTCGCACTCATCGGCCCCAACGGAGCGGGCAAGACAACACTTCTCAACGTTGTTTCCGGACTTCTTAAGCCGGACAGCGGAGAGGCGAAGCTCAAGGGGAGATCGATCCTGGGGTGGGCTCCGCACAAGATTGCGGGTGAGGGCATCGGCCGAACCTTTCAGGCCGCGCAGATGTACCCGGATCTCACGGTGCTGGAGAACATCCTGCTGGGGTTTCATGTTCATGGGCGTTCGGGGTTTGTCTCGACGTATCTCCATTCGCAGGGCGAGAGGCGCGAGGAGAGAGAGCTGCGGGAGCGCGCTTTTAGTCTTCTCGAAAGCTTTCACATGGCGGATAAAGCCTTCCTTGCCGCTCAGCAGTTGAGCCTCATCGAACAGAAGCTCATCGAGGTCGCCAGGGCGCTGGCGCTCTCTCCCGCCGTGCTCCTTTTGGACGAGCCGGTCGGAGGACTCAACCCGAGAGAGAGCGAGACGCTTGTTGAGCGCATTTCCATGCTTCGGCGAAGCGGCATGGGAGTCTTGCTCGTAGAGCATGACATGAATGTGGTGATGCGTCTTTCCGACCGCATTGTCGTGCTCCAGCACGGAACGCGGATCGCCGCGGGAACGCCCCGAGAAATTCAACAGGATCCCAAAGTCATCGCGGCATACCTGGGTGTGAAGAAGTGATTCTTCCAGCATCCGGCAGGGAGGCTACAAAGTTTGCTCAAAGTCATCAGTCTATCGGCTCAGTACGGACCCATCCAGGTTTTGCGCCGCGTCACCTTTCATGTGAAATCCGGCGAGATAGCGTCCTTGATCGGGGCGAACGGAGCCGGAAAGAGCACTTTGCTTAGGGCGATCAGCGGTCTTCACAGACCGACGGAAGGAGAAATTCTATTCCGGGAGACCCCCATTCACCGGATGAGCCCCGAGAAAATCGTGAGGCTGGGAATAGTTCAAGCGCCGGAAGCCAGGCAGCTCTTCCCCAATATGACCGTTCTTGAAAATCTCGAGCTCGGAGGCTACGTCTATGGTCGAAAGCACGTCGAGCAGCATCTCGGGGAGATGTTTACCCTCTTTCCCGTGCTTTCCGAGAGACAACGACAGAAAGCGGGCACGCTGAGCGGTGGGGAACAGCAGATGCTCTCGATAGCGCGCGCTCTGATGGCCAAGCCCGGGCTTCTGGTTCTGGACGAGCCCTCCATGGGACTCGCGCCCCTTATCGTGGAAGAAATATACGGCATCATTCGCACCCTTCCCGAAGCGGGAGTGACGGTTCTGCTCGTCGAGCAGAACGCCATGGGAGCGCTGGCGATAGCAGATCGTGCGTACGTGCTGGAAACCGGCCGCATCGTGCTATCCGGAAAAGCGAGCGAGCTGATAGAACATGAGGATGTGCAGCGAGCTTATCTCGGGAAAGACTATCAACATAAGTGGGAAAAGTAGAGGACAGGGATCATGCCGCAGAACAACATCGGTTCGTTATCGCGAGAGGAGATCCGCCAGTTGCAGATGGAGCGTCTGCAGACGACTCTCAACCGAGCTTATTTTCACGTCGATTTCTACCGGAATCGAATGGACGCCCTCAATCTACTCCCGGAAGACGTCTCGACGCCGGAAGCTCTGCGCAGATTTCCTTTCACCTCGCGACTCGATCTCGCAGAGCATTATCCCTACGGTCTTTTTGCGGCTCCGCTCAGGAACATCGTCAGATTGAAGATAACCAACCCGGCCATGAGCGACCATGGAAGACCGATTGTCGTCGGCTTCACTCGCCATGACGTCTCCATGTGGCAATCGCTCATGGTGAGGGTTTTCGAGCGGCTCCGCATAACGGACCGCGATATCGTTCAGGTAGCCTTTAACTTCAGCCTTTTTCCGGGAGCATTTACTTTCAACCACGCCGCGGAAATTATCGGCGCCACTCTCGCTCCTTCCGCAACGATTTCCGCAACCCTGCAGCTTCAGATCATGCAGGATTTCCGATCCACTGTTTTCGCCGCCACCCCAGCCTTCGCCCTGCACATAGTAGAAACCATGGAGCAAAAGGGACTGAAGCCGGGGGACCTTTTCCTTCGCCTTGTTTTGCTCGGCCCGGAGCCGTTATCCGACCTCGTTCGCAAACGCGTCGAAGCCGGTTTCGGCGTCCCGGTCTACGGTCTCTACGGAGCAAGCGACATGGTGGAGCCCGGAATGGCTGCTGAATGCTTCGCAAAAGATGGACTGCACCTGGCGGAAGACCAGTTTTATGCCGAAATAGTGCATCCCGCCACCGGAGAGCCCGTTCCAACAGGTCAAGAAGGTGAGCTCGCCATAACAACGCTCACGACCGAGGGGTACCCTCTCATACGCTACAGAACCGGAGACATTACGGCGCTAAGGGAGTCGCCGTGCTCGTGCGGGGACGCTTCCGCCCGAATAGCTCCCGTAACGCGCAGAACCGACAATAGGGTCTCCATTCGCGGAATTTCGTTTTATCCGGAGCATGTCGAAGAGCTTCTGAAAGAGCTGGACGCCGATATGGAAGATTTCAGACTGGTCATACACACCTGCTACGGCATTGGGGACCAGTTGGAGGTGCTTATCCTTCGCGGGGATGGCGCCGTTTTTCCAAGCGGTGGGCGCTCGCAGTATATGGAGGTATTGAGGAGCCGCCTGCGCCGCGCGTTGGGGCTCGGCGCCAGAATTCAACTGGTGGATCGGGAACGGCTGCCCAAGGAGGGCATGATTTACAGAACTGTTTTCAGGAGTGTGAAGCCTCTGCCCGCTTTCCAATAGTCTAAGCTCTCATCGCCTTTCTTCTGCGAACAGGTTAAAACAAGCTTCCGAATTGGGCGTCCCCGCGTTGCTTCCGCTGTGCATTTGTGGGAACGACGAAGGATAGGGAGGCTGTTTGCTGGAAGTCTGGATTGAGCCCCTTAAAGCACAAAACGGGAGAGTTGCCCCATGGCCCACGAACCCCTGATTCTCTCTTTCGAAGATGCCGACTCGACTCAGGTCGAACTTCTAGGCGCGAAGGGCTCCAAGCTGGTTGAGGACTTGAAACAGCTCAGAGAGCTTTTCCCCGGAATGGAAGACCGCATTGCGGTGCCCGACGGCTTCATTATCTCCACACGAGTCTGGCGACGTTGCCATGAAGTCGGAGACCACCTGACCGACGACCTCTTCTATTCGGTCCTCGCTGAATTGGCCAGGCTGGAACGGAGAAAGGGGCGTATTTACGGCGATGCGAGTGGGCGCATGCCGCTGCTTGTCGCCGTTCGCGGC
Organism: uncultured Syntrophobacteraceae bacterium; assembly: GCA_964578835.1. Lineage (GTDB taxonomy): Bacteria > Desulfobacterota > Syntrophobacteria > Syntrophobacterales > Syntrophobacteraceae > CAZOEL01. Next base: position 16,775 of record CAZOEL010000045.1, on the reverse strand, counting down.
GGAGCCGCTATTTCTCTGCCCGGGGCTCTCGGCACCTCTCTCAATGTGGGGCTGAACGACGAGATCGTGTCCAGACTGATTGCAGCCGGGGCGGATGAAAGCTTTGTCCTCACTACTTTCCTCACCGCTATCCGCATGTATGGAGAGATCGTCCTCGAGATCCCCTACGATCGGTTTTACGAAGTCATCAAAAGGAACGGCGCTGGAGGCGAAGGATCGCTTTCGGTTCCCCTTCTTCATAGGCTTATCGAAGCATTTCGCGCCATCTTGACAAAGACCAGCCATGACAGATTCCCATCCCGTTTTGAAACCGACTTGAATTTACAGTTGCGCAACACCATCGAAGCCGTCCTGCTCTCCTGGATGTCCCCAACGGCTGTGGAAGCTCGCACGAGTCGAGATCCGAAGGTTCCCGACGATATGGGAACGGCGGTCATCGTTCAAGAGATGGTTTTCGGGAATAAAGACGATAGGAACTGCCTGAGCGGAGTGCTCTTCACCAGAAACCAGCGCACCGGGGCCGACGAGCTCCTAGTCGAATGGGCCCCGAAGATCCAGTGCGATAAGATCGTATCCGGCAAAATCCGCAAGCCTCTTCTTTATTCGGATGCGCTCAAGGAGCAGTTCCCGGACATCTATGAGCTTCTTCTTCTGGTGAAGGATCGTTTCGAAGCTTCATCGAAACGCCCGCTCGATATCGAGTTTACGGTAGAAGACAATAAGCTTTATCTGCTCCAGAGACGTCCCCTGCGCATGACATCCAATGCTACCGTGCGCACAATGTGGGATTTTGTCGATTCGGGCAAGACTAATATTCAGCTTGCCTCCATGATCATCAACAATGCTCTCGAGCAGCGCGAGAAGGCGCTCAAAGACGACTTCCAGGATTATATCGTGCTGGCGAGAGGAGAGCCCATAACGGACAGCGCGGAAAGCGGCATTCTCGTTTTCGGCACCGAATGGGGCATGGAGGTGGCCAACAAGGGTGAAGACGTCATTTTGCTGCGACAAAGGCCCTACGGAGAAAACGACGTCGCCGTAAACCATCCGCTCATTCGAGGAATCGTTCGCTGCGACGGCAACATGACCGGCCACGAAGCGGTCTCGGCCGTAGCCTACAGCAAACCATACATCATCAACCTGGTTGACGCCGCGGGAAAGCCGGTCATCCTCACAAGCGGCGACCAAATGATCCTCAATTCCGACAGCATGATCTTCGACTACATCGGAAAGAAAGTCTTTGTTGACGGCGAGCGAGGAATTATCGGCTACACGGAGGCCAGGGACTTTCTCGAAGACAGAAAAGTCAGGAAAAAGCTCTACGTGGACTGGGAATATCTGAAAAGGCAATTTTCAGCAGCCGGGTACCAGGAATGCGACTACGACACTCTCCTGGACCTCCACTACCAGTGGGAGCTGGATCTCGAAAGCTTCAGCCGCCTCGAGAAGCGGCTCCGTGAAAATGATGAGGAAATTTCGAGAAAGGAGCTGCTTCAGGCTTTTTGTACTTATCTTAAGTATATTCCGAAGCTGGACAGGGAGCGGACCCTGCGGCTCAAGGAGGTTCGTGTCGAGGATTTTCAATTCACACCTTCTCTCGTGTACCGCGGCCGGAGGCTAGGAGAAGAAGTCCTGAAGATTCTTCGCGCGCTGATGCTTTGCACGACCTGGTGTACGCACTGGCTTCATGAAATGATGGTGGAGCAAGCGCGCAAGCGGGGAGAGACGGAAAACGACGTCATAAGGGATATTTTTTTAAAGAATCGCACCATGAGCATGATGCGCGATTTTGAAGCGGAGGGTTTCCACGTGATGCGCGCGCCCGGCTGCTATCACCTCATCCTGGCCAGCAATTTCGAGTATGGCCAGGATCTCGACAAGGTCGATATCGGACCGGCGACTCTCGATTATGCTGAGAAAGAAATCCTCGCCCGACGCTTCATGAATTACGTAGAGGAGGTCAACCCCGACCTTCACCAACGGGTCCGTCTGGTCCACGGCGAGCCTCCTCTGGGACAGGGCCACGCCCGGATCATAAGCATCGGGCTTTCCATCCCCAATGACGACTTCGATCTTCTCTGCCGCTACCTCAGGGCTTTTTTGGATCAGTCGAAAGCCGGCTCCGAAGAAGATATTCTCGACAAAGTTCCCCTTGGCGATTTTATTGAACTATACAACTTGGATCCGTTCTTCGCGCCTTTCCCCGAGTTGAGAATCTCCCAGGAAGTCGTGGGATCGGAGACAACCGGGGATTGCCTCCTAACCTTCGGCAGGTGCTCTTTTGGAGAATTCGACGGACAGGTTTATGGGCAGGACGAATATGAAGAGCTCATGGCGGAAGCGAAGAGATTCGAAGCTCACCTCCATTCCAGCGGCAAAGAGCTCCTCGTTCGGCCCTGGCATTTCGAGGTCGATCCCTATCGGCGCCATTCTGTCATTGCAGCCGTGGGAATCAGGTTCAACAGAGAAATCATGTTTGAAGTCCTGGATAATTTGAAGCCCTTTATCTCCGGGACTTCGTAAAAGCTGCGCCGCAATGAAGGCGCAGGGAGTGAGGGCCGTTATGATGAATCGAACATCCGCTTTTGTCTACGGCATAGCTTGCTACTTCGTCTTTTTTGGCGCGTTTCTATACCTTGCAGGATTTCTTAGCGACCTTGCGGTTCCAAAATCCATCAACTCCGGAACCGCCGGGTCCTCAGGCGTCGCTTTGACGGTTAACACGCTGCTGATCGTTCTTTTCGGCGTTCAGCACTCGGTGATGGCCCGCCCCGGGTTCAAGCGGCAGTGGACCAGAATCATTCCCGAGCCCGTCGAGCGGAGCACCTTCGTGCTTCTGGCAAGCTTCGCGCTGATCGCTCTTTTCATCTTTTGGCAACCGATGCCGAAAGTGATCTGGAATATTGAGAGCTCAGCCGCCCGCTTTTTTTCTCACGCATTATTCTTCAGCGGATTGCTTCTGGTGGTCTATTCAACTTTCCTCATCAATCACTTCGATCTTTTTGGACTGAGGCAGACATATCTGTTCTTCGTCCAAAAGCCCTATGCGCCGACGCCCTTCAAAGTCAACTCCCTCTACCGTCATCTGAGGCATCCCATGATGCTGGGATTCCTCATTGCCTTTTGGGCGACCCCGACCATGACCCATGGCCGGCTTCTCTTCTCTGCCGGTTTTACAGCTTTGATCTTTATCGGCATCGCCTTCGAAGAGCGAGACACAGCGAAGTTTTTTGGCGAAGCCTACAAAAGATACCGCATGGAAACCTCAATGGTTTTCCCAAAGCCCAAGAGAGGCAAGCAGGGATAAAAATGGAAAGCGCGCCTGGCTTTACTACATCTCCTCCAGCCGATGAGATCCGTCCCTCTCCCAAGTCTTAATGTCTTACGGTTTAATTTCAACAGCATCATCGAACCTCTGGGAGGGTTCCACTTCTTTTGCTCAACTTTTGAGCCAATACTACTTAACTCACTGCAGTATCTTGCTAATCATGGAAATCACAAATATCGCGCCCATTTATTAAAGTAATAATACGTATATTAATTGCTTATACTTCTACATATTGCCAGCATAATAACCGACCATTATCATCCCTAGTAGGTAGTTCATATATTCTTCAGCTACATTATTAGGCTTTAAGACTGAGGGATAATATGTAGACTCCTTGGCGATCATTCGGATGAATCTCGCTACCTGTATGGAACTGAGGTTCAGCGCTATACAGAAACAGGAGCGACTCCGGAGCAATCCGGAATGAACATTCATCCATTATTGTTGCGCGGGTGTGGACATCATACCGGCGAATATAAAGATTAGCTTTGGAAAGGAGGTATCTGCTATGTTGGAACAAGGTGGGATAAGCAGATACATGCTAGAAGGTTGGAGATCCGCGTATGAAAAGATGAAAAAGGCGGGAGCCTATTTTGTCTGGACAGCGCTGTGCGTATTACTCTCACTATCTCTTGGCGAGGCGGCTGTGCTCGATATTTTCGGCCCGCCCCCGGAGGGAGATCCGTCGGCATTCACCGGTCCTCTGATAGGCCGAGACTTTGCAGACGACTTGCTTTCAACTCTTCCCCCCGCCAATGAAGGAGCTTTTGCAGGCGGTCTCACCGGGACTCACACCGATGCGGGCATCAATAATGCGGTCCAGGAGGACCAGCAGGCAGGTGGAGGAGGCTTCAATATACCCACTAACAGCAAGCCAAGCCCTCTTTTTGGCGCTGAACCATTCACTCAGAAGATGTTGCGCTTCGAAGAGTTCGGGCCCGCGCCTCTCGGCGCCAGCGCGTCTAGCTCAGGCAACTCCTTCCCGCCTCCCACGACTGGGCCGGCTCCCGAGCAGGATCCCAACAATATCGCAACAAGCGCGCCGGTTGGAATCACTTTGGAAGCCTTTCTGGATCAGGACGGGATTGCGCCGTTTCCAACTGTGTTATCGAATACCGAGGATGAGAATCCTTGGCGAAAGGAAATTGAAGCTTTTCTGGGACGCGGTCTCGATAGCCCTCCAGCTGAAGGACGGCCCCCTGGGCAAGGATGGGCGCACCAGAGGTGGAATGAATTCTTTCCACAGGTCTTCTTCAAGACCGCGCAGGCTGGCTCTCGTGTCAACAATGGATTTCGAGATAAAAAACAGCTCCATGGATACACTGTCGGGGAGTTCGGTCCAGGAGGCCTGTATAACAAAGTCTTTGAGTCCTCCGTCAGCGGGGCCCCCACTCTCGATGGAACCACGAAAGGCCTCGAAATTCGTTTCCATCCCACGATGCCCGTTCAGGATCACAAATCCCTATGGACCTTCGACGGGACGCTTCCACCCAAGCTATTGATGGCGCGCTACGGACAAGCCATCCTGATGCGCCATTACAACGCTCTGCCGATCGATCCTTCGGCCAACAGGGGCTTTGGTCTCCACACCATCAGCACGCATGAGCATAACGGACACTCCCCCGCGGAAAGCGACGGATACACCAACGCCTTCTTCTTTCCAGGGCAGTTTTATGACTATCGCTGGCCGCTGCAGCTTGCGGGCTACGACACCATCAACACAAATGCAACGGACCCCAAGGCGGCCTTTCCCTGTGCGCCGGGGGAAACACTTTTTGTCAATGACTCTCAGGCCGGAGAAAAGCCATGTGAAAACGGATCTATAAAGATCAGAGGCGATTGGCGGGAGACGATGAGCACTCACTGGTTTCACGACCATATGCTCGATTTCACGGCCCAAAATGTCTACAAGGGCAATGCAGTGATGATGAACTATTATAGCGCGCTGGACCGTGGCAAAGAGGACTTCGAGGACGGAGTCAACCTGCGCCTGCCCAGTGGGACAGCACTGCCGTGGGGAAATCGCGACTACGACGTCAACCTGCTGGTTGCAGACAAGGCCTGGGATCAGGAGGGACAGCTCTGGTTCAACATCTTCAACCTGGATGGCTTCCTTGGAGATCAGGTGCTTACAAACTGGCTCTATCACCCCTACTTTGACGTGCGCGCGCGACGCTATCGCTTCCGCATCCTGAACGGATCGGTCTCACGATACTTCACGCTCGCTCTGGTGCATGAGGTGCAGGGAACAGGCGGCGAGATGCCCGGCCCGCAAGGCTCAGGAGTGTCCTATAACCGGGTTCCTTTCCACATGATTGCGAACGACGGCAACATAATGGAGCACGCCGTTCCCTTTGACGGAAGCATGGATCTGGACGGCGACGGAGACTTCCTCGACCACAAGGGACAGCTTCCGACCCAGGCAATCGCCGAGCGGTACGACATCATAGTCGACTTCAGCAAGCACGGGATCAGTCCCGGCGACAAGCTCTATTTTGTAAACGTTCAGGAGCATAAGGACGGAAGGGTCACAGGAGACAAGATTCCCCTGGCGGATGTTCTTGCAGAGCGATACAAGGCCAGGATGCGCGTTGACGGCGGCGGAGCGCCGGAACGTTGGACCGATGGGGACCCGGCGGTTGGAAAGTTCCTGGAGCTTCGCGTTCAGGCTTACTCCGGACAGGATGCAAGCATGGACCCAAATGATTTCGTACCCGGCAAAAACACGATGATTCCGCTCCATCTCGACCGTGACGATCCGGCTGACCAGGCGAAGCTTGCCAATGCAAGGCATCGCACCTTCGAATTCGGCCGCAGGAGCGGAACAGACGGGGCCCCCTGGACCATTAGAACGGACGGGGGCAGCGGAGGCGGCTTCACGATGGACTCAAGACGGGTTTCGGCTGCGCCTCAACTCGCCAACGGCCCCACCGAAGCTGGCTTCAGCGGCGAAGGAACGCTGGAGATCTGGAGCATTGAAAACAGCGGCGGGTGGAGCCACCCCGTGCATGTCCACTTTGAAGAAGGGATTATATTAAGGCGAGGCGGGAAAGCTCCCCCCGAGTGGGAAAAATGGGCCCGTAAGGATGTCTACAGGGTTGGCCCGGAGGAGGACAGCACCGATAGCGTCGAAATGGCCATCCGGTTTCGCGAGTTTGCCGGAACCTACATGGAGCATTGTCACAACACGCAGCACGAAGACCACTCCATGCTGCTTCGCTGGGACATTGAGCATCCTGGCCAGGTTCAGTTGATGCCGGCGCCGATCCCGACCTGGGATGGAGTCGAATATGTCGACTCGGCTGCGCTTCCAACCTTCAGAGACGGGGATGGAACCGGGCCGTCTTTCGAGTTGCCCAATCCGCCTACTCCGCCTGGAGATCCCACAACGCCTCCGGACGATCCGGCAAATCCACCGGAAGATCCGACGACGCCTCCGGATCAGGATCCCACTGTTCCGCCCGAAGATCCTGCAACGCCTCCTGGAGATCCGACGACGCCTCCGCGCGAGCAGAGCCGCCTGGAAAAGCGCCTTTCCTCATCTATTGAGCGCATCCAGGGGAAGCTTGAAAAGGAACAGGCCAAATCGCAACCGAACCAGAGTCGAATAGATCGGCTGCAGGGACGAATGACCAGGCTCCATGAGCGGCTGACCGAGGCTGGAGAGATTGCGAACGGCGGCGGCGCCGCAAATCAGAGGAAAACTGCTCGTCTGCAGGTCAAGCGAGATCGTCTGCGGGAACGCCTTGACAAAGAGCTGGCCAAGCAGCCTCCGTCAGAGAATGTGGTCGCTCGATTGCAGGCAAAACTCGGTGAGGCTCAAGCCGAGTTGGACGCCCTTCAGGGTCAGTAAAGGCTAGTCAATCGACAGCGGGAGCATCTGCTAAAAAGGGGCGGGTTGTATCCGCCCCTTCACTTCGGGAGGGGCTGTCTTTACGGAGGCTCTCTTGTGTTCGCTTTTTCTATGGGAATGGGCGTTCTTCGCATTGTGGCGGGCATATTTTCAAGACTGGCAACTGTGATGCAAAGCCCGGCCCATGAATGGTCAGCGTCAAAAAGGCTCTCGGCTTGGTGATGCTTCTGCTTGCGTAGCACTATCTTGTTAACGCAGGTTGCGCAGGGCTCTAAGGATAACGAACATGGCTCGACTCTCAAGATCTCTATTATTTTCGCTTTGTCTCCAGATATTTCTGCTCTCGTCGGCCTGGAGCATTGAAGTGGGAGACCCCATTCCGGATTTCTCACTCCAGACTTTCGACGGGAAGAACTTCTCAAGGGAAAGCCTCGAGCGACAACCGACGCTGCTTGTCTTCTGGAATACCTGGTGTCCTGAATGCATGCGGAAGCTTCCCGAAATCAACGTGTTGTTAGAGAAGCTAGGGCCAAAAGGACTGACTGTGCTTGCCGTCAACACCGCAATCAATGACTCGGAGAGGAAAGCTCGGGCTTATTGGGAAAAGTATCGTTACCGGTTTCCGGTTGGATTCGACCATGACTTCGAAATCGGGCAAGCCTTCGGAGTTCGTGGGGTTCCAACGATATTTTTGATCGATGCCGGAGGCATAGCGCGCTATAAAGGCTCTCTGCTCCCGGACAATATGGATGTGAGAGTCAAAGAGCTTGCCGGGAAAGAATAACTTTCCAACCATGTTCGAGATTTTTCGCTGCCGAAACCACGCAGGGGCTTCTGTCCCTGCGCGAGCATACGCATTTTTGGCTTTATGCCGCGCCATCGATAGCGCTCATACAACCGGCTCCATACCTTCATCCAGATACTTTTTCGCCAAGTCGATGTAAAGCTGTTTTCCCCAGGCCCAGAATTCCTCATCTTTGGCGCTCACTTCGCGGACAATCTTTGCCGGATTGCCGGCGACAACCATACGAGGAGGCGCCACTTGTTTCATCTTGACGACGCTGCCTTCAGCAACAATGGCTCCCTCACCAATTTCGGACCAGATGCTGAGTATGGCGCCCATGCCGATGACCGCCAAATCCCCGATGAGTCTTCCATGGAGCACGGCCCCATGCCCCACGGTAACTCTCTTCCCTATTCGATTTGTTTCTCCGGGAGGCGCGTGAATGATCACCCCTTCTTCTATTGCAGAGCCATCTCCGATCTCTATTCTTCCATAGTCTCCCCTCAAGATGGCTCCGTGACCGATATAGCAGTTGCGCCCTATGACGACATCTCCAATGACTCTCGCCAAATCGCTCACATAGGCGTCTTCGCCAACTTTCGGCTGCTTGCCGTCAAATTTGTACAGCATTGAGGCTCCTTCACAAAATGTCGATAGCTCCCAAGAAATTGGGGTAGAATCCTATCAGCTTTCCAGTTCCCCGCCGACCGCAGATTCCAAAGCGATTATGTTCCGCCTGAGCTCATCAGGCACCGGAGCTTTTCTATTTTCCCCATAATCATAGGTTACCAGCACCCCTTTTCCTTCCGCTGCGATTCGGCCGAGCTTGTGGCTCACCACACGATACTCCATGGTGAATCGATCCTTTTCCAACTTCGTTACTTTCGCGCCTACAGAGAGCGTGTCGGGATAGGTGAGAGGCGCACGGTACCTGCACTGCGTCGAGGCCAATACTGTTCCAATCCCGGTTTTTTCTCTCACCTCCCAAGCGCGGACCTTATCATAGTAAGCTATGCGGGCATTTTCAATGTACCGAAAATAGACGACATTGTTGACGTGCTGTTGGGCGTCCATCTCACCCCAAGCGATTGGAAATTCGACGATAACCGGAAATCCCCTAAGAATTTCTTCCATTGCTCTCTGATCTCCTTTTGCTGCCTCATCACTTGCGACTACAAATTCATGAGAACCAAAATCCATTCAACCGGCTCGATCGAAGGGGATAGGCAAGCAGCCCATGGGTGAACCCTACTTTCTCATTCCGCAAATCCATATTCAAGACTTCGCGGCGATTACATCGCTTTTATTCTACTTTTTCGGTTGTGTCCAGCCTTGCAACAGACGCGGATTTGAGTTTCATTTTTCGACCCATGGATTCAAAATATGCAACTTTTTGCTATTTCATTCTTGACATAAGGTGGTTTTCCACATAAAAACGTAGCTAATTAGCTTTGGGAGGGAAAAGGCCCAATGGTAATTGAGGTTCTCATTTCGGCATGCAAGATAAAACGCGGAAGTCAGCTAAGTGGCAATTTTTAAGACGGACTGTGGTTTATGCATTGATTGCTGCGGCGTGAGCGCCTATGTCGACGATGGCAGACTGGTTAAGGTTGAGGGCATGCCCGAACACCGGCTGAATAAGGGCGCCCTATGCCCCAAAGGGGAGCGACTTGTGGAATATGGGGTCAGTTCACGAAATGGATGGTATCGTACGCTAATGCTAACGGGATGAGGAAATACAACCACTTACGTGATCGTGTTTTTATATGCATATTCTGCTCTGAGTCATGCTCTACGACGGCTCTAAATGTTTGAATTTTCAACAATGCTTTTTCCTTGTCGTGAGATTCTTTACGTTTCGTGAGCCGACCCCTAAGCTCATTTTTAAGCGGGGATGACAGAGTCATATCCGGACACAGCTAAGTGAGACAATGAATCGATGGAGGTTACCTAATGGAAGTCATTAAAACTGATTGTGGCCTATGTATCAATTGTTGCGGCATCAATGCATATGTTGAAGACGGCAAGCTGGTCAAAGTGGAAGGCATCGAAGATTTTTGGCTCAACAAAGGCGCTTTGTGTCCCAAGGGCGCCCGGGCGCCCGAATACGTCTACTCCGCCAACCGCGTCAAAACGCCGCTGAAGAAGGTCAACGGAAAATTTAAGTCGGTATCCTGGGACCAGGCATTGCAGGAAATCGGCGACAAGCTTTTTGAGCTCAAAGACAAATACGGCGCAAAAAACCTTGCCACCTATACGGGTTCGGTCGGCGTGGAACACTTTGAAATGGCAGCGTTCAACCAGCGTTTTCGGGGCGCTTACGGCAGCCCCAACTTCTTCAACGCAGAGGGAAACTGCTTTCGCTCCCGCATTTTGGCTCGTCAGATCACCTTCGGCCGCTATCCGATTGAAGAACCGACCAATGCCGACTGCATCATCCTCTGGGGCCGCAACCCGGATGAAAGCTACTTTCCGCTGGGCCGCCAGATCCGTGATCGGGTCAAGGCCGGCGCGTCGTTGATCACCATTGATCCGCGTCGCATCCCTATCTCCAAGCTGGGCATTTTCATGCAGCCGCGCCCGGGCACGGACGCCGCCATCGCCCAAGCCATGATCCACGTGATCATCAGGGAGGAACTGTGGGACAAGGAGTTCGTAGAAAAATGGACCATCGGTTTTGACAAGCTGGTTGAATCTGTTGCCGACTGCACGCCCGAATGGGCTGCCAAAGTTACCGGTGTCGGCGCCTCGGAAATCAGACTCATCTCCCGCATGTTCGCCAATGCTAAGGCGGGTTGCATCGTCGAAGGCGTAGGCGGCATGAACCAAGGGACCAATGGTCTGCAGAACCACCGGATCTTCTCCATCCTGCAATCTATTACCGGTAATATCGACCGCCCCGGCGGGTGGGTCACCTGCCCGATGGTTCGCTTGGCCGATATGCGCCTGCCCGATAAGATCGAAGGGAATGCGCTGGGGTATGATGAATTCCCCGTATTCCATCAATTTGGCAAGACTCCGCCCCCCTATGGCTCCTCCTCCTTGATGGCCGAAGCCATGATCACGGGTAAGCCCTACCCGATCAAGTCCTTCATCTGCTCGGGCGGAAACCCGGCCGTGACCTTTGCGGATACTAAGAAATTTCTCGCCGGCATGAAGAACCTGGAACTGATCGTGGTCATGGATCCAATGATGACCGAAACCGCCAATCTGGCCGACTACGTCCTGCCCGCATGCACTTGTTTTGAAGAAACCGGCATCGGCGCCTTCCCCTACGGCATCTCCTATTGCGAGCCTTACATCATGATGCGCAAAAAGGTCGTAGAGCCGCTGTACGAAAGCAAATCGATATGGTGGATCTGGAGCGAGCTGGGCCGCAAAATGGGCTATGGCGAATACTTCCCATGGAACTCGGACGAGGAAGTGGTCGAGCACTTCTTTTCCACATCCGGCCTAACCGTGCAGCAGCTGAAGGACAATCCGGAAGGAGTTTATTTCGGTACAAAACAATACGAAATCTTTGAAAAAATAGGATTCGGCACCGCTAGCCGAAAGATCGAGCTCTACTCGGCCCGTATGGCAGAGTTGGGCGCCGACCCTATTCCCGTGCATGTCGAGCCCGAACAGAGCAAGGTTCGCAATCCGGAGCTGGTCAAGGAATATCCGGAAATCCTGAACACCGGCGCCAGAGTCATCGAGTACATCGATGCCCAGATGCGCGATACCAGCTTGCGCGTGATCCGCCCGGAAGCAGAAGTGGAAATCAACACAGTTACCGCCGACAAGTACCGTATCTTTGACGGTGAAATGGTTGGTATCGAGACACCGCGCGGCAGCATCAAGATGCGCGCCAAGGTGACCCCGGACATTTTGCCCGGTGTCGTCTCCGTGCCCCACGGCTGGGCCGATGCTAACTGCAACGTCCTATTGGATGCTGAGTTGCTGGATCCGGTATCCGGGTACATCACCATGCGCGGTGTGGCCTGTCGGCTGGTTAAACTGAGCTAGCGCGGGTTTATAATTGAGCGGCGCCTGACAACCTGTTTTAGTTCCTACCCAAAAGATGAGGGTGTGCGAGCTGTTCCCCGGCAACGCGCACCCTTTCTTGTTTTATGCCGCATCAAGCTTCCTGGAAAACTAAAAAAGGAAAGGGGACTTGTTTGTCCCCTTTCTTATGTGGACCTATTCTAAGCAGCCTTCGCAACTCTGCAGAGCAAGGCTTTCATTTCAGTGTAACCGGTAACGGGATCGCGCGGTTCGAGCTCGGTCAACTCATTGGCGTTCGCCTTCGCCCAGCCATGAGGAATGCTCACAACTCCGGGAAGCAGGTCCTCGGTGGTCTTGGCTGTCATGACGACTTTGCCCTTTGTTGTCTCGATGCTCATTTGATCGCCGTCCGAAATCCCGTATTTGCTCGCAGTGGCGGGATTGATCTCGGCCACGGGTCCGGATGCGCTCTTGCGCAGAGTGGCTACTTCCCTTAGTTGCGTGTGCGTGTACTCGGGAATTCTTGCGCCGGTGGTAAGAATTACAGGGTATTTCTTATACAGTTCAGGCGTGCTTATAGGGCTCTTGCTCGGCTCGATGGGAAATGGGAGCGGATCGTAGCCGTTCTCGCGCAGAGTTTCCGAATAGAGCTCGATCTTGCCAGAAGGAGTGTTGTAGCGACCCTGAATGTATTTCTTCTCCGCGTAGTAGGTTCCTTCCGGATGCTCCGTAGTAAGCTGCTCCCTTGTCAACCCGCTCGGTTTGAGGAAGAAATCGATGATCTCCTCTTCCGTGTTCCAGGGGAAGAACTTCTCGTATCCCATTCTCCTGCCGAGCTCGGTCCAGATCTTCCAATCCGGCCAGCATTCGCCGATGGGCTCTATTATCTTCTTGCGCAGCATGGCGTACGGGATGCAGTTGGTCACGCCATAAACATAACCCACGCCTCCCTTTTCGAGGAACGAGCAGGCGGGAAGCACGATATCGGCAAGCTCCGCCGTATCGGTCATGAAGAGCTCCGAAACTACGACGAATTCCAAAGCCTTGATGGCTTCCTTTATGCGCTCGGAGTCGGGCAGCGTAACCGCAGGATTGCCGCCGGTGCAGATCATGGCCTTGATGGGATAGGGCTTTCCTTTGAGCACGGCGTCCGCAAAAAGCATCTGCTGCCCATAGGGAGAGGTCCTGCCCCAAAAGCGGCGGAAAAGCGGATGTTCTTCGGTGCCGATGGGATCGCTGACTTCGGTGACTCTCATATCGCCAAGGCGAATGAACGGAATGCTGACCCAGCCGCCAGGGACATCGACATTGCCCGTTACGGCCTGCAAAATGGCGTGGACGCGATTTCCCTGGAAACCGTTGACGTGCTGATCGATAGAGCAGGTTCCGGGAACGATGGAAGCGGGCTTGCTGGTGGCGAAAATCCTCGCGATCTTGCGAATATCGTCGGCGGGAACCCAGGTGATCTCGGACATTTTCTCGGGCGTGAACTGCTTTACGTGCTCGGCCAGCTGATCGAAGCCCATGCAATACTTCTCGACAAACTCCTTATCGTAGAGATTCTCGCCGATGATCACATTCAGCATGCCAAGCGAGAGCGCCGTGTCGGTCCCGGGCCTCAGCTGAATATGGATTCCCTTTTGCGACATCGGGATTATCTTGGGGTCGACGATTATGACATGCTCGATCACGCCTTCCTGCATAGCCTTGTAGAGCTTGGTGCCGACCGTTATCCTCGAATTGTCCATGTTCTGACCATAAACGATGATGCACTTTGATTTCCAGGGCTCTTCGATGGGATATCCGCCAAAGGTCATCTGGCGCGCCATGATCCGGGAGCGGAAGCAGTTGCCCTCTACGGAGAGCAGGTTGGGAGTGCCGTAGACGCCGCGGAATCTCTGCGCAAATGCCGCGAGCTCAATGTTCTCCGTACCCAGCGAGCCGGTGTAAACGGCCAGAGCTTTTGCCCCGTACTTGTCCTTGATCTCCTGAAGTTTAGCAGCAATGGTGTTCAGAGCATCATCCCAGGAGATGCGCTCCCACTTGCCGTTCACTTTCTGCATGGGATGGGTGAGTCTTTCCTTGGAGTATACCCATTCCGGCAGAGCTTTACCTCTGGGACACAGTTCTCCATCACTGATGGGGTGCTCCTTCATGCCCTCAACTTTGACAAGCTTTCCGTCTTCGACATAAGCATCTATGCCGCAGCTGTTTATACAAAGAATGCAATCCGATTTGATGACTTGTTGGGCCATAGCGCTGCTACTCCTTTTGGGCGTTGCGATTCAATACACGCTCAATGCACTGCGGAGCCCGATCTTCGCCCGGTAAGGACCGGCGAAGGATGCTCCCAAGGATCGGCAAAAACACATAGGACCCTGTCATGCTTGAGCAACTCTTCAACGTATCTCTGCTTCTTCATGCCGGCAGGTCCAAAGCTCGCCTGCCGACCAATTCAATCCTCATCCACCACAAAGATTCATATTATGAAACCTCTATTCACAATATGACATTGATCTTAGCTAACACTCTCACCAACGCCTTGTCAAGGATTTTCTAAACGCTGCAGAACATTGAAAAATAATATGGTATTTCAACACAATACAAGACGCCAAAGATTCTAACGCCATCTAGAAGCGTATTATCGCTTTAATTTGATGTTAATATTAGCATATCACGTTTCATATGCCGAAATTTGCATAACGCTTTTTAGATTACGTTTTGCCGCACTAAGACCGAAGGAAAAGAATCGAGATGAGATCCATAATCCTCGCTGAAAGGTTGAGCGATTGCAGATTGGAGTGAATTGATCGTGTTGAGAAGCTCGGGCGCTATTGAACGCTTCAATCCTAGAAGGTCTGATCGTGGAAGAAATTGGAGTCTTTCAAGGCGTTGTTACGTGGAATGCTGATAACCGGTGGGAAAACGGAAGAGGGAAAAGCCTCTTCCGCAAGGAAGAATCAAGCTTATCATTGGAAGGACTAAGGGATAACGCCGATCATGCGCCAGTAAGGAGCGCTGATCAGCAATGCAACGACAACCGAGATAACGAAAGATACACCCGCAACAGGAATGTGATTCGAAGCCCATCCTTTTCCATGCATTACGCCTTCCGCCATCAATAAAAATGGCTGCTGATAGCTGAGCAGAAAGAAGTTGATGCCGATAATGTAGGGCATGGACGCAACCAGTGGATGAATGCCGAATTGATTGTAAACAGGGATGAGCACGGGAATCGTGAGGGCAATCGTGGAAAAACCCCAGGGAACATCCACAAAACGAATCAACATGATCCCCAGAGTGGCGACAAAGAGGAACATCAATGGGCTGCCGGCCAGAGAAAGCAATCCCGGCTGTAGGATCGGACCGATCCAGTCCGAAACCTTAGCGTTGACGAAAATAGTCGAAAGGCTGATCGAAACGCCAAAGAATAGGATCACGTCCCAGTTGATGCCGCTGCTTATCTCGGACATTGCGATGATTCTGAAAACGATCAGGAAGAAGAGCGCAGCCATGGCCGTCGCGGCAGTCGGGACGCCATGAATTTTTTCCGTGGTGAACATAATCAGCGAGCCGATGAGTATAACGGACGCAATTATCTCCTGGCGGGTGATTGCGCCCAGAGCCTCATACTGCTTCCGGAAAGCATCGCCAGGAATGCCGATTGCTTCTGCTGGCTTCATGGTCAGGTAGATCAGGGTTATGAAGCTTAGCGTAACAATGAACCAGGGCAAAGCTAGGATTTGAAACCAAGAGTCGAAGGTGGCCATGGGCTTCAGCTCCGGAGGAAGAAATCCGTGAATCAGCGGGCCGGTTAAAGAACCGGTCAACCATCCGGAGCCTGGAAGAAGACACATAGCCCAGGCAATGATTGTGATAAAGGCCGCGCCCTTCGAACGGGGAGCAAGCTTGCACGCCTCGACGACGCTTACGGCAATCGGAATGACGATAGAGATGCGCACGGTGATAGAAGGAGTAAGGGCCGAAAGAACGAGACCGATTATGAACCAGCTGATGGCCATTGACAGCCAGCTTGGCTCAAAACTCTTCAACACCATATAAGCGATTCTTTTTCCAAGGCCCGTTTTTTGTAGTACAAAGCCAAAATAGAGCGCAGGTATCAGAATCCAAACCGCGGGGCTGATAAAACCGGCGGCAACCACATTGATCTTGAGGCCGAACACGAGGCTGCCGACTATCAGGACTGAGCCTCCGGCCATGAAAGGAAGTCCGCCCGGTCGGAATATCCAAAACCCCAGCGTGACGATCACTGTGCCCAGAATATAATGACCCTGAGGAGCTAAACCATTAAAGGGGGCCGCCAAGCCGAGGCTAAAGCCGATGACGATGAAGAGGAATAGTCCCAACACTTTCGAATCCCTGAACATAACCACTCCAATGATAGAATGAGCTAGGAGCTTATTCACCTGCGCGTCCAAACGCCGCTCAGAGTGCTGGACGGGCTTGGCGGCCCGGAGGATCGGATAAAGGCCGCTGCGAAGAAAGGGTTTGAAGCCCTGGCGCTCACAGATCATGGCTCTGATTCGGGAGCTCTGGGATTTTACAACGAGGCAAAAGAGAAAGGGAACGCTCCCATTATCGGCTGCGAGCTCTACGGCCAGGACGGTGCGAGCGCATGGCTAAAGAAGGGGGAGGAGACCGGGCAGACAGACCCGCAATCGAAGGCGGCCAGGCAATTTCAAAGGCCGCCGCTTTGGCTTTTCTCGAGTCGGCGGCCTTCGGGCATTCGGGATTCTACCCGGCTTACGCTCCTATCAATCTGGGAATCCACAAAACAACGTCTGGAAATACGGTCAAAAAGA
>CAZOEL010000044.1:0-57249 GCA_964578835.1 uncultured Syntrophobacteraceae bacterium | reverse complement strand
CACCGGAAGAAACAATGTTGACGGTCCATTAGGGACTTTTGTTCGATTGTTTTTGTTGTTTTTCAGGAGATCATTATGGCGTTACGATCAGGAGAAATATGCAGAGGTCGAAACCTTTGCCGAATTGCTCCGTTGCTGATCGGGATACTTTTTCTGGTCGTTTTTGGAGCGGCCTGCGCGAAAGAAGAATCGGGAGCTGCGAAGGCGCAGGATTCAAGGAAACAAGCAGCCGTTCCGGTGATAGTCGGAACGGCTGTCGAGAAAACGATGCCGGTTCAACTGCGGGCCATCGGGAACGTGCAGGCGTACTCGACAGTTTCGGTGAAGGCTCAGGTGGAAGGGGAATTGCTCACGGTCCATTTCAAGGAGGGACAGGAAGTCAAGAAGGGCGATCTTCTCTTTACTATCGACCCTCGTCCTTTCGAGGCGCAGCTCAAGCAGACCGAGGCGAATCTTGCAAAGAACAAAGCCCAGCTCCAGAACGCCCGAAAACAGGTGGAGCGTTATGCTTCGGTGGTGAAAAAGGGCTTCGTGTCGGAAGAAACCTACGACAAGGTCTTGGCCGACGCCGCCGCCTTCGAGGCGAGCGTCAAAGCGGATGAGGCGGCTATCGCAAGTGCGAAGCTGAAGCTTGAATACTGTACTATCCGTTCACCGATAGATGGAGTTACGGGTGGTCTGCGGATAAACCAGGGAAATGTCGTCAAGGCCAATGACAACGAAGCTCCCCTGGTAATCATCAATCAGGTTAAGCCCGTTTATGTCTCTTTCGCCGTTCCCGAGCGGAACCTCTCGCAAGTAAAGAGGTTCATGGCGGAGCGCAAGCTGGAGGTTGCCGCCTCCGTTCCCGGCGATGCGACGCCACCTACCTCGGGAGAGTTGAGCTTCATCGAAAATGCCGTCGATATGCGTACGGGCACGATTCAGATGAAAGCGGCGTTCCCGAACAAGGAGAAGATGCTATGGCCGGGACAGTTCGTTAACGTCGTCATGACGCTGACAACCCAAGCCGGTTTGACGGTCGTTCCTTCTCAGGCTGTGCAAACGGGACAGCAGGGTCAATATGTGTTCGTATTGAAGCCGGATTCAACGGTCGAGTACCGCTCCGTCGTCGTGGAAAGAACGATGGATAATGAGGCTGTTATCGCAAATGGCGTCAATCCGGGAGATAGGGTCGTTATTGACGGTCAGCTCAGGCTTGCCGCCGGGTCTCTTGTCAAGGTCGTAGAAAATGGGAACAATGCTTCAGGCCGTCCGCCCGGGTGATGCCGGCTCGACTCTGTGATGCGAGACTGCTGCCCGGGGCGGCGGCGCGGAGCGCTTTCGAATTTCCATGGCGTTAACCCAGTTCGAAAGATGTCACTCCGAATAGTCGATGCAAGGGCAGCTCTGGAAATTCGCCCGCATACATTCGCGCGGTCTCAAAGGCGGGTTTCATGCCCTGCCGTTCGGCCAGCGCTTTTGCCTCTTCATTCACTTCAGGAACATCGAGGTAGATCGGAGATCCCGGCGGCGCAGCGGCCTTCAGATGTACGAACAGGGCTTCCGCCGGCGTTGGAGCGTCTGCAAAGAGAGGCCCTATTTTGTATCCCCTGCGACATGGCCGGATCATGCCGTATCCAGCCAGCTTCCCATCTTTTATGAAGCCAAGCTTCACGCTTTCCGGTTGCTCGAGCCATGCTCTCAAAAACGCGGTTCGCTCGTCCGGGAAAAACGCACGGTCGTAGCTTTCGACGGCGGAAAAGGGTATGGTAGCTAGATCGACGATTCCAACTTCCCCGGGAGACTCTCCAGCGGACGCTTCGCCTTCATAACGAATATTTCCGTAGGCCCGCTTGAAGCCGAATTTTGCATAGTTGGCCTGTTGCGCGATAACGCTGTCGAGACCGATATTCCTGTTCTCGAGATGCTTGATAGCCGCGTTCCATATCCCGAGGCCTAAGCCTTGACCGCGACGCTCAGGCTTTACAATGTAGAAACCGAGAAAACCGAAAGTCTTACCGTACCTTACCGCCGAGATCGTGGCGACTGGCTCTCCGTCGATGAGTCCGATAAAGAAACCGTCCGGGTCCGCAATATGGAAGCAATCAGCATCGTGGCGACCGGGATTCCAGCCTTCGGCGGCGGCCCAGTCCACCGCCAGCTCAACCTGCTCCCTGGACATTGTTTTGACTGTGTATCCTTTAGACGCCATGGCATTGTCCTCGATCGTTCGAAGTCCTATTCAGCCTCGCCCCAAACTCGTCTGCTTCTCGCAATTTTCTTCTTGGCGGTGGTCCATGCCTTAGCCGTAAGAAAAGACGAGCGCCAGCGCTCCAGCATCAGCCTGTACATTTCGAAAGGGACCGTAAAGGTAATCTCATCCGTTTTGAGAAAAGGGCGGTCCGATATGTCCCAGCCTCCGAGGACGGCTTTGAGACGTCCCTCGGCAATGTGCTTGAGCGGCCAGGTTACTATATTTGCGCAGCCCGATCCAAAAGGTGAGAGTACGGCCTCGATATCGTCCGTAACAAAAGACGCCAGTTGGTGAAGAGCAGAGATGACTTCCGGCCTGTCGAAAAAGATCACCAGCTCCGGCTGCTCATCCGCGCCGAATTGAGTGAGGGGTTTAAAAACGCAGAACCTCTTTGGAGCGGGGCGGGGGTCGATTGTCTCGTAAAAGCGACGGGTTGTCGCAGGTGAGGCGAGAAATCGCTCACCTTCCAGCGCATCCGGCATGCCCGTCGACACGTAATGGACGATAAAATCCAGCTGTGGTTTGAGATAGCCCAGAAAGAACGCTCCCCCGAGACAACCGAAACGGTCCTTGTCAAAATAGGCGCAGCTCTTTTTCTTTCGCGCAATCCATATATGGCCGATAACGCATGAGAAGTCATTCCATAGGCCGTTCCAGTCAATCGCGTTCATTGCCTCAAGCTCTACGGAGGGAAGCTGGCCGGGCTTAGGAGTAGATCCTCCCTGCGGTTCTTCGTCCGTGTAAAACATGCCCATCGGTTCTTCCTGGTAGCCAATCGCTTCGAGAAAAGAAAGCTGGTTCGTTTGTTCTTCCGGACTCATCTCCATCATCTCCTTAAGGTAAGACAAGGCTGTTCACAGTTATTTGGGATTTTCGCAATTCTCCTCCCTCAAGCAAAGTCTGTCGAGGTGATAATCTCCGGACAGAAATGCTCCTGCTATGGCTGGAATGCTCTCTTCGTTGCGCATGAGCATATCCATTTGACGAGTGAACTGAAGCAGACGTCCGAGTAAATCCAATTTTTCTTCGATGATCGGGTGCTCATACTTTTGTAGCCTTGCGTCAACGCGATCCGCGATGACGTCCACCGTGAAATCCAGTTCTTTCAAGATGAGAGCTATGGCGCGCGCGCGCCTATTTCTCCTGACATCGTCAGCTGCCCCGCCTTTGAAGGAAAAAGTGATATAGTTCTTGCTCATTGTCTGACCGCAGTAGGAATCGAGAATACTGTAATGGTACCCAATGCGGGAGCTGAAATTGAGATACTTATCGGAAATGATAGCGTAGCTGCGGTCGCCGAACCTTTCGGTTGCGTGGGTATTGGAAAGCATCTGCTCGCTCATGACCGAGAAGAAGCCTTTCAACTCAACCGGTCGCGGCCTGAGATATCTCAGATCCTCATGAAGCATCCCCTTGAGCAGAGCTTTGAAGGGCGCGGAAGCAACCTTCTCTACGGTTGTTTTGCTGCGGTTCTGGGCTGAAGGATCGAGCCCCCCTCCCAGGTCGATAAGATAAAGATCGAGAGGAATAGGCGCTATGAGCTTGACGGCGTAGCCGCCGCCATTGGAAACGAGATCGCTTATCTTGAACATCTCGGCATAGGAGTATTCGTGTACAAGCCGCATGATATCATGAAGCGATTTGCAGCACTCCGGAGTAAAAGTGGGAGACCTGGGATCTATGAGGCGCAGGGGAACGATCAATTCTGCTGCTCGGCGCAGCGCATCATAAACGGGAGTCCCTTTCATCTTCGATTCTCTGACGGAACGAAGCTTCACGATCTCGGGCGCCTTACCTTCGTAAATCTTAGCCGAATACGCATCGACGGTGATAATAACGCCCGGCTGAATAGCCGCCATCGCGTTCTTTGCGTCAAGGAGAGTGGGAACGCCGAATTCCCTGGCCACTGAAGCCATGTGGCCTGTTACGCTTCCTGACTCTGTCACGATAGCCTGCGCTTTTTGCATCACAACCACATACTTGGGGGAAGAGTGCTTTGCGATGAGGACTGCGCCATCGGGAAAGTTTGAAAGATCGTCCTCCGTGCGGACATGGTGCGCCGGTCCAAAACCGACGCCGGGGCAAGCGACCGCTCCGCCGGAGATCAATAGCGGGTAGCGATCGGAGTCGATCGAATCCGGGTGCGTCTCGGTGGACTTGTGATACTCGAGTCGAAGAGGCCTGGTCTGCAATACAAGTATGTTTCCTTGGCTGTCCTGAGCCCACTCCATATCCTGGGGAGATCCATAGTGCTTTTCGAGCCTGATGGCGTAGGAGGCAAGGAGCTTTATCTGCTCCGGCGAAATGCACGGAGCTTGCTGTTTTTCGAGCGGGACGTCGACTTCGACAAGTCCGCCATCGGGATTGCTCACCAACTGAACGGACTTATGAGATATCTTTGCTTCCAAGATGGTCGGATCTTCGTCTTTGGAGACAGTGTGGGAGTCGGGCGTAATCACGCCGTCAACGGCATAAGGGCCAAGTCCCCATACGGCGGAAATAATGACATTGTCGTTGAGGAGCTTGAAGGGATGGCGCGAATAGACTACGCCGCTCGATACCGAATCAATCATCTCGAGACAGGCGACGCTCATTGCTACATCCTCGTCCCTGATTCCCATGTTGAGACGATACGAGATGGCTCGAGGCGTAAAGAGGCTTGCAATGATGTAGCTGTAAGTTTGAATCACTTTCTCGCGCGGCACATTCAACACGGAGAGATATTGCCCGGCATAGGAGAGCTCGCTATCTTCGCCTATGGCGCTGCTTCTAAGCGAGACGCGCGTGGGACCAAGGGCTGAAGTCCGCTCTCGAATCCGCTCAACCATGGAATCGAACGCAGAAAGAATAGCTTGTGCGAGGTCCGCGGGAACCGGTGTGGAGATAATCAGCCTTTGAATCTCTTCGCTCGTATTATTAATGCTCTCGGGATCTTTAGGATCGGCCTCCATCTTTCTCTTGTTGATCTCATCGCGCAGATCGTTTACTTCCAGAAAGTGCTCATAGGCTCGAGTCGTGATGGCAAATCCTTCAGGAATGGGAAGGCCTGCCCGATTAAGGACTTCCCCCAGATTAGCGCTCTTGCCCCCGACCCAGTCCACCATTTCCCGCGTCACTCGGGAATAAGGCAGAATCCATTCGACTAAATGGTCGCCTTTTCTCGCTTCGAGGTCTTCCTTTATTTTTGTGTTGATATCTTCGAGAACTGAAAAAAGTACGGGATACTTGTTCTTGGAAAGCTCATTGAGGGTCTTGACCATGCGGAAGGTGTGAAAAACCGCTCGCGCCGACTGAGAGCGCACGAAAGACATGCCGAAAATTTCACTCCCCTGCAGCTTGTCTTCTATCTCTGCGATGATCTTGGACAGTTCCGCGTTGGAATTCAGCAATTCCTTGAAATGCTGATACTTGGCTCGGAAAATCTCTGAAAGATCTTCCTGAGAGTGTTTCTTCTTGCGAGGTTTGCACCAGTTGAAGATATTGAGTCCTTGCAGCATGTCGATATACCTCGCTCATGGTTGAAGCAGACCGGACCATACTCATGCGCTTATGGGCCATGCGAATCCATCCGATTGATCCTATATGCCCTCAGACGTCCCTGAGCTCTTATAATATGCCGTGATGATAATAGCTTCAAGAATGGCTTTTGGAAAATCATTTTAAGAAAGGAGGAAAACGTTTGGCGAAGATTGCAGTTGATGTCTCTTTCTCTTTTTGCTTGCGAGGGAGGGGCGCGGCTGCTTTGTGAAAATAGCAGCCGCGCGTCCATTCAAAAGGTTTTCGGCCAATCGCGCATTATTCAAGCAGAGGCGAGCAATCGCCCTTTCCAAGCGGTGCGCGCTCTTTCATTCTTTCATCTCTTGTCTTGCCCCGCTCAACAAATAAACCATGAGAATCGTAGATCGCCTCAACCGCGCGCTCTAGTTGCTCTTTGCTCATGTGATCGGAGAGGCCCATCTGGTGTAAGGCCTGCTGAAGAAAGATGCACCCGCTCTTCTTTGACTCATGCTGAAGAGCAATGCTTGCCGGACAGTTTCGGAGATCGAAGTAAGCCGCAGCCCGGAAAGGCAATTCGCATTGTTTGTTTTCAGAGAGATAGTAGAAGCCTCTCCCAGACCCCGGAGGCATTCCCTGATATGGCATGGGCACAAAAACGCTCATTGCGGGCACTGGCTCTTCGTTAACTTGAAGAACCGCTCCCTTAGATTCAAACAAGTACGATCTCAGCATTTCGATTTCTTCTTCGGTGAAGAGCTCCTTTACGTATTCTTCAAAATAGGGTCTTACTCTCTCGTCGATGCACTTGTAATCTCCTATTAGCTGCTCGTAGGATGCAACTGGCGCCTCCCTTTCAAGGTATATCCAGTTGAATCTCACGCTGTCTCTTCCCTGGTAGTTGTCAACAAGCGAATAGGCGCTGAATAGTCTGACATTGGAACACTCGCAATTCCCCTCAGTTTTTCCCCCCTTGATGACTCTTAGCTGCACCATCTATTTCACTCCTGATTGTCTGAGCAACCTCCGGATTCATTCTTTGGGATCCGTGGTAAAATAAAAAACTCTGTATATAAAATCTGTTATAGTGTATACGTTTGCTATTCTTATAGCAGAAATAAACAATGCTGCGAACCAAATTCTCTAAAAATAAACCGCACAAAAAACGCTTCCTCTCGATAAGGTCACATTCTCGATCGTTTGCGCCAATTGTCGTTTCTTTCGCCGTATTCTCTCATAGGAGCTACTTTCAGAGGAATGAGAGAGCTCATATCCATCTCTACGGAAGCTTCAAGGCCCATCAGGTCGTCGGTGTCTGCGCGCTCCTTTTGAAGTCGGCGGTGGATCGGATCCTCCATGTAATCCTCAATTCCTTCTCGAGTGATGCTCACGTAGGGTCGCCCGTTTGCAATGATTTCTTTGCGATGAATCCGAAGAAACAGGCTTCTAATAACGCGCTCGAGGTCTCTCACTCCCGCCTCGGAGGTATAACCTTTGATCAGATAGCGGAGAAGATCGCTCTCCGATGCCGGATCGAAGAAAATTTCGTCCTCTCCTATCATATACCTTCGACGCACCTGCTTTACGAGATGCTCTCGGGCGATGGCTATTTTTTCTTCGATACTGTACCGGTTCAGAAAGATAATGTCGCACCGGTCCAAAACCGCCGGAGGTACTGTTTCCAAGCTGTTCGCGGTAAGAATGAAATGGCAGTTGGATAAATCGATATCGACCGAGGTCTGGGTGTACTTGTCGTGGAACAGATGGTTTTGCTCGGGATCAAGGATTTCAAGAAGGGTTGAGATGGCGGAGCGCTCTGTTTTGTCGACTTCGTCAAGGATGAACATTCCGTTCATGATCTTCATCTTGATCAGTCCCTGAACAATGGGTCCAGGCTTTGATCCTTCGTAAGTGAAGCCATAGCCTCGGATGTCGGACTCATCCCGCATGCCGCCCAGAGAAATCTTGTGGTATGGAATGCCAAGGGTCTTAGCAATTGAAATGGCCAGAGACGTTTTGCCGACGCCGGGCGGTCCGACAAAAAGAAGCGCGCTCCCATTCCTGCTCCAATTCAGGCTGCCATCATCCCTGTAGTGGCGATAGCGCCAGATCAGATTGGCGAAAAAATCGCAGATGATCTCCTTCGGTTTTCTAAGACCATAATGGCTCCGGTTGAGACCTTCTTCGAACTCCTCAGGAGAGATCGAAATATCTTGAAACTTTCCCCAGGGAAGCGCCAGCAGGACATCGATGAGCTCAGCGTATTTTGCTCCGCTCTGGCCCGCCGAATTCTGCTTGTTCTTGTCTATTAGATCGATGACCGCCTGGGGAATCAGCGGATCATTTCGCGCATCTTCAATGCGCTCTTTGAGGCTCTTCGGCGGGTTATTTACGACTGAGCTCCTGTTTTGGGTTGAGATATTAGCGGAAGTAATAATTGTGTGGGGGCGCTTGGACGCCGATTGATCGGCTTTGATCCGCTTTTTCAGCATCTCGTATAGATCATCCGTGTTTGAGCGCAGGTCCGCCTGAGAAATATCGAGCTCGCGGAATAAAGCTTCTATTCCCCATCTTCTCCTGAAAGCGTCAAAGATTTCGGTGGGTTGAACCATACTTCCTGCAGCAGGCAAGGAGAAAAGACGCACTATTTTCTTCAGGCTTGAAGCTCTTTGAGTGAGCGAATTGGATTCCGTTCTTACGCTTCGGTAGCATTCTCCAAGAACAAGGGTTTTGAGATCCTTATCCAAAGAGGGATAGACTGCTTCGAGGAGGTCTTCTGGCAGATCGCTCAAGATTAAGGCGTACCTGCTCATGATTCGTTCAATGACCTCATTGTCCATCTTTCCTTGTTCCGCGCTATCCAACAATTCCAGGTAGCTCTTTCCACATACCCCGTTCATTTCGTCTCCGAGCGCGCTACGAAGCATCAGATATGCTGTTGGATCGTCGCTTTTCCATCTCAATGCGAATTCGATATCGGAATGGATGAGATCGATTTCACTGGTCTCCGGGTAGAGCATGTGCTCGATGTTGTGACGAAGGAAGAACTCGGATAGCGCCATTATCTTTCTTTCTTCGACATTTCCATCCACCAGGGAAAGCTCTGGCTTGTGGGGAATAACGAAGGCGAGGTAATCGAAAAAGCGCTCGTGAATGCGGATATCCCAGGAATATCCGGCTCGGGTTAGCAGCGTTAAAGTTTTTATCTGATTCCGCTCATCTTCAAGTCGCTGAAAAGCGAAGTTTTGCTTGACCTGCGCAAGCTGAATAAGGTCCGTTCCTCTTCTGTTTCTGAAGTATGGGGCGATCCTTTGCGTCACTAACGCATTGAGGGTGCTCAACACCTTCTTTTGGCCAAGCTCTGAGGGAACCGGCAGACTGCTCAAGATATGATGATAGATTTCAACGGGGAACATGTTTTACACTCCTTAAACAAAAGACTATATGAAGACAAGGATCGAAATACCCGATCCTGCCGAGCTTTATGACCCAGCCATTCAATGCTCTATTTGTCGGCTTCTCTATCTGAGAAGGCGCGCCCAAAGGAATATGGTTGTCCGCCGCGTGATCAAGTCCATTTCCCTCCCTGACTCTCCAAGGCTCCAAACGGCCTCGGAATTCACAAAGGGTATAATATTTATATAAGTACCTCCGCATTGCATATAAACCTCACTTTTCAGGAGTCCGGGAAAAAAGACGGCTGAAGAGCGTTTGAAAAAAGGGGCGAAGCGTCGCGCAAAGAGTTGCAATGCGCCAGCCCCTTGTGGGCTTGGCAATTCTTTACCCTCTTTCTGGCAATGCGCCCAGGCGGCAGTTCTTATGCTGGCAGAAAGGGGGCTGGCGTCTTCGTTATGTTCGACGGTTATTTGCATGTCCGTAGGCTTCTGCTCTGGATGGAAGGGGTCGGGTTGAAAAGGGGAGATAAGGAGTTATACTATATGAGAATCGATTGAAGCTCCCGCAATGCTTTACAGACATATTCCAAAAGGATACTCTAATGGCTGACGAATACCACAAGGTTCCTAATCAGGAGGAGCTCGAGAAGGAACTGAGTGAATACTTATCTAAAAAATACGGATACAGGATCAAGGTGATCTCTCCTATGATGTCTCAGACTCGAGAATCTCCCGATGAACAGAAGAAGTCGAGTGGAGTCGAAAAGATCAAATTCGACATGAAGCCTGAAGAACTGGAGAATTATCTCAACCAGTACGTCATCAAGCAAGACGAAGCGAAGGCTGTGCTCGCCACAAAGATTTGTACGCACTACAACCGCATCAAATATCAGCACAGCAAGGGGCGCTCGGGCAGCGAAAGCATGGTGGGTCGTATTAAGAACAATATTCTACTCACCGGTCCCACGGGAGTCGGCAAGACTTACCTGGTCAAGCTTATCGCTCAAAAACTTGGGGTGCCGTTCGTAAAGGGAGATGCTACGAAGTTCAGTGAAACGGGCTATGTCGGCGGAGACGTTGAAGATCTGGTTAGAGAGCTTGTCGTTCAGGCCGGGGAGGATATTGAGCTGGCGCAGTTCGGAATCATCTATATCGATGAAATCGACAAGATCGCCTCCTCCGACAACATCATCGGCATCGACGTCTCTCGGGCGGGCGTGCAGCGCGCGCTCCTCAAGCCCATGGAGGAGACGGAAGTCGATCTCAAGGTTGCGCACGATCCCATCTCGCAGCTTCAGGCTATCGAGCAGTATCGCAAGACCGGCAAGCGCGATAAACGCACTGTTAATACAAAGAATATACTCTTTATCATGAGTGGCGCCTTCAATGGCCTTGCTCCCATTGTGAAGAGGCGCGTCCAAAAGCAGGGAATCGGTTTTGGCGCTGAAATCAAGAGCAAGGGGGATGATACGACTTTTCTCAAATACACCAAAGCCGAAGATTTGATCACGTTTGGCTTCGAGAGCGAGTTCATCGGGCGGTTGCCCGTTTTGGCCATGCTCAGCCATTTGGAAGTCGATGACTTATTCGAGATATTGAGAAATCCGAACAATCCGATTATACTTGGAAAAAAAGAGGATTTCCGAAGCTATGGCATAGACGTCAAATTCGAAGAAGATGCTCTTCATCTCCTTGCCGAAATGGCTTATGAAGAAAAAACCGGAGCGCGCGGACTGGTGAGCGTCATAGAAAAAGTGCTTCTACCCTTTGAGAAGACTCTGCCTTCAACAGAAATCCGCTTTTTTGTCGTTACCAGGGAAGTCGTTATTGACCCCGCCGGCGAGTTGGAGCGTCTCTTAGCCAATCCGAATGATTCGGAAAGACTGATCAACTATCAGAATATCCTGAACAAGGAAAAACAGCTGATTCGCGAGCTGGTGGCCAAGAGGAAGAAGCATTATGTGGAAACTTATCCTCTGGTGTTCACTCCCGAGCGGATCGAGCTCGTCTTGGACCACCATCTTCGAACGGACCTGACGATCGAGAGCATTTTTGATGAAGTTATCCTGCTCTACAATCAGATTATGGTTTTCGAAGACAATTTTCACGAGAAGCATGGCTTCAAGGTTCATTTTAATGAAGAAGCCGTCAACGAGATCATCGTGCAGGCCTTGCGCAAGGGCGCGTCGGCAGCCTCCATTTGCAGCGAGGTCTCTCGCGATTACGATTACGGCTTTAAGCTTGTGTCCGAGCGTACGGGGCAGACTCAATTCATCTTGCCCAGGAATTCAGTCGCGCACCCCGATCTATACCTCGAAGAGCTGATTCGAGACAGCTATCGCAAGTACCCTTTCAATGCCCCGGAGATCAACAAAGAGTCTTAACAAGGGAAGAAAGACGAAACCATGATAGGAATATCCAAACTATATTGCGGAACTGTGGAGCCTTCGGACGCTCTGCGCTACG
The DNA here is from genome assembly GCA_964578835.1 of uncultured Syntrophobacteraceae bacterium. Classification (GTDB taxonomy): domain Bacteria; phylum Desulfobacterota; class Syntrophobacteria; order Syntrophobacterales; family Syntrophobacteraceae; genus CAZOEL01. Next base: position 45,657 of record CAZOEL010000044.1, on the reverse strand, counting down.
GCCGGCACAGCGGTCGTTTGCCCTCCCATCTGCTCCAGTTTTCAGAGGACAAGAAGCCCGTGGTCGTCTGGAATATCACACGGCGCTGTAATTTGAAGTGCGTTCATTGCTATGCTCACGCCAAGGATCAGGTGTTCCCCGATGAATTGTCCACCGAGGAAGGCAAGAGGGTGATCGAAGACCTCGCGGCATTCGGCAGCCCCGTAATGCTTTTCTCGGGAGGCGAGCCCCTGATGCGGCCCGATCTTACGGAGCTGGCCGCTTACGCGGTCGAAAAGGGAATGCGCGCGGTGATCTCCACCAACGGCACCTTGATCACGCCCGATGTGGCGCAGCGCCTCAAGAATATCGGCTTGTCCTATGTCGGCATAAGCCTGGACGGACTGGACGAAGTCAACGACAGGTTCAGAGGCGTCAAGGGAGCTTTCAAGATGGCTCTTGACGGCATTTCAGCTTGCCAGGAGGCGGGAATCAAAGTCGGATTGCGCTTCACCATGAACCGCCTGAATGCCGGAGAGATTTCACCCATTTTCGATCTTCTCGAAAAGCATGACATCCCCAGGGTTTGTTTCTATCATCTGGTCTATGCGGGCAGGGGCAGCAAGCTCATGAAAGAAGATCTTTCTCATGAAGAGACCAGGGCTGCTGTCGATCTCATCATCAATAGGACCATTGATCTCCATCAGAGAGGAAAGCCCAAAGAGGTTCTCACCGTTGACAATCATGCGGACGGACCGTATTTATACCTGCGCATGCTGCGGGAAAGATCTCCCAGAGCCGGTGAGGTTATGGAGCTCCTCAAGATGAATGAGGGAAACAGTTCGGGACGGGGAATCGGATGCATCAGCTGGGATGGAAGCGTCCATGCGGACCAGTTCTGGCGCCATTTTTCCTTTGGAAATGTGAGGGAGCGTCCTTTCAGCAAGATCTGGACTAACGAGGCCGATGATCTCATGATGCGCCTCAAGGACAAGAAGCTCCATGTCAAAGGCCGGTGCGCTCGATGCCGTTGGCTCGATGTCTGCGGAGGCAACTTCCGGGTGAGAGCGGAAGCGGCGACGGGAGACTTGTGGGCTCCGGATCCCGCCTGCTATCTAACGGACGAAGAGATTGCGAAATAGGTTCGAGCACAACCCTTGCCAGACGGCTGAATCCAAAGGAGACTCAATCGTATGCGATTTCCCGTGTACCGTCCGAGACGGTTTCGTCGAACGGAGAGTTTACGGCGGATGGTTCGAGAGACCATCCTCACTGTCGATCAACTCATGTACCCGCTCTTCGTGATGCATGGCAAAGGAGTCAGGACGCCGGTTCCATCCATGCCGGGGGTTTTTCAGCTTTCCATCGACACGCTGCTGGAGGAGGCTGCATCGGTTGTGAAGCTCGGGATTCCGTCGGTGCTTCTATTCGGGCTTCCCGCGGAAAAGGATGACAGAGGCAGCGAAGCATATTCCGAAGACGGAATCGTACAGAACGCTGTTCGAGCCCTCAAGGATAAATATCCGGATCTGATCGTCGCAACGGATGTTTGCCTCTGTGAATACACGAGTCACGGCCATTGCGGGCTTTTGCGAGGCCAAGATGTGGACAACGACAGGACCTTGAATCTTCTGGCTAAAACAGCTCTCTCTCACGCCCGGGCGGGGGCGGACGTCGTTGCGCCTTCCGATATGATGGACGGGCGAGTGGGCGCGATCAGAAAAGCTCTGGACGAAAACACCTTCGATCAGACCGCTATCATCGCTTATTCCGCCAAGTACTGCTCGGCATTCTACGGACCGTTTCGCGAGGCGGCCGATTCCGCCCCGCAGTTTGGAGACCGGCGTTCATACCAAATGGACATCGCGAATACAGATGAGGCCTTACGGGAAGTCGCTATGGACATCGAAGAAGGGGCTGATATGGTCATGGTCAAGCCCGCTCTGCCCTATCTTGACGTCGTGAGAAGGGTTAAAGATGAGTTTGACTGGCCTTTGGCGGCGTACAATGTGAGCGGTGAGTATTCGATGATCAAAGCGGCTGCCGAGCGCGGCTGGATAGATGAAAAAAGGGTTGTAATGGAGACTTTGACCTCCATCCGTCGGGCGGGAGCGGACCTCATAATTACCTATTTCGCCAAAGACGCCGCTAAATTGCTTCAATCCCGGTAATATCCAAGGAAGATCTTCAATGAATCCACATCCTGAATCACGAGGCTCTCAGCCGCATGCTCAAGGAGGACATCCTGCAGGCGCCGAGGGCAGGGGAGAAGGGAGCCTCCGTCTGGTCGCCTGGGAGGTGACCCGCACGTGCAATCTTTCCTGCATTCACTGCCGCGCGGCGGCGCTGGACCGCCCGTATGAAAATGAGCTTACGACGGAAGAGAGCTTTGCGCTCCTTGATAATATAACTACCTTTGCAAGCCCGATCATTATTCTTACGGGCGGCGAGCCTCTGCTTCGCCCTGACATCTTTGAGATAGCATCATACGGAACCCAAAAAGGCCTCCGGATGACCATGGCCGTCAACGGGACTCTGCTCACTCCCGAAAAGGCCGTGAAAATGATTGACTCGGGCATCCAACGCATCAGCATCAGCCTGGATGGCGCAAATGCAGAATCTCACGACGCTTTCCGCCGGATGCCGGGCGCTTTCGAAGGCGCCTTGCGAGGCATCAAGAACGCGACGGAAGCCGGACTTCCTTTTCAGGTGAACACCACCATAACGCAGCAGAACCTGCATGAGCTTGCGGCCATTCAGGAGATGGTTGTCTCTCTGGGGGCAGTCGCTCATCACATCTTTTTGCTCGTGCCCATGGGACGCGGCAAAGATTTGGCCGAACAGGGAATCAGCGCGGAGCAGTATGAGAAGACGCTTCACTGGTTTTACGAGCAGAGAGACAAGGTTCCGCTACAATTGAAGGCCACCTGTGCGCCGCATTATTACCGGATACTCCGGCAGCGAGCCAAATCTGATGGTCGTGATGTATCTTTCCAGACTTTCGGGCTCGACGCCATGACGCGAGGGTGCCTTGGAGGGGTTGGGTTCGCCTTCATATCCCATGTCGGGCAGGTCCAGCCGTGCGGCTACCTCGAGCTCGACTGCGGCAATATTCGAGAGAAAGCGTTCCGGGAAATATGGGAAAGCTCCACCATCTTTCGCGATCTCCGAGACTTCAAGGGTTATAAGGGAAAGTGCGGCCGCTGCGAGTACGCGAGAGTATGCGGCGGCTGCCGGGCGCGAGCCTATGAGAGCACCGGCGACTATCTGGCCCCTGAGCCTCTTTGTCTATACGAGCCGAAGCTCCATCAGGAAGGCGCAAAGTCATGCTGAGTGAAGGGCGATTGCGGAACAAAGCCATGAGCCCTTCTGGCAATCGCGCGTGGTTCAAGGCATTGTGGCAGAGTGGCGTAACCCTTGCTCTTGCTTCTATTCTAGGGCTGGGAGTCAATCATCTGAGGCCCGACGGGATCTCTCTGCAGGCCCGATGGTCTCCCGAAGCCCAACTCCACGCATCGCCTTCGGACGATAATCTCATCGTTTCCATGGAGGAAGCCCAAGTGCTCTATTTCTCCGAGCAGGCCGTCTTCGTCGATGCGCGTCCCGATGAAGCCTATGAGGCGGGACATATCAAGGGCGCCAGAAGTCTTCCATGGGAAGCTTTCGAAGACCGGTTTTCCGAGACAATGGCCGACGTTCCTATCGAATTGCCCATAATTGTCTATTGCGACGGCGAAGGGTGCGGGCTGAGCAAGGAATTGACTTTCGGATTGCTCGAGAAGGGTTACAAGGACGTTCGCGTGCTCGTGAACGGCTGGTCTCTTTGGCAACAGGCCAATCTTCCCACCGAATAGGAAAGCCGGAGATGGAAATCTCCGGCTCTCTTTCATATCGGCGCTACTTTTCAAGTAGTCGCCGTCTGAAGCTTTCTGCAATGGGTCGCCTGAGGCCCCTTCGCTCCCTGTTCTATTTCAAAGCTGACTTCGTCCCCCTCCTGAAGGGTTTTGAAGCCGCTGCCCTCAATGCTGCTGTAATGGACAAAAACATCCTTCCCATTTTCGGTTTCTATGAAGCCATAGCCTTTCTTCTCATCAAACCATTTCACTCGACCGTTCGCCATGCCAAACTCCGTTCATCTGATGATTGCAGCCATAGTAATGCGCTCCCACGAAGACTTTGAGAGAGAGAAGTCTTGATGATCATGACCGGGGAAATTTCGCCAAATAGCTTCAATTCTATCTTCAACATGAGGGCAACCTCAGAAGGAATGAGTGATGCTCGATTTAGCTCCAACTCGAACCGGCTCCTCTCTCTCTGATGAGCCAGTTTTCTACCTTTTCGAGGGTGAACTGTCCATAGGAGCAATACCCCATTTTCATAGGTGAAATTCCCTGATGGACAGTTGATTTCCCGTTTATCCGCGGAAGCCTTCTATCGTTGAGTGGAAAAGACCCGCAATAGCTTATGCAGTCGTGGTTGAGTCGTAATTAGAGAACCGACTAAGAAATATATTCTGTGGCGCGCGGTTGCCGGAGACCTCATTTGTTTTGACCGCCTATTCCTACGCACCCTTCGGGGCTATTCGCACGTTTCCCTGACCCTTGATTTTTCCCAGAAAACCTTTAGATTGGAGCGTCTCAGCAAACCCGCCATAGGAGGATAGCTTATCATGACAGTAAATGTTCGCATCTTCAGCGATTTCACATGTCCTTATTGTTACATGGCTACTGGAGTCGTGGAGAGATTGAAGGGTGAATTCGATGCAAATGTAGAATGGATCAGTTTTGAGCTTCATCCTGAGACGCCGAAGGAAGGAGTTTTGCTCGTTGAAAAATTCCCGGATTATGACATTGAGGCTCTCTTTGAGGAGCTCAGAATCATGGGCTCGAAGTATGGGTGCGAATTCGGCGAGGTGAAGCTTCTCGCCAATTCGAGGTTGGCGCTCGAAGCCAGTGAGCTCGCAAGGGCTCATGGCAAATATCATGCTTTTCACGCCGCCGCATTTCGCGCCTATTTCAGCGATGCTCGCAATATAGGAGAGCTGGCTGTAGTTCTCGATATTGCGGAGAAGTCGGGCATTGACGCCGTTGAATTGCAGAAAGCCCTTACAGAGGGTCGTTACAGAGATTGTCTTGAAAAAGGTCGTGAAGAAGGCGCTCGTTATAGTGTGAGCGCTCTGCCTACTTTTGTCTTCGATGGTAGGGAAAAGATCGTCGGCATGCGTCCTATCGAGACCTTCCGCCAAGTCCTCGCCAAGCTTTCTCGAGAATCCTCATGAGGAAGAAGTCGCCTTCACTCCCTCGGTTGCTCCGGCAAGAAAACGATGGAATTCTCGCGCGGCGTTTTCCGAAAATTCGATATTCAGCAGCATATCGTTGATGCTCTCCCTTATACCGCTGGTCGGGTCGAGGGATGAGTCCGGAGAGAGTTTTACCTGCACAATTCTAATGTGAAGACTGTTCAAGCCGGCGATCAGATTCATCAACTGCGACTCGACCCGCTCTTTGAATCGTCCGAGGGCTTCGAGGGAATTCAACTGATCCATCTTGTTTTTGAGAGCCAGGCTGAGATTCTCATGGGTTACATCATCGGAGCAGCGTTCAATCTCGACCTTGAGCTGGTCTATCGATCTCTTTACCTCCATTGTAACCGATCTATCGATGAAAGGGCTGACCTTTTCAAGCTTCAGAAGCAGCTTGTAATAGCCATCCACGACCTCGTTCATCCGGGAGGAGATCTCGTCGGCATTTAAGAAGGCGTTCTCCGGCGCGTCCTCAAGCTCTTTTGCGATCTCCTCCCGCGCCTTCAATGCGGCTCCGAATTTCACCCGCAGGTCATGTCGAAGCGGCGCCAAGTCATATTCAGAGGACCGCTCGCTTTCGGTTGCTTCCGAACTGTGCAAGGACAGGCTCTGAAAAGCGACGATTGCTGACGCAATGAGCCCCAGGGGAGCTACCCACCATATTCCAGTGATCGCCACCGTCACGGCCGAAGAGGCCAGGAGCAATAACGGCAAGGGGCGGAAGAGCTTTAGAATGTATCTTGTCATGATCTAATAACCCGGTCTCGATCCAATGGCATATCCCTAAGCGCCGATTAGAAATTTGCGCTGAGCTCCTTGTATGTTTCTCCTATCCTCTCTATGGAGCTGCTGAAAAGACGCGCGTTGGTTCTGTTGGATATTTCGGCAAGCAGATCCCTGTCCGCTTCGTCTCCATACGCGATAGTGTATACCTTCGGGACATCGAAGTCTTCCCCGCGCGGCAAAAAATCAATGAAATCGAAGCGACTGACTCTGCTGCTCGTATCCTTGCCGTCAGAAAGCACTACGATGCCATAGCGACGATTCGGATTCTTCTTCTTCATTTCGATCAAACTCCCATAGCTGCTCATGACCGCATCATGAAGCGCCGTTCCACCCTCGGCAAAGACTTCCTGAAGCCTGCCTGCAGCGTTTTCCGCGCATTCCCGGACAAGGCAAAGCTCATTGAGGGTAGTCACTTCATTGTTGAATACGATCACCTTCACCTGGTCTCTGGGCTTCATGCTCTTGAGAAATTGAATCGCTCCCTCTTTGGCGTTTTCCATTGCTTTGCCCTTCATGCTCCCGGATCGATCGAGAACGAGAAAAACGGTAGCCGGGACCTTCACATCCTCCCAAAGGTCAACGATCCGCTTGAGCACTCCTTCTTCTGGAACCCGGAAGATCTTTTCTTCCGCGAGCGCAGGACTCACACCGTGATCCTCATCGAAGGGAGAGGCGATCGCAACGTCTTTGCTTATTGGTCTCAATCCCATGTCCATAGCGCGCCTTTGAGACTCCAAGCTAAGAAGGAAATCGATGAATTTTTGCGATGCCTTCTTCTTTTCAGGCGTCATCCACTCCTCTTCTATTATCGCCGTCGGATGGCGAGTCCAGAAAGTTCCTTCCTTAGGGTAGATGGCGACCAGCTTGAAAGGCTGATTGCGATGCTTCTGGTTGGTTTCGATGATGGTGTTTTCGTATTGCGCCGCTGCGGAAAGATATGCAGGGCCTTTTGCATGCATGAGGTCGTCTATCCAACTGTTGGAGAGTCCATAGTGCTCTACCGCGCCTTCAAACTGCTTGAGAAAAGAGACTACTTCCGGTTTTTTCAGGTCGTCGGGAGTTAGCCCGTCTGTTTTGCCAAGAGCGGCGTAGACTTCCGATACGATGGTGAGAAACCCCGAATTGGCGTCGGGATGGGCATGGCCCCATCTGAACCTGCCCCATTCCGGACGACCGAGAGACTCCCAGCCCTTGGGACTCGAAGCCAGCGAAGCGATATCCGTCCAACCAATGGGCTTGGGATAGCCAAGAGCCTTGGCCATCGGCTCCCACATGGCGATTACAAGAGGTATATCGACCAAAGGCGCATACCCTTCAAAGAGCGGCTTTTGCTTGACATTTCTCCAGTGAGCCGCGCCCAGTTCAAGCCAGGATTCATCTCCGGGCGACCACATATCCGGCTTTATTCTTCCCTGCTTGAGATCCTCGAGGCTGTCTCCCGAGTTGACGTGAATCGCTTTTACTCGTATCGTTTTGTTCTCGAGACTGTGGCCGGATCCATTGAAGTCTCTAACCATTTCATCAATCCAGCTCTTCTTCGCGCTGGAAGAATAGAACGTGATGTCCAGATATTGACCCGTCTTTTTTGTCGCCCCTCGGTTCTCTCCGTTCTCGGTTCCCGTCTGCTTTCCAGCAGGATCGTTCAAATAATTGAACACCAAAACCCCGCATAAAGCGATGAAAGCAAACGCCACAAGGACATTGACAAACTTCATGCTGATCCTGCCGGACTCTTTGTTTGACAACTCTCCCTCCATGGCTTCTCCTCTAATTTGACTCTAAGTCACTCTCGCATTTGGATCACATTACCCAGTTTATGGGTCCAATACAAGCGCGTTTGACCTTCTGTCACAAACCTTTAGCAGAACAACCAAGCTTGATCCGGTCGTCCAGCCTCCTGACTCGAAGAGCTTGGTTTTCCACCTCTTCAAGATGCAATTTTCTCGACAAGACGGCGAGCTATGGGCACAATTAGTTCGGACGTTCATTAATGGAGATCATGAAATGGTAAAGATGCTTTTCTGCGTGCAACTTCACCCGTTATTTCGCCTTGTCTGCCTCTTGCTTTTCGCTCAGGCATTCTTTCCAAGCCCGCTTGATGCTCGGCTGCAAGAGGGGGAGGCTTCCAAGCGATACAAAAACATCGCCATCGGGAAACCTTACGTATTGAAGCCTGCTCAGGACCATCCCGATCCTTTGATCTCGAATAGCGCATCAGGGCTTACTGACGGGAGGCATGCCACGGAATATTTCTTTAGCGATTCGGCCGCCATCGGTCAGAAATCGTCGCACACCTGGGTTATCACCATCGATCTTTTAAGGATTAAGACCATTAAGGGCGCATCTTTCAGCACTGCAGCCGGAGCCGAGGGCGTCGAATGGCCTCGTTCTATCCGCCTTCTGGTTAGCGATGACGACAAAAGATATTATGACGCAGGCGACCTTTCGGCTTTGAGCTCGAGGCATGGATTTCCTCCCGATTCGGGATACGCAAAGCACAGATTTTGGACCAGGGATTTGAAGACTTACGGACGGTTCATCACGTTTGTCGTTTCCAGTCGGTCTTCCATATATGCCGATGAAGTGGAAGTTTACGGCGAAGACGACGGCGGGGCGGGCAGCTTCTCACGAGGCAACCCTATTGAAGATCTCAAAGCCTTCTTCAGGGAGAAAAGAATCGAGGAGGGAATCAGGGTCAGGCTTCAGAAAGATATCCAGGAAATTTGGCTTGCAGTGACTGAAAGCGCACTTGCGGACCGAGAGAAAAAGCGGATCTTGGACCGACTGCAAGCCATCAGACAGGATTTGGTGCGGTTTGCCCATCGGAATGAGAGCCATTTCCGCTCTGTCTTTCCTCTCAATCGTCTTCACCGCCAAATATTCAGGGTTCAGGCCATGTTCTGGCGTTTGGAGGGTTGTCCCGCATTGAGCCTGTGGCAATCAGGACCATGGGACCCTCTCTCCCGCATGCAAATCCCCCCCAACAGCCCGGAGGCGTCTCTTGATATCAAAATGATGAGCAATGAATACCGCGCCGGAGCCATTAATGTCAGCAACGCTTCCAGGGAAGACGTCGAGCTTCGCCTGAAAATCGAGGGTCTTCCGGGTAGCCCAAATCCTTCGTATATCGATGTGCGGGAAGTTCTGTGGACCGATTCGTGGGACGGGCTTCCTGTGGCGTCGGCATTATCCGAGGTGAAAAGATCCACCGATGCTCTGCTCATAAGCGTTCCTTCGGGAATGACCAAGCAAGTCTGGTTCACATTCCATCCGACGAATTTGGGTCCTGGAAAATATGAGGGGCGGATTGTTCTAACCCGCTCATCCTCAGACTTTCAGTCATTGCTGGCTCCATTGACGCTTCAGATTTTCCCTATCCGTTTCCCGGATCGTCCCTCTCTGCATCTTGGGGGTTGGGATTACACGAACAGAGTCGGTACGCACGGAGTTGCAATTAGCAATCGAGAGAAGATCGTCGCCCATTTGCGCGAGCATTTCGTCGATTCTCCATGGGCGACCTCCTCCGTATGGCCTTCCGGAACATTCAATGAATATGGGGGCTTCGAGAGTAGACCGGACGCGTCTAACCTGGACGAATGGCTGAAGTTATGGCCTGATGCGCGCCAATACTGCATTGCGATGGGTGTGAAAGATCAATTTGCCGGGTCGAAGATGGGCTCTCCCGAATTCGAGAAAAAGGTTGGGATTTGGATTGCCTTCTGGGCTGAACAAATTACGAAGCGGGGGTTGAGGCCCGAGCAATTCCACCTTTTACTCGTCGATGAGCCGCGAAGGGCCCAGCAGGATGAAATTATCAAGCAGTGGGCTAAGGCTATTCGATCTGCAAAAACCGGAATAAGAATCTGGGAAGATCCCATACATGAAGATCCCTATCAGGCCGATCAGGAAATGATGGGCCTATGCGACGTCCTCTCTCCCAACCGCTGGTTTCTTATGAGCGAGCCCAGGCAAAGGGAATATTACACGCAAAGACGTGAGCAGGGCTCAGAGCTTGCTCTATACTCCTGCTTCGGCCCCATGCAACAGATGGACCCCTATCTCTACTGCCGTTTACAGGCTTGGTCCTGCTGGGAATACGGCGCAAAGGGCTCCTATTTCTGGTCTTTTGCCGATAATGGCGGAGGCTCTTCGTGGAACGAATACGTCCGGATGAGAAAAGGGTACACGCCGTTTTTCCTCGATGAAACATCCGTTACTTCAGGCAAGCACATGGAGGCTATTCGTGAAGGAATCGAGGATTACGAGTACTTGAAAATGCTCAAGGAAGCGATATCCTGCGCTGAATCGAAGGTAGGGAGCGACGCCGTTCCGGATCGCGCTCGAAAACTGCTCGATGAGGCTGCAGGCCGTGTTATGAATACAGAGGAGAGGCTCTCCTACATGTGGCGGGACAAGAAGGATAGAAGCATTGCAGACCGCGTTCGGATCGAGATTCTGGAAACCCTTGTTGAACTGCAAGACTCGACCGTGAAAGAGTAATTCAGCGCTCTGCGCTAGACCGAATCAAGATATTGATAGATTTCATGAAAAATAGAGTGTCCATGCGTAGCTGGAAGTATCGTTTAGAGCCCAAGAGTCTGCGGCAGCGCCTGCTTTTCTTTCTGCTTCTGCCCGTGGCCGCCTTTTTGTTGAGCCTCGGCAGCGTCGGACTGGTTTTCGTAAGAGAGGCCCTCCTTCATGAGTGGAGAGAAAGCGCCATTCTGAAGCTCGAGCGCGCAGCCCACTTTGTCGACATGGATCTCCACAGGGTCAAGGATTTAATCGAAATGTATCATAGTGCTGCGCATTCCGAATATTCTCAGGAGATTCGCGAATGGATCGCCGAGCAGTTGAAGCAGTTAGAGGGCGTCGAGCGGGTTGATTTGACAATGTTCGACAAAAGTGGGGAAAGCATATCGAGGAGAGGCCATGATCGTGGTCCTCCGAGACATCCGTTTGGGGCTCATAGAAGACATAACAGGAGCTCATCTCCCATTGAGCTGACCCCGCCCCGTTTCGATTCGATCGTCGATCATCAGACAGTGTCGCTCATATCAGAGCTCAAGACCAGTGACAACCAGGTTGTCGGCGAGCTGGAAGTAGTGGTCCGGTTCGATCGTCTTATCAAGAATATTGTGGCTTCCAGCTGGTGGCAGGGCAACAAGGCGTTTCTCGTGGAGAACTCGGGCAAAGTGCTGACCTGCACTGTTGGAAATGTCCACAGCCTTGGCTGCGATAGCGATCCGCTGGAGCTGGCGACTTTAAATGAGCTCAAGGAAAAGCCTTTCGGAACGATTTGGGGAGAGGGACATCCACCCAAAGAAATCAGCGGGTTTTATAAGCTGAAGGAGGCTCCCTGGAGCATTGTCGTGATCGCTCCCGGCAAGGAAGTCCTTGCCCCCATTATTCAATTCAGAAATTATTATATAGCGATAGGCGCGCTTTCCATTCTTCTCATTCTTATCCTCATTCGGCAGGTCACGGCCTCTACGGTGGCGACGATCAAGGATGTTTCTCTGGCCGCCCACAATGTGGCGCGGGGAACTTGTTGCAACGTTCTTCCCGTTAAGAGTCGCGATGAGGTGGGACAGCTGGTGCAAAGCTTCAATACGATGGTCCTTCAGCTCGAAGAGCGAATGAGACTCAAGGAAGCCATGGACTTGGCGATGGAAGTGCAGCAAAGCTTTCTCCCCCGGAGAGCTCCTGAAATTCCAGGCGTCGAAATAGCGGGGAAAAGCGTCTACTGCGATGAGACCGGCGGCGATTACTACGATTTCATTCAGCTGCCCGAGATGCGTCCACATCAAATAGGGATTGTAGTCGGCGATATGGTCGGACACGGGATTGCCGCGGCTTTGCTCATGACGACTGTGAGGGCCTCGCTTAGAGGCCGACTATTGGGGCTTTCCGGAATTTCCGCGGCCATCACCGACGTCAACAAGTTGTTGTGCCTTGATGCGGGGAAAACCAGCAGCTTTGCGACATTGTTCTTCATGCTGCTCGATTCGCAGACCCGACAGGTTCAATGGGTGCGCGCAGGTCATGACCCTGCGCTGGTGTACGATCCGACGACCGATCAGTTCAGCGAGCTCCGCGGCGAAGGTATCGCTCTTGGGATCGATGAGGATTTCAGCTTCCAAGAATATGTTTATTCCGGCTTGTCCGACGGCTGGATTGCGCTGATAGGCACGGATGGAATTTGGGAAGCCGAAAACCCGGAGGGGGAAAGGTTCGGAAAATCCCGCCTGAAAGAGATCGTCCGTCAAAAGCAGAAGGCTTCGCCCCAGGCCATAATCCATTCTGTAATGGAAGCTCTTGATGCTTTTCGTCAGACGGCTCCCCTGAGAGACGATATCACCATGGTGGCGCTCAAAGTGAATAGTCGCGCAAGGCCGGATATCCAAGACAGGGCGGCTCCAGAAGCGTCAACATGACTAAATGTTGCAGGCGTAATCTTATTTCTTGGCTTTTCACCTGATTATTGTTAATAATAACAGCAATATCATACCATCGTGGTTGTTTAATAACTCATCCGAAAAGAGGATGCACATTGCGCGTATCACGACACAGACGTCCGTATAAACATAAAGAAGAAAATAGAAATCGAGTTTTTCCCTTTGCCAGAGATGCGGAGCGACCATTTGATTTCAAGATTCATCGCAATCTTCGCCCTGTGCTGGAACGGATCAAGGTGCCGGAGCCTCAGCCCTTCGTTCCCGACCCGTTTCAGAATGAAGCTCTCGAGACGCTTGAGTCTTCCGATGTCCTGGTGACCGCTCCAACCGGCGCAGGTAAGACATACATAGCCGTCAAGGCCATCGAAGGAGTCTATAAGGGTGGAGGAAGAAGCTGGTATGCTTCTCCTCTCAAGGCTCTCTCCAATGCGAAATATGAAGAATTCTCCCAGATCTTCGGTCCCGAGAACGTCGGAATTCTCACCGGCGACAGGAAAGAGAATTCTCAAGCGCCCATAATTGTCGGAACGACGGAAATTCTTCGCAACCAGCTGTACGACACAATGCACCAGGGGATAGATCTTGCCGTCGATCTCGTAGTGCTCGATGAGGCGCACTACCTCGGCGACTCGGACCGGGGCGTGGTCTGGGAGGAAGTGCTCATCTACCTTCCCTCTCGCGTGAGGCTCCTGCTTCTTTCGGCGACGATCCTCAACGCTCGGGAGATATGCCATTGGCTGGAATGGATGCGCAGCACCCCCTGTAGCTGGGTCACCACCAATGAAAGACCGGTTCCTCTTTATCCGCTCTTTCTCTTTCCTGCGGGAGAGCTTTCTCCGCTCAGCACGCAAAAACGCGGGTTGTACGCCAAGGTGCGCGCCGTAGATCCCAAATCCTTTCCGCGCAACAGCTTCCCGGATATTAGAAGGATTTTGGACGCCTTGCGCAAAGCCAATTTACTGCCGGCGATTTTTTTCATGAAATCGAGATCCGATTGTGAAAAGGCCATCGCCATGTCCGGTCCCTCAACGATCGATGAAAATCGGAAAGATTCCAAGTCCTTCACCGCCAGGTTGAATGAACTTTTGGACGAATATTCCTTCCTGCGCAGGCATCAGCATCTTTCGATTCTAAAGTATGCGCGGGTGGGCGCTCACCATGGCGGCCAGCTTCCACACTGGAAGCTCTTTATGGAAAAGCTCATGCAGGAAGGGTATCTGGATGCGATTTTCTCGACTTCGACCGTCGCCGCAGGAGTGAACTTTCCGGCTCGCACCGTGGTCGTGCCTCAAAGCGACCGCTTCAACGGCAAGGAATTCGCAGACCTCACGGCGACTGATCTCCTTCAGATGACCGGCAGGGCAGGGCGCCGAGGCATGGACGAGATCGGCTTCGTGATGGTCCTGCCCGGGCCTCACCAGGATCCACAGCTCATCCACGATCTTCTTCATTCTTCGCCGGACCCGATCACGAGCCAAATCAAAGTCAATCATTCGATGGTGCTTAATCTTCTATTGTCCCATACGCCCGAAGAGATACGGACCATCTTTTCCTTTTCTCTGGCGACCTATCAAAATTTGAGCAAAGAGTCTCAGATCAGCCAGGAGTTGAAGTCCATCCAGGAAGAGCTTGTCAATGACTGGACTTCCGATATGGCTTGCGGCTCGTTGGATAAGCTGGCTGAAGTGCGTCCGCGATTCGCGCACCTCAGGGAGCAATTGAAGAAGGCCCGCAAGATTTGGAAAAAACATGCTTCTCTTGAGTCCTTTCAGGGGCTCCTGGCGCCTGGCAGGATCTTTTACAGTAAGCGTGGAACTCCTTATGTGGTCCTGAGCGAGCCCGAGCTCGAGGAGCGGCGGGTGGAAGCCTATCGCCTGGGGTTTCCGCTCAGGTTTAGAAGAGGGCGCGTGCGATCCTTTGGCGTCGGGTTCCACAGGATTAAAGAAGTTGGCGAGATGATCAAGGACCTGCCGGCCTCGGACGACCGTGAAGAGTGGAAGGCTCTTGCTTCGAGGCTTGCTTCCCAGCCGCACGAAGCGTCGGAGCGCAGGAATCTGCCAAGAAAGAATCACGCTCTGGATATGAGCAACCGGGAAATGTCCTCCCTCATGTCGCAGCTTGACTCCCTTCCATGCTCCAAGTGCCATTTGTATGCGCCGTGCCAGAAATCGGCATCGCACCCTTTTTCTGCTTTGATCGAACGGTACTTCGAACATTACGAGCAGATTCACACCATTCAGGAACAGCTCTGGATGACTTTTCTCCGTTATTACCGCTCTCTTCAGGAAGAGGGCTACGTGGACGAAGAGGGCCATCTCACGGAGGATGGCCTTTGGGCTTCGAAGCTTCGACTGGACCAACCTCTGCTCATCTCCGAGGGAATTCGAAAAGGAGTGTTTCCCGATGACAACCCCGAGCTTCTGTCCGCTCTTATCGCTCCTTTCGTCATGGATAGAGACCGGCCTGGAGATCATCAGCTGCCGACCATGATCTGGAAGCATCAGGAGCTCGCCAAGCCGTTTTTTAAGATGCTGCAAATCATTCAACCTCTTAGAGAGCATCTCACTGCGGCCGGCTTCTCCACGCCGACTTTGCCGTTTTGGACCTTTGTCACCCTCTACCATTGGGCTAAAGGCGCCAGTTGGGAATCTGTAAGGGAGATCTCTGGAATGGATGAAGGGGATCTGGCCATGGTCATACTGCGCACTGCGGATCATTTGAGGCAGATCGAGTCTCTTTCGGAAACGCATCCCCAGCTGGCGGCATCCGCTCGCAAGGCTATCGAGTCGATACTGCGCGAGCCGGTGCTGATCGCATAAAAGTTGCCCCATATGCCGCGTATCGGAATAATCTCGGATGTTCACGGTAATCTCGAAGCTCTAAGCGCCGTTTTGGCTTCGATTACGGCAGAAGAGGCCGATTACATTGTTCATCTTGGGGATCTGGTGGGTTACAACGCGAACCCGAGGGAATGTTTGCTGCTGCTGCAGGAGCGAAAGGTCATTTCCATTCTCGGCAACCACGACATGGCGATTCTCGAGCCTCGCGTCGCAGAGAGCTTCAATATTCTTGCCTACCAGGCGCTGGATTATTCGCTTAGACAACTCACCCGGGAAGACATGTTCTACCTGCAGGCCATGCCCGGAGTGGAGGTGCTTTGGGATCGGTACCTGCTCTGTCATGGGACCCCCGAGAATATGGGGACCTACATATCGAACGTTTTTCAGGCTAGAAGGATATTCAACCTGCTTCGGAAACAATATAGAGGAATCCGCTTCTGCTTTTTCGGACACACGCACGTTCAGACGATTTGGATCAGCGACCCACGCGGAAAAGTCTACTCGCCTCCCGCGCCCTATTCGTCCATTCATCTCGACAAGGATCAGCTGTATCTCATAAATCCTGGAAGCGTGGGGCAACCTCGACAGCGGGACAACCGGGCGCGATATCTGCTCTTTGACGCGGACAAGGATATCATCCATTTCCGGGCTGTTCCTTACGATATAGAAAGAGCTCAACAAAAGATTTTACAGGCTCGTTTACCCGAGTACCTCGCGCATCGTCTGCAAGAAGGAATCTAGGAGAAATCGCCATGTTTGGAAGCAAGAACAACAAGCTTAAAGATGGTACAGTTGTGACGATTCGCCCGATGGTGAAGGAAGATGAAGAAGCTCTCTACCGGTTTTTCCAGAAGTTGCCCGACGATCTTCTCATCTTCATTCGCCACAATGTGAAGGAGAGGAGCATCATTCGCACCTGGGTGGAGCGCCTGAACTATGACAGGGTGCTTCCCATTCTTGCGATTGTGGGCGATGAGATTGTGGGCGATGCTACGCTTCACCGGATACCCCATGGATGGAAGCGTCATATCGGGCGTATTCGCATTGTGACTTCTCCCGCATATCAAAACCTGGGGTTGGCCACAATGCTGCTGAACGAATTGGTGAAGCTCGGTCATGAGCTCGGGTTGGAAAAGCTTTGGGCTGAAATCCCGCTTGATTCTCCGGAAGCAATCAAGGCGTGCCGAAACGCCGGATTTGCATGCAAGGCCGTAATAGAAGGGTTGGTCAAGAATGCGCGCAATGAGAATAAGGATATTCTCATCATGGTATGCGATATCGCGACTTTTTTTGATAAACGCTGGGGGATGGAAGAAATGAAGCCGGTCTCATGAGGGAAGCAGTCTGCCATGGCCGAAGTCAGGAAATAAGCTCAATATTTCGTCTTTTAGCTCGACGGCGTCCTTATAACGCCTGCTCCAATCCTTCTCGAGGCATCTCAGAATGACCGATTCAAGCTCCTCCCTGAGCCCGGGCTCCAGATTGCCGGGGGGCTCGGGACTTTCCTCAAGTATCATGTCCATGAGCTGCTTTTCATTGTCATCGTAGAAGGGCAAAAAACCGGTTGCTAGAGCATAGAGAATAACTCCGAGCGCCCAAACATCGCTGGCGAGTCTGCTCTTTCCCATAATCTGCTCAGGCGCCATGAACGGGCGAGATCCAATCACTGTATTGCTTATGCTTCGCCGTGTGAGATCTTTTCCCGTGCCGAAGTCCAGCAACTTGAGCGCGCCCGACTCGGCGATAATGATATTTTCAGGTTTGATGTCCCTGTGCATGATGTTCTGTTTATGAGCGTAAGCAACCACGTCGAGCAGTTCAAGAAAAGCCTTCTCCTTGGTGGCTCCGTCCATGCTCCGCCCCAGCAGATCCTGAAGGGTCGCGCCTTCAACATACTCCTGAATGAGGATCACCTTTTCATCTTCTTTTACCACCTCCTTGAGCGTTACGGCGTTCGGATGTCCGAGGAGCCTCTTGAGAATTGCCGCTTCCCGTATAAACTTGGTGTTGAGTTTTGGGCTGTGGGGCATCTTGGCCACCGCGCTTGCGTTCGAGCCTCGATCGCGGACGAGCCAAACCTCGCCGTAGCTTCCAAATCCGAGCCTTCGAACCTTCTCCCATTTGCCCACAATGAATGCGCTGTCTCCATGCGGCGCCGCTTGCGTTCGGTTGCTGACAGCAAATAGGTCGAGCAGCCCTCTCCACATGCGTTTGCAAATCGTTCCTGTTGCTTCGACGATGCTCTTGCCTTCTTTGCTCGATCTTCCCTTACCGATGACAGACTGTCCCCATTCCAGCAGCACCTGGAGACGAGGCGGAAAAGCATCGGAGCCAAGAGGCAGAATCCAGTATTCATCAGCTCCTGCGCGCAGGTAGTCCTGAACTCTTCTTGCGTGCTCGGGAAGGATCAAAAGCAGGATGGGGATGGGATCGCTCAACATCCGTCTTAATTTTCGGACATCCTGATCGGGCCTTTTCCGATGCTCATCGACGCGGTATACGATCAAAAGCGGATTTTCATTGCTAAAGGAATGCTCCGGTTCGCCAATGGTCTGATAGACGGCGGTCCGGAGCTCGATGTCGAATTGGGAGAGCGCTTCCTCAATTTCTTTGATTTCATCGGGCCTGAGGTTGATGAGAGCCACGATGAGGCCGGATGCAAGCCTGACGCTTCTCGAATCGAGATCGGAAGCAACAGCGGTGTTATCTGCTTCGGCTTCGGACAAGGACTACAACCTCACGCTGACAAAGAGTGGCTTCAAAGGCTGGTCTCATTCACCCGGAATAGATCAGGGACGAAAAAAGGGCGGATAATCTATCCGCCCTTTTTTATGTAACAGTTGTATCGATGGGCTCATTACCCCCAAGCGGCAGCTATTTAGCGGGCTGCAGCACTTGAGCGGATTCCGCTGCGGAGACAGGCCTCTTGATCATGCGGCTTACGATAACCGCGGCAACCAGAAGAGTGCCCGAAAGGTAGAACGCATAATCGAGGCTTCCGGTTGCGTCCTTGATGTAGCCTGCAATCTGTGGAACGAAGAAGGCGATGCCCCAGCCAATGAAGACCAAGCCGTAATTGAACCCGAGGTTCTTCGGGCCGAAGAAATCGGCGGTAAAAGCGGGAAGGAGGGAAAGACCGCCGCCATACTGCCAGTAGGCCACGCCGACAACGAGGAAAAGAAGGAACACATTGCCGGATTTCATGATTGCCGGGGTAAGGAACAGGCAAATGGCTGAGACAATGCCGTTTACGACATAGGCGTTGGAACGGCCGATCTTATCCGAGTAAAGGCCCGTGCCGATGCGGCCTGAGGCGTTTATCAAGCCTCCGTAGGCGGCAAGCAGCCAGGCGTTGGCAGCAAAGAAGGCGATTGCCGCAGCCGTCTTGTTCAACATTGGCGTTGCATTGGCGATAATGAGCAAGCCAGACTGAGAGCTCCCGATGAACATGAAAACCAGGGCGTAAAACTGAACGGTCTTCACCATGTCCGCGGCAACCCAATCGACGGTTGTCAGCGCGCTCTTTCCGGCTGCAGTCGCTTTGGCCGGGGCGGGAGGACCGGGCGGGACATAACCGGGCTCGGGCCAGGCAAGAAGCTGGCCTGCGATGATGACCACGATGGCGAACAGAATACCCAATCCAATAAAGCTGCCGGAGATTCCATAGTTTGCAATCAGATATTTTGCGAGAGGGGCGATGTAGATTGCGGCGCCGCCATAACCACCCACAACCAGACCCACTATGAGGCCGCGTTTATGGGGGCCGAACCACTTGACCGCCGCAGGAGTAGGAGCTGCATAGCCAATTCCCATGCCCATGCCGCCCAGGATTCCGAAGCCAACAATCAAGCCCGTGTAGCTTTTCATCAAACCGGCAATGATACACCCTGCCGCAAGCAGCAGTCCGCCGGTAGTAGCGCCTACCTTGGGGCCGTACTTATCCTGGATGCGGCCACCGGGAATCATGAAGAGAGCAAAAACAATTCCGCATATGGCATAAGCCCATGTGGCCTGCGCGTCCGTCAGATATACCCAACCTTCGTTGAGTCCCGTCATGACTTCGCCTGCCGGGTGATCTTTGCTCGCCAGCAAGTTCGCTTTCCATACACTCCAGGCGTAAAGAATTCCGAGACACAGATTGACCGCCGTTCCTGCGAAAGTCACCACCCAAGCTTTTCCCGGAACTTTTTGCAATGGTTCTGCCATTTCTTTCTCCTCTATTAAAATCGGTAGAAAAAACGCATAAACGCATTTTCAGCAAAAAATGCTATGAAGAATCAAACTCAAAAGATTAGAATCTAAAAAGACTTTTTGGCGCCGAGAGCATCAATGGCAGTAAGAAGAAACCTTGCGAGATCGAAGAGCGAGTCACAGCGTAAAGCACAACCCGGATCATAATAAGAAGAGCATCTTCTACAATGAAGACGAAGAACGTGAGAAAAATAAGACATACCAAACATGAACAAACAGATACTGGAAAGTCAGCCTAGCGCTATCTTCTTTTGCCTTACACCTCCTTTCCAGGTTCGCTCCGCCTACGGCAAACCCGAACTCTTACAGATTGTCGCCGGAATCGTATCAACAGGTGCCTACTGTTATAGTGCCGCGAGGAAACCGAGTCAAGGGAAATTGTTTTAATTGTAAATTGTTACGAAATACACAAGCACAATTGCCCTCCGGCGTCCGATTTTGTGAGGGGCTAAGCGTTCGGATTGCATTGGTAATTCGTTAGTATAGGCAACCAAAATCAAAAAGGCTTATCAAAGGGCTGCAGGTGTATGTGCTCGATCTCCGGCTTCAGGAAAAATCGGCTCTCTTTCACCTTCTTCTCGAGATGTCCCATTGTGATGATTATTTTCCGAGCAGCCTCAAAGCTTGAGAGGCTTTTTACCGCCGCAAGGGTTACCAGTGGGTCGATACACAGGGCGTAAGCGATCTGATTCTCCTCGTTGAGAGCAATAAGATCGACAGCGCGGTCTTGAATCCGCGGAGGCATATAGTCAGCAACCGCTTTGAAGCCCATTTCATGCAATCTGCCGTATAAATGACACTGTAAAGTCCGGCGAACGGAGTGGTCATTGCGGTAAGCCTTGGGCATCCTTCTCCATGCTTCTTCCAAGTCTTTCTTCCATTTGTCAAGAATCTGATCCGTATTTTCCTGCACCCGTCTCCTCCTGAGCTGTAGAGATTGATATGGCGGTAGAAATAAATAGCGTTCAACATCTCCCTACAGAAAAAGAACTGTCGTGTCAAAAGAGATTTGATCGAAGTCAATGCGCTCGTTTTATGGCTTTTGGCAGGAAGATGTTATCTACTGCCGCTACCTCCTGGAGAGCGACGAGATTCCCCACGATGAAGTCGATATCCGTGGAGCTCATCCAGGGTTCGATCGTTACTGGATAAGGATAGTAGCCGCAAGCTTCTCCCGTATCGCAGATGTAATAATCGTTGTCTCTATCCGTCCCGGCAACAAAAAAATATTTCCCTGGAGCCAAAGAAGGCATTTCAAAAACATACCCTTGATCTCTACTCGTTTCGACTCCTTTCACGGCGACCAGTTCATCGGCGGTAACAGCAAGGACGTATACCTTACCGACATCGCCCATTCCAGCTTCGCCGACTCTCATCGAAACGTTCACCGTTGCGCTTTTTACATCGGCGTCTGAAGAAATGACGATTGACGCCGTGTATTCTCCGTCGGCGAGGCCTGTTCGGTCTACGACGACACTGACGCTGAGAGGGGCTGCGCCGCTGGTGGGAGTGGCGGTAAGCCAGTCGGCATTATCGGTGATGTTGGTTATATTCAGAACGCCGCTGCCCGAGTTGGTGATATTTAGGCTCAACCTGCCGACAAGATAATCAAAGTTCAGAGACGTCGTCGATAATGAGAGAATCGGGCCGCTTGTTCCAGCGTTGTTGATATCCCGGGCTGCGGCGACGGCTTGTTCTGCATCGATCAATCCATAACCGTAAAGATAATCGTAGCCTGGAGAGCCGATATCCCGAGTGGTTCTTCTAACCGTCTTCGGGTGTGTGCCTGCCAAGAGCCGGTCGAAATCATCCGGGGAAAGATTCGGGCATACCGCGCGCATGAGAGCGGCGACGCCGGCCACATGGGGGGCCGCCATCGATGTTCCCTGGTAGAGTCCGTAAGTGAAGGTCACTGTTCCGTTGCTTTCATTCCCCAGTGTGCTGTAAACGCCGTCGGGTTTGCCGTCATTGTTCAAGTCGACGGATTTATTGCCGCCCGGGGCCGCTACATCGATTGTGCCGCCATAATTTGAGTACGACGCCTTCTGGGCATTCGAATCCACAGCGGAAACGGAGACTACGCCGGCATAAGCCGCCGGATAGCTCGGTGTGGACGAGTTGGAATTGCCCGCGGCCGCAATGATGATCACCCCTTTTTCTCTTGCCGCACTTATGGCGTTTTGCATGGTTATGCTTGATCCGGAACCTCCAAGACTCATATTGATGACATCAGCGGGCTTGCCGCGAACGATTCCGGAAGCATTCTCAAGGCCCGCCGCGTAGTAAATCGCTTGAGCGATATCGGCTTCGGTTCCGCCTCCGACTCCCAGCACGCGAAGCGGCAATATTTTCGTCTTCCAGGTTGCGCCGGCTACCCCAATGGCGTTGTTGGTCGCCGCGCCGATTGTGCCGGCAACGTGGGAGCCATGGAAAGAGCTCTTTTGTTTATTCTGGTCGTCTCCCGGATCGTTGGGATCGGGATCTATTCCGTCGCCATCGTTGGATCTGGTCTCCGAGCTTATGAAATCGTAGCCATCGTTGGTGAGCCTGGAGGAAAGATCGGGGTGATTCAGCAAAACGCCGGTATCGATAACGGCGACAACGACATCATCGCTACCCGTCGTTGTTTCCCACGCCTTTGGGAGATTAATCAGCTCGTAATGCCACTGGTAAGAATATAAGCTGTCATCGGGAGCGCCATAGGCGCGCCGTATGAAGTTCGGCTCGGCGTATTCGACTCCGGGATCGCGACGGAGCCTGGCAATCATTTCCAGGGTGCGCGCTCTAAGAGAGTTCTGCTGCGGTCCAGCTGGCAGAATCTTGCGGGCGCCTGCGCCATCAGAGGAGGATTCCGTTTCATCGCTCAACTTCATTAAGTCCACGGAAAAAGGAAAAGATGTCTCCGGAGAAATCCCATATCTTTCACTGAGCGAAACTCGATTTTGACGCACGGAGGTAGCCCCGGTCTTTATCTTGACGAGAATCTCTCCAGGCACAAACTCCGCTCCCGGCGGAATATCCGATTGCGTCGACGCCGTATCGAAAGAAAGCACATAAGGACTCGCCCCCTTCGAAACCGTTACGCCGACCAGATAGTCGCCCGGGTTGCTGATTTCAATCATCTCTGTCGACGATGAGCCTTCGGATGAATCGATATAGTTTCCCGCTTCGTCCATCAAGACGAGGTCGAGATTATTTTTTTCCAGGTCGTTCGCCGCTATCGTGAGTGTGGCGCGGATGTTTTGAGTAACGGTCAGTTTATAAAAATCACGAATGAAATATTCACTTCCATTGCCGGAAATCCAGTATCCCACATCAGCACTGCCGGCTTCCCCGGAAATCCTGTAGTCCTCTCGGTCTAACTGCTGCGCCAGCGCAATGCTGCTATTCTCCTCCACCTCCGAAATCTCGGTGGCTGGTATGATGAGAGTGCCGGAAGCCGCACCACAGCCAGTATCGACGCCTCCTTTGAACTTTAGACCCTTCCTCGTTCTGGTGAAGTTCAACGATGAACATTCCTCCAGCCCCGAGGCGCGCAGACTGACAGCGATCGGCGCGGTTTCCATAGAAGAGCTCATCATCAGGAGGCCGCCTAGATCCAACCTTCTCCCCGTAAGTTTGAACCGGCGCCTTTTTTCATTCAGTACAAGCTTGGTAATTCCAGAGGCTCTATTGTTCTTGTAAATAAGAGCGTTATTTCTGGTGCGAAATTCGGTTGTTGCAATTGTGTAAGAATAAGGTCCGATATGAAAATCGATCGTCTCTGCAGACGCAGCGCTGATGGAATCGTAGTAACCCGTCATGCTGAAGGTGTCGGCGCCGGTAAATTTGCCGATTTTGATCGAAGCGGAATCTACAGTAAGCGCTCCGGCATTCATGGAAGCGGAAAGAATGGCTACCAGTTGGATGATAAATGTCAAAAAGAGCCAGCGTCTTTTGCTCATCAGGCAGCGCATGTCGACCTCCAAGATCTGCAAATAAATAAGCGTCATACTTGTTGCTACGGGTTGAATAAGCTCGGCGTCGGTTAATAATATGAGTGGCTTCGAATGCCGGATGGACGGCTCCGATCCATATTCTTAGCGCGCAAGAGCCAGCAGCCCGATGTAAATCGAACGCTCTTGCCGAGCGTTGAGCGACAAATGTTATGCAAAACCGATGCCGAACATTTGCCCCCGGCCTGAGAGCGAACGATTCTCGAGATCGTTTATACATGCTATCAGCTACTTCTTAAAGAATAATCAAATGACTTCCCCATATCTTTATGAATTTCGCTTCTGAGACTCCTTGTCGGAAATTGCCATTTATTCTATTCCAGATCGATCGGGCTCATGAGACGGGGCGGCAAGTATGCGCACAACTCCTGAATTGCCGTCTATGCTCACCAAAGCTCCCTCGGGAATCTTTCGAGTTGCTCCGCGAACGCCCATAACAGCTGGAACCCCAAGCTCTCGCGCCACAATCGCGAGATGGTTGAGTAGACCGCCTTCTTCGGAAATAACGCCGCCCACAGTACTGAGAATGGGAGTCCAGCCGGGATCGGTATTCACTGCCACCAGGATTTCGTCTTTGCGGAGGTTTGCATCGGATGGGCTTCGGATTATTCTGGCAATTCCCTTCGCTCGTCCCGCGCTCGTTCCCGCGCCTTTGAGGATGTTGTCGCCCTCGGAGGAGATATGCTCTACCGGCGCTCCATCCACATAGAAAGAGCTGGCCGTGGAATTGTCCAGAAACGACTCCAGCCTTTCCTTCGAGAGCGATTCTGCCTTATCCGGGTCCATTTTTCCAGTGATGTAATCCTCGATTTCTTTTTCAGTCAGAAACATGACGTTCTCGTCCAATCCGCACTTTTTACCGACTGCGAGAAGGCTTCGCCTCATCTCGAAGAGAATCTTGTCGAGGAAGAATCTCAACTCTTCCCTCAGGTCGAGATACTTCCTCACATATGGCTTTATGAGCAATATAGCGGCTTTGACTATCCATGGCGCTTTCATTCCTGAAATCGAAGCCCCGGAGCTGTGCTCTTCCTCATCAATATGTCGCGCCGCCGATGTGGTTGAGCTTTCCGCTTTGTTGCGCAGAATTGAGCCGAGCATTCCAAAGACCTCGGCGGGAGCCTCCGCCCAGCGTTTGACATAGATGGATCTATTCTTGGAGCGAGCTCCATACTTATCGAGGAACACGTCCATCTTTCCTCGAATGTGAGCGGGCAGCAAAGCTCCGGTGTCTTCGGCTGAAGAGGAGAGAAAGGCTTCCGCAAGCCTGTTGTCTTGAGCGATCAAATCCGCTATGGCTCTTAGCTCGGCTTCAATTTGGATGGTGACGTTCACGGCGCCTTCGCTTATGTGCTGAAGAAAATCCCTGTGCTGAATCCCGCCAATATCCACGACAACCAAGCGCATCAACCAGGTGAGCGCCGTTGCGTAGAAATATGGCCACTGACTGAGCGCCTGAAGGTCCGACATGCATGTGGCTGCCGCTCTCGCTCTCTCCAAGGCCCCATCTGCAGTGTCCATCGGCTGCCTCCGGACTGCCTCGAGCTGGCCCTCGAGCTGCTTCAAAGCTCTCATGGTTGAGCGATCGCACAGAAGAGGGTTTGCTTTTGAATCAAACGTGGCAAGCAACGAAGAGCGAAAAATGATGGAAGCCACTTTGGCGATGGAGGGGGACCGCGTCTTTTCTATATCAAAATCGGGAGGAAACAGCGACTTGACATCGGGGGTGCGAAGCTTTCGCGGTATGACTTCCAGAGCTTTCAATAGAATAAGGCAATTGATGTAAAGAAAGCCTTCGATCACGGCCAGGCTTTGTCCTATGCCGGGGATGCCGATGAATTTCTTAATCTTGGAGAAGTCATACCTTGCCGAGCTCCTGACCATGATATCACCGAGAAAAGGAGTTAGCCGGTCAGCCCAAAGATCATCGGCAATTTTGCGAGTCCAGACGCCGGACGGCGCGATTCGATCAGCCGCAGCCGGCGTGGTGATCGGGCGTGATTGCAGCAGCCAAAGCTTGCCCTCGTTCGAAATGGCCCATTCGATATCCCGAGGAGCTCCGGAAGAGTGCTTTTCGAGCTCTGCGGCAAGCTTGGCGACCTGTCTCCACTGGTCGTCATTCAGAAAGGGCGGGTTTGAGCCCGGCATATTCTCGAGATCGTCCATCCGCACATTTCCACTGGAATCAACATATGCGCGTTGTGGAGTCTTAAGGCCTCCAACCAGATTTTCTCCCAGCCCCTCAACGCATTCAATGATCGTCTCATCTCTTTCGGGATGCAGAGGATGACGGCTGAAGGCGACTCCCGACCACTTGGATTGAACCATCTGCTGAAGAATTACCGCCATTGAGAGCGTCTTCTCAGGATGTTCCTCTTTGAAACTGGAGCGGATATACGCTTTATCGATATTGCCGGCTGAGGCCCAGCATTCTGCGATCTTTTCAAGCAAATCGGCTTCCGAGCGGACATTGAGGAATGTCTTGTACTGACCCGCAAAGCTTCGGTTTTCGAGATCTTCGGTCGTTCCGGACGATCGAACGGAGATGCCTTTATCCAGCTCAAGGCTCGCGATCGATTCTCGTAGCTCTTCGGTCAGCCCGGGCGGCCACTTGCCATTCCGCAGGTATTGAAGGTGAGCTTCGACGCAAACGACAAAGGCTTTCAGAACGGGAAATCCGGCCCTGTGCGCCTGCGCGAGAGACGCGAACTTGTGTCCGGCAAGTTCAGGATCCACTGCAAAATCATCATCTAAATGAACGATGTAACCCATGTTGTGCTCGCTTTTCCATAGCTCGAAGGTTTGAGTCTATTCGCAGCTTTCATTATTTTGAAGGTGTTCTCCGGATTCAATTTAGCATAAGATATGGGCAGAGAGGCAATTCCATGATCGTCAAATCCTCTCCGAGGGTAGAGAAAAATTCGCGGGGAGGCAGCAAAGGAGAAAACTGGTATGGAAACAGCGGAAATCAACTCGGCGTTGGAGAACATTGCAGCCCTTTCAGACTCGATGCTTTCCACCCCGGAAGACGAACGAATAGCGCTCTACAGAAAGCTCGATCCTTCTCTACTCTTATTAGAGGGCTTTTTGACGCGCTCGCCCATCGCGCATGCTTTTGAAGATCTCAATAAGCTGAAAGCGCATCTCATAGCAATGGCTCGGCTGGACGATCCGGATGGAAATTCAGATGAGATTCATCACCGCAACGCCCTGCAGATGATCGAGCAGCTCCGCAGCGCTCTTTGCCGATCAGGCGCTGCATGATCGCTCTCAGCTCCTGGGCTCGCCAACCTGAGAAGCCGTCTTCCTGAATTCAATTCCAAGGAGGCTCACGTCATCTTGGAGCTTCTCGTAATTTCCGAATTCAACGACGGAGTCCACGATGGTGGATAGCAGCTCATTGATCGGGCTGTTGTGGAGGTCTCGGATTTTTGCATACAGCCTCGCTTTGCCGTAGAAGTCTCCTTGGATGTTTCTATGCTCCAGGACGCCGTCCGTATAAAGGATGATCCGATCGCCATCCTTCAGCTCCAGGCGCTCCTCTTCGAAGGAGACGATGGTTCCGAGACCGATCACCGGCCCGCCTTTCGACAAGGGCTCGATTTCTCCATCGCTATGAATCAAAACCGGGGGCGGGTGCCCTGCATTTGTATAAACGCAATAGCCTTTGCGGAAGTTGAAGATCATATAAACGATGCTGAAAAAATTGCAAAATCGTTCAAAGGGATACTCTCTGTCCAGGGATGTGCAGACCTCTCGGGGAGGCGCCACGTGATAAAAGGGCGGCGAGGGTCTGAGCTCCTGGGAAACCGAGACCGTCACGAGCGCAGACGGCACGCCATGACCGCTCACATCAAGCATATAACAGCCAATGTGCTCATCATCCAGCATAAAGACATTGAGGATATCCCCGCCTATCATTTCGCACGGCAAAAACCTCCAAGCGATTTCAAGGTTTTCAATCTGTGGCATTCGTTGAGGCAAAAGACTCCGTTGAATCCCCGCGGCGGCCTTGAGGTCTTCGTCCAGATGTTTCTGTTTCTCGACTAGCTCGAGCTTTTGTGTTTCACTTTCCGTGATATCGTCCACGATTACCAGGATCATTTCCTGGCCCTCAAAGAGAATGTACTTGGTTGTATACTCAAAGTACCTGAGAGTCGGTTGATCGTGAATGAAGAATTCCCGGACCAGCTTCTGTCTGTGAGTCGGCACTTTTTTCGTGAAAGCGCGGACAACGGATTGCCTGAGCTGACACTCCAAGCAGTAGGGAGTTTGGCCGCAAAGGCTATCGTCTTTTACGGCAAAAGAGCATCCGAGGGCATTGCCGCACAGCACTCCGACCAGTCCGTCTTCTTCTTTTCCCACGAGAGCCTGGAGAGAGCGATTGAAGCGCTCGATTCTCATGCTCTTATCCACAATGAAGACCGCGGAATTGATATTATCGATCAAAGAATTGAGGAATTCGTTGGATTCTTTTAGGTCGTTGAGCCTGAGCGTCATGTTTTTGAGCCTCTCGAATCAAATCGGCAGCAATAGAGATCAAGCGCGGTCTATGCGTTGCTTCCAATCATGGGGGAAGCCGTTCGAATCAAATATTCCGCTATCGCCAGGGATGATGTGGCTGCGGGAGACGGAGCGTTGAGCACATGAAGCATGCGACGATCAAGAAGAAGTGAGAAGTCGTCCAACAATGATCCATTGGCAGCCAAAGCTTGTGCTCGAACTCCAGCGCCTCCCGGAGCCAGATCCTCCATCGCGATTTCGGGAATCAACCGCTGTAAGGCAATTGCAAACCGTTTCTTCGAGTAGGAGCGCATCATTTCCATCATGCCGGGCCTCCAATATTTTATAGCAAGCTTCCAAAAGCCTTGGCCCCCTAAAGTGTCCAACATCTCCGACGCATTAAAATCCGTTTTGCGATACCCCTCTCTCGCCCAGGCAAGCACAGCGTTTGGTCCGGCCTCCACCCTTCCATCTATCATCCGAGTAAAATGAACGCCAAGGAAAGGAAATCGGGGATCGGGAACGGGATACAGAAGATTTTTGACCAGATGCCTGCGCTGTGGCTTGACCTGGTAGTATTCGCCACGGAAAGGAACTATTCTGCAAGGGGGACTGGCTCCGGCAAGAAGCGCGACACGATCGGCATAAAGTCCCGCACAATTGATGACGGCGGCGGCGTCTATAGACCCGTTGCTCGTTTCCAGCCGAAGAGACCGGGAATCATGATGAATGGCGAGTAGCTTATGGTTAAAAAAAAGCTCTCCGCCTCTTTGTTGAAAAAGGCGCGCGTACGCGTTGGCAACCATCGCATAATCCACAATCCCGGCGCCTGGAACGCGAAGGCCTTGAATGCAGGAGGAATGTGGCTCTATTTCTCTGACTTCGGACGGATCGATCAGTTTGAGATCCGGTATTCCGTTGACCGCGCCCCTGCGGTAGAGCTCGTGGAACCAGGGCAGTTCATCCGGCTCAGTTGCTATGACGATCTTGCCGCACAGCTCGAAAGGAATGCTGTGCTCCCGACAGAAGCGAATCAATTCCTGTGAGCCGGAAACGCATAGCTTCGATTTGAGAGAGCCAGGCTTATAGTAGATCCCGGAATGTATCACGCCGCTGTTATGCCCGGTTTGATGGGCGGCCGCGCTCGCTTCCTTTTCCACCACGGCTGTGCGGAGCTCAGGATAGATCTCGGTGAGCTTCATGGCGGTCGCCAAGCCGACGATGCCCGCTCCTATTACAACAATATCATAATGCTGTCCCATATGATCTCCTCCAATGGCTGGGGATCGACGAAATCTCTATGATTACAGGCGATGAGCGAACAAACGAGCATCGAGGAAAGCAAATCGCTTCCGGCCTTTTCGGATGCATAGTTGTACATGAAAGGACCAGGAATACAATCATAACCTACCTGGGAATGAAGTAAAACAGCGCTGCTCAGGTGTTTTTGTCTTGCCTATTTGTACGCTTTTCCACCAGCTAACTCATTCGCATTCGCCTCACGCATGTTTATCTTAAATCTCAAGCAGAGTTGGACCAGTTTGTGAATGAGCGCATCAAGCATTCGGCATGAAGTTTGGGAGGAAAAAGGATATGCCGCTGACCTATTCGGATTATCTGAAAGTCGATGAGCTGCTCTCGCTGCAGAAGCCCCTTTCCGAAGGTCCTGCCCACAACGAGACGCTCTTCATCATTGTGCACCAGGCGTACGAGCTATGGTTCAAGGAGATCCTCCATGAATTGGACTACCTGCATGAGCTCTTCATAAACAACGATACTCCTGCTTGTCTGCACACTTTAAAACGCATCATCTCGGTTCAAAAGATCCTTATCGATCATATTAGCGCCCTTGAAACCATGACTCCCGTGGAGTTTTTGAGCTTTCGAGACTATCTTGGGAGCGCCAGCGGATTTCAGTCCTTTCAGTTTCGCGAGATCGAATTCGCTTTGGGGTATAAGTCGCAGACAAGCCTTCTGCGCTTTCCAGAAGGCTCCAGCGCCAGGAAGCGCCTGGAAGCTCGTTATGCGCGGCCTTCTTTGTGGAGCGCCTTTTTGCATTATCTTCATCAAAATAGATATCATTGTCCCGACGAGTTGTTGAATGGCGATCCTACTCGCTCTGTCGAACCCTCGGAGCATGTCCGAAGAGTCCTTTTGAGCGTCTATGAAAATGCGACTATCCTTGTGAATGCCTGCGAGCTCTTGATGGAAATGGACGAAGGGTTCCAGGACTGGCGTTACAAGCACGTCAAAATGGTCGAGCGGATGATTGGCGACAAGCCCGGGACTGGAGGCTCGTCAGGTGTCGAATACCTGAAAGCCACACTCTTCAAACCGTTTTTTCCCGACTTATGGCTGATTCGTACGGAGCTTCAAAAACCTTGGTGACTCCTGAAGAGATCTATACGAGCCCGAACGCTCTTGCGCCGCATTACTCCAAATTCAGAGTGGATAAAAGACTGCTCCTGACCGGGCATTCTCATCAGGCCTGGCCGGATCGAGCTTTCAAAGGACAGGCGCAAGCCTATCTCGACGCCGCCGAACATCTGGACAAGAAATGGGATTTGGCGTTTTATAAAGCTGATCGGGTGCGGAGGGGATTTTCTAGCCTGCTCGATGATTCCGACGGCTATATCGCTCTCGGAGCGAACACTCATGACCTTGTCATACGCTTCCTTTCAGCCTTGCCGCTCAGAAAACGCCCGCGAATAATAACGACCGATGGCGAGTTTCATACCCTTCGGCGTCAACTCGATCGCCTTGGAGAAGAAGGCGTCCAGATCGTCAAAGTTCCATCGAATCCCACAAATGATGTTGCTCAAAGAATTATCGAGGCGCTTGATTCGAGCGCCGCCGCCGTGATGGTTTCCTCCGTATTCTATCAAAACGCCGGAATCGTCCCCAATCTGGGAGCTGTGCTCGACGCCTGCGCCAAAGTCGGCGCCGAGATGCTGGTGGATGTTTACCATTCCCTCAATGTTGCGCCTTTCTCTATTAAGCGTGACGGGCTTGACGGGGCGTTCATCGTTGGAGGAGGATACAAATACTGTCAGCTTGGCGAGGGGAATTGCTTTCTGCGTTTTCCTCGCGATTGTGACATGCGGCCAGTTATCACGGGATGGTTTAGTGAGATCGAAGACCTCTCTTCGAGAAGAAAAGATGACAGGGTCGTCTATGGGCGAGGCGCATCCCGTTTTGCGGGCTCGACCTACGACCCGACGAGCCATTATAGGGCAGCCGAGGTCTTTGAATTTTTTGAAGAAATGGATCTGACTCCCGACCTTCTGCGACGGGTCAGTCAGCACCAAATCCATTTGCTCGCCAAGCTTTTTGATGAGATGGACGCTGATCCTCGGATCATCTTTCGGGATCGTTCGGCGCCTCTGACCGAAACTGGCGGGTTTCTCGCCTTGCAGAGCTCACGCGCAGCGGAGTTGTGCCGGCTGCTGTTGGAACGGGGAGTGCTCGTCGATTTCCGCGGCGATGTCCTGAGGCTTGGCCCTGCGCCTTATATTTCAGATCAACAATTGATCGATTCAATGCTTATCTTGCGAGAAGAAATAGGATTATCGTCATAGAAAAGCGAATTGAATAGAGGGCCTCAGAGAGGATGGAATCAGGTCGTGAATCTTTTCTTGCATCGCGGGCAAAGTTGGATTAGGTAGTGCGCGAAAGGCCGTCGTTTCCTTCGGTCTCCAAAGCGACCTGGGAATATGCCTGCGGGACGAAACAGCGCCGTTGGGCACAAACGCAGTTGGGGTTGCGGCGCGAGGCCCGGTTACAGGCCCTGGCGATGTCTATTACTATTTTAGGTTGCATTTTCCATGGCTACAAAGATGATTTCTAATTAGGAGCTATTGAGATGGACACACTAGTGTACCTGAAGAACTTCCTCAGGGATAAAGATGTTGCTTCCATTACACCCACTTCTCCGTATGGCGTAAAGAGAGTTTGCAGCAAAATAAACTTTGATCGCGGCGATGTGATTGTCGAGTATGGACCCGGGACTGGAGTGTTTACGAGCTATCTATTGAAAAACATGAAGACAAGCTCACGACTCATCGCCATCGAGCGGAACAAGGATTTCAACTCGAGACTGAGACAGATGATCCAAGATCCGCGGGCCATCATAGTGAACGACAGCGCCGAAAACGTGCTCGAAACATTGAGACGGTGCAGCGAGTCTCAAGCAGACTACATTATTTCGGGAATACCCTTTTTCTGGCTTTCCGACGATATGAAGAACCGAATCCTGTACAATACGCGGAGAGCGTTGAAAAGTGGGGGAAAGTTTCTAGTCTATCAAACCTGCTTTCAAACCGATCATCATCTCAAGATTCACCTTGAGCGTTTCTTCCCGGTTGTTACAGCCAAATACGAGCTGAGAAACATTCCGCCTCTTCGCATCTACGAAGCAATAAAAGCTTGATCCACGGAGGGCGTCTTGACGTCCGAGCGAGTGTCGGTTCACATAGCTCATTCGGTGAAACCCGACTCACGGCGAAGCATACGAAGGAGAATGGAAAAGTTGGAACTTTCTTTCCCTCGTGTGCTTCGTTGACCGGGTCCCTTCCGTACAAGCCGACCTTTTTCCGCTCACATTGAGCGTACGCGCCCGCTCGAGTGAGAAGGACTTCATGGAATTAAGCGCAAAGACTAGCCGAGAATGCGCTCAACGACAGCCATCAGTTCTTCCGGCTCCGGCGGCTTCTCAATGTATGCCGCTGGTTCGGGGACTTTTCCCCCTTCAAATTCGTCCAGCACCTGCTGCGAATGAAGGAAAGTCTTCTTTGCAAGCGCAGAGACCACTATGACGGGAATATTCTGCAAAGCAGCGTCTTTTTTTAGCTCACGGTACATTTGAATGCCGCTCTCTCGCGGCATCATCATATCCATGATTATAAGCGATGGCTTACTCTTGCGAGCCGCTTCAAGTCCCTGGACCCCATCTTCGGCTGCAATCGCTTTGAACCCAAGCGTCTCCAATAAGGTGGTCATGAATACTCTCATGTCCAATTCATCGTCTACAACAAGAACTTTCTTCGCCATCGTGCGGTCCCTCCGGGAAATAGACTTCATTTATGTTATAGTTATCCAGGGAAATTACCACATCTTGCCTGGTAGTATAAACTGCTTTGCGGGATTGCGAACAGCCATGACATGGCAGTGGGCGTATTTGGAGACGCTTGCGACCGTACTCCCTCGCTCGCTGCTGTCTCTCTCCGATTTGCCGAAAGAGCCCATAACGATAAGATCAACATCGTTACGTTTGGCATAGCGGATGATCTCCACGTCCGGAGCCCCGCATTTGATTACGAAAACGCAGCTCCGGAAATCCCCAAGTCTGCTTTCGTATGCGGTTCTAAGCCTTTTTTCCGCCTCTCGCGCTATTTCTTCGTCGAAAAAGGCTTGTCCTTCTTCTCCTTTCCCTTCCGGCACATGCTCATCGACGATGTGCCTCTCATAGGTGAAGGGCGAATGCGGGACATGGAGAATGTGCAACTTGGCATTGAACTTTTTCGCCAGGTTCAATGCATGCAAAAAAGCGATATTAGCGTCTTCCGAGAAATCGGTGCAAAATAAAACATTCTTGTACTCCACCATATCTCTTCCTTCTATCCTGTTTAAGAATTGACGCCAAGCATCAGAATGGAACTTCGTGTCTTCGAGGATACTTCCGTTCAAGCGTTTCGACACCTTCCCCCCATCATTCTATATCATTATTCTTTTCTCCTGTGAACAATGATAGTCAGCACATGAGGCGCCTTTGCAGCGTACGGAACCTCAAAATCGATGATTTTCATTTCCGTTTCACCCGCTTTGCGCCTCTGGCTCAAACGGTTTGACGTGTCTATCTTTTAATTAGATCCTCGAGCCGTGCTGAGACAGATATTGAAAGCCTCCTCACATGAGGGGGCTTTTTTGCATACTAAGGAGACCCTATGCTGGAATATTGGGAAATATATCAGGAACAGGAACTTGATCATGGATTATCCAATGAGGAGATGAAGGCTGCAATCGAGCACCTGGGCAACGCCTTATACCTGGTCATTGATATTCTTGACGCCATGGATAGCGGCGTTATGGACATATACGACCTCTCCATCAAATGCGAAAAGAGCTGGAATGAGCTCAACATGTGTCGGCTGTACACGGAAAAAATAGTCTTCATCGAAGAAGTGGCGATACCGACCATGGGCTACATGCTGGACGCAAAGATGATGTTCGACAGTCTTGTTGCATGGAAGCTCGGGATGACTATTCACGCCGCTTTGAGCATTCGCGGCTGCCTCGACCTGGCTCAGGCTGCAATCAGACAATGCCTTGATGAAATGGTTTCCTGGCTTCAACCCGGGGATCGCGTCCCAAGATCCATGGAGAGAAGCGCGCAAGCGCCTCTGGAATGGTAGCAATCGTCCGTCTTCCGTCACGAACATCTTTCCCATAAACACTTGATCATAGTGTGTGCGGCGAGATTGTAATCGTTCCGATCCGAGCAGGCATCCCCACGATTGTACTCTTGACTGTGACTTACGCGATATTAGATTCTGATTATATATAGGATAGAGCTCCTTCTGGAGAAGTCGAACTGTATAATACCGGAGATCGTCTCTTTGACGAGAGATGGGGCTCCTCTGAATAAGGAGGCGTTTTCATGAGACAGAATGTATGTGGTGCGGAAAGAATCATACGCTTTGTGATCGGGATCGTGATAATACTGGCGGGCGTCTATTACGGCAGTTGGTGGGGCGCGATCGGATTGATTCCGTTGGTTACGGCCGTCATTAAATACTGCCCGCTTTCACAGGCTTTTCGTTTCTCGAGCTGTTCAGTCAGGACCTCGCCATAGATGGTTGTGAGCAGCTCCATGACTTGAGTCTCTTCCGTTGTTGTGGATAAAACATGGAGCCGCTCACTCAATCTCAATGGCGCCGGACGCCGTGCAGTGGCGCAATTATCCGCCAGCCATACGGCATAAGGCCGCTCAGGAGGGAAGGGCATTCAGCGCGAATGCGGAGGGGAATCATAGCTCGACAAATCCGATGTAATCCAATACCTTTTCAATGACGTTGAGATAAAACGTCTGTTTCGTTCCGTCGGACATGTACAAGCTTGCCAGCGATTCCTCCGGTTTGTCGTCGTTGTATTCGAAATCGATGTTAACGATTTGGTCTGTATTCAAAACCGTATTTCCTATTTTTACAAACATTTAGATTCTCCTTAGATAGCGCTCAGCTGGGAAGCGATTATCTCCGCCTGTTGAAGCAACGAGCATCCGCCTTCCATGAATTGCCCCTCCGAGATCAAGTTAATGGTCAAGGCAAATGGCTTCAGGTCATTGACATACGACAAACCGGCCTCTTTTTCAATAAGGTAGCGATAGGCAGTGTGGAGTCTTGAAAGGACCTTCTCCAATCAACAGTTGCTGATGAGCAAAGGGACAATACCTCTGCATTGAGCTGTCTTTCGCTTCAGTTGCAGGTCTGCTGCACCGGTTGCCTAAAATTATGATTGACAACAACCGAGCGCTGTTATAGCAATACGCGTGAAAATATCGGCATCAGGCGCCGCAAGGTATAATAGGGAATCCCGTGGAATTCGGGAACGGTCCCGCCGCTGTGAACGGGGACGAAATCCGATGAAGCCACTGTTTTGCGGAAGCAGAACGGGAAGGCGCGGAGAATAGGATGATCCGTAAGTCAGAAGACCTGCCTGGTGATGTAGGGTCGATCGGTACGTGGTGATGCCGAATAGACCGCCAAAGGACCAAGCGAACAGGGTGCAATCCTTAGGGCCGGAAGCTCTAAGGATTTTTTTTGTCCAAATTCCCGTTTGTCTTTGCGCTGATGGAATCCTCATCGCAACCAATAACCTTTTGACCATCCGGGAGCAGCGTTGTCGCCGAAGGGCGCTCGACTCAACGGTGGAGATTGAATAAAGGAGAGTTTTTAGAGGCCTTGAACAAATAGGCCGCAACGACCGAACCTTATAGCCAAAACACAGCAAATTGCATCGGTCCAAGGGAAGGAAGTGGGAATCTTCCGCCGCCCCGCGACTGTGATCGGGACGAAAGCCGTAAGGACGCCACTGTCATGCTCCAAAGCGTGATGGGAAGGTGCGGCGAGTAGGATGAACG
This sequence comes from uncultured Syntrophobacteraceae bacterium, assembly GCA_964578835.1. Classification (GTDB taxonomy): domain Bacteria; phylum Desulfobacterota; class Syntrophobacteria; order Syntrophobacterales; family Syntrophobacteraceae; genus CAZOEL01. Next base: position 9,409 of record CAZOEL010000044.1, on the reverse strand, counting down.
AGAGCCAGGAGACCTGAGCGATGCCAAAACCCTTCAACATTCCCCGAGGGGGGAAAAGGAGGTCTGGCGATGAAGCCCGCTTTGTTTCCGTTTGATGTCTTTTTCTGCTCAACAATCAGTTCTGCTGACATCGTCAAGAACTGCGATCTCCACAATCTTTCCATAACCGCCTCCCGCGTCTTCACACGAAGCTCCGATCACCGGTTCTCCGCAGTAAACTTCTGCTTGGGAACAATTCGGCATTCGGGCCGCCAAAACCCTATGAATGGCGGCCTCCGATGAATAGTCGCCCATCGCCAGTCTACCTGGTTTTACTCCTTGTATCGGCGATGCTCTTTCTGGCTGTCTTCCCGCTTCCCTCGTCAGCCGAAGCAGACGAGGAGCCGATTGAATTGGACGCCATCGTCGTAACGGCTCAAAGGCCCGAAAGAAGGCATGAGACCGGCGATGTTAACCTTGAGGCGACGCCTTCTTTCTATTCCATGATCACCAGGGAAGAGTTCGATGGGAAAGTCGAGGGCCTCGCCCAGGTCATAGAGAAAGAGGCAGGTGTCCAGGTACGGCAAGTCGGTGGGTTGGGCAGTTTTTCCACAGTGTCTCTCAGGGGCTCTACAAGTGACCAGGTACTCGTGTTCCTCGACGGCATTCTCTTAAACGACGCATCGGGCGGAGGCGTCGATTTGAGCTCGATTTCGCTTTCCGACATCGAATCCATCGAGATTTACAGGGGGACTACCCCTGCCTCCTTCGGCAAATCTTCCATTGGCGGGACGGTCAACATTCGGACGTTGCGCTCTCGGGAAGGCGTCCACGGCAATCTGAGCGCAAGCTATGGCTCCTTTGAAACGAAGAAGATCTCGGGATATGTCAACCACAAGCCAGGTAGATGGGATTACCTCGTCTCGGCTGATTACCTGGCGAGCGACAACGATTTCGAATTCTTCAGCGACAATGGAACCGATTGGAACCAGTTTGATGACCGGGTCGAAAGAAGGCGTAACGCACAATTCCATGAGAACAACATCCTGGCGAAAGCAGGCTATGACCTGACGGAAAGCGTCAGGCTCGACTTTATGGACCAGTGGTTTTCCAAGAAACAGGGACTGCCCGCCTGGAGTAACAGCGAACTGGCCAGAACGAGCTTCGATACGGACAGGAACATCGCAACCCTGAAGCTCACGGCCAACGATCTTGGCCCTTACCGCATCAACACGAGCATCTTTCTCGATTACATGCGCAAGGTCGAGGAATATGACGATTCGAGGGGGCAGGTCGGCCTCGGCGAGCAGTTCAACCGGTATACGACCGATCGCCTCGGGGGACATGGCGTTGTGGATTGGCATGCGCCATGGAATAGCTTGAGCCTGGTATTGGATGTCCAAAGGGAGAAATATGCTCCTGAAGACCTGCTCGACTCCGACAATCACATCAATGAGAGCTTGAGAGCTTCGATTTCCATCGGCCTGCAGGACAGCGTCTACCTCTTTGACGAAAGGCTGATCGTCACTCCCGCCCTGCGTTATGCGAGCATCCATGACGAGCGCAGAAGCGCGGTCGACAAGTGGGGGCGGATCAATGAAGGCGGCGCGGAAAGTCTTGACTCCTGGAATCCTCAATTTGGCGCCAGATACCGGCTCATCGAAGGGCTGATCCTGAAGACGAACATCGGGCAGTACGTACGCGAGCCTTCGTTTTTCGAGCTCTTCGGCGATAGAGGTTTTTTTACCGGTAATGCTGATTTGAGACCGGAAAATGGAACCAACTTCGATGTCGGTTTTGAAGCCAACTGGACAGGTCCCAATGAATGGCTCACAGATATCGCTTTCAGCGCCGCCTGCTTTCATAACACCGTTGAGGATCTGATCACGCGTGTCTATGACGCCCGAGGCGTCGGCAGGTCCGTGAATATCTCCAGTTCGAACATCCAGGGAGTCGAGGCGTCCTTCAAATTCGACCTTCGCAAATATCTGCGATTGATCGGCAACGCGACGTGGCAAGACCCCGTCCAGGAAAATGAGATCCGAGCCTTTGACGGCATGATACTGCCAGGACGATTCCAGGAATCCTACTTTGGAAGGTTCGAGGCGTTTTACGGACAAGCAAAGCTGTATGTGGAGTATCTCAAGGAAAAAGGCCTGTTCTATGACACGGCCAACCTCCTGCCGGCAGAAGACAAAGAGGTGATCAACCTGGGGCTGTCCCTTGTCTACCGGGCGTTTATCGTCACAGCTGAAGCAAAGAATATTCGCGATAAGCAGTTCGAGGATTTCAACGGCTATCCGACGCCTGGAAGATCAGGCTTTTTGACGGTTCAGTACAACTTTTAGTGGATGCTCAAAGAGAGCCGTCGGCCGTTCCGGCTTGCAGCCGGCGCGTTTGGCGCTCAATGTCAAAAACTTCAGAACTCAAAGGAGCGTGAAGATGCAGAGAAGAAATGTGTTTTGGATTATGTTGGCGGTAGCGGTGGCGTGGCTGAACGGTCCCTCGGTTCGTCCGGCGGGCGCCGTCAAGTATGAAGCGGTCATTGCAACAGCGGCAGCCGATTATTCGAGCGGAGCCCATTCCGTCGCCACGGTCGATCAGGTGAAGAAGAAAGGCGTTATGCAGCGCCGCATCAAGAACAACCTGGCTCCGACGATTTCGGACATCACCGTGGTGGCCCATGGAGAGCATTTCTATCGGATAGAGCGCTATAATTCAGACAACATCGCAAAATTCAATTACAAGAAACCCGGCCGCCCTGTCTGGCAGTTCTCAACCATGGGCGCCGGGGATGTGGAGTCGAGCAATCCTCACGATATGGTTTTCGCCTCGGATGAAAAGGCCTATGTGTTGCGCTCCGGCTCTACCAAAGCCTGGATAGTCAATCCCAACGCTGGCAAGAATCAGAAGAAGAAGAATTCCATCAAGTTCAAGCAGGGAGAGCTCGATTTGAGCGTCTATGCTGATTCCGACGGCCTTCCGGAGATGCACTGTGGCGTCGTCGCAGGCGGCAAGCTCTTTGTTGTCATGCAGCGGGTGGATGCCGACAACGGCTGGGCTCCTTCCAATACCCCCTATCTCGCGGTCTTCGATGTGGAGACCGACGAGGAGATCGACACGGGAATGGGCGCCGGTGGCCTCAAAGGAATTCCACTGCCAGTGCGAAATCCCTACTGCATCGGTTTTCTGGAGGCAAACAACACGATCTATGTTCAGGGCATCGGCTTCTGGCCGGGATATGGCGATCCCCAGTATGAGTATGCCGGTGGAATTGCAGCGATCGATCCCCAGACATATGCGACGAAAATGGTCCTCGATGATGGGACGCAGGAAAGTCACCCCTACGGCGTCATCTCGGGCATGGCCATAGTCTCACCGGAAAACGGCTATTTCGTTGGATACGATGGCTGGGGCGACAATACATTGTATCGCTTCAATCCCACCACGGGGGAGGTTCTGGGAGAGGTTGGCCAGGGCTTGAGCCATATCAACATCGCCGGATTGGAAACGCGGGCGGGAACTCCGGACAGGAGCAACATGCTGTGGATGTGCGACGCAACCAACGCCAAAATACTGATCCTCAATACTGGAACCAATGAAGTGGAGGAGGAGTTGAAAACCAACCTCAATCCGATCAAGGTGGTATTTGTGTCGCCCTGAGGCGCGATCAAACGAATGCTCCAGTTTGTCTTTTGGCGGCGTCGATTTGATGTGTGAATGGGTGAATGGGGGTGGTCTTAGCGGTTATTTGATGTGGCGACTCAACGAAAAGGAAGGGGAGAATTTCGCTTGGAACGAAATGAAGCCACTTTGAGGAAGCGATGGGGATTGATACGGTTTGCGGCGGCGTGGCTGCTTTGTATGGGCATGCATTCGATCGCTTTGGGCAGTTCCGTCACGACTAGGCAATCCACTCCTGGCGCGGAATCGGTCGATCTCTTTCCCCACAAAGCCAGGCTTCGCTTTGCCCGATGTTTTACCATCGAATACCGGGGGACCTACAAGCGGGTTGAGGTGCGCACCCCCTGGCGCAACTCCAGGGAGTCCTTCGTGTATATTCTTGCTCCTCGCGGAGCCTCTCCCACTGTCGATTTGCAGCCTGGCGCCGTCGTGATTCCGGTCCCGCTGGAGCGCATGGCGCTTTCTTCCGCCACATGGACTTCCCATTTTTCCATGCTGCATATTGAGGAAACCCTGGTGGGCCTTGCCGGTTGCGCATGGATCAGCACGCCTGAAGTGGTCTCCCTGATCCGTAAGGGACATATCACGGAGATTGGAGATGGTGGGCCGGGCATGAACCAGCAAATCAACATGGAGCGTCTCACCCTCCTTAAGCCTGACGCCGTCATGGTTTACGGCACAGGCCTGCCCGAATTCGACCAGGCTCCCAAGCTCGTGGAGGCCGGCTTCAAGTCCCTTATGAACGCTTCTCACATGGAAGCGACGCCGCTCGGACGCACTGAATGGATCAAGTTCATCGCGGCGTTTTTCAACAAGGAAGCCGAAGCGGAACGAGTCTTCGACGAGATCGCTCTCAACTATGAGGCCCTGGCCTCCAAAGCTAGAACCGTTTCCCGCCGTCCCACGGTATTCTGCAATGCGGCCTGGCGCGGGACTTGGCACATGCCCGGCGGCGAAAGCTACAACGCTCGGTTTCTCGAGGATGCCGGAGCGCACTACCTCTGGCGGGACGACAACACGCCGGGAAACATTCCTCTTGCCATCGAAACCGTTGTGGAGCGGGCGAGAGAGGCGGAATTCTGGATTGATACGGGGATGTGTCGCTCTCTCGCGGAGCTGCGGGGAGTCGATGATCGCTATGGGCTATTCGCCTCCTTCAGGGCGGGAAAGGTTTTCAACAACGACGCCAGGGTCAATCCGCAAGGCGGCAACGATTATTGGGCAACGGGCATCGCACGTCCCGACCTCGTGCTGGCCGATCTCATCAGCATTTTTCACCCCGAGCTCATTCCGGAGCACCGGAGAATATGGTACCGGCAACTGCCGGCTCTCATGGAGGAAAAGCAGTGAAGCTCGATTCGCCCACTGCCATGCAAGTGGTTGCCGACCCGACCCGACGGGCGGGGTCGGCAACATGGGTCGTTCTGCTGGCTCTTCCTGTGGCGGCCTTCGTCCTTGAGCTTTGTCTGGGTTCAGCCACCATTTCGCCTCAAGGAGTCTGGGCGGCTCTGACTGGTCAGGAGGGCATCCCCGATGGCTGGCGGGAAATCGTGCTGGTATTTCGTCTGCCGCGCGCCGTGACGGCCCTGCTGGCGGGCGCAGCCCTGGGGATGGCGGGGCTGGAGATGCAGACCCTCTTTCGAAACCCCCTGGCCGATCCATTCGTCCTTGGCATCAGTTCGGGGGCGAGCCTGGGTGTGGCCCTCGTGGTCCTGGCGGCATGGGGGCTCGGCTTTCGGCTCGTCATGGAAAAGACGGGGCTTTTTGGAAACACCTCCCTCGTACTGGCTGCCATTATGGGTTCGGTAACGGTTCTGAGCGTGGTGATGGCAATTGCGCGCAAAGTGGAAAACAGCCTCACTCTGCTCATCGTGGGACTTATGTTCGGGTACATCAGCAGCGCGCTCGTGAACGTTCTTCTGCAGTTCTCCCTAGAGCGCCAAATGCACAGTTACATGGCCTGGACCTTTGGCTCCTTCGGCGGCGTGACCTGGAAGCAACTTGCACTGTTTGCTCCGACTGTTTGCTCGGGGCTTGTCCTGGCCCGGGTTTTGGCAAAGCCTCTCAACGCATTTCTGCTTGGCGAGGGCTATGCGCGGAGTATGGGCGTCAACGTTCGCCGCACTCGATTCTGGATAATCCTGGGAGCATCGCTCCTGGCCGGGACCGTTACGGCATACTGCGGCCCAATAGGTTTCTTGGGCATCGCAGTGCCACATCTATGCCGCCTGATTCTCAAAACATCCGATCATCATGCCCTGGTTCCCGCCGTCATCCTGATGGGAGCGGCCCTTGCTCTTCTTTCCGATGTCCTCGCCCAGGCGCCCGGCGCTCGGATCGTGCTGCCCCTCAACGCCGTCACATCGCTCATTGGAGCTCCGGTGGTCATCGGTGTGATCCTGCGACGCGGGCAGGCTATGGAGGCTGGCGCATGAAGGCAGTCCCGCTCATCGAGACCCGAAATCTTGCGGTCGGATACACCCGGCCGAGACACCCGCCGCGAGCAGTGATCGAGGAAATCGACGCTTGCCTGAATGGCGGCGAATTCGTCTGCCTGCTCGGACCCAACGGGGCCGGCAAATCGACTCTCATCCGCACCCTCACCGGCATGCAAAAACCACTGGCCGGGGAAGTATGGATTGACGGGGACCGCCTCTCGTCACTGTCCGCCAGGGCCTTGGCGCGGCGCATGAGTCTCGTTCTCACCGATCGCCCCGCTGTCGGTCTCATGCCCGTGGCGACGCTGGTGGCCCTGGGGCGCTACCCTTACACTCACTGGGGAGGGCGGCTGAGAAGAGAAGACGAGGCCGCCGTATGGCGCGCCATGACGGACGTGAGGATCGAAACGCTGGCTCATCGCCCGGTGTGCGAACTGAGCGATGGAGAGCGGCAGAAGGTTATGATAGCACGGGCGCTGGCCCAGGATCCAAGAGTCATGATCCTCGATGAGGCGACTGCCTTCCTCGACCTTCCACGACGCGTGGAGCTCATGAACTTGCTGCGCGACCTCGCCCGCACGGGAAGGCGGGCCGTTCTGCTCTCCACTCACGATCTGGACCTCGCTTTGCGGTGTGCCGACCGTCTCTGGCTCCTCCCCGCGGGAGGTCCGCTCCTTCAAGGCGTCCCGGAGGATCTGGCGCTGAACGGCGCCTTTGCGAAAACCTTTGCGGGCACGGGAGCGCTCTTCGACGCTGGCTCCGGTTCGTTCACCCTTAGCTGCGCAACGCGTGGAACGGTGATCCTGAGAGGAGATGGCGTTCCGGGCATGTGGACCTACCGTGCGCTGGAGCGGGCCGGATATCGGATCGTCGCCGAAGAACCGGATGGAAATCAAGAGAGACAGACGACCCATTATGTCGAAGTCTTGCAGGACGATGAAACTACAGCCTGGCGAATCGATGCGGTCGGCGGGCGCGGAGAAATGCTGCCCTCATTGGAGTCGCTACTGAAGGCGTTGGGAGAAGGAGAATGATCGGGATGCTCGGAAAAAGCGCAGATTGCGCTGTATACTGCTATGTTGGCGGCGGTAGAGAAAAAGAGAGGGGAGATACAGTGCTGGATTCCGGCAAAACATCTTGGCTAAAGGGGGTCCTTTCGGCCCTGCTCTCATTGTCGTTTATCCTTGCATCTGGAGAAGACGGCGGCGCCTACCCGATCGGGTTCACAGATTCCAACGGCTCTCACATTGTCTTGTCTGGACGGCCGCAGAAGGTGGTCTCCCTGGTTCCGGGAATAAGCCGGATCATCTTCGCCCTGGGAGCGGGGGATTCAATCCAGGGCCTCACGTGGTGCGACTTCCAGTCGCCCGAGACGGCCGGCAAGCCCATTGTCGGAGGGTTCCTGTCTCCCTCCATCAAGAAGATCGAAGAGTCCGAGCCCGATGTGGTCTTCCTCTCGTCTCTGCACCGCGAGGCGCGCCGCCGTCTTTCGGGAGGCTCCTGTCATTTGATCGAATTGCGGAGCGGCTCCATCGAGGATATCTGCCACAACATCGAGACGCTGGGAGAAATCTTTGAAAAGCCGGAAGAAGCTGAAGACCTGGTCAGGAAGCTGAGGGAGAAATTGGATCTCGTGTCTCGCAAAGTGGAGAAAATACCGCCGGAGCAACGAAAGAGGGTGCTTCGACTCATGGGCCGGGATCAGGTGATGACGCCGGGAGACGATTCTTTTCAGAACAGCTTTATTCGCTCAGCCGGAGGAATTCCGCCGGCGCTTGGCAAGAAGGGCGAAGTGGTCGATATAACCCTGGAAGAGTGGCGACGTTTCAACCCGCAGGTCATTTACGGATGTGGAGGCGACAAAGAGACAGCCGACAAATTCCTTATCCAACCCGGCTGGAAGGATGTGGAGGCGGTGCGTGAGGGAAGGATCTTCTATTTTCCTTGCGAGCTGACCTGCCAGGCCTCCCTCTATACCGGCGATTTCGTTGCATGGCTGGCTTCGACTATCTATGCGGGACCATTCAGCCTCCTTTCCAATCATGTGCTGGAGGAAAAACGCACGGGATCGAAGCCCATCGAAGTCCCTCTATCCTATGTGCAGTCCGCGCAGGTTGTGGAATCCACGCTCTCCGATTTTCCCAATAAAACCCTGGTTGTCGACTTCAAGAAGCCCACGCGGATAACCTCTACCCTCGATGGAGAGCGCAGCGGCATAAGGAGCGTGGGCAACCACGGGTTGCCGCCTCCCTGCTGGAGCTTGGGTCACAGCCTTGGCCTGGAAGGAGACAGACGCCGCATCTGCAAAGTCGTGGGAAAACCGAACCAGAGTAGCTGCTTTCTCATGACCGGCGCTAATATCGATAACCTCTCCGTTCGTAAGGCCGAATTCAAAGATATGACGGCCTATGCGCTGGTGACGGCCGGCGTTCGCGGCAACGCGGCGCGCATGGCTTCGGATGAAGGTCTTTTCTATGAGCCCGGCACTATCAACATCATCGTTATGACCAACAGAAAGCTCTCGCCGCGGGCCAGGGCCAGGGCTATTATCTGTTTAACCGAGGCCAAAACCGCGGCCTTGCAGGACATGGACATTCGCAGCAATGGAAGTCCGCTCAGGCGGCAGGCGACGGGCACCGGAACTGATGAGGCGATCGTCGTGGAAGGGTGTGGCGCGCCCCTCGACAATACGGGGGGGCATTGCAAGATGGGAGAGCTCATTGCGAAGGCGGTCTATGAGGGAGTCAAGGAAGCCGTCTTCCGGCAAAACGGTATTGTTGCGCCCCGCAATGTGCTCCAACGGCTGCAGGAAAGAGGCGTGAGCCCTCTTGATCTCCTGCGTCGATGCCCCTGTTTCGAAAGCGGGAGCGAAGCGACAATTGACCACGCTCTGGGAATGCTGGAGGAGATCCTGCTGGAGCCGCGCTATGCGGCTTTTCTGGAATCGACGCTTGCCCTGAGCGACGCTCATGAAAGGGGCCAGATTGGAGGTATGGAAGCATTCGAGCTCTGGGCGAGGGCGGTTGCTGAAGAGATAGCGGGCGGACCGGTCAAGGAATGGAAGGAGCTTGTAACGAATGACCATGTCCCTGAGATGATTAAGATATCTCTTAACGCCTTGCTAAATGGCTCTTTCCGGACCCCTCACGGGCCATCTCCATGCTTGCGCGATCCTTGAGCAGCCTTCATGTCCGATGTCCAGTCACGGTAAATTTGTTCTCATTCAGAAATGACCATGTGTAGGGATCTTATACCCTGCACTTCGCTCCCGAAAGCTTCCCGTGAAAGCCCTGAAAGGGCGAAATACC
>CAZOEL010000043.1:0-57781 GCA_964578835.1 uncultured Syntrophobacteraceae bacterium | reverse complement strand
TAGAGGCTAACCGGGCGTTACGATTGTTCAATCATCACAGAACAAGATAGCCCTGAAAGTGCGTATGCTTCGGGAGATTTCAACCGGGCTTTGTGTTAGAATGATCAGGTTTGCTTCCTATTTCTGAATAACAAAGCAAATATGTGCAACGCCTCTACCGGCTGAGCTTCTGCCGACATAACTTACTTGTGGCGGACGCTGGGAACGGACGTTGAAAATCGATGCTCGCGCATACCCGATCATGGGCAGCAAAATTCGAGCTTATCCTCGATAGGGTATATGAACTGTAAAGACCGATATGGAAGACGAGCTATCTTGAAACCTGGAAAAACCAAAAATGCTGATATTCCGACGGCGAGCCATCCGGCTCTTTCTCCGCAAACGGAGATAATCCTGAACAGTATTGCAGACGGCGTCTTCACGGTCGATCTCGAGTGGCGCATTACCTCTTTCAACCGCGCTGCGGAGGAGATCACCGGAGTTCCCGCTTCTGCGGCCATCGGCCGGTCCTGCTGCGAAGTCTTCCGAGCCAACGTATGCGAGACGACTTGCGTCTTGAAGTTCACTCTGGAGACACGGAAGCCCGTGGTCAACCGGCCTATCGCCATCATGAGGGCAGACGGCAGGGAAGTGCCCATCAGCGTCAGTACGGCGCTGCTCAAAGACGAATCGGGAAAGATCATTGGAGGCGTCGAGACCTTCCGGGATCTCAGCCTGGTGGAAACCTTGCGTCGAGAAATCGACCGACGATACCGCTTCGGGGATATCGTTTCCAAAGCCCCTTCCATGCAGAAGCTCTTCTCCATTCTTCCCGATGTGGCCCAAAGCGAGAGCACGGTGCTCATCCAGGGGGAGAGCGGAACTGGGAAAGAGTTGCTAAGCCGGGCTGTCCACAATTTCAGTCCGAGATCGAACGGACCCTTTGTGGCGATCAACTGCGGCGCCCTTCCGGATACGCTTCTCGAGTCGGAACTGTTCGGACATGTTGCCGGCGCCTTTACGGACGCCAAGAAGAGCCGGGTGGGACGGTTCGCCATGGCTGAAGGCGGAACGCTTTTCCTTGACGAAATAGGAGACATCTCGCCGGCGCTTCAAGTTCGTCTCCTGAGAGTTCTCGAAGAGCGATCCTACGAGCCCCTCGGGTCTTCCAAGACAGTCAAGGCCGACGTCCGCATAGTGGCTGCAACCAATAAGGATCTGGCCGAATTGGTCGAGGAGGGGTCCTTCCGCAAGGACCTGTATTACCGCATAAATGTCGTAAAGCTTGAATTGCCCAGCCTCGATCAACGCAAAGAAGACATTCCCCTGCTTGCCGAGCATTTCATCGGCCGCCTCAATAAACTTCGCAATAAGGAAATCCTGGGACTAAGCCATGAGGTCACGGCGATTTTTATGCGTCACGAATGGCCGGGCAACATACGGGAGTTGGAAAACGTCATCGAGTACGCGTTTATACTTTGCCGTGGCGGACTGATCCAGCGAGATCATCTTCCCGATTCCCTCAATCAGCGCTCAGGCTCGTTTCCTGATTTCCAGGGTCTCGCTCTGCAGGATATCGAGAAGCGCGCCATCTGGGACGCTCTGGAAAGAAACGGGTGGCGGCGCATGGCCACAGCCAGAGAGCTCGGGATAGACAAAAACACGCTGCGCCGAAAAATGGCGCGCCACAATCTTGTCGATCCCGAAGAACCTCAATTTTCGAACAGCTGAGAGAATAGAAAAAAAGGCTGGATTTTGATTCCGGATGCTGGAAAGCCCACAACTCAGCTTAATTTGTGCCGTCTCCCCGGAAAGCTGGCAGAGAAGGAGAAGACTCGGAAAAGGGAGACGACACGGGGAGAAGAAGACGCTGGAGGGCGGGGAATGGCTCCCGCTCGGCGCGCTTCACAAACTCCCCTGATTGAGAAAGGAATCTTTTAAAACAGACAGCAACGTCACACGCGCATACTTATTACAACGACCATGCCATCCTAATCCTACTGTTTCACAATACCGGCTCGGCTCGTCATACCGGCATGATTTTAGCCGGTATCCAGAGCCCGGCGTAAAACCTGGATTCCGGCTTGAAGACGGCCGGAATGACGGCGAAGGAAATACTCAGGCAGTTTCTAATATGGCAGCCGGTCGGCAAACGATGTTGCTGGAAAAAGGCAGCTTCTTGTCTGATCCCCGGCCCGAAAAAGGGAACAATATGCACCGGGCGGGAAGCGATCCCGGGAACTTACCGCCCCCACCCTCTTCCGAATCTCACGCCTCGGTGAATGGAATATAGACGTGGAACGTACTCCCGCGCCCCAATTCGCTTTCTACATTGATGAAGCCGTTATGGGATTCAACGATGCTCTTGACGATGGAAAGCCCGAGGCCAGTGCCGATTATGTACCGGGTCTTCTCGTTTTTTACCCGGTAGAAGGGCGCAAAGATGCGCTCTATCTCTTCCTCTGCAAGACCGTACCCGGTATCGCGCACGCTCATCCTCAGGTATCCGTCTTCCCTTGCGGCGGACACCGTCACGCTTCCGCCTTCGGGAGTGTATTTGATCGCATTGGTTATGAGGTTGGAGAGCACCTCCTCCATGTTTCGTCTGTTCACCAGAACGGGCGCGGGGCTAAGCGGCCCTTCCAGCTCGAGCCGTATATCCTTGGCTTGAGCCGCAGCGCCATGAAAGGCTACCTGGTCTTCCAGAATTTCCGACATGTCGAGCTGTTCCTTTTCCTGGCTGATCAACCCGGACTCTATTTTCGCCAAGTCCAGGAGCTCGGAGGAGAGGGACACCAGGCTCTTGATCTTCTCTGAAGCTCTGCTCAGTATTTCCTGCTGTTTTTGAGTCACCTCTCCGGCAAGCCCGTCGAGGACGACCTTGATTTGCGCCAGAACCGAGTTGAGAGGGCTTCTTATTTCATGGGAGACCATCGCAACAAAATCGGATTTGATCTGGTCCATTTTCTTCAAGGAGGTGATATCGTGAAGAACCGTGATGGCGCCGACATTCCGGCCAACCCTATCCCGAAAGGGAATGCAGCGCGCATTTAGAATGGGCGCAGACTGACCCTCCTTTTCCTCGCAGTGAATCTCTTCGGTCAGCTCGGTGAATTCCTCGCTTGGCATGGCCAGAGCATTATCGATCAACTGCTCTAGCTGATCGCTGCGAAGGACTTCGGAGAGCGTGCGCCCCACGATTCCGGCTTCCCGAATTCCGGCCATCCTGAGAAAAGCAGGATTGGCAAGGACTACCCGCTTGAGGCTGTCCGTCGCCATCACTCCGTCGGCCAATCGATTGATGAGGACGCGCATTCTCGACTTTTCGCTTGCAATGTCTTTGAGCGCGCGCGTGTACTCGATCGCTTTGGTGACGAGAACCCTCAGCTGCTCGGGTGAAAAAGGCTTCGGGATGAAATCGAAAGCTCCTCTCTTCATCGCCTCGATCGAATGCTCCACGGTGGCATATCCGCTTATAACGATAATGACCGAATCGGGGTGAAGAGCCTTGACGCGCGCAAGCACATCGAAGCCGGAAAGGCTGGGCATCATGAGGTCCAGCAGAATCACATCATAGTGCTGTTCTTCGACCATTTTCAGCCCGCGCTCCCCGCATTCGGCTGTATCCACCTCGAAGCCGTCCTGAGTCAGCACTTTCCGGCAGCCTTCACGAATGCGCTCCTCATCGTCAACGATGAGGACCGTGGGAGGGGATGAGTTATCCAACGTCATATTGTCAAGCATGGCGACGGACTCCTCCCCGTTGGATGCTAAAATTTCGATTCCACTAGAGCTCATGAGCGTCATCCTCTGCTTGATAAAGGGGAAGCTCGATAATGAAAGTAGTTCCCTTACTGCTCGTTCCTTTCACCCAGATATTGCCTCCGTTATCTTTAACGATGCCGTAGACTGTGCTCAACCCCAGGCCGGTGCCCTTTCCGGGCTCCTTAGTCGTAAAGAAGGGATCGAATATTTTCGAGAGATTCTCTTTGGGTATGCCGCAGCCGGTATCGGAGATTTCGAGATAGACTTTTTTTGCAGGCTTGTCCCGATAGGTTCTGATAGTCAGAACGCCTTTTCTATCCATGGCGTCGGCAGCATTGATGACCAGGTTAATAACCACCTGGCTAAGATGATTTCTGTCGGCATGGATCAGCATCATTTCGTTCGAAAGCTCTTTGATCACACTTATGTGCATAAAGAGCTTCTGATCTCTAATCAGGCTCAGACTCTGCTCGACAAGGTCGTTGATCTGCAGGATCTCGCCGCTGGAGACCGTTTGTCTGCTGTACATGAGAAGGTTCTTCACGATGTCTCTGCAGCGGTTGGCGTCTTCCATGACATATTGGAGATCCTGGCGTCTGGGATCGTCGTTCTCGAGGCTTTCCCGCACAAGGCCCGCGTAAAGAAGTATGCCGGTCAAAGGATTGTTGATCTCGTGCGCTACGCCTGCGGCAAGAAGACCCAGCGAAGCCATTTTCTCGGCTTGGGAGATTCTTGCCAGCATCTGGTTCATCCGCTCCTCCTGCGCGAGCTTTTCGCTGAGATCGTTGAAGATGCCCATGGTTGCGACTTCTCTATCTCCCTCGTAAATGATCGCGGCGGTGACATCCACAGGAACTTGCTCTTTTCGGGCGTTTATGAGAATTCCACGGCATGAGGGAAGCTTTCCCCTACCGCCCAGATTCTCGTCCCTCAGCTTTCGCATGATCTCCTTCGCCCTGCCCGGGAGATAGAGGTCTCGAATGGTGATTTCTTTCTGGGCCTTGCGGAGCGTATAGCCCGTAAGTTCTTCCGCAGCCTTGTTCATGAGCAGTATTCTTCCGTTGCGGTCGGCCGCGATGATGCCGCTTGTCGAGCTCTGTATGAGCCTCTCCATGAACTTTTTGATCCCGGAGAGCTCTTTCTCCAGAGCCTTTACCTGCGTGACGTCCCGAATGCTCTCGATAATGTACCGGACTTCTCCCTCATCATCGAGGATGGGGGAAAAGATGCGGTCTTCCCATCTATCCTCCCCGCTTGGAGTGGTAATGTGCCTCAGAATCGTCTGCCCCTCTTTGTGGGCGAGCACTCTGGGAAGCGGGCATGTCTCATAAGGGCATGGATCCTCGGAATTATAGAAGAACTCGTGGCATGTCCCGCCTACGATCTGCTCTTTAGTAACGCCGTACTTCTTGAGAAAGTTTCTATTGACATTGAGAATGCCTCTGTCAGGGCTCAGGATGAGGGCAGGCAGGGAAAGGGAATCGAACACCCTGACCCTCCAATCAAAATCCTCGGCATATCGATTGCTTGTCACGCTCAGATCGGTCATCCTCAGCTAACTCCCGAAACGACTGCGGGGATCAAGAAGAGAGGGGGAGAAACAGAGATCCGCAAACCACTTCATCCCCGTAACCACCCTCTCCACATGTCCCCGCCATTCCTATCCGCGTCGCAACGCAGCGGCTTTAACGCCCGAGATTGTCGTTCACGATTTCCATGAGCTTATCGAGATCAACGGGCTTCGAGATATAATCATCCGCCTGGGTGGTCTTCCCATCATGATGAGTATAGCTCGACGTCGGCACGTTATCCGCCACCGCTGTGAGCAGAACAACCGTGATGTCTTTGTATTGCGGATCCTTCTTCAGCTCCGCACAAAGCTCATAGCCGTCCTTCCGGGGCATCATAACGTCGAGGATGACCAGGTCGGGCTTTTCCTCTTTGATCTTCTCAAGAGCTTCCACTCCGTCGTAGGCCTTCTTGGTCCTGAACTTGCCGGCCTCGAGCTTCATGGCTACCGATTCCACCAGATCCGGGTCGTCATCCACCACCAAAATAAGCTTGTCACTCATTGCACACTCCTTTTATGTTGGTTGTTGGGTGACTCACTTTAGACCACGGGTCTGGGAAGAAGTCCAGCCCTTTCAACGATTTCAGGAACCTTATGCTCCCACTCAATCGCCATGACATGGAACCCTGCGACGCCTTTGACTTCTTTGAGGCGCTGGATCATCTCGATGCAGATTTTGATTCCTTCTTCGGCCTGTTTTTCCTTGGGAACCCCCGCCATACGGGTAACGATCTCATCGGGAACATCCATGCCGGGAACCTTGGTTTTCATGTATCGAGCCATGCCCACCGTCTTCACGGGTGTGATGCCCGCAAGAATGTAGACTTTTTCATCAAGGCCCCTGTCGCGCACCCCTTCCATCCATTTTTCGAACTTGGGGACGTTGAAGATGCACTGGGTTTGGATGAAATCGACTCCGGCAGAGACCTTTTTCGCAAGACGCGAGACGCGCAGCTCAAAAGGGTCGGCAAAGGGATTTGCGGCGCCGCCTATGAACATCTTCGGTGGACCGTCGATCTTCTCCCCGCCCTGGAACTTGCCTTCATCCCGCATGTTTTTGATCATTTCGAGCATCTGAACCGAGTCGATGTCATGGACATTCGCGGCCATGGCGTGATCGCCAAAGCGGGTGTGGTCGCCCGAGAGGCAAATGATATTGTCGATGCCATGCGCATAAGCCCCGAGGATGTCGCTCTGCATGGAGAGACGGTTGCGGTCCCTCGAAACCATCTGCAGGATGGGGTTGAGCCCAATCTGCTTGATGAGAATGCAGGCTGCGAGACTGGACATCCTGACCATGGCGGTCTGGTTGTCCGTTACGTTGACTCCGTCTACAACGCCTCTGAGAAATTCGGCTTTTTCAGTTACTTTCTGAGGCAGCGCGCCCCGTGGCGGTCCGCACTCGGAGGTGACTACCAACTGCCCTGATTTGAAGATCTTTTCCAGTGTGCTTTCCGTCTTCATGATGCCAAATCCTCTCTTATGATCTTGCGAGGTCCGCCACCCCGACCCGTCCGCCAGTCCTTAGCAGCAATGTTCTTCTCGTAGTTCTCGAGTTTTCCCAAGGCCTTGAGCCGGTCCCAGATAAGCTGCCAGGCGCAGTCGATATCCGGGCTCACTTCACATTTGCCGCCGGTCGATCCGCCGCACGGACCATTGAACAGCTGCTTCGAGCATCGAGCTATCGGACAGACTCCTCCGGTAATTCCCAGGACGCAATCGCCACAGCCATGGCAACGCTCAGCCCATACGCCCTGCTTCTCGGAAGCTCCCATGAATTTTGTATTCACGGTGGGAAAAACGGGCGTCGACTTGTATCTTCTCGCGACTTCCTGGACGCCGCATCCGCAGGCCATCGAAAATACTGCGTCGACCTGATCGATAAGAGGCGCAAGCTCTTCAACATATTCGGGATCGCACTGTCTCTCGAGGGTTATTTCTTTGATCTCGATCGGCGAGCCTTCTTTCATGAAATGCATCTGGAGAGCCGAGGAGAGAATCCCCACCTCTTTGCGGCCTCCCGCTGCGCACACCGTAACGCATTCGTTGCAGCCGGCGAGTAGAATGCGGCGATAAGGCTTCACGCATTCTATCAGCTCCTCCATCGGTTTTCGTTCGGCAGTAATCATTTTTGCTAATTCTCCTTTTTCCTAATAAATCAACCTGCAGCCCGCTGATCTTCAGACAGCGAAGCATGCGCGGGATTGGCCCCAAGGCTTCGAATCTTCTCCGTAAATTCGGTAGCGGTCTGAGCAAACCGTTCACCCATTCCCGCAGACATCATGAACATCTCGACTCGCTCGCCTTCGATGCCGATTTCATCGAGCAGCTTTTTGACGTAGGCGACGCGCTGCGCCGCCCGAGTGTTTCCGTTCTTGAAATGGCAATCCCCTTCGAGGCATCCGGCCACATAGACTCCATCGGCACCCTTCTCCAGGGCTTTCATGAGGTGGATGGCGTCCACTTTTCCCGAGCAGGGCACCCGTATGATCTTAACGTTGGGGGGATATCGCAGCCTTTTGGTGCCCGCCATATCCGCCGCGGTATATGCGCAATAATGGCAACAGAAAGCAACTATCACCGGTTCAAACTTCTCCATTACATCATCCTTTCAAAAAGTCCGTCCAACTTCGCCATTATCTGGTCGTCCTCGTACTGCATCAGCTGGATAGCCTTCGCCGGGCACTCCGAAGCGCAAACGCCGCACCCGTGACACTTTGCGGGATCGATCTCCGAATATCCTTCCGGTCCTATATGAGGCACGCCGAAAGGACACGCTCTCACGCAAATGAGGCAGGCCGCGCATTTGTTGCCGTCAACTTCAGCCACCGCTGCGCCGAGGTTGATGCTATCCCTTGCGAGGAAGGTCTGCGCGCGTCCCGCGGCCGCCTGAGCCTGCGCTATCGATTCTTTAATGCCCTTCGGGGAGTGGGCCGTACCGGCTACGAAAAACCCGGGGATAGCAAGATCGAGCGGTCTCAGCTTGATGTGATCTTCCAGGAAGTAGCCATCCACGGTTCTCGCCAGCTTGAAGATCGCGCCGAGATCTTCCGTCGATTCTTCATCTGCTATGAAACCCGTGCTGAGAGCGAGGCAGTCCGCCGGGATCTGCATCTTTCGCCTCAAGATCGGATCGGTAAAGGTAACGGAAACGCCGCCGCCGTTCGCCTCAACCAAGGGCTTGTCCTCAAGCTCATAAGGAACGAAGGTGACCCCCTGCTCGCGAGCCTTCTTGTAATAATCTTCATCAAACCCAAGCGTGCGCATGTCGCGGTAGAGGATGAATATTCCCGCGTCCGGGTTCAATTCCCTGATTTTGAGCGCGTTCTTCACGGCCGTCTTGCAGCAGATGCGGGAGCAGTTCGGGTTTTCCGGGGTCCGCGAGCCGACGCACTGGATCATGGCCACGTTATTCCACGCTTTGACCGCCTCCGGCTTGTCTTCCAGGGTCGCTTCCAGATCGAGCTGGGTGGTGACCGCGCTGTTTCGTCCCAGGAGATACTCCTTGGGACGGTTCGGCAGGGCGCCGGTAGCAAGGATCGTGATTCCATGCTTTATTTCGCGGTAGAACATCTGGGGACCGACCTGGACGCCCGTCTTGAACATGCCGGCCATTCCCGAATGATCCACGACCATCGATTGCTTGAGCACCTGGATGCGCTCGTTTGACTCGACTTTCTTCACCAACTCGTCGATATGGGCCTGAACGTCCTCTCCATCGATGGTTTTTCTAACCTTCCTCGCCACGCCGCCGAGCTGCCCCGAGCGCTCTACGAGGAAGACCTTGAAGCCTGTCTCGGCAAGGCTCAAAGAGGCCGTCATGCCCGCAACGCCGCCTCCGACCACGAGGATATCTTTGTTCATCGGAAGAGTGTGATCGAGCAGAGGGTGCGCCTTGCTTACAGCCGAAACGGCCATCCGGATCAACTCTTTGGCCTTCGCGGCCGCATTTTCGGGAATATCCGTATGGACCCAGGTGTTCTGATCTCTCAGGTTGGCCATCTCAACCAGGTACTTGTTGAGGCCGGCCTTTCGAATGGTATCCTGGAAGAGCGTTTCATGGGTTCTGGGAGAACAGGCGCCTACCACGACGCGATTGAGATTTCTTTTTCGAACTTCCTTCTGAAGGGTCTCGAGGGACTCCCGCGCGCAGCCATGTCCGAGCACTGTTGCGAAGGCCACATGCGGAAGCGATGCGGCGGTCTGGGCTATCTCCTCTACATTCACGACGCCGCCGATGTTGAGGCCGCAATCGCAAATGAAAACCCCGATCTTTGGCTCCTCGCCAGCCACATCCCGCTCGAGCGGTAGATCGTCCTGCCATTCCGAGACGACTCTCAAAGGAGTGAGATCCCTGGACGCCTCACAAGCTGCCGCGCTGCCCTGCACCATGGTTTCGGGGATGTCTTTCGGGCTCTCGAAAAGTCCGCAGATGTAGATTCCGGGCTTTGAAGCCGCAACAGGGGAGAAGGCCCCCGTCTTCGCAAAATCATGCTCGTTGAGCTCAATGCCGAGCTTTCCGGCAAGCTCTTTCGCATCCTGCAGAACGCGGAATCCCGTCGAGAGGACTACCATATCAAAGTCCTCGGTCTTGACCTGATTCTCGCCGGAAGGCAGATATCCGATCCGGAGGTCGCCCGTCAGGACGCCGTTTTCAATAACCGGCTCGACGGTGTGGGGACGGCTGCGGACGAAGCGAATGCCGTACTCGCTTTTGGCCCGGTTGAGATAAAGCTCGTAGTCTTTCCCGGACGTCCTCATATCCATGTAAAAGAGCGTCGTCGACGTATCGTCGTAGAAGCGCTCTCTCGTGACGATGGCTTCCTTGAGCGCGAACATGCAGCAGGCGCCCGAACAATAGGAGACAGCGCCTTCCTGCAGACCGCGCGATCCCACGCACTGAATCCAGGCGATCTTCTGCGGCCGCTTTCCATCCGAGGGACGGAGCAGTTCGCCTTTGGTCGGTCCTGAGGCGGAGAGAATCCGCTCGTATTCGAGGCTTGTCACAACGTTCGGGTTGAAGCCGTAGCCATAGGTATCCAGGACGGAAGGATCGAAAAGACCCGCGCCGGGCGAAAGAATAATGGAGCCGATCTCGATCTGCTCGCTTTTGCGCGCGTCGTTCGGGATGATCGCTCCCGAGGGACAACACTTTACCAGCTCATCGACGTCTGTACAGCGCTCCATATCGATTGAAAAGGCATACGGGGTCGCCTGAGGATAGCGCATACAGGTGGGAGCGCGATGGTCGAGGCCCGGCGTGAAGCGCACCACATCGGGAAACTTGCGGGCGCACTCGCCGCAGGCCGTGCATTTCTGCAGATCGATATAGCGCGGCTCTGTGGTCAAAGTGGCTTTGAACTGCCCCGCTTCTCCCTCGATCTCGCTCAGCTGAGTCATCGTTTTGAGCTCGATGTGCAACTGGCGTCCGCTTTCGGAAAGATGGGGGGATATCGTACAAAGATCGCAGTTATTGGTGGGAAAGGTCCGGTCCAGCTGCACCATGAGGCCGCCTATCGCGTAGGCCTTGTCGATCAGCACAACGTCGCGCCCCGCCTCGGCCAGATCCAGGGAGGCCCTGATGCCGCCCATGCCTCCACCGACTACGAGCACCTTATTACTGGATTGAAAATTCTTTTGCTCTTGCATTTGCACCCTGATCTCTTCTTGGGGTTTCTGTTTTAGACCCGCCTAAACACGGAAAAAGGAACGCGGATAGAGCCTATGATTTCCCGCCCGCGTCTGCTCGCATTCCGCGGCTCAAAGGCCTGCACAGTCCAGAATGGCCGGAAGCCGATGTTCCCATCCGACCGTCATGATCCGCACGCCCTGAGTGATCGATTTGAGTGCGGAAGCAGTCTCACCGGCAATCCGCACGCATTCCATCTCGCGATCGGATGCCTTTCGGATGCGCCGAATGAGATCTTCGGAGATGCCCGCCTGCGGCTCGTTGGTCGCGATGTAGCGAGCGGCTCCCACTGATTTCAAAAGGAATACCGTCGAGATGACGGGAACTCCCAATCCCTTCGCTTTTTCCACAAAAGATGCAGCCAGGTCTAAGTCGAAAACAGGCGGCGTGATGATGAACGTCGCTCCCGCCTCGACCTTCTTTTTTGCAATCTCGAGCTCGCATTCGAGAGACTTCTCGTCGGCGCACTGGGGCATCGCGCAGCCGATCGTGAAGCTCGGAGCGCCGCTCAGCTCGATTCCCGCAAGGTCCACGCCGCTCTCCAGGGTGCGAATAGCCCCCATAAGTCCCAGCTCGTCGAGATCCTCCACGGGCTTGGCGTCCTTATGGTCTCCGTAGGCGATATTCTCGCTCGAAGCCACTATGAGATTCTGGATGCCAAGGGCGTGCGCCGCAAGAAGGTCTCCCTGGAGCGCCATCCGGTTCTTGTCTCTGCAATAGACGTGAATGATCGCTTCTATTCCCAGCTGGTGCATGAGAACCCCCCCAGCCAGAGCGCTCATCCGCATGACTCCGTTGTCCATGTCCGGCACAATGATCGCGTCCACACGCCCCTTAATCCGACGCGCATTGGCCACAAGCTGGGAGGTGTCGACGCCCTTGGGCGTGTTCATCTCGGCCAGGACGACGAATTCACCTGACAACAATCGCTTTTGAAAACTCATAGTCTCCCTTTTCCTTTGGTCATCACTTGGCTTCCGGTTGAAAAACGGGTGTTAAGACGGTCTCATGACCACAATCCGAGCTCAATCCAGAATCGGGCCCCGCAGCATATGCGATCATGGCCGATGCTGCCTCGTTTTCTTTAGCTGGATGCGAAAGAAATCCGCTTCCCTGTTGAACTCCACATCGATGAGCTCACAGGACGAGGCGGGTATCACCTTGAACACGTCGGTTCTGGCGTCATGGTCTTTCGTGATGACCTCCAGAACCTCATCGACGTTCATCTCCAGCAGAACCTGGCTCATCTTGAGCAGGGCAAGAGGGGTGATGGTTTCCCTGAAGTCGAGGATGTAATCGGACTTTTGCTTCAACACAGCTCCTTCTTTTCTATAACGCCTCTGCTCAAAGGCAAGGTTGGCGCCATCCATCGAAAAAGAAGCTGATAAAAGGTTTTATGCTGGCTAAACCAAGAAGAATCCACATTTGGTATTTTTTATGCTATACAAAGAGCGTGATAATTTGAGATTTGCAGTGCTAAAATGTTAAAAAAAGAAACTTAGCACTCGTCTCAAAATTGAACATGAATACATTTTGATTCGGCCGGTGTTAAAGTGTTAAGATTTTTTCCTTAGCGCCCGCTTCAAAAATGAACACTGAGGAGTTTTATGTTCGACGAGGATTTAGACAGGTATTGGGAAACGGTAGTGAGCACCATCAGCGACGGCATCATGATCGTCGATACCCAGGGATCCATTGTTTCCGTCAATAAAGCCCTTGAGACCACCACGGGCTACTCTCACGAGGAGCTGATCGGTCAGAAATGCTCCATCCTGAACTGCAGCATATTCAACTATGCTCGCGAGAGAAGCGGATCGCACTGGTGCGTGCTGTTCAAAAACGGCTGTATCGATTTGCATCGCTGCACGATCATGAGGAAGGATGGAACGTACGTTCAAGTGTTAAAGAACGCTTCCCCTCTCCATGACAGCAAAGGCAGAGTGATCGGCGCAGTGGAGACCATAACGGACATTTCGGAAATCGTTGAAAAGGATAAGCAGATAGCCGCCTTCCGCAGACAGCTCCGAGCGGAAGACGCCTTTCAGGGATTGATCGGAGCTTCCGTCGCTATGCAGCAGGTCTTTTGCCTCATTGAAAACGCCGCGGCCTCCGACGCTCCCGTCATCATTTTAGGCGAGAGCGGAACCGGAAAGGAGCTCGTGGCCAAAGCCATCCATCAGCTGGGAGGAAGAAAGAAAGGCCCGTATGTGAAGGTAAACTGCGCGGCGCTAACCGAGTCGCTTCTCGAAAGCGAGCTCTTCGGCCACGTGAAAGGCGCCTATACCGGCGCGTACAAAAGCCGGGCCGGAAGATTCGAGATGGCCAACGGCGGCGACATCTTTCTCGATGAAATAGGCGATCTCCCTCTTTCCACACAGGTAAAGCTTCTTCGCGTGCTCGAGGAGAAGGTGATAGAAAGGGTTGGCGACAGCGCTCCCATACCCGTAAATGCTCGCATCATAACAGCAACGAACCGAAGTCTCACCGCTCTCGTCGAAAAGGGCGCCTTCAGGAAAGACTTCTTCTTCAGGATAAACGTCATCCCGATTCATCTGCCGCCTCTTCGCGAGAGAAGCGAAGACATTCCGCTTTTGGCCGAAACGTTTTTCCGCAAGGTGCGCCTCAAGAGTGGGAAAAATATCGAAGGAATCAGCAACAACGCAATGGAAGCCCTGATCCGGTATTCCTGGCCCGGCAATGTGAGGGAGCTCAAGAGCGCTTTCGAATACGCCTTCGTCACCTGCCAGGAGCCCCTGATTCAGCCCTACCACCTTCCGCCCGACATCACCGCGGAAAAAAGAGGCGCCAAGGAGGCGAAGAAGGCTCCGCTAAATAAGCAGGAAATACGGAAACGACAATTGATAGACGCCCTCGCCCGGGCAAAAGGAAATCAGTCGGCGGCGGCGGAAATACTCGGAGTGTCTCGGGTCACCGTGTGGAACCGCATGAAGCGCTTCGGAGTCAAGTACACGCGGCAGATCGAAGCCGATGAGGAATGCGGCAGCAACATCATCCAAATGAAATAGGCTTGTGAGCTTCATCCCGGCTTCGGGATGAAGCTCAAAGACCATATCGCTTTATCTTCTTGAGCAGCCCAAACCTGCTCAGCCCCAACTCCCTCGCAGCCCTCGCCTTGTTGCCCCCATGCTTTTCAAGAACCTCCGCAAGGACATCCTTTTCCATGTCACACACCATGCCTTTGAGCTTTCCCGTCTCCCTGCCGGTTGGCATAGAACCGGACTGAGCGAGAACCCTTTCCGAAAGATGGCTGACTTCGATAACCCCACCCTCCTCGGCCAGCACGATCGCTCTTGAAATTTCATTCTCGAGCTCCCTCACATTTCCCGGAAAGGGATAGGCGCAAAGGCGCTCATGCGCCTTGCGGCTGAGGCCTCCGATCGTCTTCTTGTTCTTCTCGGCGTACTTTCTGAGGAAATGATCCACAAGTATGGGGATGTCCCCCTGCCTTTCCCGTAGAGCCGGCGCTCTTATGCCAAACACATTGAGACGGTAGAACAGGTCCTCTCTGAAAAGCCCTGCCCTGACATCATTTTCGAGACTTCGGTTGGTTGCGGAAATCACCCGCACATCCACCTTTTTTACATGCTCGGAGCCAAGCGGCCGGATCTCGCCCTCCTGGAGCGCTCTCAGCAGGCTCACCTGCATGGCGGGAGGCGTCTCTCCCACTTCATCGAGAAAAACGGTTCCTCCATGAGCGATCTCAAAGAGACCTCTCTTGTCGGATACCGCGCCGGTAAAGGCCCCTCTCTTATGGCCGAAGAGCTCGCTTGCAAGCAAAGACTCCGGTATGCCGCCGCAGTTTTGTACGACAAAAGGCTTGTCTCTTCGAGGTCCGTTATAATGTATGCACCGAGCTATGAGCTCCTTTCCCGTCCCGGTCTCGCCTTCTATCAAAACCGTCACATCCGAGCCAATAGCCTTTTCACAAAGATTGAACAGATTGAGCATCTGTGGGCTGTTTCCCTTGATTTCCGCAAAACTGCGGCTGCGCTCGATCTCCCTGCGGAGCCTGGCGTTTTCCGCCCTGGCGCGCTCGATCAGGTCGTCTTTAGCCTTGTTGCTGACCAGAAGAGTATCGTATGCATTCTGGAGCTTTTCATGCATCCTCGCGTTATCCAAAGGCATGGCGATGATGCCTGCAATATTGAGCAGAGCGCTCAGATCCTTTTCGCTGAACCGCCCTTCCAGTTTGTTGCAGGCTTCCATGACGCCGATGACATGCCCCCGCGCCTCCAACGGAACGGCAATCAAGGATTTCGTCCGGAACCGGGTCTGATCGTCGACCGCCTTGTAGTGGCGAGGATCCTTCGCCACATCTTCTATCAACTCGAGCCTTCCGGTCCTCAGCACGCTGCCGGCGATCCCGTCGCCTGCCGGAAAACGTATTTCCTTGAGCCTCTTTGAGCCTTCCTGCGTGTTGCCGTCCGTCTGGCGAAAAAAAAGCTCATCGGTCGCAGAATCGTGCAAAAGAATGGAAACCGTTTCGGCCCCAACGATCGCCTTGGCCCGTGAAACGATATAGGGGAGCAATTCATCGAGATTAAGCGATCTGTTGAGGAACCCGCTTATATCGAGGAGCATCTTCAATTCTTCTGCAGAAGTGTATTCAGTATTGGAAGCAGTCATGGCATCCGCTCGTTTCTAGAGAGTGAGTGATCCCGAATTGAATAGCCGGTACAAGGACCTATATTGATTTACAATTTCCGCCAATTCTCAGCAGGCGCTGCGACAAAAAATAAAGAATGCCGCATCATAGAGAGTATACAATTCGAACGTATTGCGGACAAAGGGGAAGATGTATCGCAGAAAGAGCAAGAGGCAGATGCGAAGCCAAAGAAAACCGCTCGTTCTTATGACTCGGACGAAAAATCGAAGTCGCCCGAGTCAACCGTCTTATTTACTACAGAGCTTCGACTGGATCAGAGGACCTCTTCCGTAATCAGCACGGGCTCTTTGCACCAGCAGTAAAGTCTGCCTGCAATTTCAATACAACATACTTGCACGTATTCCGATTCTAAGTCTGAATACATTCGCAAAGACTGATCAATGGGGCTCTGGTCAGCGGCAAGCAAAGCGCTATTCACTGCGTCAGTGTCCGAGTCAGTTGCAAAACATGGGATGCCAATAGCCAGGACCAACAGCATTGCGGACACAAACATTAAGTACCTTTTCATCTTTTCCTCCTCGCAAACGGTTAGTTTTGAGAAAATTCTTCTTGCACTCCTCCAGCAACCAGCCACAGACGATAAATGCCGGTCCATCACCTCACAAGCTTCACTATCAAACCGGATTTCAAGAAAACGATAAGTAAAAGCTTGCTGAAACGTTTACGCAGAAAAACAACTCTAACACCAACAGTACGTTATACCACCGACTACAATACAGCAGACCTTGGCGCTTCCAGCTTTCTTGAGGACATTGATGTTCTCGATTCCAACCATACCATTGACTGGATTATCCAGAAGGGACTCGCCATCAATTTTGAGCGTTTCTCCCTCAGGCGGCTCAACACCGATAACCTTACCGTTACTATCACACAATAACTTGAAGTGAACTTTTCCTGCTGACATTCTTGATCTCCTTCAATTCAATTGGTGTATTACTTCCTCCCTGGCGGTCAAATTATCCGCCCCCCTCACACTCAAAAATCAAGTGTATACCTGCACAAAAAAATCATTTCCGGGTATATCACCGGCTTTGCCGGATTCGTATCCTGAAAACTGAAAGCTTCATTGAAGAGATTCTTTGCAACAACTTCAATAACCCCCAATCTCTTAGGAAGACGATAGCCGATAGAGGAATCCACAACAAAGAACTGATCATCTCCAACTGTGTCTCCAGGGTCCCTCAAAAACTCGCCTCTCTGATAGACGAATGTCCCACGGATCTTAGCATTTAGCCCACAAGTGTGAAAAAAGCTCATTCCAAGGGGAAACCGATGTGTCTCGATTTCTACAATAGATTCTACACCTGGCATTTCAGGAGTTCGCTCGAACCGCTCGAACTGATATTCAAAACTCAATGCAAGCCGATCCAACGCCATCCAATATAGATACGCACGTCCTGAATCTTCGCTCCATTCGGCTGTCTCAGTTTGCTGCTCTTCCATATTCTCAAAGGGTACGTCCATTTCCCTGCGGAATATTTCAAATCCACCATACAGCTCACCCCTAATCTTTTGGTCAATGCCGAGCCCGTAAGTCCAGGAGCTAGCCCCAGGATCTTCATCAAAAAACTGATTGAATCCTGCTACCTGGGTAGGTTCGAGAGTCTGTTGAGAAACCAATGTTCTCTTGAGCACCCTAAAAAAAGCTGCACGTAGACTTGTATCCGGAAAGAGAGTCCACACTATGCCAAGCTTGGGGTTAAATTGATCAATGTCCTTAGATCCACTGAAATAGTCTCCACTAACCCCTAGAGTCCAGGTAAAGCCCTTAGGGTAGTCAACGAGAGCGTATAAGTAGAGATTGGAATGCAACCGATCAGTATCTTTCAAGGTCACTATAGCGGCAGGAGGTAAGATCAGGTTGATTACTTCCTCCCGTTCTCCTTTGAAATGCCCAAATCCACTTATAAGATGAAACCTATTAGAGCGAAATAAATGTTGCATTTCAGCCAGGTATCCTTCGTCAAATCCCTCAATATCCAACTGGTGTTCGGGAAGTGACGTATCGAAGTCCAGTCTGTGATGCATAAAAGAGCTAATGATCTGAGAATCAGGTCCAAAGGCATAATGAAAACCCAACCGCTCAAAATTTTCTCGCTCAACCTGCCTCAGAGTCGGAAGAAAGGAGTCCGCAAAGAACCTAAGAGGCAAATCGCCTTTCTCGACATCCATATGCCGGACCTCTGTCTGAACGCTTAACTTGGGAGAAAGACTAACCTGCACAAAGCCGTTGTAGATATCTTCTTCAAGATCGTTATTGTCCCGAAAGCCTTCCGTCTCATAGTGAAATTGTCCAAGGCTGTATGATGTCTTTCCCCAAAGCCCCGACTGGACCACATCCTCGCCAAAGGCGCCATTGCCGCCCACCACGCCATCGGTTTGCAGGGCCAAGCGGTTGCGGACAAAAAGAGGATTGAATTCGCTAAAGGAAGCTTGGGAGGGACCTGCCCCTTCACGAATTGCTAGGTCGTCAACCGCAAGTTGGGGCTGAAGAGGCGTGAGGTTTAGGGGCTGCAGGAGTTGGGATTGAAGAAGCTCGCTTACTCTGGCGACCTCATGTCTGGGTCGGGAGGCATAGAGATCGGAGAGGAACCTGTGGGCTGAATAATCGGTCGGATCCGCTGCAAGCGATTTCCAGCCTTCCACCATGGCCTTCTGCTCGAAGCCAAGGTCATCATAGATTCTGGCGAGGCTCGCGCTACGGGCCGCCAGATCCTGGTCCAGAAGGAGGCGGGATCGGTAGACGGCCCGGTTGTCATTGAGACGGATGGATTGCTGGAGATCCTCCAGAGCTTCCACGGGCCGGTTGATGCTCTGCTTGCGGATGGCGTCATAAAACCAGGGCGTCGGGTCCTTCGGATCGAGCTCTCGAGCGATGGATAGCTGCTCTGCCGCATGCTTGTCGCGCTTTTCGTCAAAATAGGCTTTGCCGAGATAGCTCCGAATGAGGGAATTGTTGGGATCCAGGCTGACAGCAATCTCAATCTGCCTTCTTCCTCCCTTGAGATCGCCGTCCCGAATCATGGCGAGCCCAAGGCCCAGGCGCGGCAGCGGGTCCGCCTGGTCCATGCGAATGGCTTTATTAAAGCACTCCTTGGCTTTTCGGGTATCAATCCTCGCAAGATAAGAGAATCCCAGAACGGTTTGCGTGCGTGAAAAGTCGGGATTGAGCTCCACGGCGCGCATGGCCGCTTCGAGCGAGCGATCGAGATTGCCCACCGAGAGCCACATCTCGGAGAGGCGCGCCCAAACCAGAGAGTTTCCGGGCTCCAGTCGCACGGCCTCCTTGAGGCTCTCAAGAGCCCCTTCTACATCGAAGCGGGCCTGCTTTGCGTAAGATAGAGCTATCCTCGGAGCGGAAGTCGCGGAATCAAGAGCAACAGCCTTCTCCGCTAGTTGAAGAGCACGCTCCTTATCGTTTTGCGCCACTGCGATGACGGATTGAAGGGCGATGGCCTCCCCGTTTTCGGGATCCAATTCGAGAGCTCTATCGAGGTCTTCGGACGCCGCATCGACACTCCCAACCGCAAGCAGAAGGGCGGCGCGATAGACAAAGAAGCGAAAGTCTGCAACATCTTCGGGAATTCCGGAGATAGCGTCCAGGGCTCGGGCCAGATCGTTCTTCCGGTAGAAGTCAATCGAGCTTCGAACCTTCTGCGGCCACTCCGATTGGTCTTCAGGAAAATCGTCGGGATTTGGCTCGAGAACGGGAGGGTAGTAGAGCGCCCAGTTGACCGCATCTCTTGGACGGACCACCGTCTGCAGGCGAGGCGGACTGCCGGCCTCGGCAACGGCGGACTTGCCGGCTGGCAGTTTCAGATTTCCAAGATCGTTCCTGAGCGCAAGCCGCCCCTCGAAAGTCGTGATGAAGGAGCAATCGCGCTCGACCTTAACGATAAACTCCGTCCCTTCCACCAGCGCGTTCACATAAGGAGTGTCGACTTCAAGGCCTCGGGCGGTCCGGCTAAAGAAGTGCGCAACGCCCTTGAGGAAATCGATGAGCGAGGTGCGCCTGTTTTCTTCGATGGAAAAAGTGATGATGGTGTTCTGTTGCAGTCGGAGGATGGTCTCATCCCGAGTTACAACCGCAGCCCGGCTTTGATCGAGAGTGCGGATGACAACGCCCGAGCAATAGGTGTCGTTCAGCTCGACCGGCCGCCACTCATTCTCTCCGGGTTTACGCGCTTCCACAGATCCCTGGACGGACTCGACCCAAACCACCCATTCTTCGCATTGTTGAGCAGCCCGCGCCCCGGATGAAAAGGGAGGAAATCCAAGCAAAAAAACAGCAACCAGAATGAGCGCCCCAACAACACTCTTCCTCATTCAGCCCCCCCCAGGCATCAATGCTAAGCTTCTGTTTATTGCCTATATTGCTGTCTTTTGATCTGCCATTACATTTTGTCACGCTTACACTATCCCTTGGGTTGAGTCAATTCTGAAATCCACTGTCACAGGACTAACTTGTCCTGCGATGATCGAACAATCGCAACGCCGGGTTAGCCTCTATTCCAGTTACTTCTGCGTTGGAATCAGCCCTGAAAGGGCGAAATACCATAGCCCGGGGCATCGCCCCGGGTAATAGATCCCGCCCCATATTCTCCAAGCCCTGTAAGGGCGAGATAATCAGTTTCCGGATATTTCGCCCCTTCAGGGCTCCGGGGAGGTTTAACCGGCTCCCGGACCCGGGGCGTCGCCCCGGGCTAGGATGTTACGCCCCTATCGGGGCTGATTCTCTACCCCCTTTTTGCACATGCGCCAGAGGTCAAAACCTGGCAATGGTCGAAGGCGGATTTGGACGCCCTAGTTTTGCCCCCGTATAGAACCGTCTGCGCAATCAGCAATCAAATCACGAAAATTAAACTCTTTATTTATGATGCATAACAGCAAGGTCTCATGTCTATTTCAGGAGTCTAATGTAAAAAATAGTGATATTAGAAGCATTCATTAGAAAAGAGCTGATAATATATGATCTGGATCTATGAACGCCCTTAGAATCAAAACTTGGCTTAAGAGCTTATGAAATCGGCGCATCTGTTTTAAATAGGCATAAATCCAATTCTTTTTGTCCGCTTCTTCACATGCGGCCTCCGCCCGGCGGCCGAGGCATCTTCTCCCGCGGCAGATCCCGGATAATCAGTGATAATGGCGTTAAATGCGGGTATACGCCGTTTGCATAAGCAGCCCTCATCCTGCTATTTAAGTCGCCAACCTAAACTCTTACGGGAAGACCGCGAGGGCGATGAGAGATTTCTTTGAAAAGATAAGGAGAACCAGTATGGCGCCTGATTCCAGATTCTGGAGGCGTCGGCTGGGAGAAGCCATCACCACAGGTAGGCGTTTGTTGCTGAACGCCGTAATTCCGCTGTTGTTCCTTCTCACCCTCTCCACAGAAACAACCCAGGCAAGGACGGAGCCGGTTGGAAGCGTCCAGGGCGAAACCCCTGCTACGCTTTTAGCCCAGGAAAAAGTATCGGGCTCCGAAGCTGCATTCTTAGCTACCTTGTCCCCGCCTCCAACTGTTTATTCTTCTTTTGCAGCTTCTCCAGCCGCACAACCGAATAACGGGAACCAGATCCATATCCCGGATCATCCAACAATCCAAAAGTACGTTAGTTCGTACAAAGGAAAGGAGCGCAAGACGTTCCTTGTGGCCCTGGAGCGATCATGGTCCTATGTTCCGATCATGACCGAAATCCTCGAGTCGCACGGCGTGCCTGCCGAAATGGCTTACATTCCATTGGTGGAAAGCCGTTTCAAGGGAAATGCTTCCTACAGGGGCGCAGGAGGGTATTGGCAGTTGCTTGCCGGCACAGCTCGCAAGCTCGGCCTCCGAGTCGATCGTTGGGTGGATGAACGCAAAGATCCAATAAAATCCACTCACGCGGCGGCCAAATACCTGCGGCTGTTTTATGAACAATTCAACTCCTGGCCCCTGGCTTTGGCGGCCTATAACGCCGGAAATGCTCCCGTGATGAGTGCGATGAGAAGATGTCGCACCAGCAATTTTTGGGAGCTTGCCCAAAAGGGCGGGTTACCGGGACGCACACGCGATTATGTTGCTAAAGTACTGGCGACCATTCAGATTGTGCGTGATTTGGACGCACACGGCTTCGCCCGTCCCGGTAAGCACGATGTGTATGACTTCGAGTCTATTTTGGTGAAAGCCCCCCTCAAGCTTGACCAAGTTGCCAATTGGCTCGATGTGTCATTGAACGACATGCGGAACCTGAACCCGTCTTTGTCCCGGGACCAGATTCCCCCCGATTCAAACTTTGACCTACGCCTACCATCCGGGGCGCGGGACAGATTCAATGTCGCTACTGGCGGCTACTGGCGAGGTAATTAAAAATCGGTAAAGTGCTGCCCCGCGGGTTAACCTCTTTGGGATTGAGGGAAAAGGGTTAACGATGAGTATACGGATGTTGGCTTCCGAGCTCTACCGAGCCATAAAGGAAGTCAAGGAATTAGAGACAAAACTGAAGAGTTTAGGGTTAACGGCGCCAAACAGGAGTGAAGTGGAGGATCAGCTCAGACGAGCCAAGGCTGAACGAGATCGCCTCCGGTTCCTTTTGGAGGGAGCCAAAGAAAATTGATTGGCCCGAGGGTGGAGACAGCGCTTGCGAGCGTTGCGCCCTCGGGAAAAAGTTTCAGAGTTTTTTAGCCGTTGAAGCGGGAATCCGACGCGTAAGGTGACATCGCTCAGAGCGTCGGGCGCCCGCTTCTTTCTTTTCGAATCACGGCACGATCCAAACCGCGCATTCTCTGGCTTCTCTCATAACTCCGCTCGAAACGCTGCCGAAAAGAAATTCCTCTCTCTTGCTGAGCCCGCGTCTGCCCATAACGACGGTTCCGTAGCCGCCTTTCTTCTGTTCCTGCAAGATCAGCTCTGAATAGCTAACAGTAGGGCTGCATATTGCTATGTTGATTTTGATGCAGCTCTCGGAAATCCCAACGGACGTCAGCTGTTTCTCGACCTCATCCATGAGCCTTGAGCCTTCCGCCCGCAATTGCTCTATCTTCTCGCGGCGCGTCTCCTCGTCGGGAATGATATCGGGAGAAGGCTCCTTAATGACATGAAGAAGGGCGATCTCTACAGAGGTGTGACAGGCGCCTATGACTTTGCCCACGTAATCCACAGCCTTGAGAGAATTCTCCGACAAGTCCACGGCAATGAGCACTTTCCTCTCAGCGCTCACTGCGCTTCCCGCCTCCGTACTGCAAAAAATCGATGGTTCTGTCATCAGCGTATCCACTTCCTTTCGCAGGCCTTCAGATCCTCCACGAGCTCATCCGCGTTGGAATAAAAGACCGGAGCGCCCTGTCCGAAATGAAGTAGAACATAATTCAGCTCATCAGGAATATAGGGGAAAAGCTTCTTGAGGTTGACGATCCTGTGAGCGAAAAAAAGGGACAGGTCTTCCGCAGTTATGCACACGGGAACAGAAAAGCCAATGGGACTGCACGCATTGAGGTCGGGAAGGTTGTGAAAGCCCTTTCCAATGGTGAAAAGCAGAATATTTCCCAAACCAAACAAATCCACGCCGAACGGATTTTCAGACCATTCATAGGTATAATCGAAATCAATCCACCTATATTCGCCGGTTGCTCTATCGATGAGAATGTGATCGTTTCGGATGTCCCCGTGCACTTCTCCCATCTTATGCAACCGGCCGACGGCTTCGAAACAGCCGATCACCTTCTTCATTATGTCCGGGAATACCGTGTGGAAGTAGGTTTCATGATCCATATCAAGGTTATGAATAAAATCGTAGTACCGATTTCCCTGAATGCGATCGATGATCCGCACGATGTTGCCGGCCTTATCCAAAACATTGAGCCCCTGCATGAAGCATAGATCGTTCCTGGTCTTATCCAATATGCGCGCTTCCTTTTGAGGGCTGCGAAAGCACTTTATCTCTTGCATACCGAGGCGCATGTTAAAGGATTCGTGGAATACGAGCTTTATAACCTTCGAGCTCCCGTCATTCAAATCGATGGCTCTTTTCACCCAGAACTTCGGCTCTCCGTCCAAGCCGAACCGCCCCTCCACCTCCTCGCCGCGCACCAGGTATAGAGCGCCGCCAAGCTCGAGAAGATCGTCGGACTTGATACTCATGAATTCGGTGGTGTCTGTGATGATATTGAGCTTACCCTTGGGGGCGAAGCGAGTGTACGACTTGATTCTTTCTCTTATTTGCTCTTCCTGCATTGTTTTAGTCGCATTCATCTGAAAAGGGTTAAGAGCTCAGGAGCTTTCTGTGAACAATCACTTGTCTTCAAGCCAAAGGGCTTTCAGCTTATCGAAGGCGCCGCGCATTGCCTCCCTCTTCTCAGGCGATTTGTAGTTATAAGGCGACGGATGATAGGTAACCAGCATCTCGACTCCGCGCCACGGGAATACAAGACCGTTTGCTTCCCCCATTTTCAAGGCGGGGTTTCCAAGAACAGCTTTGGCTGAGGACAAGCCAAGGCATACAACGATGCGTGGAACGAGTATTTCCAGCTCTTCCAGCAGATAAGGCAGAGCGTGCCTGCTTTCGGCGGCGCTCGGGCTTCTGTTTTCTCCTTTTGCCGTCATGGGCCTATATTTCACCAGGTTTGTGATGAAGACCGCATCGCGCGAAATCCCTATTCCATCCAGGAGCGAAGTGAGATTCCTTCCTGCAGGCCCGACAAAAGGCGACCTCGCTCTTTCTTCATCGCGACCTGGCGCTTCGCCGATAAAGACGAGCGATGCATCCTGAAGAGAGCCTTTTCCGGGGACAAAAACATCTCCCATGCTCTCTGTGCGATAGAGAGGATCCTTACGGATCTTTTCATAAAGATTCTCGAGGCGTCGGGATTTGTCGAGATCGGCCATTAGAATTCGATTCCTTCCTGAGCCTTGCGGCCGGAATGCTTGATTGTGCGCATTTCGGTCACAAGGTCCGCGATATCGATCAACTCAAAAGGCGCGTCTCGACCCGTTATCACAAGGTGTAAATCCCTACGGCGGCCTCTCAGGACTTCCAAAACGGGCTCCAGAGGAAGGAAGGCGTTATGCAGCGCGTAGGCCAGTTCGTCGAGAACGATCATGTCATAATTCGACTTCTGAATTTCGTCGGCAGCCTGCTCCCACCCCATCCGAACCAACTCCCGCTCCTCGTCGAGAAGCTCGTGAGTCCAGGTCGGAGCGGCTCCTAGAGGCTTGATCTCAATTTCTGGAAACTTGGCGAGGGCGCTCGTCTCCCCGTAAGGCCACGCCCCTTTTGCAAACTGCAGGACCAGAACCTTCATTCCATGTCCGGCAGCGCGCACAGCCATACCCAGCGCGGCAGTCGTCTTTCCCTTGCCGTCTCCCGTAAAAACTACAAGCAATCCATTGCGCATGACGCATCCTCAGCAATCGCCGGAACGGATCAGTTCGCCTCCATCGTGAACGCCTCAGCTAGCCTGGCCGCCAATTCCTTGCGACGCATCTTTTCGGGTCCGCCTTCCAACTGCAGGGCCTTCGTCGGACAAGCCTCGATACAGGCCGGGATGGACCGCTCCGCGCAACCGTCGCACTTTATCATCACCTTACTCTCAGAGTCATGATTGATCATTCCGAAAGGGCAAGCAACGGCGCAGAACGAGCAACCGATGCAGCTGGATTCGGAGTATAGCACGAGGCCGGTCTTTTGATCGGCGGTCAAGGCGCCCGTCGGGCATACGCCAACACACGGAGCATTTTCGCAATGCCTGCAAACCAGAGGCATTTTTACCGAGCCTGAAGACTCGACAAAAATCCTTTTGCGCGGCTTCACGCTTTCGCCAATGGCGCCTGAAAGCGTCTTGCTCCGAGAATGCGCAACACCGCATGCAAGCTCGCAGTTATGACATCCCATGCATCGGTCTATTCTGGTAAAAATCCTGTATTCGCGTTCCATAAAGGTGCTCCGGTGGAATTTATAGAGAACGTGTGAAAAGCGCGGGAAGCGCCTTAGCGAAGATCTTTTACAAAAGGTCCTGTCATAAATCCGGGACTTTGAGACCGGCGAAACACAAAGTTATCCAGGTTTCAAAAGTCAGGAGGAGTAAAAAAAAGAGCGGGCTTGTTTGCCCGCTCTCCAATCTACCCTTTAAGCACGAGATAAAAGGTCCGTATCCATCCCGCCTAGTCAGCCGCAGGCGCTGAGGATGCGCTCTCGCTTTTCTTTTCGACCTTTTCGGTCTTCTCTGCCTTGGATTCGCCGTTCTTGGCAGAAGCCCCGCCACTCTGGGTCTTTCCGGAATAATCCGTAACATACCAACCCGAACCCTTGAGGTGGAAAGAGCTCATCGAGATAAGCTTACGCATTTCCCCTTGGCAGTGGCAGCACTCAGCAAGCGGAGGATCGGAGAACTTTTGCATGGCTTCAGTAGTCTTCCCACACTTCAAACATTCATACTCGTAGATCGGCATATTTGAGGACCTCCTTTTATTATGCGTTCAACCGTCTGAACACACCTATATATGATTACGAAGCGACGTTACAAATTATAAAACCCGCTGGATCAATGTCAAGATAAAAGGCGTAAAGCTCAGCAATTCAAATTTCATCAGGCGCCGGAAAGCTATTGTCCCACCTGCGTTAATTGGCCATTCTGCACCTGAAGGATCAGGTAATCGCGATTCAACGTTCCATCCGCATTGAAGGAATAGGTCCCTGCCACGCCCTCATAATTCCTGATCTGGAGCAGGTTTTGAAGTAACGAAAATCTTTCTGTCGGCCGGCCTCTGAGCATCGATCGAGACTCGAGGAAAAGCATCATAGCATCGTACGCCTGCGCTTCAAGATATGAGGGAGGCGCACTGTAAACAGATTGATATCTTTCGGCAAACGCCTTAGCTCGGGGAACATCGCTTTCGGGGAAATACGGCGTCGCAAAAAGCGCCTGCTCCACATAGGCCCCGCCGGCCTGAACGAGAGGAGCTTCCCCCCACAGATTCGTGCCCAGGAGCGTCACGCCCACGATGTTATAGTACGGAAGCTGGGGCGCAAGAAGGGAGACGGTCTGCACTTGGTCCGGAACGAACAGAGCTTCAAAGGGAGCGATATCGACTCCGCTCGGTGGGACATTTTGCTTGGATACGTTCATGACCTTTTGAAGCGCGTCCTTGAAATCAGTCGTCTTCTCTTTGTAGGGCACGCTGGCAAGCAGGCTGCCGCCTTCTTCTTTCAGAACCTCGGCGAAAATTTTGGAGAGTCTTTGGCCATAACGATCGTCCGGGTAGAGCGCCGCAAAGCGGGTATACCCGAGCTTATCCCGGCAATAGCGCACCATCGAGCGGACAAGCTCTCGGTTATCGATAAAGACGTGGAGAACAAAAGAGCTTCCGGCCGTCTCCTCATCCTGCTGCGTCAAAGTCAGGAGAGGCACGCCCCACTTATCCGCAACCGGAGCCAACACCTTGGCGGATTGAGCGCCGAGCGGCCCGACAACGGCCAATACGCCTTCATCGTTTACGAGCTCTTCAAAAGACTTAATCGCAGCTTGAGCTTCTACCTGCGAATCCCTCACAACCAGATTGACCGGGGCGCCCGGATGAGTCTTTCCCCATTCATCGATTGCCATACCAAGTCCGCGAAGAACCATTTTTCCATATTTTTCATAGGTTCCGCTCATGGGAATGAGACAGCCGACGCGGTTGGGATTGACCGGCTTGCCGCTTGCGGCCAAAGCTGTCTGTACGCCGGCTCCCCTCAGGGCGGCGTGTATCTCGGGGGCGATGGGGTGCGTGGGATTCTGCTTGAGGAGAGCCTTCATATGCTCTTTCGCCCCTTCGTCTCGCCCCTTTTCCAAGAGGATTTGATCCATCCGAAATTCCAGGAACACCCTCATGAAATCGGAAGTATTCTTCTTTGAAATCTTCTTGATGTCCGCTTCTCTCATCTCTTTGAGAAGGTCGGACGTAGCCCGGGTGAGACGCTGCTTCTCTTCAGGAGTCGTCGCCACAGCGAAGCCGGAAGCAAGCCATTCGAAAGCCTCCGCAATATCCCTCTCGCTGCGATGCGCTTCGGCCATGAGCATGCTCAGCTCAACCTGGACTTCCGGCTCACCCGACGCCGTCTGCCAGAGGAGCGCAGCCTCCTTCATGACCTGCTTCCTTTTGCCCATGGCCATGAGGGCTTTGAGCCTGTCCGTCTGGGCGGAGTTGACTCCAGGCCATTTGGGGTACATGTACAAGAGATAATCATAGTATTGAAGAGCCCGGTCGAGATTGCCCTGGTCGCGCTGGATATTTCCAAGCCGTTGAAGCGCTTTCGCTGCTATAACATTGTTAGAATACTTTTGGGCTATGCGCTCATAGGCGGAAATCGCCGACTGAATTTTGCCTTCTTTCTGGCTCTGCTCCGCTTTGCGCCACAAAGCTTCAGCTTCGGCGGGGGCGGATTTCGTGAAGGCCGGACTTTGAGCGAAGTCGGGCGGCTGCGGAGGAGCGGAAGCACAGCCAGCAACAGCGAAGGCGATTAGAAGCACAAAAAGCCGGATGGTTCTTCTGTTCATAGGATGCCTCATAGTAGTTCGTAAATCGTGACGAAAGCAGGCAAAATCAAAAAAACTCTATACCTCAAAAAGACAATAAGGGCACACGAAAAATTCGCATGCCCTTATTTCATCACTAAAACGCAAAAGCGGATAAAATGAAAGTCCTCTCCGCGGATGGCTACTTGTTGTCTTTCACTTCTTCAAAGTCGGCGTCCACGACGTCTTCGTCAGCTTTTTTCTGTCCGCCGGCCGCTCCCGGTCCCGGTCCCGCACCGGCCTCGCCGCCTCCCGCCTGTTGCTCGGATGCGCGCTTGTAAGCTTCTTCCGCTACTTTATGAGATATTTGCATGAGTTGATCCACCTCACGCTGGATGGCGTCCTTATCGCCCTCTTCCAAGGTCTTTTTCAGCTTTTCTATCTGCGCCTCTATATCCTGACGCGTCTTGGAGTCTATCTTGTCGCCCATATCCCGCATGGTCTTTTCCGTGCTGTAGATGAGCGAATCGGCCTGGTTCCTCGTCTCGATCAATTCTCGCTTCTTCTTGTCTTCTTCAGCGTGGATTTCAGCTTCCTTGACGAAGTTCTTGATCTCATCTTCGCTGAGTCCGCTCGACGCGGTGATCTGAATGGACTGCTCGCGCTGAGTCGCGAGATCCTTGGCCGATACGTGCACGATGCCGTTCGCGTCGATATCGAAGGTCACCTCGATTTGAGGAATGCCGCGCGGAGCCGCGGGAATTCCGACGAGCTCGAAACGGCCGAGAGTCTTGTTATTGGCCGCCATCTCCCGCTCTCCCTGAAGAACGTGGATGGAGACAGCCGTCTGATTGTCTGCGGCAGTCGAAAAAATCTGGCTTTTGCGGGTCGGAATGGTGGTGTTCCTCTCGATAAGCCGCGTCATGACTCCACCCAGAGTTTCGATTCCAAGGGAAAGAGGCGTCACATCGAGCAGGAGAACGTCCTTTACGTCGCCTTTTAATACTCCAGCCTGGATGCCGGCCCCGACAGCGACCACTTCATCCGGGTTCACGCCCCTATGGGGCTCCTTACCGAAGAACTCCTGCACCTTCTGCTGAACCCTGGGCATGCGGGTCATGCCGCCAACCAGAATCACTTCGTCAATGGAAGAGCGGTTCAGACTCGCATCGCGCAGAGCCTGCTCCATCGGATGCACCAGCCGGTCGATAAGATCTTCCACCAAAGACTCGAACTTCGCTCTGGAGAGCTTTATGTTCATATGCTTGGGACCCGAGGCGTCGGCCGTGATGAACGGCAAGTTGATCTCCGTCTCCATCGTGGAGGAGAGCTCGATCTTGGCCTTCTCAGCCGCTTCTTTCAAACGCTGCAGAGCCATTTTGTCGTTTCGCAGATCGATCCCGTAATCTTTCTTGAACTCGGTAGCCAGCCAGTCCATGACCCTCTGATCGAAGTCTTCGCCGCCAAGGTGCGTATCGCCGTTGGTCGACTTGACCTCGAACACTCCCTCGCCGATCTCGAGGATCGATATGTCGTAAGTGCCGCCGCCCAAATCGAAGACAGCGATCTTTTCATCTTTCTTCTTGTCCAGTCCGTAAGCCAGAGAAGCAGCCGTCGGCTCATTGATGATCCGCAGCACGTTGAGGCCCGCAATCTTTCCGGCGTCCTTGGTGGCTTGCCTCTGACTGTCGTTGAAGTAGGCGGGCACCGTTATGACAGCTTCCGTGACCTTCTCCCCCAGATAATCCTCGGCAGTCTGCTTCATTTTCATCAGGATGAAGGCCGATATTTCCGTCGGGCTATAATCGCGTCCGCGAATGTTGAGGTGAGCGTCTCCATTAGAAGCCTTCACGATTTTGTAGGGCAGGATCTTCAGATCCTGCTGCACTTCTCCGGTGTCATATTTGCGGCCGATCAATCGCTTCACGGCAAATATTGTGTTTTCGGGGTTCGTTATGGCCTGCCTTTTAGCCACCTGCCCGACCAAACGCTCACCGCTTTCGGTAAAAGCCACCATCGAGGGGGTCGTCCGGCCTCCTTCCGCATTGGGCAGCACTTTCGGGTCTTTACCCTCCATAATCGCCACTACCGAGTTGGTGGTTCCTAGATCAATGCCTATCACTTTACTCATCTGGTTTTGCCTCCTTCATCGACCATGAATGCTTCATTACCCCTCAATTTGCCTTATAATCCCTTACAAATATTGAAATTCTATCTCGTTTTTTCACCCTGCGCCGCCCGTCCATCATCCTTCAGCTTTGGAAACCACCACCATCGCGGGTCGAATGAGACGGTCTCGAAGCGTATAGCCTTTCTGGAATTCCTGAATGACCGTTTTCTCGGGGTGGTCGGACGTTTCCTGCTGCATAACGGCTTCGTGAAAATTCGGGTCGAAAGCCTTTCCGATAGACTCGAAAGGAACACAGCCAAACTTTGCAAGCACATCAAGAAACGATTTATATGTCATGCGCACTCCGGCGAGGAGACCCTCAGCGTCGGATTCCCCCTCCGCGTGTTGAATGGCCCGCTCCAGGTTATCGACAACGGGAAGCAGCTCCCGGATGAGGCTCTCATTGGCGAAGCAGATGCCTTCCGACCTTTCCCGTTCGAGACGCTTGCGCGTATTCTCCATTTCCGCGGCAATCCGCAGAACACGCTCCTGAAGCTGCTTCACCTCATCTTCTTTGAGCTGAAGCAACTGCTCGCATTCCTCTTTCACCACTTCTTCCGAAGCCTCGGCCTCTTCTCCAGCATCCTGAGGGGACATGCCCTCCTCCCGTTTATGTTCTTCCAATTTACGCTCCTCAACCATCAATTTCTATCCTCCAGCCGTAAGATCTGCATTTCCGTAAATATAAGCAGGTTCGGCCAGGAATGTCAGTTGGATAAAAGAAAAAATGCTCCTTCACACCTCTTCGGGCTCTTCGAGCAGCTTGCTCAACATTCCAGCCGTAAATTCCACAATCGGGATTATTCTCGAGTAGTCCATCCGCAAAGGTCCAATAACGCCAAGAACGCCCAGCAGAGTATCCCCACGGCGGTAAGGCGAAGAAATGAGGCTTATTTCCTCGAGCTCTTTCAGATCGCTCTCGGGACCCAGGATAATCTGCACCCCGCTCGACGTCTTCATCGTAAGATCGAGCAGGCGGATGATTCTGGACTTATCCTCAAAGGCTTCCAAGAGGCGGCGCATTCTCTCGACTTGGGCAAACTCCGGATTGTTGAGCAGATTCGAGCGTCCTTCGATATAGATATCGCTGTTGTCAAGCGTAGACTGCACGGCGCGTTGAGTGATCTTCAAGGCCTGGAAGTAGAGCTGGTCGAATAGCACCTTTTCCTTCTTCATCTCGTCCAAAACGCGCTGCTTCACCTCTCCAAGGGGCACATCCTCGAGCAACTCATTCAAATAACGGCAATATTTGTCAAGCTCATCCTGCTTGATATCCTCGTCCCAATAAATCGGCCGATGGTGCACCAGGCCGGAACGTGAAATGAGGATCACCATGATTTGTCGAGGACGCAACCGTATAAACTCGATATGCTTGAGGCGAGCAAGGGAAATCTTCGGTCGGAGCACTACGCCTGCCTGATTTCCAAAGCTGGACAGAACCCGGGAAGTCCTCTGAAGCAAGTCGGTCACATCGGCCTGGGTATCCTGGAAGGCCTTCCGGATTTGATCCTTCGCCTCTCTTTCCAGCGCTCTGGAGCACATGATGGAATCGAGGTAGAATCTCAAACCCTTCTCTGTCGGAACGCGTCCGGCCGATGTGTGCGGCTGGTGAAGAAAACCCATTTCCTCGAGATCGGACATCACGTTGCGGATGGTTGCAGAGCTCACGTTGAGACCGTAGCGTTTGGCTACAATACGAGATCCGACCGGCTCGCCGGTCTGAATGTAGTCGGTTACAACCGCTTCAAGAACCTGTTGGTCTCGTTTGGTAAGCTCGCTCAAAGATATCCCTCCGGCCGTTGTTAGCACTCTATGAAGTAGAGTGCTAACCTAACGTAGTGATGAATCCCTTTTTTGTCAAGTATTTTGGGGATGATTATCGATGACGAAAAGGCAATGGAGGATGGCTGGGGCTAATCCTTATCGCGCATCATGTCGAAGTCTTCGAAGTACGTTATGAAATCCTGTGAGAGCCGAAATCCAGCCATGCGCATGCCGCTCTCGGACTGGTTGTGAAAAGCTATGACAATACGCCTGCTGTCTCCGGGATCGTCTTCTACACGGCCTATCTCGGCAAGTTGACGTTTCAAGTCCTCTCGGTTCAAGCCCTCTTTCAATTGAATCCACATCTTTTTCATCTGAGCTTCTCCCTTTTGAAATTGGT
The DNA here is from genome assembly GCA_964578835.1 of uncultured Syntrophobacteraceae bacterium. Taxonomy (GTDB): domain Bacteria; phylum Desulfobacterota; class Syntrophobacteria; order Syntrophobacterales; family Syntrophobacteraceae; genus CAZOEL01. Next base: position 25,286 of record CAZOEL010000043.1, on the reverse strand, counting down.
TGCTTCGCCAGGAAAACTATCCCGGTCCCACCCGCATCAACGGATTTTGGCAATTGACAGCATTGCTCTCTGCCGTTAACGCCCACATCTACCGGCAGGACCAGCCAATGTGCAATTTTGCATAAGCCGGGCAAAGCCGCAAGCAATTAATTTCGCACAAGTGGGTGTAAGCCATGGGAAATTGCGGAAGCCCAGCCCTTGATTCAGACGCGGAAGAACATGCAATAGCGGCAGAAGGAAAGAATCTTGCTCGTTTGCTCCGGCGGCCCCGTGAACTGCACTCCGAGCTCGACGTTCTTTTTCAACGCCGAGTAGTGAATGGTGCGTATTTTTGCGCGCAGCCCCGTGATGGCCTGCTTATCGGGCAAGGTGAAGTCCAGGACGCAAGACAAATCCGGCGCCAAAGGCGAGACGGCAGGAATGACCACGCAGCAGCCCCCTTCGCTGAGGTCTTTTACGATGGCGCTCTTTGTTTCTTTCAGGTAGGCGAGATAGAATTTCGCTTCCAAGTTCACGCGGATTCGATGGCTGTTTCTTATTTTTTCCGCTTTGTACTCGTTCGGGTATTCTATAGCGACCACCCCATCAGATAAGGCTTTTCTGATTTTACTCCTAAAGACGTATCGATCACCCTCATGCATGAAGGAGCAAACGACTTCGCCTTCAAGAGGAAAAGATATCCTCTCGTTTATTCGAAAAACGGGTTCTTCTATAAGGATAAAATCCCGATGCCTGGCGCCCAGCATCCTTGATTTCGCCTTGCGCGATTTATCCTCCGGGGAGTATATAATTATTTCGTTCTCAACGATGATTGGAAGCTTTTTCATCCAAAACCGCTCCTAAAGATCATGCGAGATCACCAATGAACCTCGCTCAGCACAAGCCATGCATCCGCTCATGCGCATCCGACATGAATAAAGATCTCGCAGCAATTTTCTACAGAAGGGAAGCAATTGGAGACGCATAATCCTAGCTGGCTTTTGGAAGAAAGTAAAAGATGAAAACGGCCTTACAGGAGAACGCCCATGTCTGTTTTAGAAGAGAATAAGAACCGAACCATTACGGAAGATGGCCAATTGATGCTTCGCAAAGCGGAGCGCGAGCAGGTGGAAACCGTGTGGGACCGGCATGACGCCCAGCAGCCCCAGTGCGGTTTTTGCGAGCTCGGCCTCAGTTGCCGCAACTGCGTGATGGGACCATGCCGCATCGACCCTTTTGGCGAGGGACCTCAGAGGGGCGTCTGCGGTGCGGACGCCGACATCATAGTTGCTCGCAATTTCGGACGCATGATCGCCTCCGGAGCGGCTTCGCACTCCGATCACGGTCGCGATCTCGTAGAGGTGCTCCGCAATGTGGGAGAAGGAAAGGCGCCGGGCTATGAGATACGAGAAGAGCAAAAGCTGAGGCGGCTGGCTGAGGAATTTGGCGTCGCCACGGACGCCAAATCGCCCCGGGAGCTCGCCATAGATGTGGCTTACGCGTTGGAAGAGGAATTCGGAACCCGAAAAAAATCCCTGACGATGGTGGCCAGAGCCCCTGAAAAGAGACGCGAAATCTGGAATAAGCTTGGCATTACGCCGCGAGGCGTCGACCGTGAGACCGCTGAAATGATGCACCGCACTCACATGGGGGTCGACAACGACTGGGTGAGCATCCTTTTGCACGGATTCCGGAGCGCGCTTTCGGACGGCTGGGGAGGCTCCATGATCGCGACGGAAGTCTCAGACATTCTCTTCGGCACTCCCACCCCGAGAGAATCCACCGCCGGCCTAGGGGTTCTCAAAGAAGATCAGGTGAACATCCTGCTCCATGGCCACAATCCGGTAGTATCCGAGATGATTTCGCAGGCTGCGCAGGACCGGGATCTGATCGAAATGGCTCGCTCGGTCGGAGCAAAGGGGATTAACCTCGCAGGGCTTTGCTGCACCGGCAATGAGCTTCTCATGCGTCGTGGAGTCGCCATGGCGGGCAATCACCTCATGAGCGAGCTGGCCCTGATGACAGGCGCCGTCGAGATGATGCTGGTGGACTATCAGTGCATCATGCCTTCCCTTGGGCAAATGGCCTCCTGCTATCACACAAAGATGATTTCCACGAGCGACAAGGCCAAATTCCCGATGATGGAGCACAGGGAATTCCGGCCGGAAAACGCCCGAGAACTGGCTAGAGCCCTCGTGAAAGAAGCGGTGGAAAACTACGGCCGAAGAACGCCTGAAAAAGTATACATTCCTTCGGGGCCGGTTCGGATGATGTCCGGATTCAGCATCGAGGCCATTCTCTCAGCGCTTGGCGGAACGCCCGATCCTCTCATCGAGGCGATCAAGGCCGGAAAGATCCGAGGAGCAGTCGGCGTTGTGGGGTGCAACAACCCGAAGATCCGTCACGACCATGGACACGTGGCGTTGACCAGACGCCTCATCGCCAACGATATCCTGGTCCTGGACACCGGTTGCGCCGCGATAGCTCATGCCAAAGCGGGGCTCAAGACGCCCGAGGCCGCAAAAGACGCCGGACCGGGGCTCAAAGAAATTTGCGGCGCTTTGGGCATCCCGCCAGTGCTCCACGTGGGAAGCTGCGTGGACAATGTGCGCATACTCGTCCTCGCCGCCGCTCTTGCCAACGCCCTGGGCGCGGACATATCCGATCTGCCTTTGGCCGCAGCCGCGCCCGAATGGTATTCGGAGAAGGCCGCAACCATCGCCAGCTACGCTGTGGCTTCCGGAATCTACACGGTCTTGGGCCCTACGCCTCCGATTCTCGGCAGCAAAAACATCGTCAGCCTTGCGACGGAAGGACTCGATAAAATCGTTGGCGCGACTTTCGCCGTCCAGCCCGATCCGGAGCTGGCTGCGCAGCTGATCTGCGCTCATATAGAAAAGAAGCGAGCCGCGCTAGGTCTTCCCGCGAACACATGATCGATAATCAACACGACCGGTTGAGCAGCCGATGATATGGAGAAGGAGAAAGCAGGCTCCCGTCATGCTCTCCTTCTCTTGTTCTTGATCCCGGCGATGAAAGGCTCCAGGAGCGAAACCCTGAAAGCGATGGCAAGAAGGAAGAATACCGATGCGAAGATGAGCCCGCTCGATGCTATGGCAAACAGGGAAGCCAGATAGGGATGCTCCAGCTGGTCGATCGGACAAAAGCGGGCCGCAGTCCAGGCGGGAATGCCGGCGGCCAAGGAAAGCGTTGTCATCTTTATAAAGTCTTTTCCCAGACCAGCAAATGTCTCCTTCCCAAAGCTGCGTCTCCAGCGCAAGGCCAGCAGCAGCGTGTAGAAAGCGACAGAAAGCCCTCCCGCCAAAGCTATTCCCGCCTCCTGATAACGAACGGCGAGCCAATAATACGCCGGAATCGAGAGCACGGTTGCGATTGTCCCTAAGACGGCAGGAGTAACCGTATCCTGATAAGCATAAAACCCGCGGCCCAAAACTTGCTGAATGCCCCAGCAGAAGACGGCTGCAAGCATGATCTGCAACAGAAGCGCAGTTTGATTGGCGTCTTCTCCGCTGAAATGGCCCTGCTCGAAGATGAGTCTCACTGTGGGCTCCGCTACGATCATCATCCACAGGGATAGCGGAAGGAGCAAAGCCAGTACGCTTTGCAGCGCTTTGTTGAGAGTCTTGTGGAATTGAGCGCTCTCTTTTCTGGCCGCAAGGTCGGCCAGGAAGGGATAAGACGCCATGCCCGCAGCCTGCGCCACGACGCCTACGGGAACCAGCATGATGCGCCGCGCGTAATTGAGCCTGCTTATGGCGCCGACGCCCGCAAGCGACCCGAAAATCCTCACCAACTGCTCGTCCAGTACGACCACGGATTGGCCTATCATGAGGGGCAAGGCAAGGAGGAAAAACTTCTTCAGCCCCGGGTGATACAGGGAAAAACGGAGCTTGAGCCCTCCCCCTTTTTTCAGCGCCAACCAGGGAATAAGGAAATTGCCCGTGAACGCTCCCGCCAGGACTCCCCAGCAAAATCCCTCCATTCCTCTCTCCCGGAGCAAAATTCCGCCCGCGATGATCATCAGGTTATAAACAGGGAGGGCAAGCGCGGGAATGAGGAATTGCTTTCTCAGGTACAAAATGGACGTGAAGCACGATCCCAAGAGGAAGCATATTTGCGCCGGTAGAACAATTCGAAGAAAGTAAGCCAGGCGGATCAGCGCTTCGTCATCGAGCCCCGGAGCCGCAACGAGCGCAAAACGAGGAGCGAATATCATCGCGAGAGCGGTCAACGTCGTGATGAGCAGCGCTATCCAGGTAAAGACAGTGGAAAAGAAACGCCATCCATTCTCCTCATCCTCTTTGAAGTAAAAGCTCATGAGAGGAATCAGAGTGATGGAAAAATAGGCGCCCGCCAAAAGATAATTGATGAAATCCGGGATGACAAAAGCGGCAAAATAGAGATCCGATTCCGTCGTGGCCCCGAAGAGAAAGGATATCACCTTGTCTCGAATCAATCCCATGAATCGAGAAACAAGTATGCTCGCCCCCGTTATCAAGGCAGCCCACCCCAATTGCTGGGGCTTTCTCAGTAAGGACGCCAAATACCCCTTTATAACCATCTTTGCCCCGATACGAGCTCATCAACTCTTCCACAATACGCGCGCAAATAGTCTCCGACCGATCTGCCGTTGCGCCACACCCGGCATTCGCCCGATCTCTGGAAGCCAATTTACAGTAATCCTGCAAATAAGCAAAACCATCTTCTTGGACGCCCATTTTTCAAGTCCCTCTCCATCCTTGCTCGTGATATTCTATCTGCGAGGGGAGCTATCACGACCGAGATGAAGCACAAACTTTCGAATTGCTTAACGGAGAAGACGGATGGATTGGACGCCTGAAAACATGAAATGGTTTTTTGAGCTATCTCCGCCGCGCACGGTGGATGATGGAATGCTCACCAAAGCTCTCGACGTCATCTTTCCAAAGATAGTGCGCGTGATCTTCTATCTGCTGCCGGCGCTAATGCTGCTCACAACGGGAATGATGATGACTATCCTGATCAAGACTGCAGATATGAGGGGCGAATGGCGCCTCCTCAAGGGGCCAACCACTTTCACCTCCGGCAAGGTTCTCGACGTGGAGGCAAATAAGAGCTCAAAGGGCTCCATCACTTACATTTATGATTTCGAATTCAAGCCGGTTGGCGGCAAAATGGATGCGCCGCCAGTCAAAGGCGTCTGTTTCTCTGGAGATCCGGTTGCCTCTGCCGGACAGTCAGTTCAAATCGAATACATCCCGGATGATCCGAAAATCAGCCGCATCGAGGGCTGCAATCTTAACCCGATGCCCTGGGCGCTTTTCGCCGCGATGCCGTTCATAGGAATTTTCAGCGCCGTTATCCCCCTCGGGTTGCTCCGCTATAAAAGAAACTGGCTGTTGCGACTACTGACCTTTGGAAAGCTCACAGAGGCGGTTATCGAAAAGGTGAAGCCCGGCCCAAAAGGATCGATCATCGTGGAAGTGCGATACAATGTGGACGGCGTGGAGCTCAAATCCAAAACGAACATAAATGGGCAAAAAGGCGAAAAGGATTGGCTAAAGTCATTGCATGAGTCAGCTCGACCGGTAACGCTTCTTGTAGACCCGCGCAAGCCCAAGAGCATCTTCCTGTTGGACCTGCTGCTGCAGAGGGAATCCAAGAGAATTTCCGGTTGAGATCCTGAATTGTATTCATACGACGCCTCGCCGACGGGCGCGGAAGCCCTATACCAATAATGTTGAGAAAGGAGAGCGAAAATGCTCGACAAGATGAAGACGCTCCTTAGGGAGAGCTCAATGTGCGTCCTGGCTACCTGCTCGGACAACACGCCTCATAGCTCGCTCATGACTTATGTGACGAACGAGCAGGCTGAAACCGTCTACACAGCGACTCTCAGCTCATCGCGCAAGTACCGAAATATCGTGCAAAACCCTCGAGTGAGCTTCCTTGTGGATACAAGGATGAACGATGGAGACAAAGCCGGGAGCATCAAGGCTTTGACTGTTTCCGGAACCGCCTCTATTCTTACCGGCAAATCGGAGAAGGATTCGATCCTCACCCGAATCAGGCAGGCCCACCCTCATCTCGAAGACCTCCTCCTGCGACCGGATGCGGAGGTCATCGCCATAGAGGTGGAATCCTTCCTTCTCCTCGAAGGACCGACTCAGGCGCGTTTCATGGAAATCCAAAAACAAGGATGAACTATCACAGGGAGATGTTGTGGCGAATTTACCGGGTTCGGAAGAAATAGCGGTGCTGCTTCGAGCAATCCTCGAGCCGGCAATGGCCGGCGGGATGCCGGAGGAGCGTGCGAAGGCCATTTATGATGATATTTTAGGCAGTATTGGGAATCTCGAAGAGCTGGAAGACGGGAGAACCGTCTTTCAGTGGCTGGCGGATGAAATTCTGCTGAAGTTTTGCCCCATTTTCAAAGACAAGTATGAGGACAGACAGAAGCACACAACCAACTGAAGGAGGTGGGTCAAGGAGAGATGGCTGAATTATCTGTCAAATCCTCCTTGAGCTGTCTTCTCAATGCGAAGATTTCCGGGCTTTGGGGCAGCAGGTCAAAGAGCCTTTCGATATATCCAAGCTCCAGAAGCATCCGGCGGCTCAAAGGAAAATTGAGATCATAAACCCAGCTGCACAGGAGCAGCTTGAGGTCGTTGAGCCAGACCATCTCGTCGTACTTTCCCATCTTTTTTGACCGAAGATCGTCAAGGATCGTCCTCGTGTACGCAATAGGATGGGGCTTCAGGTGGAGCGTAACCACGCCGTTCTGAGGAGATCCCGGCTCCAGGTGGGAAAGAAGCACGGGAAAAATGTCGAGCTTGTCCGCATCCCGGATGATTCTCGCCATCAGGTCCAGATTCGGCGCAAGACCTGGTGGAATATTTCTCCGGTTGTGCAGGAAGATGGCCCCCAGCACCAGGCGGCGGCGCTCAGGGGCCAAATCGAACAAGATGCTCGACTCCCTCAGGACATCGACGCTCAGCCGGGCATGATTGGCTGAGATCCGGTCATTGAAGGTGCGAAACCTGGCATATTGCGGAAAGCGGCCGACATCATGGAAGAGCGCAGCCAAGCGGGAGAGCATGGCCAACTGCGGCTCCAGGCCTATGGATTCGGCGATTCTTCCGGCATTGTCCAAAACTCTCAGGGAATGGTCGATCTTTATGGCGATATTCTTCTGGTCTTCCAGGCTCCCCCGCATGAATCCTCGAGCAAAGCTTTGAAGCCAGTCGATATAAGCGTTCATGACTTCTCTCTGTCGCCGCTCTCGGATGTCTCCTCCTGAACAGGACCCTGGAGATGCCGGTAATAGCTCTCACACTGATAGATTGCGCCCAGAGGATTGTGCGCCAGCAGTCGGTCCTTGACCGCAAGGACCGTGCAGGGAGCCTCGGCATATTTGAAAAAGAGGGAATCATGTCCCACGCACAATCCCAGAAGTATGTTGAACTGAGACTCGTAATGGTTGGCGAGCCCCGCTTGAAGGATCGGGTTGCACATGGACTCAAAATTGCCCGGGACCAACTTCTGTTCATCGGTGAGCCCCAACGCTTCCTTGGGAGCGCGTCCCACCTTGCAGGCAATGGAGATCACATCGAGCCCATGGCTTTCGAAAATCTTGTGGACAACGAAAGCCTCCTTGCGCAATCCAATGCAAAAAATCAGGGCAACGCGCTCATAGCTCATTTTCTTGGCAAACTCGATCACCTCCAGGATTCTGGGCTTTATCGGACGTAAGGACTCATAGCCCTTGTCTTTGTCGGCATAAGCTTCCGCTTCCTGGATAGACGCCTGGCGAGCGAATTCACAGACCGATTCGGAATGGAGCTCATCGATGGACTGTCTAACGAAGTCCTGATGACGCGCAGTGGGACAATTTCTTGGGGCTTTGCCCCCTTCGATCCGACAGAGCCGCTCTGACCATTCGTAGGGACACAAGGCGCACTGAGGTTGTTTGATAGCCATATATCGTCCTTCTTTTGTCTGAGCCCTGGCCATTCAGCAAGGAAGCCGGGCGGGAAAAGAATGAAGCGGCCGCTCTTTTGAGGCTAGCCCGCGAAGGAGCAATCGACTCTCCAGCAACTCGCCTCGCCGCATCTGCTGCCGCTTTGATAACTCTCGCAGGACTTGAAAGTCAAGGGATGAAGCTTGCCGCGTTCGCCCACATGACAAAAGCAAATTTTCTCGGCTTTCACTCTTGACCCGTCTACCGCTTCACAGTTTATGTTTCGGAACGTCATGGCCGTGACATTTCGAAAAACCACATATAAAAAGGAGTCGACAGATGCAAGATCAGGTATCGGTTAAAGAATGGGTGGACATGTTTCAGGAGATAGGACTTGACGAGGAAGCCATGATGAAGTGGCACCACATCTTTGAACTGCGTCATCCCGAATCGCATCGCAGCTTCCTGGAATGGCTGGGGCTTCCGGCTGAAAGAATCTCGGAAATCCGCTCAAAGAGCAAATAATTGAAACGGGCGGTGGTTAGCCGCCACCGCCCATCATATCTTCGATCAATAAATATGCAGACCTACACGATTTCAAAACTTGCGCGGCTGTTTGGCCTCTCTCGAAGCACGCTGCTCTATTACGACCGAATAAGGTTGCTTGCGCCTTCGGGACGAACGCCGGCGGGATACCGCATCTATACCGAGGGCGACATGAAGCGCCTCGAGCGGATCTGCAGCCTGCGCCAGACGAGCCTGCCGCTTGAGGACATAAGAACAGTCCTCTCCTCTGAAGGCGACCCCAGCGCGACGCTCATCGAAAAGCGCATCGAGGAGATCGGAGAAGAGATTCTTGATCTCAAAGTGAAGCAGGGACTTCTTTCCAGCATGCTGAAGGGCATGGCTTCGGAAGGAGGTCCGCTGGAGGTGGACAAAGCGATGTGGATCGAGATGTTGCGAGCAGCGGGAATGGATGAGGCAGCGATGGACCTATGGCACGCCGAATTTGAGCGCCGGGCTCCGGAGGCGCACCATAAGTTCCTGCTCTCCCTTGGGATACCCGAAAAGGAAGTAAGCCTGATTCGCCAATGGGCGAAAAAGAAGAAGCAAGCCGCCGGCGCAAAAGCCGTGAGGCCATAAGAGCGGAGCCTTTCCGCCCACAAATTTTTCCCAGATTCGCAGACTTTTATAGTCGGCCGATTGACCTCTCGAGTCTGTATACTCATCCGAGCGGCAGATCGCGAATGCGGCGGCCGAGCGCATGGCTTACGGCGTTGACGATTGCCGCCGCCGCAGGCCCGGACGACGCCTCACCGGCGCCAAGCGGTTTTTCCTCCGGCCGGTCAATCAGGATCACTTCGACTTTGGGAACCTCCACGAAGTTGAGGATCGGATAATCAGCCCAAGTCCGGGAAGTTATATGCGAACGGTCGAACGTAACCGTCTCCTTCAGCGTCCAGCTCGCAGATTGTATGACGCCGCCCTCTATCTGCATCTCGAGGCCTTTTGGATTGATGATCTGACCGGCATCCGCGGCGGCGATCACACGAATGACGCGCACATCCCCGCTCGTTCGATCGACTTCGACATCGGCAACGCACGCGACATAACAGGAGAGATTCTTGTACCTCGCAAAGCCTATCCCACGGCCGCGCGCTCCATCGCCTTTCAAGCCCGGCTTCCATTCCGCCCTGGCGGCCGCCTCAATCACGGCTCTGCCTCTGGGGTCGGGCAGATGTCTGAGGCGAAATGCGACGGGATCGGCTTCTGCAGCCTCCGCAGCTTCATCCATGAAGCACTCGAGGGCGAATACATTGCCGTAGGCTCCAAGGGTGCGCAGAGCCGAAGTGCGGAGCGGCATTTCTTTGATCAGACGGCTGATGACCTTCTGATTCGGAATGTCATAGAGCGGCGCGGCATTCCGCTCCTCGGCCCCTGCCGGCGGGACGCCCCCACGGACCGGACCTTGTTCCAAAGGATCAGCCAGAAGCCAGGCCGCAAGGAGGTTGGAGCCTCCCGGTCTTCCCGGGCGGTTGGTGTGCCCATTGCTCCACAATTCGTGTCGCCAATCGACGATTTGGCCGTTCGCGGCAAGCCCCGCGCCGAGGCGCATGACCATAGCCGAGCCGAAAGGCTCCCAGGCGAACTCGTCCTCGCGCATCCATTGCGCTTTGACAGGCCTTCCCGCCACTGCGCGAGCAAGCAGCGCGGCATCGAGCGCCACATCGTCGGCGCCATTATGCCCGTAGCAGCCCGAGCCCTCCACATGAGTGACGATAACGGACTCCGGCGCCAGCTTCATCACCCCGGCAAGATCGTTCCGAAGCTGATACACTCCCTGGGTGTGAGACCAGATGCGCAGTCCGCCGTCGCTCATGGCTGCAACGGCGCAGGAGGGTCCGATCGAAGCATGCGCTAGATACTTCTTGGTGTAAACGGCCTCAATCCGCCTTGCAACCGGAGCTGCGCTCTTATCCAGCTTCTCAACCACCAGCTTTTCCTCGCTCGGCTGGGCCATGAGCCATTCGTGAATCTTCGCAGAATCCGGCAAATCGGACGCCTTCTTCCAAGTTGCGCTCTTACGCAACGCTTCGGATGCGTCCATTGCTTGTTCTTCGCGCGCCGCAACGACGCCGAGAAAGCTTCCGTCGCGCACGACCTTAATCACGCCGGGCATACGTTCAACAGAAGCAATGTCAACCGCTTCGAGCCTGTCCCGCGGGCCGGGCGGGCGCACTATCCGGCCGAACGCCATATTGGGAAGGCGCATGTCCTGAACGTATGCGGCGCCTCCCATCACTTTGGCCGGGATGTCGAGCCGGGGAATGGGCTTCCCGACGATCCTATGCCTCGCGTGCGGCTTGGGCGCGGCCTTTGCCGTAGCCTTTCTCTGAAATAGACCGGATTCCGCAAGCTGGCCATAAGTCATTCTTCCACCATCGTCCGCAATGACGACGCCATCCACGGTTTGAAGCTTTTCAACGGGCGCGCCAAGCTTGGCCGCCGCCTTCTCGAGCAGGATCGAGCGAGCCTCCGCGCAGGCGAACCGGAGCGCGGCCCCTCCGGCTTCGATCGACTGGCTGCCCGAGGTGTAGCCCTCGTTGGGCGTCAATGTCGTATCGCCTGAAACCATGCGGATGCTTGTCAAGGGCGCATCGAGCTCTTCGGCTGCTATCTGGGCGAGAGCCGTCAAGATTCCCTGGCCAAGCTCAACTTTGCCCGTGAAAATGGTTATCCCTCCTTTTGCATCAATCTGGAGCCAGGAGCCAAGCATAGTGGCAACGCCAAGATTGCCGGGCAGATTCTCATCGGCAGATCGGGCGATATCGGGAGCAAGGCTGAAGGCGACAACGATGCCGGTCAATTTCTTACCGAACTGGCGCCGAGTCAGAATCGGATCTATCATGCTCTCATCTCCTTCGCAGCCCGTTGGACCGCTCTCACTATGCCCATATGCGTTCCACAGCGGCAGAGAACCGGCTCGAGGGCTTTACGGATATCCTGCTCTGTGGGATTCGGCGTTCGGTCGAGCAGCGCTTTGCTCGTCATGATCATTCCATTGATGCAATAACCGCATTGCGCGGCCTGCTCTTCGATGAACGCTCTCTGAAGCGGATGAGGCTTCTCGACAGTACCCAGACCTTCCAGTGTAATAATCTCCCGCCCGGAAGCCTCTCCAACCGTTGTTACGCACGAAGGAATCGCATCCCCATCCATTATGACCATGCAGGCTCCACACTGAGCGAGACCGCAGCCGAACTTTGGGCCGTTCAGACCAAGGTCGTTTCGAAGCACATAGAGCAGCATCGCATGAGGACTGACATCCACCGTACGCCTTTGGCCGTTCACCACGAGAGTAATCATGCTCATCTCCTCCTTTCTGCTCCTTCATTGAAGGAACTGTCGCGACGGTACGGCGAAACTTCAATTGCGTTGCCTCAGCCAGTCGCAATTAGGGCTCTTTAGTCGGCAGCGCCTTCAAAACCCCACGGCCTGACCGTCCTTTCTATGGTCTGAAGCCGCACAGTATCCGCCATCAAGGCGGTAAATGAGCTGGGCGCCTCCAAATAGCCCCGCCGAGGCTTCTTCAACTACCGTATGCCCTCGTCGACTCAACTCGCCGGCTATAGAAGGAGAGAAGCCGGGCTCCAGGACTACGGAAAAATCTTCCCGCACGCACCAGCGCGGGGCATCCGACGCCGCTTGAGGGTTCTGCCGATAGTCGAACATACGAGTCATCATCTGGACATGCCCTTGAGGCTGCATATGGCCTCCCATGACACCAAAGCTCATGAGCGGCCGTCCATCCCTCGTGACAAACCCGGGTATTATAGTGTGATAGGGGCGCTTGCCTCCGCCCACTCTGTTGGGATGTCCCTCCTCGAGGCTAAAACCATGGCCGCGGTTCTGGAGACTTATTCCCGTTTGGGGAATCACGACTCCGGACCCGAACCCCAAAAAGTTGGATTGGATAAAGGAGACCATCATTCCGCTCTCATCGGCAGCCGTAAGGCAAACAGTGCCATGACCCGAAGGCAGAGCCGATTCGGGGAACGCAGCGCGATCCATTAGAATGCGGCCGGAGCAGCTCTTGAGAAAACCCTCTTCAAGGAAGGCTCGTGGCTCCACAATCATGAAAGCAGGGTCGCTGATATGGCGATGGGCTTCAGCAAAGGCGATCTTCATGGCCTCGACTTGCAGGTGGATGCTGTCGGGAGAGTCGACGGGACAATCCTGCAGATCGAAATGGTCGAGAATGCCCAGGGCGATGAGCGCGGCCAGCCCCTGACCATTTGGCGGGATTTCATGGAGGCGCGCGTTACGGTATTGAACCGAGAGGGGCTCCACCCACTCCGCTCGATGCCCGGCTAAATCATCGAAAGCCATAAGCCCGCCTGTCTTCTTTGCATGCTCAACAATCCTATGGGCGAGCGGTCCTCGATAGAAGGCTTCACCGCGGCTTTCGGCAATGGCCTCGAGGGTCTTCGCCTGATCCGGGCAGCGGAAGAGCTCGCCCGCTTTCGGAGCCCTCCCATTGATGAGGAAAGTTCGGCCAAAATCTTGAAAGTCCTTGTAGATTTCCGCGGCATGAAACCAGTGAGCGGCTGTTATCGGCGATACGAGGAACCCGTCTCTGGCGTAGCGAATCGCCGGAACAAAAAGATCTTCGAAAGGAAGCCCGCCAAACCTCGTAGAGAGCTCCACCCAGGCGCTCACCGCTCCAGGAACCGTAACGGCGTCCCACCCAAGTGTCGGCATCTTGTCCAGACTTGCAAATCGTTCAGGCATAAGGCCCATAGGAGCGCGACCCGAGCCGTTCAGTCCGAAGAGACCCGAGCCATCCCAGAGAATCGAAAACGCATCGCTCCCGAGGCCATTGCTCGTTGGCTCAACGATCGCGAGGGCGATGGCGGCGGCAAGCACCGCGTCCACAGCGTTCCCGCCCCTCAAAAGCATCTGGAGACCAGCCTGCGCGGCAAGAGGCTGCGAAGCGGCGACGACGTTTCCGGCCAGCACGGGCATTCTTTGTGATGGGTAGGGGAAGCTCCATGAAAAGTCCACTAAGGCTCTCCTCCGAGGCAACTCTGTTGTAAAAGCGCATAATGGCTAAAATAAGCTCTGAAAGTCGCTGACGCTCTACCTCACCAGCCATATTTCCCGATTCTCTTCAGTACCGGTATGATGATTATATTCTTGAAGCCTTTGAAGTGTGCGGACCGTATTCTCGCAAGTCAGCCATAGCCCTGAAGACGAAACGGCCCGGATTGTCGCGCTAAACCATTGATGAAAGAGGAGGCGCACGCATGAAGCTTGGCGCTGGAAGCTCTAAAGAAGAATTTCAACGCATATTAAAAGCTCTTCCGATCTTACTGCTCTTCTTCCTTGTCGAAGCTCACCCGCTTACCTATGGCGCTCAGCAGAAAGAGCCCTGCGATCTCGCGCTTATAAACGGAAGGATCGCCACTGTTGACGCTCGACGTCCCGATGCTCAGGCGCTTGCGGTTCGCGGCGACAGAATCGCCGCAGTTGGGAGCAACGAAGAGATCCTCGCCTATATGGGATCATCCACCCGCGTGCTTGATCTCGCGGGAAAATTCGCCATGCCCGGCTTCATAGACGGTCATGCGCATCTGGTCCATCTCGGCCGATCCAAGATGAAGCTCGATCTCACAAAAGCCGGGAACTGGGATGAAATTGTGTCGATAGTTGAGGAAAGCGTGCGGAAAGCGAGGCCCGGCGAGTGGATTCTCGGCTCGGGGTGGCATCAGGAGAAATGGGACAGGGCGCCGTCGCCCGAATCCGAAGGCTATCCGACCGACGATAAGCTCAACAAGGCCTCTCCCGATAATCCGGTTCTGCTGACACACGCCAGCGGGCATGCCTTATTCGCCAATGCAAAGGCCAGAGAGCTCGCAGGGGTGGGAGAGAATACGAAAGACCCGCCGGGGGGGAGAATATTGCGGAATGCTCTCGGAAACCCGACCGGCGTTTTCTTCGATGCGGCGCAGGGGCTTATCAAGAAAGCTCACGAGGAAAGCCTGGCAAAGCTCACTCCGGAGCAGATCGAGACGCAATCGCGAGAAGCTGTCCATCTCGCAGTCAAGGATTGCCTCTCCAAGGGCGTCACCAGCTTTTGCGACGCCTCGTCATCTTTCCGGGACATCGATCTTTACAGGAAGCTGGCCAATGAGAACAATCTCGGCATACGTCTTTGGGTTATGATTCACGAGACGAACAAAGAACTGGCTGAGAAAATGCCCGATTATAGAATGATCGGATATGGGGACAACAGGCTTACCGTTCGAGCCGTCAAGAAGTTCATGGACGGCGCTTTGGGATCGCATACCGCATGGCTGCTGGACCCCTACTCCGACCTTCCCGGCAGCACGGGCATCAGCGTAGAGTCACCGGCGGATATCCTGGAAGCCGCCAGGATCTCCATGAAAAATGGATTCCAGCTATGCGCGCACGCAATAGGAGACCGCGCCAACAGAGAAGTCCTGGACATCTATGAGGCCGTCTTCCGGGAAAATCCGAGCATCGACAGCAAAAGGCTCCGCTGGAGGGTAGAGCACGCACAGCATCTCGGCGCCGCTGACATTCCACGATTTGCGAAACTCGGAGTCATAGCATCCATGCAGCCCGTCCACTGCGTTTCGGATGGTCCATGGGTTCCGAAAAGGATAGGAGCAAAACGGGCGGAAGAAGGCGCATACGTATGGCAAAAGCTCATGCGCGCGGGAGCCCTTGTAACAAGCGGGACGGATGCTCCGGTGGAAGATGTCGATCCGATCCCCAACTTCTACGCCGCGGTTACGCGAAGACTGCCCGACGGATCGAGCTTTTATCCGGACCAAACGATGACCCGCGAGGAGGCCCTGCGAGCCTGCACGCTCAGCAACGCCTACGCCGCTTTTGAAGAAGAGATCAAAGGCTCTCTCACGCCGGGAAAGCTGGCCGACATAACGGTTCTCTCCGAAGACATCACAAGAGTCCCGGAAGATCGAATCCTGGAAGCGCGCGTAGTCTACACCATCGTTGGAGGAAAAGTGATGTATCAGGCGCTTAGCAAAGTATCTGACTGAGGAATTTTTTCGCCCTTGGGTGCTCACAGTTTTCAAAGAAGTGTTGCGGGGAGCCGGATTCCAAAATCTCGCCTCGATCCATGAAGATGACCCGGTCCGCCACTTCACGGGCAAAGCCCATCTCATGAGTGGCGACCACCATGGTCATTCCCTCGCGAGCAAGGCCGATCATCACATCAAGAACCTCGCCGATCATTTCCGGATCGAGCGCCGAGGTCGGCTCGTCAAAAAGCATGATCCTGGGCTGCATGGCCAGAGCGCGTGCGATGGCCACTCTTTGCTTTTGGCCTCCCGAAAGCTGAGACGGATACGCGTGAGCCTTGTCCCCGACTCCCACCTTTTCGAGCAGAGCCATGCCTTGCTCTTCAGCCCGGTCCTGTGGCGCATCCCTGAGCTTCATTGGCGCCAACGTCAGGTTTTGCAGCGCTGTCAGATGCGGAAATAGATTGAAGCTCTGGAACACCATCCCGACTTCCATGCGCAGCTTATTGATATCGTTGCGCCTGTCGCAAATATCCAGCCCATCTACAAGAACGCGGCCCGAATCGATTGACTCCAGTCTGTTGATGATGCGCAGCAGAGTGCTTTTTCCAGATCCACTCGGACCGATAAGGACAACTTTCTCACCCTCCCGCACCTGCAGGCTGATATGGCTGAGCGCTCGAAGCGATCCAAAGGATTTGCTCGCGTCTTCAATCAGGATAATCGGATTCCTATTTATCATAGTAACTCAATTTCTTTTCCATCATTCCGACAAGCTTGGAGAGACTGAGCGTTATCAAGAGGTAGACCAGGGCTATGACCGTATAGGTCTCGAAATAGGCAAACGTTTCTGAGGCGTATTCTCTTCCCCTCCTGAGAATATCCGCGACAGCGAGAATCGACACCAGCGAGGTGTCCTTCAGCAAGGCGATGGACTCATTGCCAACGGGCGGTAGAATCGTGCGCCACGCCTGGGGCAAGATGACGTAGAACATCGTCTGGGTCCTGTTGAAGCCAAGAGAGCGGGCTGCCTCCGTTTGTCCCCTGTCTATGGATTCAATGCCCGCGCGAAACACTTCGCCCATATAGGCGCCATAGCAGACGGATATCGAAATAATCGCGGCCGCGATGTCCGGCAGCCGCACAAAGCGGCCAAGCGCATAATAAATGTAGAAAAGCTGCACAAGGAGCGGAATGCCGCGCACGATCTCCACATAAACGGATGCAGCGTAATTGAAGAGCTTGTTACTCGAAATGCGTCCAAGCCCGGCGATCAGCCCCAGAAGGAGCGCAAAGCAGATGGATGCGATCGTCACCTGAAACGTTACAAGGATGCCGTCGGGGATGAATTTGACAATCTCCAGATAGGGATCGGGCTTGAATATTATAAGGAGCGCAAGCGCCGCCGAAGCTCCGAAGAAAGAAACTCTCCAGGCGTTGACAAGGCCCCCGTCGCCATTCCGCAGCCCGCCTTGATTATCCGCCATGCCTTTTCCGAGCGATTTCATGACCATGGAAGATGTCTCCCGATAAAGGAAATGCTACCTGGAGATCCACTTTGCCCTTATTTCCTTATCTATTCCTTTTTCCAAAACAGCCTTTACCCCCACGTTCAGAAGGTCCAGCAATTCTTTGTTTCCCTTCTTGACGGCCACTCCATAGAATTCATCTCCTGTCTCTAGGACGGCGGCGATCTTCAGCTTTTCAGCATATTCCTTCCTATGGAGGGCAAATTGCGCTGCAACCGGATCGTCACAAACCACCCCGTCGATCCTTCCGTTGACAAGATCCTCCATCGCAAGCCCAATTTCATCGTAAGACCTTGCATTCACCCCGCCTGCTTTCTTAATGGAAAAATAACCCGTTGTGCCGATCTGCGCGCCCAGAGTTCTCCCCTTCATCTCATCGAGCCCCTTTGCATCGACGCTCTTTGAAACAACGAGCGCTTGGCTGACTTTGAAGTAGGGTATGGCGAAATCCATCGCCTTCTTTCTCTGTTCGGTAATCGTGACGGAGGAACAAACCGCATCGTAGTGTCCAGCCTCCAGGCCGGCAAAGATACCGTCCCAGGCGACATTTTTGAACGCGACGTCAAACCCGGCCTCTTTCGCAACCGCCCTCATGAAATCCGTATCGAAGCCAATGATCTCTTTTTGTTCATTAAGGAATTCCATAGGAGGCCAGGTGGCGTCCTGAGCCACAACAACAGTTCGCGCCAGAGCCGATCCGCCCAACAGGAGAAGCAGACAGATCGCGCCAATGAGCTTCTTCATACTGGATCTCCTTTAGCCGAAGCTTTGATTGAAGTTTTGGATAAAGAATCGCATCCTAAGGTCAAAACAAAAAACGATGTAGACAAATATTACGATTCCAGCCCAGCCCCGTCAATCGGCAGCGTCCGGGAACGCAGGGCTAACTTGTTCTGCGATGATTGAACAATCGTAACGCTGGGTTAACCTCTATTCCAGTCACTTTTGCGTTGGAGCCAGCCCTGAAGGGGCGAAATACCATAGCCCGGGGCATCGCCCCGGGTTATAGATTCCGCCATATTCTCCAAGCCCTGTAAGGGCGAGATAACCACTTTCCGGATATTCCGCCCCTTCAGGGCTCCGGGGAGGTTTATCCGGCTTCCGGACCCAGGGCGATGCCCTGGGCTATGATATCTCCGCCCCTTCAGGGCTATCACAGGAAGCATTTGGGAGCGAAGTGCAGGGCAAAAGATCCCCCGTACACATGGTCATTTCTGAATGAGAACAAATTTGCCGTGTCCGGGAACGAGCCTTTCACTGCGCAACGGGTCTTGTTTTTACGGCCAGTCTATTTAAGTCGACCTTCCATCCCGAGCGCAAGTCTTCGCTCTTGCTCAAGACCTTGGCTACCGAATAGAATGGCGAAGGGGATTCTCTTCAGTTATGAAGGGATTTGAAGAAGAGGCAAGCGGAAGCTTAAAGATGCGCAACGAGAAAAGGCCCGTCCATTCTGATATGTGGAATGCAACAAGAGCACAATGGAGCGAATGCAAGCATGAGTATTTATGAAGCCAGAATCGCCGTCCGCTTCAAAGACCTCGACGCCATGGGGCATGTCAATCATGCCGTATTCTTTACCTATTTTGCTGAAGGACGAAACAGATTGTTTTTCGACTTTTTCAAAATATCGGATCCTTCCGATTTCCCGATCATCATGGCGCGCGTTAGCTGCGACTTCCTGAAGCCGATCAAGCTGTGCAGGGAGGTTGTCGTCCGAATGCGGGTGACGAAGATCGGAAAGAAGAGCTTTACCCTGGGCTATGAGCTGATTGATGCTTCCGATAGCGGCATTGTCTACGCAGAAGCGGAATCCGTTCAGGTATGTTATGACTATACGGAGAATAAAACAGTCGCTGTCCCTGACGATTTGAGGCTGGAACTACAAAAGTATGCGGATTCCAAGCTCTTTTTCAATCAGGAAGCTTGCTCATAGCGCTCATTCGGAATGGTTGGGGATGAAGATGATAAAAGATGTTGCTGCTGCGGTTTTGATCAATAATAGTCAGATCTTCATTGCACGACGAAGTGCGGGCAACAAGCTTGCGGGGAAGTGGGAATTTCCCGGCGGAAAAGTCGACAGAGGGGAAACTCCCGAGCAATGCCTGGTGCGCGAAATGGAAGAAGAGTTTGGGATCATGGTAGGCGTCGATGAGCTCCTTTCGGAAAACATCCACCATTATCCCCATGGCTCCATTCGATTGCTCGCCTATCGAGCCAGATGGTTGAATGGAGATATTTCACTTGTCGATCATGATGATATGAGATGGGTTTCGGCCGATGAGCTCGATCAATTTGATTTCTCACCTGCTGACATCCCTTTTGTTGAAAAACTGATGAGGGGCGATATTAGGATTTGATTTCCAAGAACTTAAACAACTCGCCAATCACAGAAAGATGATCTAAAAGCATATGACGCCGAATCAATCCGAAATCCGCATTGCGCTCGGACATTACCGCGATAAGGGCGGCGCGCTCTTTGCCTTGTTTTCCAGGGAAGGCTATCGGCTCGGCAATTACTAACCCGTTGCCTGCCTATGACGTCGGCTGATTGAAAACATCGTTCTCGAGAAGACGCCGGATTATGCCATGGAACCGTTGAAAACCCGTATGAAGATTTTGTTGGCGCGCATAAGGGTTGGGGATACGCCACCCGATCATGCTTCGATACCTCGGGGCGAACGGGACGCCCCGACCCTTATGCGCGCCAACAAGATTTTTGTGTGTGGTTTGTTCTGCCTGCTCGGCTTTGTGGGCAATTTGCTCAAGGTCGAGCTCTTCTTCAATGTAGACTTCCTGATCGGCTCTTTCTTTGTCATGCTCGCCATCTTGAGCGTCGGCGGAGCCTGCGGAGCCATAACCGGTTTTGTCGCGGGGATCTGCACCTACCTACTTTGGAATCATCCCTGGGCGATCATTATTTTTGCGGGCGAAGCGCTGTTCGTCTCAAGGCTCTATTCCCGTCGTAGAGGCAGTCTGGTTATTTACGATATCCTCTACTGGGCATGTCTCGGCATGCCCATGGTTTACCTTTTCTACCACTATTTCATGGGCATGCAGCTGCAGAGCACTCTTGTCGTCATGCTCAAACAATCCGTCAACGGCGTCTTCAACGCCCTGACGGCCTCACTTGCCCATGTCCTTTTCAAATTCATGAAAAGAAGCACGGGAGCAAAGATCGCATACTCTCAACTGCTCTTCGTTACCATGGCCTCGCTGGTCTTCCTCCCATCCATGTATCTTTTCATCACGGAAATGAGAGTATACCAGGAAAAGAGAACCGGGGCCTTCGAATCGAGGGTTTCCTTTGTCTCCAAAGCAGCTCGAAAGACCATGGCGGCATGGATCGACGAGCACCACACAAACGTCCAAATACTATCGAACCTGATAGGAGACCCCGATGCAAGCACTTTTGATGAGATGCAGCATTACGTGGAATTGATCAAAGCAGCCACTCCGGCTTTCAAGACAATGGGCGTTTTCAACAGGAGCTCCATTACGGTCAGCTACTCGCCTCTGGAGTTGGACGGCAAATCCACGCTGGGGGTCGATTTTTCGGATCGCCCCCATATAGCCATCATGCAAAGGGAAAAAAAGCCATTCATCTCCGATGTGATGATGAGCTGGCTCGGAAACCCTTCTCCCATCGTGCTGCTCCTTGCCCCCATCATCGTTGAAGGAGAATACAGGGGCTACTGCAGCGGCGTGGTGAACACCTCCCAGGTCACAAAGATCCTGGAGAACCTGGTGGAAGAGCACATCAACATCACTGTCACGGATGGAACCAACAGGGTGATTGCCAGCACCATCCCCGGTCTCAACACCATGGACCCTTTTCCACGTCCCTATTCCTTGAATGGAGCGGCCACAGCATCCGAGGCCCTCCTCTGGAAACCGGACCCAAAGCCGAACATAAGCTTTATGCAGCAGTGGAGGAGCTCGTTCTTCTACAGCACGGCGCCTCTTTCCGGCAACTCCAACTGGAAAGTAATCGTCGAGGCGTCCTGCCTGCCTCTTACCGAAGATATCTCACGGCACAGTCTTTCGAGGCTCACTCTTCTTGGCCTGCTGATCCTCTGTGCAGTTACTGTCTCCCACTTATTCAGCAACGGGTTCATCTCCAGCATCGTCAAGCTGCAGGCTCTAACCAAGTCGCTGCCCGATCGATTCGGCAATGACGCAAACATCGAGTGGCCGAAAAGCTCTATCGAGGAACTGGCTGAGCTGTCAAACAATTTCGAGAATATGGCCGGCGCATTGCTTCATGATATGGCCGAGCGCAAGCAGGCGGAAGCGGCTCTGCGGCTGAGTGAAGAGCGCTTCCGCTCGGTCGTCACGCTCTCTCCCATCCCCATGGCCCTCATCAACCGGGAGGGGGCCATGACTTTTCTCAATGACCGCTGCACCCAACTTTTCGGCTACGCGTCCGATGACATCCCAACGATATCGGAGTGGCTGCAAAAAGCCTATCCCGATGCGAGCTACCGGAATTACGTAAAGGAGTCATGGAATACGGCCGCGGAGAGAGCCGCTTTCAAAGGTGGGGTCATCGGACCTGCCGAATACAAAGTGATTCGCAAGGACGGCGCCGAGCGGGTAGTGGAAATCACGGGCATCCGCATCGGCAACGAAACGCTCGCATGCTTCATCGATCTCACAGAGCGCAGTCAAGCTACGAAGGCTTTGAGTAATTCGCTGGAAGAGAAGATCGCTCTCTTGAAGGAGGTGCATCACCGGGTCAAGAACAACCTCCAGATCGTAGCGAGCCTGCTGGGCCTCCAGGCCGGCCGCACGGATAATCCGCAGGTGGTGGACGTTTTACAGGACACGCGCAATCGGGTGAGATCCATGGCGCTCCTGCACGAGACCCTCTACCGTTCCGGAAACCTGGCTCGCATAAATTTCGCCACTTACCTGAAGGATTTATGCGGCCAGCTGCTGATCTCATCCGGTCCGGCATCCGCCCGCGTCAAGCTGGAATACGATGTCGCGCCGATTGGGCTGCCCCTGGAGCAGGCCGTCCCATGCGGACTGATCGTGAGCGAGCTCGTCTCCAACGCCCTGAAGCACGGCTTTCCCGGCAATCGCACTGGACGAATCCTCGTGGGACTAAGCTCGACAGAAGAGCTGAAGCTCATCTTGAGTGTATGCGACGATGGCGTGGGACTGCCTTCCGACTTCAATCCCGATTCCGCTTCGACGCTGGGACTCCAGCTCGTCTCCGGTTTGGCCGATCAGCTGAGCGGACAACTGGAGGTGGTCGCGCATCAGGAGGCAGGCTCTGCTTTCCGTGTCGTTTTTCCTGTTCCGGAAGATATTTCGATAAAGGGAGAATCATGAATCCTTCCCGCATTCTTGTCATTGAGGATGCGGAACCGCGGAAACGGCCGTTCGTGGAATGGTGGAAGCAAGGGATAAGAGGAAGAATCCCCTGAACGCTTCGATTTCGAACAAATCCCAAGGGAATAAAATGCATTTTGCATATAACGATCTAGATTGATCCGGGTATAATCAGCTGAAATTTAGCGAGCCAAGACAATGAGCATTATGACCAAAACCTGGACGAGCCATGCCCATGAGCATCCTATCAAACCCGGAGCTTGAACTGGCCCACGATTTTGTGGAGCAGACCGACCGCAATATCTTCCTGACCGGCAAAGCAGGGGCCGGCAAAACCACTTTTCTCCACAACCTGAAAAAGAGCACCCACAAACGGATGATTGTCACCGCCCCGACAGGCGTTGCGGCCATCAACGCCGGCGGGGTCACTCTCCATTCCTTTTTCCAGTTGCCCTTCGGTCCGTTCGCGCCGGGCGTCGAGGGCTACGGCAGCCACAATCAGCACAGGTTCAGCAGGGAGAAGACAGATGTTGTGAAGAGTCTGGACCTGCTGGTCATCGATGAGATCAGCATGGTGAGGGCGGATCTCCTGGACGCGGTCGATAGCGTCCTGAGGCGCTACCGGCGCAACGATCTGCCGTTCGGCGGGGTGCAGCTTCTCATGATCGGCGACCTGCAGCAGCTCTCCCCCGTCGTCAAGGAAGATGACTGGGCCATCCTGCGAGAATTTTACGATTCGGCCTACTTTTTCAGCAGTCGCGCCCTCAGCCTTTCCGATCTGGTGGTAATCGAGCTGAAACATATCTACCGCCAGTCGGACTCCAAGTTCATAGACCTTCTAAACCGGGTGCGCGACAACCGGCTCGACCAGGCGTCCCTGCAAGAGCTCAACAGTCGTTGCCGGAAGGATTTCAGGCCCGGCGACAACGAGGGCTTTATCACGCTGAGCACCCACAACAGAAGCGTCGACGCCATCAACGCATCCAGGCTCGAGGGTTTGCCGGAAAAGCCCCGTTTATTTCATGCCGAAGTCGAAGGGGATTTCCCCGAATATTCGTATCCGACCTCGCTCGCGCTCACTCTCAAGAAGAGCGCTCAGGTGATGTTCGTCAAAAACGATCCGTCACCCGAAAAGCTCTATTTCAATGGAAAGATCGGCAGGATCACCAGGATCGGCGACCAGTCGGTGTCCGTGAAATGTCCCGGCGATGACGAAGAGATCACGGTGGAGCCGGCAGTTTGGGAGAACATCAAATACCGGATCGATCCCACGACCAGGGAAATCAGCGAGGAAAAGGTCGGCAAATTCGTACAGCTTCCTCTCAAGCTGGCCTGGGCCATCACCATTCATAAAAGCCAGGGGCTCACCTTCGACCGGGCCGTCATCGACGCCGGGGCCGCCTTTGCCCACGGTCAGATTTACGTTGCCCTGAGTCGCTGCAAAACCTTCGAAGGCCTCGTGTTGAGCTCTCCCATTCCAGCCCACGCCATCAAAACCGATGAGGCCGTGTCTCAATTTGTCACCCAGACCTCCCAGACCTCATCTTCCGCGAAGGGGCTCGAAACCGCCAAGGTCCTCTATCAGCAGCGGCTGCTCACCGAATGCTTCGACTTTGCGCAGTTGCGATCGACGCTCGGTCGTCTTATTCGAGTGATTCGCGCCAATACCGAGCGCATCAGAGTGTCGGGCGTAGGCGACCTCCACGAGCTGGAGGGCAAAGCGGGGGCGGAGATCTTCGTGGTCAGCGAAAAGTTCCACAGGCAATTGACCGGGCTCTTTGCGGACGACAAGCCGCCGGATGCCGATCCAGCCATCTTCGAGCGCGTGACCAAGGCCGGGGTCTATTTTGAGGAAAAGCTCGAGTCGATTCTGGGCGCCTGCCTCACTAGCCTGCAGATAGACACGGACAACAAAGAGATCGCAAAGATCGCCAGGGGCGCCCTCAACGAGCTCAAGAAAGAAATGGCGGTGAAGCTTGCGGCGGTGCGGAGCTGCAAGTCCGGCTTTTCTCCCGGCCGTTACCTGCGCGCCCTCTCCTCCGCCGAAATAGACTTGAAGCCCGATAAGGAAAGAAAGAGCAGAACCGAGGGATATACCTTATCAGAAGCCGAGCACCCGGAGCTCTTCCAGACGCTCAAAGATTGGCGCGCCGCCAAAGCCAGGGAAGCCGACATTCCCCACTATATGATATTACACCAGAATATTTTGATCCAGATCGCCGCAGCCCTGCCCGACAGTCCGGCGGCCCTGATGAGCATCAAGGGGATCGGCAAACGCCTTTTCGCGAAATACGGCAAGGAGCTGCTGACCATGATTTCTTCTTATCGGCAAAAGAAGAGGATCAACGATGCGGCCCGGCCGTCGCCGTCGGCCGCGACCGATCCTCTGGCCAAGAAGGGAAGACCAGCCGCCGTCGATACGAGGCAAGTTACTTTTGAGCTGTTCAACAAGGGATTGACCATCGCTCAGGTAGCTCAGGAGCGAGGCATGGCCACTTCGACCATCGAAGGCCATCTGGTCGGCTTTGTGGAAGACGGCCGGATCGCTATCGGAAGACTGCTCACGGAGGAAAAGCTCAAAACCATCGACCGGCAACTCACGGCGATGAAGGACACGCCGCTTGGGGAGATCAAGCAAGCCCTGGGAGAGGACTACTCATACGGCGAAATCAGGCTTGTCCAGGCGCACCGGAAATACCTTGCGGCCCGGGACCCGGCGGCAGGCGCATTGGCTGAAAGGGGTTAAAAGGGTAGCCGCGAAGCCCCAAAGGGGCGCAATATCATAGCCCAGGGCATCGCCCTGGGTCCAGGAGCCGGACAAACCTCCCCGGAGCCCTGAAGGGGCGGAATATCCGGAAAGTGGTTATCTCGCCCTTACAGGGCTTGGAGAATATGGCAGGATCTCTACCC
>CAZOEL010000042.1:0-58995 GCA_964578835.1 uncultured Syntrophobacteraceae bacterium | reverse complement strand
TTCCCTCAATT
This sequence comes from uncultured Syntrophobacteraceae bacterium, assembly GCA_964578835.1. Lineage (GTDB taxonomy): Bacteria > Desulfobacterota > Syntrophobacteria > Syntrophobacterales > Syntrophobacteraceae > CAZOEL01. Next base: position 58,984 of record CAZOEL010000042.1, on the reverse strand, counting down.
TCAAAAGAATACTTCCCTCACCCCGACCCTCTCCCTGAGGGAGAAGGAGCCCGCTTCCGCCGGAAGACACGATGTTGACGGTCCACTAATCTTTGTATACTTCGATTAGGTTCGACACAACTTTTTGGGGCATCTGCTCAAAAGGCTTGTTGCAGAAGTCCAATCGGATTCGATACTTTCCGTTGCGCAAATCGGGCGGCAGCGTGAGGTGAATGAATCTCGAGGCCTTTCTGTCCGGAATCATGACGCATTCCGCATTGTCTTGTCTGTTAATCCGAACGGCGGAGGCGACAGTGTCGCCTTCCGCATCGGTTACAAAAGTCGCAGCCGGCTTGATCCCGAAGCCGAATGCGCTCACGGATGAGAAGGAGAGCCGCAGGGCATCGCCCGTTCGATACCGGTCGTAGTCGGTGGAAAGATAGATTCGTTTGTTGTCATCGCTTTCTGCTGTCCTCACCTTGGATGTCGACGCCTCCCAGAATCTGGGCTTTCCCGAGTCAAGGTGGATGTTGGCGCCACCGTAATGGCCGACTCCTGCGCATTCCTTGCTCTTGACAAGCTTCCACAATTCCTTTCCGCTCACGCCTTCGATATGGAAATCAAGCGCCATGCCGTCCATATGTGCGCTCGTTTTTGCGACGTTTCCTCCGGAATTTCTGAGGTTGGCGTTATATTCGGGGCTGCGGTAGCCCGATATCATGTTGATTGTCTTGCCGGGCGCCGCCAGGTCGGAAAAGTAGTCGAGCAAAAAGAGAAGACGGGGCGAGATGTGCTCTCCTTTCTCCCGGCTTGGAAATCCGAAAATCTCGTCGACCTGCAGAAATCCTTCTTCATTGAAGGAGCCGTCGGGATTGAGGAGAACAGCCCGCGCAGACTTCTCGGTATGCATGTTCTTTATCTCGAGAATGCCGTCACCCATGAAGAAGAAGCGGTCGGTCTTGGACTCGGCAAAGGCCGAGACTGCGATGCACAACAAAAGGAGGATTGACGGAATAACGGCAATCGAGACTTGAGTATTTCTCACTTTAGACATGAGGAAGGGTTCCTTTCTGAAAAAGAAGCTCAATTCAGGGTTTTTTCAGATAGCACGCCTTCCGAAGATCGTCAACAGCCTGAATTTCAGGGCGGAGACGCTCTGGTTGAACAGGGTGGGAAAATCGTTGCGGGCTCACTGCCCTGATTCGACTCGAGACTTGAGCCCCTGCGGCGGCGGGGATGATATTTCAAAAATTTGCCCTGTAGCGGGATGCCGCAAACGAAGAAGCTCTGCATGGAGCAGGTATCCCGCATCCCCCGGGAGAGCGCTTCCCGAGTCTTTGAACCCTCCTCCTGCCGCATAGAGGGGATCGCCTACGAGGGGGTGTCCCACGGTGGCAAGATGGATGCGAATCTGGTGCGGTCTTCCGGTTTCGATCCGCACCTTGAGAATAGAATCGTTTTGGCGGCGCTCGAGAACCTGGACATGACTCATGGCCGGCTTGCCGCCCGTGCTGGCGGCGAAGATCGTTTCAAGAAGCGGGTGCGGAATAGGTCCTATGGGTGCGTCAATGGAAAAGCTATCCGCTGCCGGCGCTCCCTCGGCAAGCGCTCGGTAGGTTTTTATCACTTCCCTTTGGCGCAGCGCCGAGCAGAGAAAGGATCTGGCTCTTGCCGTGAGCGCAAAAAGCACTATTCCCGATGTGCCTCTACCAAGACGATGGGCCGGCGCGGCCTCGGGGCGCCTCTTTCGCACCAGAGCGAGAAGCGTATTGTCGAGAAAGCCGCCTGCGGGCATCACGGGAAGTCCCGAGGGTTTTTCGACAGCCAGCAGTTCCTCATCTTCATAAAGCACACTGTAGAAAAGCGGGACGTCCGGCTCACTCCAGGGCGATCGACGCCAGACAAGCCGTTGTCCGGACTTCAGAACGGCATCGGGCCGCGCTTGCCCGCCATCGAGCGAAACCTGGCCGTCTTCGATCCGTTCGAGCCACTCTTTTTCCGAAGAGTGTCGATAGCTTCGGGCGAGGTGCTCCAGGACGGTGCGTCCCGCATTCTTCGAGGTGATTTGTTCGCCGTATTCGAAACCCTGGTTGAGAGACAATGCGACTTTCTACCTCCACTCAAAGATCAAGCCGATTTCGCGCTGGAATTGAGCTCTTCCAGAGCTTCCCATCTTCTGTACGCTTCCTCGAGTTCCGCTTCGAGAGATTCCAGTCTGACTTTTGCCCTGGCGATTTCAGCGCCCTCCTTCTGGTAAAATGACGGATCGGACATGGATGCATAGAGCTCCTTTTGCTCTTCTTCCAGGGATTCGATGCGCTGGGGAAGCTCTTCGAGCTCTCGTTGCTCTCTAAAGCTCAGGCCCTGGCGGCGCTCGCGTTGAGGACGGGGCTTCTCCTGCTTCGGCTTTTCCGTCTTCGCGGCTGGCGCATCCGGTTTTCTCTGAAGCAGCCAGTCGTCATAGCCTCCGGCATACTCTCCTACCCGTCCCTCTCCTTCCATGACGAGAGTGCTTGTGACCACGTTGTTCAGAAAGGCTCGGTCATGGCTTACCAGAAGCAGCGTGCCCGGATAGCTCAGAAGCAACTCTTCGAGCAGTTCGAGAGTCTCTGTGTCGAGATCGTTTGTCGGCTCGTCCATCACAAGCAGGTTGGCGGGCTTGGTGAAAAGCTTGGCGAGCAGAAGGCGGTTTCTCTCTCCTCCGGACAGAATTCGGACGGGCGAACGGGCCCTTTCCGGTGAAAATAGAAAATCCTGTAGATAACCGATGATGTGGCGAGGCTTGCCGTTGAAGAGAATCGTGTCGTTTCCATCGGCCACATTGTCGAGGACTGACCTGTCTTCATCGAGTTGCGCCCTGAGCTGGTCGAAATAGGCTATTTCAAGATGAACGCCGTGCCGAATAGTCCCTTTGAGAGGCGTCAGGGCTCCGAGAAGAAGGTTGAGCAGCGTCGTTTTGCCGGAACCGTTCGGCCCGATGATTCCGACCTTGTCTCCGCGCATTATGAGAGTGGAGAAATCGCGGATTATGGGAGGAGCGTCGCCGAAGGAGAAGCTCACATCTTCAGCTTCGATGATAATCTTTCCCGATCTCCCGGCCTCCTGCGCCTTAAGGCGAACGGAGCCCGTTCGCTCGCGCCTTGCCCTGCGAGCTTCGCGCATTTTTTCCAGCTCCCGCACGCGCCCTTCATTTCGCGTACGTCTTGCTTTGATCCCCTGTCGAATCCATGCCTCCTCGCGAGCCAGCTTTTTGTCGAATTGGCTCCACTGATCGGCTTCGGCTTCCAGAGCCGCCTGCTTCCTCTTCTCAAAAGTGTCGTAATCGCATGACCAATCGATCAAACCGCCGCGATCCAGTTCGATGATCCGGGTAGCGAGCTTGCGCAGGAACATTCGATCGTGCGTTACAAAGAGAAGGGTCCCTCCGTAGCGCAGCAGAAACTCCTCCATCCAGCCTATGGCTTCGATGTCGAGGTGATTGGTGGGCTCGTCGAGCAGCAGGAGATCAGGATTCTGAACGAGGCCTTTCGCAAGCATCACTCGACGTTTGAGCCCGGCGGAAAGGGATTCGACTTCCGCCAGCGGATCGAGATCCATGCGCGAAAGGATCTTCTCCACCTGCTGGTATTTGTGCCATTGACCATCGTCAATGGAAGCGTCTGAAGCGATGTCCGAATCAATTATGCCGCTGGCGACAACATCGCGGATCGCCCCATGCAGTTCCCGAGGCACTTCCTGAGGGAGCATAGAGACCCTGAGTCCCTGCTGACGAACGATTTCTCCATCATCCGGCGTGAGATCGCCATGCAGAAGCCGCATGAGAGTGGACTTTCCCGCGCCGTTCCTGCCGAGAAGGCAGACCCGCTCGCCGCTTTCGATTTGAAGATTTGCGCGCTCGAGAAGGAGCGGTCCTCCGAAGGAGACGCTCGCCTCCCGCATGCTTATCAAAGCCATTCTATTTTCAACCTCTTTTTCAATCAGCTTCTCATTTGCTCACCCATAAAACCGCTTTCTGAAGCGTTTCAACAAGCTTCATACTTCTCGAGCCCACCATCCATCTTCTCAGTCCGGTCTGCTCTTTTCCTCCTCTGCCCACAGCGACTGCGGCGTACGCGCCACTTTCGGCTTCCTCGAGAATCGTATTGACGACCTTTGTCGATCGAATGATTCTTTTTTTGATGCGCTCCGACTGCACGCCGTTGGCCAGGAGTTGCGCTTCCGCTCGTTCGATGGCCTGTGTGGGATTCTTCGTCTCTCCACTGTCGACATGAAGCAGGGTGATAGTATGGCCGCTTTCTTCCGCAACGATGAAGCCGGCATGGTCGGCTATGCGCATGCTGGGCTCCGTGTCGTCAACACAAAGGAGCACATTCCTGCGGCCTTCTTCGGGAAGCCTGCAAATCCAGAGCGGGAAGTTTATCCTCTGATCGAGGATCTCGCGGCTCACACTCGATGAGAGCGCTTTTTCAAGCACCGCATATCCGCGCCTCCCCAATACGACCGCATCGTAGAGCCCCTCACCGCCTTCCCGCACGATATCCTTTACAGTCCCGAAGCGTTTATCGATGAGCTTCGTCTGAATCCCGTCCTCCCGAAACCCTCGACCCACGAGTAGCTTCCGACTCACCTCGAGCATCTCCGTTCCTCTTGTGAGGCAGGGATCTGTCGGCCTTCCAGCCTGCTTTGGTATCTGCCGAGCCGTATTTGCGCCTCCCGAGGTTGATTTCGTAGCGATAAAAAGGAGAGTCAGCCGGATGTTCGCCCTGTTTTCGAAAAAGGATGCGACAAAGCGAGCCCCATGGAGCAACTTCGGGTCGTCTCCTATTGTAAGTAGAAGATGCTTTTCCATAATTTCTCCTTTCTGCAATGGATCAATCTATGCTAAGCAGTCATTCACACTGGACATATAAGGAGTGACGCGCAAGGAAGTCAAAGTAAATGATGCTCGTTCTCGAGAAAAATGCAGCATATTACCTCGAGAACAGCTTGGCTGACAAAACTCGGCGCAAAATCGCTCAGCTTCGATTGCGTCAGAGCCGGGAGGGAAAATGGAAGCTATCAGGGAATTTTCCAGAAATGACAAATTCGCGGAACATGTCGGCGTAGAGTTGATCGAGGTTTCCGAAGGAAGCGCAAAGGCGAAGATGGAAATCGGAGAACGTCACCTCAATGGGATGGGCGTAGTCCATGGCGCGGCGATATTCAGCCTTGCGGACGCGGTTTTTGCCGTTGCGTCCAATTCTCACGGAACGATAGCCATGGCGATAAACGTCAGCATCTCTTACCTCAAAGCGGTTGCGCAAGGGACGCTTTATGCGCAGGCGCAGGAGCTGTCCCTCAACCCGAAGCTTGCCAGCTACACCATCCGCATCACAAATGAAGAAGACGAGCTCATAGCCATCTTCCAAGGCATGGTTTATAGGAAGAAGGAATCTATCGCCATGTCGAAGAAGTAGGCGGTTCTTCTGCCGGAAATCAGGGGCTCGATCTCTTTTTCCCTTTTTTTCTCCGTCCGATCGATTTTGTCCGGAAAGGAAGTGGATGTGTTCTGCGAAATGATGTTGAGTGGCGGTTCTATCATCACTTTTGGGTTATAATTAGTTGTTGATGCCGCCTTGCAATGAGCGGTCTCGTATGTTCTCTGGATGACGGCCTTTCCGTAGGCGCCGGCGGGTATGCCGGGGGGGCTGCGGAAAGAGATAGATCTCTTGTAATGAGCTGGCGTTATTTCTAGTACTGCTTGGCGGAAATGCGCAGCCAGTTAAGGTGGGCGCGAAAAGACGCGCCCACCCTACGGCTCCAATGAGCTTGGAAGAGCGTAGGGTGGGCAAAAGCGAAGCGTTGCCCACCGAAATTGCGCCTAAACTTCCGCCTAGCAGTACTAGTGATCAAGTTTGGGGGCCTGTCCCTATGAGTTATGTGTGGTGTAAGAAAGAAGAGCGTCGTCTGCCTGCGTTCAGGTGCGTTTTGTGTCAGGACAAGTGCTCTTTCGAACAACGCGCCGACAGCGAGACGGACAGTCTGGTGCGAATGCTTAAGCAATCCGGAAAATACAAGGAGCGTTACGTAATGAAGCGAAAAGAGGACAACACGCCCGTTGGAAAAACATCCGCAACCGTGGAGGAGCGGCAGCTGAAGACGAACGAGCGCGCCGGCGTCCAAAGCGAGGAAATAAAAGCCCAAAGGGTGCTGCTGGTGGAAGATGGAAAGGTGCGCCCCTTCTCTCCGGAGGATTACACCGCGTCGACGCTCTATCAGGTGGTGGAGTCATTTGCCGTGGAGTGCAGACTGGCGCGGCCCGAGGAGCCCGGAAATCTGATCTATGAAGGAAAAAAGCCTTCCAAAAAGACTATTCCCATTCTCATCATGAAAGACGGAAGCTCAGTCCTTCTGGAATCGTGGGAAAGCCTGGAATCGAGCGCGAATCAGCTATCCGAAGCGGTTGAAGTCATTGGAGCCACGCCTGTAAAGCAGGTTTTCGTCCTCAAAAGGAAATAAGAGGCGCGACAGATGGAATTGGAAGAAGCTCGGGACCGGGCTGATAGGATTCTGAATAGACTTTCCGAAGAGTATGGCGTCGAGCCCTGGAATTGGCATACCAAACAGGCGCCTTTTCAAGTGCTGATAGGCACTGTGCTTTCGCACAGAACCAGGGATGAAAACACGGACAAAGCTTCGCAGGCGCTCCTTGCCGCATATCCCGACGCCGCTTCCATTGCCGAAGCCCCGCTCGAGCAGGTCGAAGCGCTCATACGCCCCGCCAACTTCTATAAGACAAAAGCCAAAAGAATCAAGGATATCTGTCAAATCCTGCTGGAGAGGCATCAGGGTGCTGCGCCTCAGAGCATGGACGAGCTGTTGAAGCTTCCCGGCGTCGGCAGGAAGACGGCTAATTGCGTTCTGGTCTATGGCTTCAGAATACCCTCGATTCCCGTAGACGCCCATGTCCACAGGATACCCAACCGACTGGGAATCCTCTGCACAAAGACTCCGGACGAAACCGAACAGGAGCTGATGCGAATCGTTCCCGAGAGGCATCTTCTCTATGTCAACGAGCTTTTCGTAAAGCACGGCCAGACCATCTGCAAGCCCGTAGGCCCCGCGTGCTACGGTTGCTCCATCGTAGAGCTTTGCGAATACGAGCCGAAAAACCTCGGAGCAGGGAAGGGGCGGGGAAATCGGAATCCGGAGGAAAAAAGCAAGAAGCCGAGAGCGAAAGGGCGGAAGTCGGAATGAAGTTGTGGATCTCGGCGCTCCGGAAGCTTTGCTTCGAGGTCCCGGCGAACCCGCCAATCTTCAGTCTCTTGATGGAATCGGACATGTAGGCGGAAGGTCTGTGGCCGTGCTCAGAACTTCCTCATAAAAGGCCAGGGTCTTTCGGGCTATGCTCTTCCAGCTGAAATGCTCTTCAACCCTTTTCCTTCCCTTTTTTGCCATCGCCATTCTTTTTTCGGGCGATCTCAGGAGGACGTTCACCGCTTTTGCCATATCCCTCGAATATTTTTCCGGGTCTCTGGGCTCGAATTCGTTTTCGCCCCTCGGTTCGAAGGGTACGAGAAAGCCTGTTTCATTGGGGACGACAATTTCCGGGATGCCCCCGACCGCTGATGCGACTACCGGAGCGCCGCAAGCCATCGCTTCCAGGTTGATGATGCCAAAAGGCTCGTAGACCGAAGGGCACACGAATGCGGCGGCATGCGAATAGAAGCTCACGACATGCTCTTTGGGCAGGAATTGGGGAATCCAGATGATCCTGTTGTCCGTTGAGGCGTTTACCCGCTCTACGCCTTCGGCTATTTCCCTCTCGATTTCCTCCGTATCAGGCGATCCCGCGCACAACACCACCTGCGCTCCGGCGTCAATGTCCTCTACGGCGTTGATGAGATGGATGATTCCTTTCTGTCTCGTGATCCTGCCCACGAACAGGACAAACGGTTTCCCGGGATCGACGCCATAGGAGGCCAGCAGCTCCGGGTCCGGTGTCGGCTTGTAGAAGTCCGGGTCGATGCCGTTATGGATGACTCTCGTCTTCTCCAAAGGAGCTCCGTACAATTGATGGACGTCTCTTTTCATCGATTCGGAGACGGCGATCACTCCGTCCGCATTCTGATAAGCGGTTCGTTCCAGCCAGGCGCTAAGGTTATAGCCGACTCCGAGCTGTTCTCTTTTCCATGGCCGATGAGGCTCCAGGGAATGAGTCGTCAGGATGAGAGGGGCGCAGAGCAGCTGCTTGAGCATGCAGCCCGCGAAGTGGGTGTACCACGTATGGCAATGGATGATGTCTACTCTTTCAGAGATTCCCGCGATGGCGAGGTTGCGGAGTAAAGGATCGAGCACCTTTTTGCGATTTGGACTCTCAAAAGCGAGGTTTGAATCCGGCCGGACCCCGACGACCCTCAGGTTGGGAGAGCACTCCGCCTGCTCGCCGAAGCAGAAGACAAGCACTTCATGTTCATTGATTGCCAGCCGGGCTAATTCCCTGGATAAATATTCGACATGAACCCCTGCTCCTCCATAAACATGCGGGGGATATTCATTGGTGAGAATTGCAATTTTCATATTTGTCCTACTCTTCTGAAATGCCGATGGGGCGATGTAGCGACGGATAAGAGGGCGCCTTCATTGTCTTCAGCCCTGCCCATGTCCGGCAGGCGGTTTGCATTCCCCCGTGGATTCCGAATGAATTAATTTGATCAAACTCACTGTGAAGACAACTTCATTGCCTTCATCCGTAAAGGTAAGCAGTCCCCCCATCTCTTTCAGCAGCCGGTATGAGAGTGGAAGGCCGACTCCCTGTCCTCCTTCTTCAAAGGGCATGAAAAGAACCTCCGGGTCTTTGACTTTCTCCCTTTTTGCAGGATTCCGGAAGCTTATGTTGATGCTGCGCTCGCTTTCAAAAGTCTTAATGCTCAGCGTTCCCTTCCCGTCCATCAGCTTCATGGAGTTTTTTATCACATTCACTAGGATTTCCCTGAGTATGGCCGGGTCTACATAGGCGGGCGCCAGGCAGGGAAATAGCTTCAGGCTCCAGGAGATGTTCTTCGTGGTAAGCTCCGGCGAGAGAAGCTCCACGGTATCCTCCACAACGGAGTTTACAACACAAGCTTCGGGCTGCATTTGGATTGGTTTGAGATAGTTCTTGATTCTATCGAGGATACCCTCCAAGCGACTGGATTCGCTCAGGATGATATCCACTTCAGGGGAATGGGGAAGCTTTTTCTGAAGACGTTTTGCAAATCCTCCTATCGAAACCAGAGGATTTCGAATCTCGTGGGCTACTTCAGCCGATATGGCCCCCAGGGTCTTCAGCTTCTCTTTCTGAATCAGAGCCTTCTGAGCCGCTTCCAATTCGTTGGTCCGCTCCTTCACCATTTCTTCCAGATGATTCCGATGCCTTATCAGCTCCGCCTCGGATTTTCTCCTGTCCGTTATATCGCGTAAGATGCCGACAAAACCGGTAATCGATCCATCGGACGCGCGTAGGGCGGACATCGAGCCTTCAAGGGGAATAAGCGAGCCGTCCTTTCGCATGTACTCCCATTCCGTTCTGAAAGGTTTTCCAGATTCCATCACGGGATAAGCCTTCTCGCCATACGTGAGAAAGCTTGTTTCCGAGGGGTGAAGAATCTTGGCGGACATCCCCTCCATTTCTTCCTTTTCATAACCGAAGAGGTCAAGAAAAGCCTGATTGCATGAAGTGATGCGCCGCTTCCGATCGACGACGAAAATCCCATCGGAAGACGCTTCAATCAGGGCTCGGTGCTTTTCTTCAGACTCCCTTAGGGCTTCCTCCACTTTTTTCCGCTGTGTGATGTCGACGTTTATTCCGACCCAGGAGAGCGTAGAGCCGCTGTCGTCTTCGAGCGGAACGCCACGGCTCAGTATGGTGCAATAATCCCCGTCCTTGTTGATGATGTCGAATTCATAATCCCAGAAGCAGGCGCCCTCCAGGCAGGATTGCCAATCGCTGAGCAATTTTTCGGCAGTTTCTGGCGGAAGCCGGGACACCCATCCATTGCTCCTGCATTCCTCAAGGGACATGCCCAGCATCTCGAGAAATGAGTCGCTAAGATAAACGACATTCCCGTCCCGGTCCGTCACCCAAACCCCGAAAGGAATCAACTCGCCTATCGTTCTGTATCGTTTTTCCGAAGCTGCAAGAGCATTCTGCGCCTTGACGAGCGAGAGGTTGGCGGCGCGCATGAGCGCATATAGCATAGCCGCCGTTGTGGCGACAAAAAACCATCCTTTGAAGGTCTGCAGATGGGTGAGCGTTTCCCGGTCGGAAACAAACAAAGAGGCGAGCTCGTCTGAGCCCAATATCCAGGTCCCACCAACGAGAAGGTATATGATTGTAATTCGGGCGGGTGTGAGTTTTTGTTCCAACGTATTCCGGCCTGTCCATTCCACAAGTCTTCAAGGGATAAAAACCCCTTAGCGCTTTCCATCTCTGCAACGAAGAAATATGTAATCCTTCGTATCAGTATAGTATCTGGAGGAATCGTTCGCCAGAGTCAAATAGCGCAAAAAGGGGAGGTCTGCGTTCCCGAAACAGCGCTTGAGCTCGCTGCGGATGGGCAGGCGGGAAAGCTGCCGCTTCGGGAGGAAATCGTTTTGAGAAAGGGCGGATTTACAAATGAAGCTCAGTCAAAATCCTCCAGCTGGCTGGCCCAGAAGGGATCGACAATTTTCTGGTTTTCGAGCTTGAGACAGGCGTAAATAGCCTGATTCAGGGGCGTTTCAATCCCCGATTCCTTGCCGAGCTTCACCACCATTCCGTTGAGCGCTTCAACCTCCATCGGTCTACGCCATTCGAAATCCCGCAGCATCGAGCATTTGAATCTCTTATTATACGATTCGGCAAGGGCGATCGCTTCCGGAACAGCCTGCTCGGACAAATGGATTCCCCGCCTGAGGGCTAGTGTCTCTACTTCTCGCATGACGCCGGCGACGAGCTCACGCGTTTCGGGACAGGAAAGGACCAACCCCAGAGGCGCCCTGGAGAGGGTGCTCACGCCATGGATAGCGCAGATGAAAAGAAATTTGGACCATAAGACCTGGTGTATGTCCGTGCTCAGCTCAGCGTCGATATCGGCTTTCTTGAAAAGGTCGAATATCCTTTCAGCCCGGCTGGTCTGCTTGCCGGAAAGCTCTCCGAAGATGAGGCGCGCGCTTTTTCCACTATGAGCAATGACGCCCGGCGCGGCAATCGAAGCCTCTATAAAAGCCGTTCCTCCCATCACGCGGTCTTCTTCATAGAGTTGAATGAGCTTGTCGACATTGTCTATGCCGTTTTGCAAAGTCAGGACGACGGTGTCTTCCTCCACCATGGGCGCAATGGAGCGGGCGACCTCCAGAGTATCATAGGATTTGACGCAGAAGAGCAGCAAATCCACGGGACCTATTTCCTCCGGCTCCGAAGTCACGTGTATCATGACTCGAAAGCTGCCCTGACTCGAAACAACCTGCAGTCCCTCTTCGAGAAGGGATTGTCGGTGCTTGCCGCGGGCGAGAAAATGAATGTCAAGGCCTGCGCGAGCCAATAAGCCGCCAAAGTAACCACCAACCCCACCTGTGCCTATCACCCCGATTTTCATGGATTGCTCCTTCTCGATTGCCGGGAATTGATGAACGGAAAAAAATGCCAATATTCATTCAAGCTTGTTCTGCTCGGCGCGAACCGACGTGAAGGTTCACAAAAAAAGACGTAGCCTGTGATTTGCCGGGATGAGCCGGCAAGCTCAAAAAAACCAAACCAGGGGCATGAAGATTCCTCAACCCATCAGTCCCGAGATCCAACAGGGGAAGGATCCGAGATGAAAATGCAGAGGAATCGATCTTGGAACCGACACTTTCTTCCCTCTTATTAATCTGGAAATTCCGATGCGGCAAGACACGCCTTTATACCTCCAAGAACCAGTGACGTCAACCGACCGAGATATCGTCAAATTTTCCCGGCCTCATTTCCATTTCAGCCATGAAAGAGGCGCAAACCAGAAGATTTGCGCCTCTTTGCCTCATCAATGCTCGCCTCCGCGCTGCTGTGGGATCAACCGGATGACGGCTTGCCGCAAATGCAAATGTATGGGCATGAGAAGTCGCAAGACTGATTCATCCATCGAGGAGGGAAGTCGCCATGCTCGAGGCTGGAAAGAACTGCGGAGATTCGCTCCTCGCAGCTTTCGAGCAGAGCGAGCGTCTCCTCGGTCCCCTTCATTGCGCACTGATGCTTGAGATGGCGAATGGAGCGAAGATCTATGTAGCCTGCGGAGTGAGCGCCGAATCCTTTTGATATCTCTTTGATCAATCCTCTGTCGATTGCAATCAGGTAGACGGGAAGCTGCGGGCTTGTCAATTCCTCCCATATCTCTTTAGGGCCGGGAATCCTGCCGGTTTTATAATCCCAGCAAATGACTCCCTCCTCCGGGTGGCAATCCACGCGGTCCAGACGTCCTTTGATGGCGACCAGCCGTTCCCCGAGCCTCAACCCGGAAAAAGAGCTTTCCAGGGCCAGCCATCGCCATCCGTTTTGGAGCCTCTCCAGCTCCTTGCGAAGCCATTCAACAAGGAGCCCCGGGGAATTTCCTCCCATGCCGAGAAGCCTTTTCTTCTCAACCTTCCAGAGCGCACTGTCGTTGCAGGGCTCAAAGGCTTTATCAACGACTTCTTTGAGGCTACAGAGAAGATCCTCCCACGAAGCGGGCGATTCCTCGGCGCCCGGAATCTTCCTGCCGAAGTCAGCCAGGATTTTGTGCGTCATCTCGCCGCGGCTCCTCGGGTCCAGGCCGCGTTGAGGCTCTGGCAGGGGCTCCAGCCGAAGAATCGTCTCGAAAAAGAATCGGCTATGACATTCAATGAGAGCCTCGAGACTGCTGACTGAGATTTCATTGGGAGCCGCAAAACAATCCACCGAGTATGCGTCGGAAGCCGCATCATCGGGTGTGAGGCCTTCCCCGGCAGTGTCTATCTCGCCCGCCGCTTCAGAAATCCCCGCAATTCCGTCAACCAGCCAGCGGGCTCTTTGAAGCGCGGGTAGAAACTGTCTCCAGGGGATAACGGGACTATATTTTATCTCCTCACCCTCCGGCTGGAAAGGAGATGGAAGAAGCATATCCCCTTTTGCGCTCATCATGGGACGAGTAACTGTCACTTGATCGGCGGCCGCCTGAAGATTCAGGAAAAGCAGCCTTCCGAATTCAAACTGACTTTCGGCGCTGCCGCCCTGCACCCGCTTTCTTTCAGAAGAGTCAAGGAGCGGAAGAGGGCGCACGGGTCGGGGAAGAGCGCCGGAGATAAGGCCAGGTATATACAGACGCTTGAAAGAAAGGCCTCGCGCATCGAGAGCCCCGACGACCTGAATTCCGGCATCTTCAAGTCCTGTCTTCTGAATAGGCGCTTTATCCGCGGCGGCTTTCAACCATCCATAAAATTCGCTGAGCGTCACGGCGTGCGAAGAGAATCCCGTCGCCAGTTTCTGGAGAAGCTCGGTGAGCTGTCGCCAGGCAATCTGATCGGCTTCATCGGCAAGAATGGGGAATTGCATCCGATCCCAGAAATTCTGGAGAGCCTTCACCCACGCAGAGCAAGGACGCGAACGGCGTTCGAGGAAGATCGCCAGGCCTTCAAGCAGTTCGTTGCCTTTGAGCGGCAAAGCTTCTTTTTCCGCCTCGCTCAGGATCGATAAGAGGGCCTTTACTCCCCGTTCCGCCGCCTGCCGCCTCCAGGTTCGATCCCATTGGGCGAGTGCGCGGCTCCTCCGGGCAAAGTAGCCGTAATATGGCGAACGGAGAAGGGCCAGGAGCAGCGCTCGCGGCTGATCGTCCAGCGAGAAATCCACGGGAAGAAAGGCCGCACGGAAAAGAGGAGCATTGGAAAGAGAATCGTCGGGAAAGAGGTTGTAGGCTGCCTGTTCCCCGAGCAGTGGCCGGCCGAAAAGACTCTCGAGGCCCCTCGCGATGAGAGGCGAGTACGTGTCGGGATCGAGCACCGCTACAGCCAATTCATGCAAGGGGAAGACTTCGGCTGCGGAGGTCAAATCTTCGAGGATCCAGTAGATCTCCTGTTCCGGGTCTGTGAAGGCGAGCCCCGGGCTTCTCGCCTCGCATCGAGGCAGGTTGAAGCTAAGGTTCATTTCTCTTCCGAGAAGGCCATGGATGAGGACTGTCTCCCAGTGACCGGGAAATTCGAAGCCAAAAAACAGGGTCTTGCCCGGCCAAAAGCCCGAGCTGGGGAGAAGCCTTGTGCAAATCATTTCGGGAAGGGAGGCCGGATGAAAGTATCCTGCATTCTCCAACTCCCTTTTGAAGTGAGGCCAGAGATCTCTTCGCCACTCCACAAGTCGATTGGAAGGCTCCCCGTGGCCGGGATCAATTCCATAGCGCAAACAATGACCGAAACACTCGTCCACGGCCAGGATCAGCGGAATATCGCAATTGAGAGGTTCGGGAGGGGGGGTATGATCGATCGCCTGCCCAAGGATTTTCCATCTCGTGAAATCGGAAGCGGGCCAGCAACCAGGCCAGCTATCCTCCCAGCATCGCTCCATCCAACGGTTGAGCGTGAGGATGCGTGGAGAATCCCAGGCAGACTCCACTTCCGCGGCTCGCCTGCGCCGATATCGCCAATGGAGCTGATGGGCGAATCTCTCGGTTTCCGTAACGACGCTGTAGCCTTTTGGGATGAGGTCGAGGAGTTGGTTCTGAAGATCGAGATTATTCATTGAATATTGGCGCCTCATAATAGAGTGGGAATGATCACTCTGCAATGTATATGAATTAGCGGAAAGGCGAAAGATAAAAGGTCGAGGAAAAAGATTCGATGAAACATTTTGACAAAAAGCAATGATGCTGCATATATGGAAATGCTCCGTAAGAAGTGGGCGCGGCTTGCTTGGGAGGCTATAATAGAGGCTCCGGGCGTGGCCGATTCCGCCGGATTGAAAGCATTCCGCGAGATTGACCGGCAGAGAGGCCTGTTATGTGACAATTTGGAAATAAGAGTGCTCGTTTTTTTTAAGAGATTAAGGAACTCCCTGGACGTTGAATCACGCACCCACCGCTAGCGATGGGAAATACTCCTGACCACATAGATAGGCAACAAGGCGACCATGAAGAACGTATTTTCTAATGTCCTGGAATGCATCGGAAACACTCCTCTTATACGCATCAATCGTCTGAATCCGAACCCGAATGTCACTCTTTACGCCAAAGTGGAAACATCCAACCCGGGCGGCTCCATCAAAGACCGAACGGCTCTGATGATGATCGAAACGGCGGAGCGCGAGGGACTTCTGACTCCCGATAAGACCATTATCGAAGCAACGAGCGGGAATACGGGAATCGGTCTGGCGGTGGTCGCCGCAGTCAAAGGCTACCGGCTTTTGCTCGCGATGTCAGAGACCGCAAGCCTCGAGCGGCAGAAAATACTCAAGGCGCTCGGGGCCGAGATTCTTCTCACTCCGGGCTCCATGGGCACAGACGGCGCCATTGAGGAAGTGTACAGGCTGGTGAGGGAGAACCCGGACCGCTATTTCATGCCGGATCAGTTCAACAATCCCGCCAACCCCGCCGCCCACGAATTCGGCACGGGGCCCGAGATCTACGACCAAACGGACGGGAAGGTCAATGCGGTAGTGCTCACGCTGGGCACCAGCGGCACTGCGATGGGCATCCAGCGCGCCATGAAGAGCCGGAACGAGGCGATCGAAGTCATTGCCGTAGAGCCCTATTCCGGACACAAAATCCAGGGGCTGAAAAACATGAAGGAGTCCTATGTTCCCGGCATCTTCGATCGATATTTTCTCGATAGGGTCGTGAACGTAAAAGACGAGGAAGCCTTCGAAATGGCCCGTCGGCTGGCGCGCGAGGAGGGCATTTTCGTCGGAATGAGCTCTGGAGCGGCTATGGCTGCGGCTGTAAAAATTGCGGAAGAGCGCGAGGACGGCATTGTCGTCGTGGTGCTTCCGGATGGCGGGGATCGCTATCTCAGCACCAACCTTTTTACGACCATGCTGGAGCCGGATTTTTGCTTTTACAATCTGCTCTCGAGAAAAAAAAACGCATTCAAGCCGGTGAGGGAAGGTAAAGTCCGCATTTTCATAACCGGTCCTCCGCTCGACAGTCCGCTGAGCATCGAAGGATCGCGACGATTCCTTCTTGGCGACCTCCTGAGCCGTTTCGTTCAAGCCAAAGGTTTTTCGGCAAATCAGGTGGTGATGATCGCGGACATGGAAAGTCGCACGATCCAGGGATCGCTTTCAGCGAAAACGAGCCTCGCCTCCTACACCCAGCAGAGAATGGATGACATCATCAAAGATCTCGACCGGCTGGGCATTCAGAGAGCTTACCGCTATCCGCGCATCACCGAGCACATGGACACCATAATCGATTTCACCCGATCGCTTGTCGATAAGGGCCTTGCGTACGAAAAGCTTCGCTCCGTTTATTTCAATCTCGCAAAGAGCAAAAATTACGGCTCACTCTCGAGAATAGACCCGAAAAAGATTCGACTCGGCACAACCGTTGACCTCGATGCTTATGAAAAGCTCAACCCGAGGGATTTTACGCTCTTGAAGCGTGCGACTCTCGCAGAGCTCAAGCACGGCATGTGTATGAAGACAGATTGGGGCAACGTGCTTCCAAGCTGGCATATTGCGGCCGCGGCGGTTGCCGTATACCATCTGGGAAGCCCGATCGACATCCAGATAAGCAGTGTGGACTTTCTCTTCCCGCACCTCGAAAATGTAAGGGAAGTAGGAGAGGCGCTGACAGGGAAGCCCTTCGCCAATACGTGGATGGTTTGCGAGCGTGTTTGGGCCGAAAGAGAAAAGAAGGAAGACGATTTCCTGGATGAGACCATGGCCGTGCGGGACCTTGCAGCGCGGGGGTATTCCTACCAGGAGCTGAGATACTGGCTTCTCGGGACTCACTACAGAAAGCCCATACACGCAAACCTGGAGAACATAGAGAATGCCGTCCAGGGTTATAAGCGGCTTAGAGAGTTTATCAGTCGCGTTCAATATTCGGCGAGCGGAAAGTGTGAGAACACGACTCTGCTGGAAACCATCTATTCGGCGGAACAGAGCTTTTTTGACGCTCTGGCCGATGATTTGAACGTACCGGGAGCGCTGGCTTCTCTCTTTAAATTCGTTCGGCTGACAAATCCCATCCTGGACAGGGGAGAATTCAACGAGGCGCAACGCAAGGAAATCCGGGTCCTTTTACAGAAGCTAAACGATATTCTCGGTGTTTTCGATCTGGACCTGCAGCCCTTGAGCTCTGAGGAAGAAGATCTTCTAAGAAAACGGGAACGCGCCCGAGCGTGCAAAAACTGGGAAGAATCGGATCAACTGAGACAAGCATTACTGGATCGAGGCATCAGAGTGTTCGATACTCCGAGCGGACATCGTTGGGAGAGGCGGGGCTAGACGCCGCAACCGACAAGCCTTCCCACCGGGATGAAGGATCTAAGATATGTTGAAGATAAGCAAAGAGCGGATCAGTATCGAAGAGTACTTTGCCCGAGAGGATGTCTCAGAACATAGGAGTGAATACTACTGTGGCGATGTTTTCGCCATGGCGGGGGGAACGCCGAATCACAACAGAATTACGCTCAATCTCGCGAGCTTGCTGAACTTACAATTTCGGGAAGGTTCATGCGAGGCCTTCGCGAGTGACTTGCGAGTGCAGGTTGAGAAAGACATCCACTATACGCCGGATATTGCCGTTGTCTGCGGAGATATAAAATTTGCGGAAGGTCGTTCGGACACTATTGTGAATCCGGTCGTTATAGTGGAAGTCTTGTCGGAATCGACCAAGGACTACGACCGGGGATCAAAATTCACTGCCTACAGAAACATAGAAACCTTAACCGACTACCTTTTGGTCGAGCAGGATTCCGTTCACATAGAGTATTTTTCAAAAGAAAGCGACGGAACCTGGAGATTGCGGGAATATTTCAGCGCAGAGGAAGTAGTGGAAATAAAGTCTGTTAAGGCAATCATCGTCGTAAAAGAAATATATGAAAGAGTCGCCCTCACTGCCAAAGGGCGACTCAGGTCCTGAATTAAAGAAGCTCACGCACGCTTTCAGCAAGGCCGATCGAACGGGTGGCCTCGAAGAGCCGCAGGGCTTCCTCGTAAGCATGCTCTGTGATGCGTTTTTTATAGCATGCTGGAATGGCGTTCATTTTTGCCGCAAACGGTTTATTCGCGTTCTTGATGTTCCCGCCCGTGTTCTTCGTCTCGGCGGCCCAGGCAAGCATCTCATCCCACAGCTCATCCGGCAATCCGCGGTAGGGGCGCTTTATGTATTCGCGATTTTCATTGGTGAGCGCGTTGCCGTTTTGGTTCATGGCGAGGCCGAAGGCGATATTCTGCCACAACGTTCCGACGTTCCCCTTCCTGATTCCGTATTGGATGAAAGACGAAATCTTATCGAGCGAAGTTCCCGTAATGCCGTGCTGAGCGATGTCTACGGACCATGGCTGGATGGCGTTCCAAATTTCTCGAGTCAGCTCCAACTGGATGCCTTCCTGAGTCGTTCCAAAATAGGTGCCGTGAATCGAGCCGTTATTGATGGCGAGGAGATTGGGGCGAATTCCTTTCTTGTCCAGCTCTCCTATGAACCAGCTCGCCTCGTCCGGTTGAGTGAACCCTTCGGCGCTGCCGCTCTTTGCGCCGATCTCTCCGAGCTCAACTTCAAGATTCAACCCCATCTCGATAATCGGCTTCGCCAGTTGAGCCGTAGCCGCCAGGTTCTTTTCGTTTTCCATGTGAGAGGCGTCGATCGCAAACGAGGTGAACCCAGCCTCCATCTCGGCCGCTATGAGAGACGAAACGGTTTCGATGTCTTCCGGCTTTTTGACGGTGATGTGATCTCCATGGATGGCGAAGGGAACCTCTGTGTTTCCGAGCCGTTCATTTTCTTTGACAATGAACTCGGCGAAGGTTGCCGGCGTAAACTCCGTGTAACCCAATTCTGAACGAGCGATTTCGTACATAACCGGAGCCTTGGCGGCCAGCGACGCGAGCACAATGCCTTCGACCGGCAAGCGGCAACGAATGTTGGTGGCCATAATCATAGCCGTATGTTTCTTAGCCGCTTGAACCAGCGCTTTTCCATTGACAAGCGGGACAACGCTGTCCGGAAAGCGCTTCTTCACATTTTCAGGGCGAACATCTTTGGTTTGACTAGCCATTCTCGACCTCCCGTGTATTTACTGGAAATGGATGCGTAAAGAAGAGCACTCGATACAGAGCGCCGGAAGCCTTGAAACAGTCTCTCGTTTATATTACTTCAACCAACAAAAAAGTGATCAAATTTCTTACTTAAACCTGTTGATGTTAAGCATTGTGGCTTCTCGAGGGAAGAGAGGGGGCAAGCATTTCACGTCCTGCGCGCTGCCCGAATTGGATGAGAGAGAAATTGCCGGGGTTAGGGAGGGGTAACCCCGGCTAAGGAGAAGTGAGAGGGTATTGAGTATATGTGAAGTAAACTAAGGGCCGCAGCTCAAAAGAAAAGTCGGGTAAACTGCTTATTTCCAGGATAAAATCACAGTATTTGCCCCATGGGGGGCCTACAGAGATCAGGCTTTATCTCTACACAGAGGGGATGTCTCTCAACTCATTCCATGCTCGAGGAACCAGCTTAGACTTGTGCTGACAGCCAACTCTCTACAGTGCGGGTCCAACAGTCGGTGATCTCCGGTCTCCATGAGGAGCAGGCGTTTCGGGTCGCCGACCTGGCGATAAATGTCGAGAGCCTCTTCCCAGGGAACCGTTTCGTCCTTTTGGCCGTGAATAACCAGCACTCGCGGGACGGGGGGCAAACGGCGAAGATTCTTGGGGCTTCCCGCACTGAAGCCGGGCGGGAATAGAGCCCTTAGGGCCTCGGATTGCTCCATAGCCTTGTCAATCTTTTCGATATCGAAAGGCGCGGCCCAACTGACTACGGCTTTCACTCCGATTTTGCCCGATGCGGCGGCAAGAAGCGCCAGATATCCGCCGAGGCTTGATCCCAGGAGGCCTAATTCTCCTTTGAACCATGTCTGATGCCGGACATACTCCAATACGGAGTCAAGATCTCGGATTCGTGAGGATAGGAGGTCCTTTTCGAGCGACGCCGTACTCTCGCCACATCCGGAAAAGTCGAAGCGCACGACGGCCAGGCCGGCATCAGCGAATGCGTTTCCTATGCCGATGAATTTGGCGCTGTCTTTCGAGCTGAAAAGGCCGTGGCAGCACACCACCACAGGCGCTGGAATCCGATCCGGAAGATGGACGGCGGCCGCCAGCGCTCCGGATGAAAGCTCAATGGTGAACGGACTTATCGCTCCCCCTGCCGTCATGCCGATCGACTCCCTTGATTATCTTTTCAAACGGATGGCGTACAGTTCGATTCGGCGTGGTTCGCCCTCGGCAGTAACCGTTTGGGTTGTCTGTTTGAACTGAAAGTGTCCAGCCATTTCAGCAAAAAACATGGGCGCGTTCAACTCTGCATTTTTTGCGAGAAAGATCATTCCATCTTTCGAGATTCCATTTTTCAGGAATTGCACCAGGGCGGGATACGATTCGCGGTCATAGACCACTTCGGAGCCGATGATAAGATCGTACGATCCGGGCAGCACGGGATCTTTCCAATCGATCCTTCGGATGCTGGCATTGCGGACGCCGTTCATCAAGGCGTTGGCTTCGGCAAAAAGCAGGGCGTCCTCGTTGATATCCGAAATGACGACATTGTGCCCGTGAAGCGCGGCGTATATTCCGACTATTCCGAGACCGGCGCCGATCTCGAGAATCTTGCGGCCTGGCGCAACCGGCTGCGTTCCCATGAAATAAGCCAGCATCAGACTTGCATCCCAGATCTTCGCCCAAAAGGGAAGGTCCAGCGCATCGACATTGCCTTCCTCCACAAGCTTCGCCACATATTCTTCGTAATCCTTGATCTGCAAGACCTTCAGAACCTTGTCGCCAATCTTGAGAGGAATGGCTTCTACGGTATATTTCTTCCTGATGCGGTCCATTAGTACTTCGAGCTCCAACATATACTCCCCATGTCCTCTCGATCACGACGTTATTTCCAAGAATCCCATCTTCCGGTCTCTGCCCGAGGCGCTTTTAGAGGTTTGCCGAAAACCTGCCGAACGCTCGATTGGAAAATTGCAGGTGGAATACTCGCCTCTGGAATTCTATACAGAACGAGTAGCTGGGATAACATAACTCCCCCTGCAATCGCAAGTCCCAAAGAACGGCGCTCTGAAGCTTCTCTTTGCTCTCGGAATCGTCGCGCGGGGAGCTATGGAGACTGCATTCCCGGCCGTAATGAATCCAACCCGGGGTTTGTGAAAGACAGGGTGCTTTAATGTTATATCGCTAAGATGCTGATATGAAGATAATATCCTTGATCACTTAGAGAGAATTGCACCATTTACGGGAGCCGGCATAAGCAGTAGATGCAATGACAAGAAAGGGGTTAGAGGTTCGGCCGCTTACATCTACCTTTGTATTTTGATGGAAATGCGCACTCTTGCAGCTTTGGCTCAACTTATGCACAATCTCATTAGCAACGACCGACAGTGCATGGATGGGATCAGACTTGAAGAAGATGAAGATGAGTGGCAGATTTGTCGCAAACAACTTTCTACAGAAGGAGGAAGGTCATGTTTGATGGATTCCTGAAGATTTCGTCAGTACCCGGAGAAAGCACGGACGACAAGCACAAGGAGTGGATCGAGGTGCTTTCATTCAGCTGGGGAGTCTCCCAGCCGTCGGCGGGAGCGCGCAGCAGCGGCGGCGCAGCCTCCTCGCAGCGCGCCGACTTCAACGATTTCTCCATTGTCAAGACTCTCGATAAGGCTTCTCCGAAGCTGGCCCTTGCCTGCGCCGGCGGCGAGCACATCAATGAGGTCAAATTGGAGCTGTGCCGGGCTACCGAAGACAAGTTGAAGTACATGGAATATAAGATGAGCGATGTCATCGTCCGCTCCGTTCGCCCCGGAGGCGCCGCCCAGGGAGGCGAGGCTCTGCCGCTCGAGGAAGTCTCTTTCAACTATGGGACAATCGAGCTCATCTACACCGAGAGCGACCACCAGAGCGGAGCGAAAAAGGGCGATATCAAAACGGGGTGGGACTTGGTGCAGAATAAAAAGGTCTAATCGAAAACGGTGATGCTCATTTTGGATTTCATGAAAGATGCTGTGAAAACGGCGCCCGTTGGAGAAATTCGGTGGTCCTTTCCAAAGGACTCCAGGCGCATGATTCTCGAAACCGGATGGGCTGGGCGGATATGAATTGGGAGCTTTAGTTCATCATCCGCCTTGCTATGTCAACAGCTGTCGATCTCCCCGTAGGTCGAGGCATTGGCTATGTTGACGGCCCACTAGCCAGCTCATTTCGGCGTAAGTTCGGCCTTGGCTGGATGCTTGATTCCGGATTCCGGGAAGAACCTTCGAAGCCCATGCCCATCCTCTCTTCATCAAGCATCCGGAATCCAGCATCCAACATCTTCCCGACTCATGCCGATCTTACGCCAAAGTGCGCTATAGCTCCGAGTGATAGGTCTGCAGCGCTTTGCACGCGCCGTTTCCCTCCCGACATGCCTCGATCCCCCGTGCGGCGGCTATGGCGGCGGCTGCGGTGGTGATGTAGGGAACCTTGTACTTGATGGCGGCCTTGCGTATGTAGGAATCGTCGTGCAGACTCTTCCCCCCGGCGGGAGTGTTGATCACCAGCTGGATCTCGCCGTTCTTTATTGCGTCCACGATGTTGGGGCGCCCCTCGTGCATCTTGTCAATCGCATCCGAGCGAATCCCGCTCTGAAGCAGGAATTGATGCGTGCCCCGAGTGGCTTTGATGGCGAATCCCAGGTCCCTGAACCGGCGAGCTACCTGGAGAGCTGCGTTCTTATCCGCATCCGAAACAGTGATCAGTACCGTTCCCTCAAGAGGAAGCTTTTGAAGGGCGCCTTCCTGAGCCTTATAATAGGCGAGGCCGAAGGAGTCAGCCATGCCAAGGACCTCTCCCGTGGAGCGCATCTCGGGACCAAGGAGAGGGTCCACCTCTGGAAACATGTTGAACGGGAAGACGGCTTCCTTCACTCCGAAATGCGGAATGGGCCTCACTTTGAGTCCGATGTCGGCGAGTCTTTCACCGAGCATAAGCCGGGTCGCCAAGGTCGCCATTGGGATATTGCAGACCTTCGAAACCAGAGGCACGGTTCGGGATGCTCGCGGGTTGGCCTCCAGCACGTAGACGGTTTCGTTGGCGATGGCATACTGCATGTTCATAAGCCCCACCACCTTCAGCTCCACCGCTATCTTTCGGGTATATTCCCGGATGGTCTCCAGATGTCTTGCCGAAATGCTGATGGGCGGAATGACGCACGCAGAGTCCCCCGAATGGATGCCGGCAAGCTCGATGTGCTCCATGACCGCGGGCACAAAAGCATCCGTTCCATCCGCAATGGCGTCCGCTTCCGCCTCGATGGCGTTTTCCAGAAACCGGTCGATGAGTATCGGCCTGTCCGGGGTCACTCCAACGGCTGCAGCCACATATTCGCGAAGCGTCTTCTCATCATGGACCACCTCCATCCCGCGCCCACCCAGCACGTACGATGGCCTCACCATGAGCGGGTACCCGATCTTTCCGGCCACCGCCAAGGCTTCTTCAAGAGTGCTCGCCATCCCGGACTCGGGCATGGGAATGCCCAGCCTTTCCATCATCTGCCGGAATCGATCCCGGTCTTCGGCAAGGTCGATGGTGTCGGGAGGCGTCCCGATGATCCTAACCCCCGCCTCGGCAAGCTCTCGGGCGATATTGAGCGGCGTTTGACCGCCGAATTGCACGATAACGCCTTCGGGTTGTTCCTTTTCGTAAATGGAAAGCACGTCTTCCACCGTCACGGGCTCGAAGTACAGCTTGTCCGAGGTGTCATAGTCCGTGGAGACCGTCTCCGGGTTGCAGTTGACCATGATGGACTCAAAGCCCTGATCCCGAAGAGTGAAGGCGGCATGTACACAGCAGTAGTCAAACTCGATGCCCTGGCCGATGCGGTTGGGACCGCCGCCGATCACCATGATTTTGCGCTTCGTGCTCGTGGGCACCTCATCCGGTCCGTTGAAGGTGGAATAGTAGTAAGCCGCGTTTTCCACTCCACTGACCGGCACAGCCGACCAGCCCTGGATCAATCCCATGGCTTTGCGCTGTTCTCGAATCTTTTGTTCCGTAGTGTTGAGCAGTTGAGCGAGGTATCGGTCGGAAAAACCGTCCTTTTTGGCTCTAACGAGCAATTCGTCCGGCAGCGTGCGGCCCTTGTGCTTCAGCATCTCCTGCTCAAGGTCGACCAGCTCCTTCATTTGCTCAATGAACCAGGGCTTGATGTGCGTCCTTGCGTAAAGCTCATCCACAGAGGCGCCCTTGCGCAAGGCCTCGTACATGATGAATTGTCGCTCGCTCGACGCAAAGGCGAGCATCTCCATCAATTCCGCCAAAGATCTTTCTGGAAAGTCCTTGGCGAAGCCCAGTCCCCATCTCCCTGTCTCGAGGGATCGAATAGCCTTTTGCAGCGCCTCCTTGTAATTCTTGCCGATGCTCATCACTTCGCCCACGGCGCGCATCTGAGTGCCGAGCTTATCTTCGGCCCCCTTGAACTTCTCGAAGGCCCACTTGGAAAACTTCACGACCACATAATCGCCCCAAGGGGCGTACTTCTCCAACGTGCCCTCCCGCCAGTACGGAATCTCGTCCAGAGTCAGCCCACCGGCCAGGCCCGCCGAGATGAGGGCGATGGGAAAGCCTGTCGCTTTGGATGCGAGAGCTGAAGAGCGGGAGGTTCTGGGGTTGATCTCGATAACTACCACCCTGTCGCTCTTGGGATCGTGAGCAAATTGGATGTTCGTTCCGCCGATCACTTCGATAGCCTCGACGATATCGTAAGAGTGCTTCTGGAGGCGCGCCTGGAGCTCCGGAGAAATGGTGAGCATGGGCGCCACGCAGAAGGAATCCCCCGTGTGGACTCCCATGGCGTCTACATTTTCGATGAAACAGACAGTGATGCGCTGGTTCTTTGCATCCCGCACCACTTCGAGCTCCAGTTCCTCCCAGCCGAGCACCGATTCCTCTATGAGGATCTGTCCGATGAAGCTGGCCGAGAGGCCCCGTCCCGAGACCGTCCTGAGCTCTTCCACATTATAGACGAGCCCGCCGCCTGTTCCTCCAAGGGTATAGGCGGGACGAACCACCACGGGATAGCCCAGTCTGGCCGCAATGGCTTCCGCTTCTTCCACGCTGAAAGCCGGCTCGCTCCTGGGCATGTCGATCCCGAGTTTGTTCATGGCTTCTTTGAAAGCAATGCGATCCTCGCCTCGTTCGATGGCGTCCTCCTGTACTCCGATGATCCTGACTCCATATTGTGCGAGGATGCCCTTTTTCGCCAGCTCCGAAGACAGATTGAGCCCGGTTTGTCCCCCAAGGTTGGGTAGAAGCGCGTCCGGCCTTTCCTTTTCGATGATCCGAGTGAGAGACTCCACGGTGAGGGGCTCCACATAAGTAGCGTCGGCCGTTCCCGGATCGGTCATGATGGTGGCGGGGTTGGAATTCACCAGAACGATCTCGTAGCCGAGCTTCCTCAGCGCTTTGCAGGCCTGTGTGCCTGAGTAATCGAACTCGCAGGCCTGTCCTATCACAATGGGACCAGAACCGATGATCATGACCTTCCGGATATCACTGCGCCTTGGCATCCCGAATCTCCTTCTCATTCTTTAGTGAATTAGCATTACTGAAATTCTGTTTCCAGAGAGTTGCTCTGATTGATCGCTAGAAGTTTTCTAAATTAGCATTTTAGTAGGAATTAGTATAGAAAAAGCATCTATCGCGCTTTCCGTGGCTTGGATGATTGAACTTCAGTCTAAATTAATATTCCTGAGGCGTGTAGGGGACGCGGGGCGCAATCGTCCTCATCGCCCGGCTCAATGCTTTCCTCTATTTCCATCAATATTACCAATTGGAAAAACAGGGACTCAGTCAGTATATGACTTAGGTTGCCGCCAGCCGACATCATCGGAATGCTTTGTTGCGTGCGGGCATGCAAAGGCGGGAGCGTTCGCCGGACAATTCCATAGCTTAGGGAGGCCGTTTTTATGTCAACACCTTACGACGCCATGTGGGAAAAGCTCAATCTGGATCTGGACGCCCATGCCGGGCTGCTCCAGGTTCTCGGGAAATTCTATGGGGATATCTATATGAGCCAGACCGGCCGGCTCAGGGGAATGGAATACCTCGATTTCGTTCTATCGGAAGTGCACGGGCTTCGGATCAAGGAGCTCCAGGATGCCAAAGCGCAGGGAAAGAAGGTGATCGGAACCTTCTGCGTCTTTGTTCCCGAAGAGATCGTGCTGGCGGCCGGCGGTGTCCAGGTGGGACTCTGTGCGGGGGCCGAAGCCGGGAAAGATGCGGCGGAGAAGGTGCTCCCCAGGAATACATGCGCTCTCATCAAGTCCTTCGTGGGCTTCAAGCTCTCAAGGCTCTGTCCATACATCGAATCGTGCGATCTTGTGGTGGGGGAGACAACCTGCGACGGGAAGAAGAAAGCCTATGAGATCTTTTCCGATTACGCTCCGGTTTACGTGATGGAAATCCCCCAAATGAAGAACGCCTGCGACCGGGAGCTCTGGCGGGCTGAAGTGCTGCGCTTCAAAGATAAAGTCGAGGAGATTACTGGAAAGAGCATCACGGCGCCCGGGCTCAGTGAGGCGATCCGCCTGGTGAACGGCAGGCGCCGGGTCCTGCAGAGGCTCAACCGACTTAGAGCGGCCGACCCCGCGCCGATTTCCGGCCGGGATGCCTTGCTCATAAACCAGATCAGCTTCTACGATGATCCCGTCAGGTTTACCGAAAAGATCGGCCGGCTCTGCGATGAGCTGGAAGAACAGGTGGAAGCCGGGAAGGGAATAGCGCCGAAGGATGCGCCGCGACTCATGCTCTCGGGATGCCCCATGGCCGTTCCCAACTGGAAGCTCCCGTATGTGATCGAATCTTCAGGGGCGGTTATCGTCGGGGAAGAGTCCTGCATCGGAACCAGGAATACCCGAGACCTGGTCGATGAGAGCGGGGAGAGCCTGGATGAGCTTCTGAACGCCATTGTGGATCGCTACATGCGGATCGACTGCGCCTGCTTCACTCCCAATACGGAGCGCATGGACAACATCGTGAGCATGGCCAGAGACCTCAAGGCCGACGGCGTCATCCACTACGGGCTTTCTTTCTGCCAGCCCTACTCTATTGAGGCTTTCAAAGTGGAAAAGGCGCTCAAGGCCGCCGATATTCCCATGCTTTCCATCGAAACGGACTACGGCATGGAGGATGTGGAGCAACTGAAGACGCGTGTCGAGGCCTTTGTGGAGATGGTTCGCTGAAAGAGTGATCAGTGAATGGTAAAACAGCGAGCAGTGTGAGGAATGCCGTAGGTTATGCAGTGCGCGGAGAATATAGCCGGCATCGACATCGGGTCCCGATCCATCGAGCTTGTCGTGTTGAACGGGAGCTGTTCCCCGGTTTATCGGGTCAAGGTCCCAACGACCTTTGACCCTCTTGCTCAGTGCCAAAGGCTCATGGGGGATGTGAAGGCTGAAAGGGTTGTCGCTACCGGATACGGCCGGAAGCTTTTCGCCGATTTCGCAAGGGATATGGATGTCGCCACCATAACCGAGATCCAGGCCTATGCCCTGGGCGCCAGGTTCCTCTTTCCCGAGGCGCGAACCGTCCTCGACATCGGCGGCCAGGACACCAAGGTCATCTCGCTTCTTTCCAATGGAAAGGTGGGAAAATTCGAGATGAATGACCGCTGTGCGGCGGGGACCGGAAAGTTCCTGGAATTCATGGCGACAGCTCTGCAAGTTCCGCTGGAATCCTTCGGCGAGTATGCTCTCGGGTCGGATAAGCGCATCCAGATCAACAGCATGTGTGCGGTGTTCGCCGAAAGTGAGGCCACATCCCTCATGGCGCGGGGAGAAAAGGCGGAGAACATCG
The DNA here is from genome assembly GCA_964578835.1 of uncultured Syntrophobacteraceae bacterium. Lineage (GTDB taxonomy): Bacteria > Desulfobacterota > Syntrophobacteria > Syntrophobacterales > Syntrophobacteraceae > CAZOEL01. The sequence continues at coordinate 30,984 of CAZOEL010000042.1, read as the reverse complement.
CCATGGGGCTCCACCTGGCCATCGTGCAGCGAACGATTGCGATGGTCCGGCGCGTCGGGATGGAATCTCCCCTCGTTTTTGCCGGGGGCGTGGCTCACAACGCGTGCGTGAGAAGGACCCTGGAAGAACAGCTCGAAGAGAAGCTGCTCATTCCCGAGAATCCGGACATGGTGGGCGCTCTCGGAGCGGCGCTTTACGGGAAGCGCTCATAGCCACGGACATAGTAGAATGGTCTTACCATAATGTTAGAGAGCAATGCGCTGAGTTTTTCAGGCGCACACGTCCGGAAGAACGAAACCGACATAGAAGACAAAGGCTATAGGGAGGGGAAAATCATGGGTATTTTGCGCAAGCGCATCGGTGTAGTCGCCATTCTTTCGGTTTTCTTGCTGTTCGGTTTGCTCCAGTCCGCCTTTTGCGGCGCCCTGGATGGATTCGCGGGTCTCGAAGGGACGATTAGCATAGCAGGCGGCACGGCGCACATACCCGTTATGAACGATGCAGCCAAAGAGATCATGACTTTCAACCCGAAGATCCGAATCACCGTCGAAGGCGGAGGTTCGGGCGTCGGAGTCCAGAAGGTAGGAGAAGGACTTGTGGATATTGGGAACACCGGGCGGGCGCTTTCAGAGGAGGAAGTCGCCAAGTACGGCCTGAAATCCTTTGCCTTCGCTCTTGATGGAGTCGCTGCAGCGGTCCATCCTGAAAACCCTGTGGACAATCTCTCCCAGCAGCAGGTGCGGGATATCTTCGCAGGCTCCGTTACCAACTGGAAGGATGTTGGCGGAACGGACGCGGCCATTCATCTTTTCAGCCGTGACGAGGCGAGCGGCACTCGCGAAGTCTTCTGGGAGAAGCTGCTCAAAAAAGGACCTGTCGCCGGCGCAGCCAATATAGTACCCTCCAATGGGGCCATGAAAATCGCCATTTCGCAGGATAAGGACGCTATAGGCTATGTGGGTATTGGGCATGTGGACCAAAGCCTCAAGGCCGTCAAGCTCGAGTCCGTTGCAGCAACCCAGGAAAACGCCATGAACGGAAGCTATCCCGTGGTTCGAAAGCTTTACATGAACGTCAAGGGAGAACCATCGAAGCTCACGAAAGCTTTCATCGACTACGTCATGAGCCCCGAAAGCGCGGAAATCGTCAAAAAACACGGGTATATCCCTCTAAAGTAGTATGGACCGTTCGCATGGAAACGCCGGGATGGGAAGGGAGGCGAATCGCGCCGGACTGATCTCCGAAAGATGGATTCAATGGGGCCTCTTGATCGCCACAGGGATTTCGGCTGTGGCGATCCTTTTCATGCTCGCCTTGCTCGTTTATTTCTGCCTGCCCCTTATTGCCTCAGGGGGGATGAGCGTAGTTCTGTCGTGGGAATGGAAGCCCTTTTCCGGTCATTTCGGAATCCTTCCCATGTGTGTTGGCTCCCTTTTTCTTTCGGCGTTTGCTCTGTGCCTGGCGTTTCCAATGGCCATAGGAATATGCGGCTTTGTGACCGTTCTTGCTCCCGGGTGTCTCGCCCGCTTCCTTCTGGCTTTGGTCCATTTCATGACGAGCATCCCGACGGTCATTTACGGCTTTGTTTCGGTCTTCCTGCTCGTTCCCCTGGTGAGGGACTGGCTGAAGATAGGCGCAGGCTTTTCCTTTCTAACGGCGGGGCTTACGCTCAGTCTGCTCATCCTGCCGACTATCGTCCTCATATTCCATGCAAGGCTCCAGCAGATCGATCCTATGCTCCGGCTCGCAGCGGAGGCCATGGGACTCACTCCTGCCCGCCAGTTTCTTCACGTCCTCATTCCAGCATCCTCGCGTGGTCTTGCCGTTGCCGCTGTACTCGGATTCGGAAGGGCCATGGGGGATACCCTGATTTCACTCATGCTCGCCGGAAACGCTCCGCAGGTGCCGGGCTCCCTTTTTGATTCCGTCCGCACGCTCACGGCGCACATCGCGCTGGTTGTCGCAACAGACAGCCAGAGCATGTCCTACAGGTCCGTTTTCGCTTCGGGCCTCATCCTCTTTCTTCTCATGGGCGGAGCCAATTTTCTCATCCGCAGAATGGACAACAGGACGGGAAAGAAGCGTCATGAAAAAGACCATTGATCGCCTCATAATCGCCTATGCCTGGCTCTGCTCCATAGGGGTCTTCCTGGCTGCCTCCCTTCTCCTGGCCTTCCTGCTCAAACGGGGATTGAGCTCCATCGACTCGAAGCTCTTTTTCGGCGACACTCCTTGGCTTTCGGCTGCAACAGGAGCGCGGCCGGTATTCGAAGGCATATGGCCTGCCGTTGTGGGGACATTCTTCCTGGTTTTCCTCTCGTCGGTCATCGCCATCCCGGTCGGTGTTGCAAGCGGCGTCTATCTTTCGGAATACGCTTCGGAGCGCGTCCGCTCTTTACTGGGTTTTGCCGTGGATGTTCTGTCCGGAGCCCCTTCCATCGTCATGGGACTTTTTGGGTTCACGATGATTCTTTTCCTTCGCAACACCATACTCCCGCAGGCAAGACCTTCCCTCTTTCTTGCAGCGGTTTGCATCGCACTGCTCATTTTGCCCTATGTGATCCGTACGACCCAGACGGCTCTGGAAGGCATACCGAAGCATCTGAGGCTGCTCGGCCCAAGCCTCGGACTCACCCCTTGGCGCAACATCAGGCATGTCCTGCTTCCCCTTGCAAGTCGGGGAGTCTTGAGCGGCGCCATACTCGCCATCGGGAGGGCATCGGAGGACACGGCCGTTATTCTCCTGACCGGAGTCGTCGCCCGCGCTGGTCTTCCCTCCAGCCTTTGGGACAAGTTTGAGGCGCTCCCCTTTCGCATCTACTACCTCGCAGCCGAGCATAGGAGTCAGATGGAGCTCGATCAGGGATTCGGCGCGGCTCTCGTGCTCCTCCTCCTGACAGGATCTCTCTTCTTGGCAGCCTCTTTCCTGCACGTAAAATTCGAGAAGCGATGGAAGACACACTAGCACCTTGCAGCAACCCGATAGTTATGGTTCGAGACCTCTCCGTTGCTTTCTCGGGAAAGACCGTTTTGAGCTCCATTAACCTGACCCTTTGCCGGGGAGAGCTGACAGTCATCGTGGGGCCTTCGGGATCCGGCAAATCAACTCTCCTTCGGGCCATCAATCGGTTGAACGAGCTTTTTCCGGGGTGCCGAGCTCGGGGAGAGGTTTGGGTCCGGCTCGATGGCCGATGCGGAAACGTGTACGACGGCTTCCTCCCCCTTCCGGAGCTTCGCAGGAAGGCTGGAATGGTCTTCCAGACTCCCAGCGTGCTTCCTTTTTCCATCAGAAAAAATCTCGCCATGCCGCTTGAGACCACCCTTGGCGTGACCGGAAGCGCTTTGGCCGAGCGTATTGAATGGGCGCTACGCGAAGCCTCACTTTGGGAGGAAGTAAAAGACAGGCTCAATGATGACGCCACAACCCTTTCGGGCGGCCAGCAGCAACGCCTCTGCCTTGCCCGCGCACTGGCTCTGGAACCTCAAATTCTTCTGTTGGACGAACCTACGGCATCCCTTGACTTCAGAGCCGCTCAGAAGATCGAGAGGCTTTTGACAAGTCTTAAAGAACGCTACGCCGTCTTGGCCGTTTCCCACAGCCTCAGCCAGACTCGACGTCTGGCTGACAAAGTCTATGTTCTCCGTGAAGGAGTTGTCGGGCAAGAGCTATCCGGAGAGCGCCTGCGAGATCCAAAATTGTTCGAGAAGCTCATCGAAGATGCTTTCTGATGGAAAGATCTGTTTGGGTAAATTGACAGAGGCATATTGATGTCTTGTTGATTATTCCTATCGATATATTCTATTCATTAGCCATTAAAACATCATAAATTCCGATTTTACAACAACAAGCCCTCTTTCTAAAATGAGCAGTCTCATTTGAGGAGCCTCATTCCGATGAAGCTTTGTTTCGTATGTCCCGAGACGGGAAAAGATTATGCATCGGAAAACTGGTGGATCGTCGGTGAGCTGCAAGTACGGGAGGAGGCGCCGGGAAGACGGATGCTAGTGGGAAAAGTGGCGGTGGGATGTCCCTATTGCGGGAACACCCATGCCTATTCAGTAGAGGAGTTGGTTTGCCCCTGGTCGCAGGCCGGGGAATAAGCGCATCTACCAAGGAGGAGGACGTGGAAAGGACAAGAAATCTCTTTGCTACACGAACGGGCATTATCGCCGTGGGCGTTATCATCGGGGGGCTGGCGTCCTTGCTTCAGAAGTTGGGCAACCCGGGGAACATGGGCATATGCGTGGCTTGTTTCGACCGGGACATTACGGGGGCCGTCGGGATGCACCGGGCAGAGGTGGTTCAGTACCTGAGGCCTGAAATCCTGGGCTTTGTTCTGGGCTCTTTCGGAGCCGCGCTGCTTTTCCGGGAGTTCAAGCCGCGAGGCGGGTCGGCGCCTCTCGCGCGGTTTGTGTTGGGAATGACTGCAATGATCGGGGCGCTTGTCTTTTTGGGCTGCCCATGGCGAACGCTGCTTCGGATTGCGGGCGGGGATGGAAATGCTCTGCTTGGCGTGGCGGGTCTTACGGTCGGGGTTTGGATCGGCGCCATTTTCTTCAAACAGGGCTACAATCTTGGTCGGAGCAGCAAACAGAGTTATGGGACCGGACTCCTGATGCCTTTGCTCATTGCCGGACTTCTTCTTCTCCGGTTCCTCTTTGCGCCTGTGGAAGGGCAGGCGCAAAGCGGCGTGCTTTTCTACAGCCTCAAGGGACCGGGAGCATCCTATGCGCCGGTTGCCGTTTCTCTTGGAATAGGCCTTCTTGTGGGCTTTCTTGCGCAGAGGAGCCGGTTCTGCACCATGGGGGCGCTGCGTGACCTCATTCTCTTCAAGCAGTGGCACCTCTTTTCGGGCTTTTTGGCGCTGATGGCGGCCGCATGGCTGACCAACCTCGCACTCGGCCAGTTTCATCCGGGATTCGAGAAGCAGCCCGTAGCCCACACCCAGGCCTTATGGAACTTCGCCGGGATGCTTGTGGCCGGTCTTTCCTTTGCGCTGGCGGGAGGCTGTCCCGGTCGTCAGCTGTTCATGTCCGGCGAAGGGGATGCCGACGCCGGAGTCTTTGTGTTTGGCATGATTACCGGGGCAGCCTTTGCTCACAACTTCGGTCTGGCCAGTTCACCCGCCGGCATCGGTCCGCACGGAATTGCCGCGGTCGTCGTGAGCCTTTTTTTCTGCCTGGTGATTGGTTTGAGCAATATGCAGAGCGCTCGCGCCTGATGGAGCGAAGGAGCAAGAGATGAGCGATATCGTAGATGCCAGGGGGCTATCCTGTCCTCAGCCCGTTTTGCTGGCTATGTCCAGAATGAAAGAGAAGGTAAAGGGTGAGATCGAGGTCATTGTCGACAACGAGGTGAGCCGGGAGAATGTCAGCCGCGCCGCCCGATCGCAGGGTTGGGAAATCCGCGACGAGCAGCGGAAGGGAGAGGACTGTCATCTTATTCTGGCGCGTTGAGAGGTGTTGGCAGTGTTTTGGAAGAAGATTTCAGCGTTAGTCGGAGCGGCGTCGCCCAAGAGGGATGAACGGTTCGCCTGCAGCCGTTCCGATAAGGGCATTCTGGTCTTTCACCATACCAGCGAGGTGATAAGGGCGGAATCTCTTCTCAGGGAGGCAGGCTTCGATGTTTCAGTAAAAGGGCCTCCTCCCGACCTCCGCACGGGGTGCGACCTGGTGATCGAGTTTTCCCTGGTTGCTCAGTTGAAAGTATCAGTCCTGCTCGAGGGCGCGCGAATCGTTCCCCTGCAAATCCTGCCCCTCCAAGATCTTCTTCTCGAGCCTGTGAGCCTGTTTCAAACCAAGGATTTTGGAGACTTCTTGATGGTGCGGGCCGCCAATATGAAAATGACAGTCGATAAGAGAAACCTGCGCATCGTCAATGTCTCCGGGGGAGGCTGCCCGGATGTGCCTTATCTGGCCGAAAGCCTGGTGGGCAGGAACCTGCATGAGGCGCCTGCGCCGCGAACCTTGGGCCATACACTATGTGGGTATGCCCTGCAGCTTGCCTACGAGGAGCTCATTCGAAGATGTCCTGGCTGATTGTTGGCACTGTTCCACGGGAAGATTTTCCCCTCTACGAAGGCCCCTGCCGGTTCGATGAGGGACGCCTGCTCCTCGATGGCCGCACTCTTTCCATTTCACGAGGCACGCCCGCGCTTTTGGCCGCCGCATGTGCGATCGCTCATGTTCTTGGGATCAAGCCGCCAAGAGCTCTGCTTGCCGGAGATATCGGGAGAGGAAACGGCTCCGCCCGGATTTACAAATACCTCACCGAAAGACTCCCAATGCTCTCCCCCGAGCTTCTTATCTACCACTACCTGCAGCCGGATGTGGACTGGCACAATAGGATCCATCTCGTCACGGAAGGGATGGAGGCCAAACCGCTCCTGGTAGCCGATGCGGGATACATGTATGTGGCCAAAATGAGCGGTTTTGCATCGTGCTACGATCTCTTCACGCCCGATGCGGGCGAGCTCGCTTTTCTTGCAGACGAAGCCGCTCCACACCCTTTTTACACTCGAGGCTTCATCCTCCAGGAGGAAGAGCGAGTAGAAGAGCTGATCCAACGATCATACGACCATGAAGACGCATCGCGATACATGCTCGTAAAGGGGCGCTGCGATGTTGTGGCCTCGCGGCAGGGGATTATCGAAAGGATTGCTGAGCCCTGCGTGGAATGCATGGAGCCCGTCGGGGGCACGGGAGACAGTCTTACCGGTATTGTCGGAGCTCTGATCGCCGCCGGCTACCCCATCCCGGAAGCCTGCTCTCTTGCCGCCAAGGTGAACCGGACGATGGGATTGTTGGCAAATCCAACCCCGGCTTCATCCATTGAAGATCTGCTGCATTCATTGCCTCAGGCTTTGAAGATGGTCTCGCTTCCCATCGCAACGACGTAATCGTGAAGTTCAGAGCTGAAGACTCAACCGATCAACTCGAGAAAAGCCTCGATACGGGTCCTCAACTGTTCGGTATCTGAAGCGGAATAGTCGGTTTCAATGTGGAGGAACGGCAGATTGTGGCGCTTTTCGACGAGCTCCTTAACAAGAAAGGATTCCACATTGTACGTGTGGCAGCATTGCCATGTCAGATCTATAACTCCCTGCACATGAAAATCTTTCGCCAGACGCCCGATCAGGTCGAGACGGTCTTCGTTGGGACTCATGCATGAGCAGGGCGTCTGCAGGTAGCGACTTGCAAGCGCTTCCAGCGGGTTCGGCGTGTCCTCTTCCACTAAAAGGTCTTGGCCTTTGATGCCGCTGCAATTCTCGAGAGAAACGATCGAGCCGCCACACTCTTCAATGAGCTGCAGGACTTTTTCCGAGCCCCTGCCAATGGGGCAGCCGGTAAGAAGGATACGAGGGCTTCCCAGCGGCCGCGCAGAAACTCCGGAGGCCTGAACCGCTTCCAATTCTTCTAGGAGCTGCCGAAGCAACGAGGCATACGCTTCAAGATCGCAGCAGGAGCTCTTGCTTTCCATTACAGTCATCACATCCAGAGCGGACAAAGGAATCTCCTTTTCCGTGCTGAATAGCGAGACTTTCCAGGTCAAGCTTCTCACCTCGTTCTGGAGCTTGATCTGGCGATTGAGCTCCTCCATTTCTATGCTCCTCCCGGTATGTTCCTCCAGGAAGCGCTTGACTCGGATGATCTCTTGAAGCCAAAATTCAAACGCACCGCCGCCATTATTCTGATAAGGAAGCTGCATGACATGAACGGGTTTGATCCTCCCCATCAGCTCGAACATCTTCTTTTTCCCGTCACAGGTGGTTTCTCCCAGAATAAAATCCGAAGCGGCGAAGAATGGGCAGGTTTCCGTTACCGCATACCCGTAGCTCGATTTGATGAGGGGGCATAGATTGGGCGGCAGAGTCTTTTCAGCTGCGGAAATAGGGGCTTCTTTCTTGCCGCACAGACTGACCGGGATAGCTCCGGCCGCCCTGACCAGCTCCGTTGGAGCAAACAGGCAATAAATCCCCGCCACTTTTCCTCCGGCTTCTTTGTGCTCTGTGAGTCCGAGCAATGAAAGCTCGCCTGCTCGTTCGAATTCCTTCAAAATAGTCGGTCGCATGGGATGTTCCTTCACCGTCTTTCCTTCTCCTTGCGGGCGGCATCGATGAACTCGCGATATGGGTGATGCAAGTGTGGCAGCTGTACTATTCGCAAAGACATTCCGGTTTCGCCTTCCAGCTCCTTGGTCGGAAAGCGCATATTTAATATCTGTGGTCTTGATGATGCAAATCGGTAGTATTTATAGCATCGGCTTGCGCCATAGGAAGAATCTCTTCACCGTTCGGTTGAACTTCTCTTCCGTGCGACTCTCCCACTCTGTTGGATATAGGAGATAACTGGCAAATAGAGCGTTGGTTATTGATAATTTCAATTTTATGCGCTGCTGTGATTATGATAGAAGTTGCTTCGTACTCTCGGAATATCCACCCCACTAAGGAGTTCATGCATGTGCAGATTTTTCGGCTTTACCTGAGGTAGCTCTCATCATGCTACCCGTGTATGGTAGGCACAAGGCCAGGCCGAAAGATCACTTCCGTTCTATCGCCTCTAATATTTTATATCGTGAGATCTTCTTCTGTCCGGCTCTCATGCCTTGCTTAGCGCTAAAGATCGTAACTTCAAAGCCATTTGTTTCTCCCTTCGGTAGAGATGACAGCGTTCCTGTGATCTCGAGTACTTAGGCCGCTGCACCGAACGACGGACCTCGATCGGATGTATAATGAGAGATTTGTCTCGGCGAACAGTTTTATCATCCTGACAAGGAGCGCCTTCGTGTGGCTTTTCACTGGCTTCACCTGACAATGAAAACAATGAGTATGGGGCATACTTAAGTCTGCTTGGCGGGAAACAACTCGATCTCGATCTTTTCATCAAAGGAGAAGCCACAATGAGTACTGTGAGATTAACGATAGACGGCAGGGACGTTTCGGCGCCGACCGAGAGCACTATCCTTCAGGCTGCGAAACGTGCAGGCATTCAAATTCCGACGCTTTGTTTTCACGAGCGACTGAAACCCATAGGCGTCTGTGGGATGTGCATCGTAGAAGTGGAAGGGAAGACAGCGCCCGTTCTTTCTTGCGAGACGGAGGCCTTGGAAGGCATGTCCGTTATTACTCACTCGGACCGCCTCTTCTCCATGCGTCAGGATTCATTGAGGGCCATGCTGGCCCGTCATCCCCTGGATTGCCCCGTCTGCGACAAGGCCGGCGACTGTCGGTTGCAGGACCTCGTGGTTGAACATGGCGTGACAACCGTCGAATCCTCTTTGCCGATTTCTAAATTCACCGCGCCGTATACCACCACCTTCATCAAATCCTGGCCGGAACGTTGCGTATTGTGCCTGCGCTGTGTGAGCGCCTGCAACGAGATTCAGGGAGTGGGCGCTCTGTCGGTATCCCGGGATTCGGATGGGCCTCGCGTTTCATACGACCGAGATAAGTGCGTTTCATGCGGCGAGTGCATCCAGGTTTGTCCCACGGGGGCTCTCACTGAAAAGAAGACGCACTTACGCTATCGCGCATGGGGAGAGGAGAAGAGTGTTCGCACGACTTGTCCTTACTGCGGCGCGGGATGCCAGCAGATGCTGCATGTCAGGGAAGGCCGCATCATCAAGGTTTCGGGCGTTGAAGGCGCAGCCCCCAATGATGGGCGCCTTTGTGTCAAAGGCCGATACGGATATGATTTCATCTATTCCGAAGATCGGCTCCAGACGCCGCTCATTCGGGAAAACGGCGTTTTTCGCGAGGCGTCTTGGAATGAGGCGCTCAACCTGGTGGTAAAGAGGCTCAGAGAAATTATCGAAAAGCATGGCCCGGACGCTGTCGCCGGAGTGAGTTGCGCCCGCAGCATCAATGAAGATTCTTACCAGATGCAAAAGCTATTTAGGGCCGTTTTGGGAACCAACAATATAGACAATTGCGCCAGAACCTGTCACGCGCCGTCGGTGGCGGGTCTGGCTATGTCATTCGGATCGGGCGCTATGACCAATTCCATCCATGAGTTCGGCAAGGCGAAGCTGATCTTCGTTATCGGCAGCAATATGACGGAGGCGCACCCGGTTGTGGCGACATACGTGAAGAACGCTGTTGCCAAAGGGGCCGAGCTCTACGTCGTCGACCCGCGGCGTAACGGGCTGGCGCAAATTGCCAACCTGCATCTGCCCATAAAGGTTGGAAGCGATATTGCTTTTCTGAACGGGCTAATGAACGTACTGATTACTGAAAACCTTTATGACAAAGAATACGTGGATTCGTGTTGCACCGGGTTCGATGAGCTTGAGGCGAAGGTCCTGGAATATCCTCCCGAGCTGGTGGCGCCCATCTGCGGCATCGGCGCCGAGACGATCCGGGTCCTGGCAAGGCGCATGGCGGCAGTCCGTCCCGGCATGCTCGCTTACACCCTTGGCATTACCGAGCACACCTGCGGCGTACACAATGTGATATCGACCGCCAATCTCCAGATGCTGCTCGGCAACGTGGGCTTCGAGTGCAGCGGAGTCAATGCCCTCAGAGGACAGAACAACGTGCAGGGGGCATGCGACATGGGCGCTCTGCCCAATGTCTTTCCAGGCTACCAGCGGGTGGACAATCCCGAGGCCCAAGCAAAGTTTCGAGCCGCATGGGGCTCCGATTGCTTGCCTGACAAAGCCGGCCTGATGATGCCTGATATGATCGAAGGGTTGCACACGGGGCAGATAAAGGCCTTCTATATCTTCGGCGAAAACCTGGCCAACACGGAGCCGGACATCGCGCACGTGGAAAGATGTCTCGGCTCTGCTGAATTCCTCATTTGTCAGGACAATTTCCAGAATGAAACCACCCGGTTCGCACATGTCGTGCTGCCCGCAGCCGCCTGGAGCGAAAACGACGGGACGTTTACCAACTGTGAAAGGCGTGTGAGTCGCGTGCGAACGGCGAGCGAGCCTCCGGGGCTTGCCATGCCCAACTGGTGGATCTTCAAGGAGATCGCCGGGCGCATGGGTCACACTTGGGCGTCTAACAGCGCTCAGGAGCTGTGGGATAATGAGCTCTCCATGCTGGCTCCTCTCTTTGCAGGCATCAAGTATGCGCGGCTCGAAGGCGATGGTCTTCAGTGGCCTGTCCCGGATGAAAGCCATTGCGGAACGTCCGTCATGCACAAGGATGGCCGCTTCACCTGTGGACGCGGCCGATTCATAGCCGTAGACTGGACCCCTCCCGCCGAAGTCGCCGATGAGGAGTACCCCTTTGTTTTGAGTACGGGCAGGAGGCTCTATCACTATCACACAAGGACACAAACGGGTCGGTGCGTCGGCCTCAACGAGCTTCTGGGAGAGGAAACCGCGGATCTTTCTTTGGCTGATGCCGAAGCCATGGGCATTCGCAACGGCGAGATCATCCGCGTGCGCTCCCGCAGGGGAGAAGTAAAGGTAAAGGCCCGAATCACCGACGAAGTCTATCCGGGCAACGTTTGGATGGCTTTCCACTTTCGTGAGGCATGCGCAAACTGGCTAACCAATCCCGTCTTCGATCCTATCAGTAAGACCGCGGAATACAAGGCCTGCGCCGTCACCGTGGAGAAGATCGGAAGTGAGGCAAGGGCGCAAATTTCACCAGTTCAATGAAGAGAAAAGCAGAAATGAGCGAAATCGCAAATACTAGTACTGGCCCCAGAGTGGGAGTATTCATTTGTCATTGTGGGCTGAACATCGCTAAGACCGTTGATTGTGTAAGGGTGGCCAAGGCGGCGTCATGCTTCGACGATGTCGTGGTGGCCAGAGACATCCCTTACGCTTGTTCCGATCCCGGACAGCAAAGCATCCGGGAGGATATTGCCGCCCACGGGCTCAACCGAGTGGTTGTGGCGTCGTGTTCGCCCCGGCTCCATGAGCCCACATTCCGGCAAATGGCGCAGGCGGCCGGGATCAATCCGTACTTGTTCGAAATGGCGAACATCCGGGAACATTGTAGCTGGGTTCACATGAACGAGCCCGAGGCCGCAACGAACAAAGCGATCGATTTGACGAAGATGGCTGTTGCCCGGGCGCGTCGGCTCTTCCCCTTGGAGCAGGAAACCGTTTCCCTGACCAAGCGAACCTTGGTGATCGGAGGCGGCGTTGCTGGAATTCAGGCGTCTCTGGACCTGGCCGATGCCGGCTACGAAGTCGTGCTGGTTGAAAAAGAGCCGTCCATCGGTGGCATCATGGCCAGGCTCGATAAGACCTTTCCCACAATCGACTGCTCCATATGCATACTCGGGCCGAAGATGGCGGATGTCGGCAAACATCCTCGAATCACGCTCCATACGCTGAGCGAGGTGGTTGACGTCAAGGGCTATGTCGGCAACTTCGACGTCAAGATCCTGAAAAGAGCGAGGTATGTTTCGGAAAAGGAATGCTCGGCCTGCGGTGAGTGCGCCAAGGTCTGTCCTGTCGTGCGTCCGAATGAATTCGACCTGGGGCTGTCATCTAGAAAGGCAGTCTATTCTCCTTTCCCTCAGGCAGTGCCTTCTGCCTATGTGATCAATGTTAATGAATGCCTCGGGCACAAGCCGGCCGTTTGCACAAAGTGTGTTGAAGCGTGCAGCAAGGGTTGCATTGATTTTCAAATGTCCGATGAGGAAATAAAGGAAAGAGTTGGCGCCATCATCGTTGCGACGGGTCTGGAAGCCTATGACCCGGCTGAAATGGACGAGTACGGGTATTCGCGGTTCGAGAACGTCCTGACGAGCATGGAATTCGAGCGTCTTGTCAATGCGAGCGGCCCGACGAAGGGTGAGATCATCCGCCCAAAGGACGGAAGGACTCCCAGATCTATTGGATTCATTCAATGCGTGGGATCGAGGTCCGCCCGAAAGGGAAGCTCGTATTGCTCCAACATTTGCTGCATGAACACCATCAAAAGCACCCTCCTCATCAAGGAGCACGACCCGGATATCGATGTGAAGGTCTTCTACATCGATATCCGGGCATTCGGTAAAGGCTTTGAGGACCTTTACAAGAGGAGCCGAAGGCTTGGCGTTCACTACTTGAGGGGACTGCCGGGGACGGTTGAAGAGTATGCCGACGGGAGCCTTCGCGTAGCGTCTGAGCATGCCGCCACTGGACAGATCGAGTTTCACGATCTCGATATGCTGGTGCTTGCCGTGGGTGTGGAGCCTGCAAAATCCACACGGAAGCTTCAGGAAATGCTCGGACTTCAGCTCACCTCGGACGGTTTTTTCCTGGAGGCTCATCCGAAACTTCAGCCGGTCGATGCGGCTACGCGAGGGATCTTCTATGCCGGATGCGCCGAGGGACCAAAGGACATCAAGGAGAGTGTCACCCAGGCATCGGCCGCCGCCATGCGGGCGGTACGGCTGATGTGCCGAGGAGAGATCTCCACCGAGCCCATCACCTCCGAGGTTCTCAGAGAGCAGTGCAAGGCGTGCGGAAAATGCGCCGAAGTGTGCTCCTACAATGCCATAGTCGTTGATCCCAAGAAGAAGATCCCGGCATCTGTCAACACGGCGGCCTGCGCGGGTTGCGGCGCATGCGCTGCCGAATGCCCTTTTGGCGCCATCTCCATGCATCACTTTAGCGACGTGCAGATTATCGACCAGATCGATGCTCTATTGGCGGAAAACCCGGAGAAGAAGATTCCGGCTTTTGCCTGCAACTGGTGTTCCTATGCCGGGGCCGACTATGCAGGTGTATCGAGGCTTCAATATCCTCCGAACGTGCGCCTGATCCGAACCATGTGCTCGGGGCGCGTGAGCGAGAATTTCATCTGGCGCGGGCTTGAAAAGGGAGCGCCGATCATTCTCGTCACCGGCTGCCACATTGGCGATTGCCATTACATCAGCGCGAATCACTGGACTGAAAAACGCGTCAGGAAAGTCCGGGAAAAGATGGCAAAGCTGGGCATCCGCCCTGAGCGGCTCCAACTCGAATGGATCAGCGCTGCGGAAGGCATCCGGTTCGCCGGGATAATGAACCGAATTGAGGAACTGAGACGTGGGGTCAGTTCAGAGGAAATAGCGGAAACCGTAAAGATCTTATCCAAGGATGTCAAATAGGGTGACCAGACCCTGCGTCGAAGAGAGCATGCATCTGTTCACTTTCCTGGCTGAAGAGCTTCTGCTTCGCCAAGGGAACTTAACACTCGCCAGGCTAAGTCCGGAGGTGATCGATAGCCGATTCCATGGTCCTTTCTATGAATTGGTAAAATCAAATCAATATAATCGATTTGATTAATCGAGAGGCTCAACCTACAAAGGAGAAAGATATAAGAACGAGGGTTTTTCCCATTCTTCCGAGCTACAAAATAAGAAAGGCTTGCCGGCTCACAAGAATGGCGATGATATCAATCTATTGTTTATAGGGTTTCCTTGATGGGGAAACCCGTCTTTTTTAGGACGGGTGGATGACAGCGCGAGATCGGATCAAGTCGCTTCAGGTAGTTTCTGAAAAGTGTATCGAGTGCAGACTCTGTCAAAAAGAGTGCGCATTTCTGCAAAAGCATGGCAACCCGAAGGCTGTTGCCGATAGCTTCGATCCTTCCAATAAGGATCATCAGGCGCTCCCTTTTGAGTGCAGTCTATGCGGGCTGTGCACCGCCGTCTGCCCGGTGGATGTCGACCCTGCCGGCATGTTCCTGGAGATGCGCAAAGAGGCAATCCGCCATGGCGGAGGCGATTACCCGGAGCATGCGGTCATCCTCAACTACGAAAGGCGTGGCGCATCCAGGCGCTATACCTGGTATGGCCTTCCGGAAGGCTGCGACACGGTCTTTTTTCCCGGCTGCAACTTTCCCGGAACAAGACCCGGAAGAGTAACGCAGCTTTTCGAGTGGCTGCAGGAGCGCACGCCTTCACTTGGCGTCGTCTTGGACTGCTGCATGAAGCCATCCCACGACCTCGGACGTGAAGACATCTTCCAGGCGATGTTCTCGGAGATGAAGGAGTGGCTGCTCGAAAAAGGGGTCAAGACCGTTCTTGTGGCATGCCCCAACTGCCATAAGGTTTTCAGGGAATATGGCGGCGAGATCGCGGTAAGAAGCGTGTACGAGGCAATGGCCGAAAACGGTCTGCCGCAGTCCGAGAAGCAGACGGGAAGGGTCGTCGTTCACGATCCGTGCGCGGTACGGTTTGAAAAATCCATCCATGGCGCGGTGAGGGATCTGATTGAAAAAACGGGACTGACCATCGAAAACACACCGCATGAGCGAGAGAAGACCCTGTGTTGCGGCGAGGGCGGGGCGGTGGGGTTCCTCGAACCGGAGCTGGCGCGAAACTGGCGCTCCCTTAGAAAGGAAGAAGCGGCCGGAAGACGAATGGTGACCTACTGCGGAGGCTGTGCCGGCTTCCTTGGAGCAGCGACTCCTACAAGCCATATTCTGGATCTCGTATTCGCGCCGGAAGCGACAATTTCAGGAAAAGCGAAGGTCTCCCGAGCGCCCCTTACCTACTGGAACCGCATGCGTCTAAAAGCTCGGTTCAAAAAAATGCTCGCATCCGCCCCGGTGAGTAGGGAGAGAACCTTTTCGGCGGAAGAAAAAGCTGGGAAAGCCGGCATCGCTTTGCGCATCCTGATCTTTTTACTCGTTATCGGAGGCATCACAGCCCTTCGGGTGACTGGCGCAATACGCTACCTTGAACAAGAAACGCTGAGGAGCCTCATTCAAAGCTATGGAATGCTCGCTCCGCTCCTCTACATGCTCATCTACACCGTGGCTCCGGCGCTCTTTCTGCCGGGGCTTCCCCTTACCATTGCGGGCGGACTGCTTTTCGGCCCCTTCTGGGGTGCGATCTACACCATCACCAGCGCAACGCTGGGCGCATGCCTGGCGTTTATCATCTCGCGCTACCTTGCAAGAGACTGGATTAAGCGAAAACTGAGAAGCCCGCAATGGAGAAGGCTGGACGAAGAAGTGGAGCGCCACGGCTGGAAAGTTGTCGCCTTTACGCGCCTCATACCGCTTTTCCCGTTCAATCTGCTCAACTACGCTTTCGGTCTCACCCGGGTAAAATTCATTCACTACGCCTTGGCTACATTTGTTTGCATGCTGCCTGCCTGCATCGCCTTCATCGTCTTTTCGAGCTCACTTTGGGACCTGATCGGCGGGAAGATCTCATCGAGCGTTGTTGTCGGGCTCATTCTGCTGGTCATCGTTTTGCTCCTTCCCATTGTTTACAGACGCTGCAAAAGACGTGGCGAGGGAGACTACTTCCGGTCAACAGCCGGGATTCAATATTCCCAACAAGGCAAGAAGGAGGAAGTTGAATAATTCAATAAACAAGGCAGGGCTCATTTGAGATGCAATGCTGCAGTGGCGGAAATGAGGAGGCGCATTGGTTGAAAGGGGGTAAAAGGGTAGCCGCGAAGCCCCTTTGGGACTTACATTTTACCCCCTTTTTGCAAATGCGCCCGAAATGAGTCGAAAGCAGAAGTGTTTTTACATCATCTATTCTATGGGGGATTGGAATGAAGAAGTGGGGGTTAGTAGGTTTATCGTTGCTGTTTACCGTAATGTTATTCGTATCGGGCGGCCATGCCGGGCCATCGGTCCAGTTGGCTCCCTCACAGCCCGATTTTCCCAATGCAAAGCTGCTGGTATCAGCGGACTCCGTACAGCAAAACATTGGCTTATCGAATCTTACCATCATTGACGCACGAACGTCGGGCTACGAGAGCTCTCACATCCCCGGCGCCATAAACATCAAGTTCGGCGACTTTCTTACCCCGGGAAGCGGATTGCTTCCCTTAGCGGATTTGAAAAGCAAATTGAGCGCGGTGGGGCTTTCCTCCGGGATGACCTTCGTTATATACGATAATACCTCGGCTTCATTCGGGGCTGCCGGTCGAATATTCTGGATGCTCGAGTATCTTGGCTGCAAGAGAGTACACATACTTGATGGCGGATGGGACAAGTGGATTGCGGATGAAAGACCGACCGAGACTGCGATCGCTACGCTTCCGCCGGCAAAGTTCAAAGGCGCCAGGAAGGCTTCCCTTAGAGCGGATAAGAAGAGCATAAAGAAGAAGATCGGAGGCAAAAAATTTGCCATAATCGATGCCCGCACTGATGAGGAATTCATTGGCTGGCAGCTTTACGGAGAAACCCGCGGAGGGCATATTCCTACAGCTGTTCAGATTCCTTATGCCTGGTTTTTCAAACCTGATAAGAGTGTGCTGAGTTATAGCGACGCCAAGCAAATGTTCGAATCAAGAGGGATAACAAAAGAGAAACAAATCACCTCATATTGCACCATAGGCATCCGCAGTGGCTTCGTATACTTCTTGTTGCGACTGATGGGCTACGCCAAAGTGTCTAATTATGACGCCTCCATAGCGGAATGGAGCGCCGATTTGTCGCTTCCCATGGAAATGGCGCCCCGCTTTTCTGCTATCGTATATCCTTCCTGGGTAAAGGCCCTGATCGATTACCATGCGCCAGGCAGCTCAACAGCAGCTCCGCCCGAGTACCCTTATGGCAGGGATCACAAGTATGTAATATTCGAAACACAGTGGGGCGCAATCGAGGATGCTTCCGCCTACTTGAGCGGACACATACCTGGAGCTATCCATTCGAATTCCGATACCTATGAAAACGGGTATCCAAGATGGTTCCTGCTGCCGGATGAGGAGCTTCATGCCGCAATGGGCAACATGGGAATCACTGAAGACGCGACCGTGGTTGTCTATAGCGATAGCAATATATTCGCCGCGCGTCTCTGGTGGATTCTAAGCTATGCCGGTGTGAAAGATGTTCGTTTTCTCAACGGCGGGTATGGTAAATGGCTTGAAAGAGGATACGCCGGAGAAACCGTCATCAATGAACCGGCGTCGACAGTCTTTACCGGTGAGGTTCATCCGGAATATCTGGCGACTACCGACTATGTCTTCACGCAATACACTCAGAATGCCGCCATGTATTTGGGCGACGTACGGAGTGAAGACGAATACAACGGAGTTATCAGCGGCTACAGTTACCTCGAAGCAAAAGGTCGCATCCCTGGCGCTCTCTGGCTGCACAATTCCGATGATTCTCCATCTGAGTACAGCGATAGTGATGGAACGTTGCACAGCTATACGGAGATTCTCGCTCTTTGGGCCAAACAAGGCATAGCCTCTTCAGGCGAGGCAAATATGTTTGACAAGGAAGCGATATTCTATTGCGGAGGAGGGTATCGTTCCGCTCTGGCGTTTCTCTATGCCCACATAATGGGCTACGACAATATTCGCAACTATTCGGATGGCTGGATGGGCTGGAGCACGAGCTATACTGAAGATCCCTCGTGTGCGGGCGGCGCTACTCCAGGCTGGTGTCAGACGCCTTCGGGCAGACCTTTTGAATAAAGAATTCTTCGTCTAAACCCGGAGACAGAAGTCGGAATATTAGCCCTTGTACTCGTTCTGACTTCTGTCTCATCATAGGAAGCCTTCTTTTATTTCCTTCAGGTCAAGGATAATCACTGCCAGAAACCCAGAAGAAAAGAGCATCAGGAAGGGTATGGCCGGCCAGGTTTCTCTTTGCCATGCGAAAAATACGGGCATCAAGCTGTATGCAAAAAACAAGGCATTCATAAGAAGGTAGAAAAACTTCTTCTGCCGGTAGATAAAGGCCGAGCTCGGAAGGCGCTCCCTGCCATGCACTCCGAATTTAGGCGTGCGATCGAAAACGCCGCCCCGAATCAGAGCCCCTTCCAATACCGCAAGAGCGATGGAAGGCGCAATGCCTATGCTCAAAACAGGCAGGGACAAGAGGTGAATGTAAGGAATTTTTGATCTACTGCTCCATGTGAAAGCGAAAAAAAAGAAAAATATGGCAACGCTTGTACAAAGAAAAAGCGGCCCCTCGATGCGGAGCATTTGATATGGTCCGATATCCGTCCGCCAGATTATTGCCGGATACACGGTGAGGGTGACAAGCGTGCCGAAAAGCCAGCCGAGGTTGGCCAGAAGATGAGCTGTCGCTTCAATCTTCACTGGAAACGGCAACGATGATGAAAGAAGTTTCGGCAGCACCTTCTTTGCGGTCTGGATAGATCCTTTCGCCCATCTCTTCTGTTGGCTTCGAAAGGAAGACAGGGTTACGGGTAGCTCGGAGGGAACCGCGACGTCATCGAGATAGACAAACTTCCAACCGGCGAGCTGGGCTCGATAGCTCAAGTCGAGATCTTCCGTAACGGTATCCGACTGCCATCCTCCGGCCGATTCTATGGCTTTCCTGCGCCAGACGCCTGCTGTTCCATTGAAGTTGAAAAAGAGTCCTCTCTTGAATCTCACCCAATGCTCTATGCTGAAATGCGGCTTTAAGAGCAATGCCTGAACGCCGCTTAGCAAGGAATACTCCGCGTTGAGAAAATCCCACCTCGCCTGCGCCATGCCAACTTTGTCGTCAGTGAAGTAGGGCATGGTGCGAAGCAGAAAGTCTTCGGGAGGAAGAAAATCGGCATCGAAGATGGCTATGAACTCGCCTTCGGTCTGCATCAGGCCGTTATTCAGCGCTCCCGCCTTATATCCCTTGCGATCTTCTCGCCTGATCAGTCTCATGTCGATTCCGCTATTACGCCAGTGCTCTATTCGCTCGTCAACGATCTCCCGGGTATCATCCGTGGAATCATCCAGCACTTGGATTCTCAGCTTTTCCCTGGGCCAGTGAAGCCGGGCTACGGCGTCGATCAGGCGACCCGCGACAAACCGCTCATTATAGAGAGGCAATTGAATAGTAACAATGGGAAGGTCCTCATAAGAAGACAAAGTTGGAGGAGGGAAGCAAGGTTTTCTGCGCTCCCTGCGCCAGCAGACAAGAAGCCACAGCCTATGAAGGCCGTAGAGGCATAGTCCCGCCATTGAAAGAAAGTGCAACGTTACCCACATAACCCGTACCAAGATTGAGTGCGATGATATGCCGCCGCCGGCCCCGTAATGGATAGCGCGGCATCATATTTCCTGCTCCAGTGTAACGCCATGGATGTTGAGAGCTGCATCCATACCATAAAGCGATCCGCTTTTGGCATTGGAACTTCGTATGAAAAGTGAAAAATACATTGTAATTACCGATTTGACGAAAACGGACGCCGATTGTAGCCTGCAAAACTTCTCTCAAGCTACGGAAAAAATATAGAAACCACGGAGGCCAATTGTGGAAAGAAACCGGAAGAAGCTTATCCCAGCGATTGTTACGGCCTTAATTTGTATCTTTTTCTCCTCTGTTTCATGTTTTGGCGGGGCATGGACGATGCCGGCAGGCAAATTGTATGAAAAGATCTCCTTCAATTATTACTTTGCGGATCGAGAATTTCATATGGATCTGGGCGACACGGATCTCAAGAGCTTCCGAGATATGAATATCAGTAACTACATTGAGTATGGACTCACCAACAGATTCACGCTCCTCAATGCTCTTTATTATAAGTTTCTCGAAAAAAAGGATTCTATAAACGAACTGGATTCCAACGGAATCGGAGATGCGGACCTGGGCATAAAGGGGAAAATAGCCGACGGCTCATGGGGGGTTCTTTCGTCTCAAGGCCTTGTGAAAATTCCCGGAGACTACGATCAAAACGACCGGCTCCCGCTGGGAAACGATCAGTTTGATTTTGAACTTAGAATGCTCTACGGACGCTCGCTGTGGCCTTATATTCCAGGTTACTGCAACTTCGAAGTTGGTTACCGCTGGCGTCTGGATGAACCGTCGGACGAGTTGAGATATCTTGTGGAATTTGGCATGGACTTCACCCGGGATCTCTATGGCAGGATTAAGTTGGACGGTATCCTGAGCATGAAAAACGGCGAGCAATTCAGCTCATCGGGAAATCCAACGGCTACCAACAGCTACGACCTCGGAAAACTTGATATGGCGCTGGGCTATAAGATAACAAAGGCGTGGGGAATGGAGATCGGCTACACTCCTGAGATCTACGGCAGAAATACTACCGAAGGCGCAACCTATACATTTGCTATTACTTACCAGCTGAAGTGACGAGATCTTTGCCGTTGCGTCTCGCTAACCGCCTGATACCCTTCCTGATTGCCCTCTCCTATTGCCTTCCGGCAATGGAGCCCGATCTGCGCCTTGCCACGCCCATGCTCGTGGGAGTTACGGCGGCCGTATCGATACTGCTTGCCGTGGCGCTGTACCTTGGAGAGACGCGCCGAGTAAATTGGACAGCCCGGACCATCCTCTTGACGGCCGCAGTGTTGAGGCTGCTTTTCCTTTTTCGTTCGCCCGAGCTTTCCGACGATCTTTACCGCTATCTGTGGGATGGGCTCCAAATCCTGGCGGGCCACAACCCCTATTCACAGGCTCCCGCGGACGTTCATGCCCACTCGGAAGCCATGGCTCATCTGCTCGGGTTTATCAATCATCCCCATATGGTCACCATCTATCCGCCTGCAGCGCAACTCCTCTTCGCCGCCGGCGCCTTTTTCGGCGGCGTGTTGGGAATTAAGGTTCTGCTCACGGGGCTGGATCTTGCTACATGCTATCTTCTCATCCAATTGCTCACGGCGCTTCGCCTTCCCCCATGGCGCAGCATTCTCTACGCATGGCACCCTCTTCCGATTCTGGAGATCGGCGGATCAGGGCACATTGACGGTGCGGGCCTTGCCTTCTTTTTTGCTTCGATCTCTCTACTGATGGCCTGTCGTTCTGGTTGGGCTCCGAGCGCATCGACCAACGGAGTCAGTCTGGATGCTCTTCGTCGAGCTATCCTTCCCGCCGCTTCAGGTCTGGTGTTTGCCTGTGCGGTGCTGGTGAAATTCTTTCCTTTGGTTTTCCTTCCCGGCTGCCTCTTCTGTATTCCGAAACAGACGAGGGTCTTCTTCTGCATCGGCTTTTCGGCCGGCGTCTTTGCTTTGTGCATCATCTTTCTTCCGGATTTGAAGAAGGAATTGGCCACCTTGGGCGTCTATGCCCGGAATTGGGAATTTTCAGGCTTTTTGTTCAAGATCCTTCGCAGCAGCGCAATTTCGGGTGATGCGGCCAGAGGATGCGTCTCTCTTTTGTTCTTTCTTGCGTCGGCCTTGTTCTACAGTAGGTTCTGGTTGGATAAAAGAAGACTGGAACGAACGATGGATTTACGAGTCTGCTCGGCGACTCCACATACGAAAACATCGAAGGACTTGGCGACAGATGTCGCCGGGCGAACATTTTCCCTGGCGTTGCACACCTTTTACGGGATCTCTTTGACGTTCCTGCTCCTCGCACCCACTCTCTATCCCTGGTATGCTCTGTATCTCGTCGGGATCTTTCCGTTTGCAGCCGGCCCAACCGGCCTGGTTCTAGCCTGGTCTGTCTTTCTCTCCTACCAAGTGCTCATTCCATATACTCTGCTCGGATTGTGGGTAGAAGGGGCCTGGACTCCCGCCGTCATCTGGCTTGCTCCCGTCTGCTCATTTCTCCTCTCCATGCTCGCCCGTAGACGGACATTAGCTCAGTTGTTTTGGCGGCGCTTCCACTCTTCCATGCCCCCCTCGTAGTTCCGCGCGGGCGGCAGTCCGCTAAGTTGATGCGCCATCCAGGCATAGCCTGAACGGACTCCACCGGCGCAGTAGTAGACAATCGGCTTCTCTCCATTCACCCCACGCTCTTTCAATAGCTTCTGAAGAGCATTTCGACCGAGAGGTTTTCGATCCTCACCCGTGTAGAATTCGGTCCAAGGAATGTGGATGGCTCCGGGCAGAGGTCCTTTCCACCACTCGAGAGTGGAACGGGTGTCGATCAAAACCATCGAGCTTCCGTTTTCCTCTAATTCGGATGCCTGGATATCGAGCTCAGATCTCAAAGCCGGCTGATAGCGGACCGGAGCCTCCGCTTTCTCTTCGTCCCCCGCTCTCATTGGAAGTCCCTGGCGGCGCCAGGACTGGACGCCTCCGGAGAGAAGGCGAATGGGACCCTTGTGGCCAAGCCAGGCGAGCACCCAGCATGACCAGCCTTCTCCGCCCCAGCTCTTATCCGCATCTCCGTAAACGACGATGGGAGTATTCTCCTCTATTCCCATCTCTCCCAAAGCATAGGCCAGATCCAAGGGCTGCCATACACGATACGGTATTCCTTTTTGATCTGTTTCGGTGTAGTCCTCCCAGGAGAACGAGTGCGATCCGGGGATATGGTCCGCCAGCCACTCGGACTTGGGCCTTGCATCCAGTACGACCCATGCGTTTTGCTTATGCGCGAGCTCGTTTGGTTCCATGAGGGCAAGGTCAAGGGCGAATG
Source organism: uncultured Syntrophobacteraceae bacterium (assembly GCA_964578835.1). GTDB lineage: Bacteria > Desulfobacterota > Syntrophobacteria > Syntrophobacterales > Syntrophobacteraceae > CAZOEL01. The sequence goes on along the minus strand of CAZOEL010000042.1, from coordinate 7,792 downwards.
CGGGGCCTGCGCCGGTAAATAGAAAGAGAATTACGCTCAGACTGAGCATGGGAAAAAGCGGAGCGGCGCAACGGACCGATCCTCCGCTGAACGGGGGGATACATCTTCTCACTCTGGCCTCCTAAAGTATGCTTGCCTTACAGCCTGATTTCCGTCTCTTTACGCTCAATCTGGCGAGCTTTTACCGCTGGAAAGCTTTTTTTCCAACCCTGCTTCACGGCCAATAACCCAAAGGATCTTTGCTCCCGCCTTAAAGGATCCGGCGAACTTTCCGCTGACCTTGGATCGGCCGGCCCTTCTGCGCAGGTAGGGGAGAGGAAGCTCTACTATTCGCAGGCCGTGTCGAAGCGCCTTCAACTGCATCTCTATGGTCCAGCCATAGTTGGGGTCACTCATCTCGAGGCGGCGCAGCGCCTGCCAGGTGATCGCCCGCATGGGACCCAAGTCCTTGTAGTCATGTCCCCAAAGGAGGCAAATGAGCCTTGTTGCAAGCCAGTTTCCAAAGCGTTGTTGAAGGCTCAATGCGTTTGGCTCAACCGGGATGCGCTTTGCAAGGGTGAAGTCGGCTCTCCCCTCTATCAGAGGATCGAGAAGCTCCAGGAGCCGTGAAAGATCGTCGCTGCCATCACCGTCCGCGAAGGCGACGATATCGGGGGGAGTGAATTCAAGGGCATCCAAAGCCGCAAGGCAGGCGCGCCCATACCCGGCTCTCGGTTCGGCTACAACCTGCGCGCCGCAGCCCTTGGCGATCTTTCCCGTATCATCGGTCGAACCGTTGTCCGTAACGATGACTCTATCTATTTTGCCGGGAACCGCCCTCAAGACGCCCGGCAGAGCCAGTGCTTCGTTCCTGGCCGGTATGATCAGCGCTATGCTTTTGCCGCGATACAATTGAGGCGCTTCCTTCCGTTAAGCATCCTTACAGAAGTCTCTTGACAAATAAACCGCTTGCCCTGAGCTTGTCGAAGGGCGAATGTGCTGTTCATGCTTCGACAAGCTCAGCATGAGCGGATAATATGAAATGTAAAATTACTTCCGCGCGGGTACTTAGGCAGCTCACAACAAATAACCTACCAAAATTGGTTCAGAAACACCCACCGTCATTCCGGCAGTCTTCAAGCCGGAATCCCGTTTTTTCGCGGGGCTGGATTCCGGCCAAAACCATGCCGGAATGACAGAACCCCTCTTCCTGGTAGGTTATTTGTTGTGAGTTGCACTTAGCATCTGGAACCGCTTCGTGTCTAATTGGTTTTCCTCTCGGAAACATCCCCTAAATATCGGGACTTTCTATTTTGGGCTCCGATCGATCTCAGGCGCTCTTTCGTCCCTGTTATAGATTTCATCCATGGATTATCTCTATTTCATTGGAATTAACAATTTGAACAAAAGCCTCCGGAGAACTAATCATTTAAATGTGCAAGGATTGGAGTGGCTCGATGGGAAGGAAGGTTATAGGATTGAGAAGGAATGCGAGACGAAAGGAAGGATATGGCTGAAGAAAAGCTGGATTGCCGCGGAATGGCTTGTCCCAACCCGGTTCTAAAAGCAAAGGAGATCATTGACCGGGGCAATGTCGAATGGCTAACCGTCACCGTGGATAATCCCGCAGCGAAAGAGAACGTGGGCCGGTTTCTTTCGAAGATGGGCTACGAGGTGAGTCTTTCTGAAGAAGGAGGCGCCTTCCATGTAACGGGACTGAAAAGGGAATCCGCTGTTTCCTGCGAGATAATGGAGGACCCGAAAGCGCAAAGCGGGGAGGGCAGGATCGCAGTGCTCCTCGGAACGGACCGGATGGGCAAAGGAGATGATGTGCTCGGGCAAAAGCTCGTGGTGAGCTTCATCGGCACTCTGAAAGAAATGGGACCTGAGCTGTGGCGCTTGATCCTTCTCAATGGCGGAGTCAAACTTACGGTGGAAGGTTCAGAGTGCCTGGCGGCGCTTCAGGCTTTGGAGAAGGAAGGCGTCCATATTCTTGTCTGTGGAACTTGCCTCGGCCATTTTGAGCTGCTCGAGAAGAAGAAGGTTGGTGAGACAACCAATATGCTCGACATCGTCACCGCCATGCAAATGGCGGATAAAGTCATAAGCGTAATGTAGTTCGGAAGTTTTTGGGGGCAATAGATGAGAAAGCATCCTGTTGAATTGGCCAAAACCGTTCGCGCGGCTGGTTGAGCGGCAAAGATAGGTCCGGGGGACCTGGCGGATATCCTGGAAGGTCTGCCTCTGGAGGAAGATCCCAATCTCCTCGTGGGCAGAGAAACATCCGATGACGCGGGCGTTTATCGCCTCTCGGAGGATACGGCGCTGGTTCAGACCGTTGACTTCATCACTCCGGTTGTGAACGATCCCTACGATTTTGGCCGGATTGCGGCCGCCAACGCCCTGAGCGACGTCTACGCCATGGGAGGGCGGCCCCTCACGGCGATGAATGTGGTGTGCTTTCCTGTAAAGACTATGGACAAGGCCATCTTGAGAGAGATTCTTCGAGGAGGGCTCGAGAAGATACACGAGGCTGGAGCTGCGCTCGTTGGCGGACACAGCGTAGAGGACCCCGAGATCAAGTACGGTCTTTCCGTTACGGGCGTGGTGCATCCTAACAGAGTGCTCGCCAATGCCGGAGTCAAACCCGGAGATGCGCTCATCCTCACAAAGCCGCTCGGGACGGGAGTGCTGGCGACGGCCATCAAGGCAGGGCTGGTTTCCGCCGAGGCGCAGAGGCGGGCCATAGAGACCATGGCGACGCTTAACAGGAAGGCTGCTGAAATCATGAGCGCATATCCCGTAAATGGATGCACCGATATTACCGGTTTTGGACTCCTAGGCCATGCGCTCGAGATGGCGGCTGCAAGCAAGGTGACAATCATCCTCTTTACAGAAAATGTTCCTCTGCTTCCCGAAGTCCTCGATTCCGTCCAAATGGGGCTCGTCCCCGCGGGAAGCTTTTCAAACCGAAACTTCTGCGCCCATCAGATCCGCCAATCCAAATCCATAGACCCCATGCTTCTGGATATCCTTGCGGACGCACAGACTTCCGGCGGTCTGCTCATTTCCGCGCCTGAAGACAGAGCTTCCGCCCTTCTTAGCGATCTCAAGGCCGGCGGCGCTCCCGAGGCCGCCATCATCGCTCGAGCGGCGACTCCGGGCGTGGAGCTCATTGAGCTCCGATAGATATCCCATGCGATTGTATCAGCTCATGCGCCTGCCATCACCTGTAAGACAATGGTAGCCAAGCGCTTCCACGTAGCCAATAGTCGAGACTGCCGATGCATGCTGAGCGATAAACCGGCGTAGAGCAACTTGCTTTGGTTTGGCGGCATTACTCGACTAGACGGGTCATTCCGTCGCTGACACACCATTTACCAGCGGCCCAGCTTGTTCCCAATCCTCGCCTCAAAACGCTCCACGTCCTTCGATGACAAACGCTCCGCCTTGTACAATGACAGCATCTCAAATGAGCAGCCTGGAGCACAGGTTCCAAGCAGCGCTGTTTTCAGGATCCGTTTTACAGGTTTCCGCAAACCGAAAGAGTCAACCCACCACGGGGCCCCCAAGGTAGTAATGGCCAAGCACTTCTTCAGTTCTCGCAATCTCGCCTGAATTGGGCCAAAGTCGCTTGCATGGTCATATGCGACGCCGGGCGCCCATACCCTGTCAAACCATCCCTTCAGCAGCGCAGGGAAACCAAACCACCACGTGGGGAACACCAGCACAAGGCCTTCCGCCCACACCAATCGCTCAATTTCCGAGCTGATGGCCGCCCCCTCAAAGCGTTCCATGTAGTAACTCGCTCGTTCGCACTCTGTCAGGCAAGCCTCGAATTTACTCCTGTAAAGATCCTCCACCCGCACCTCGTGACCACCCCGTTCCAACGCGCGCAATACGGAGCTGACCAGCCTTCCGCACAGACTATTCTCTATCGGATGAGCCCACACGACCAGGCAACGCAAAACGATCCCTCCTATCAGGTCCAAGCGACTAAGTACCCAAGCAAATATTTTGTTGGCGCGCATAAGGGTTGGGGTATCCCGTTCGCCCTGAGGCATCGAAGGGCGAACATCCCCGATCATGCTTCGATACCTCAGCACGATCGGGTGGCGTATCCCAACCCTTATGCGCGCCAACAAAAGTTCACCAGCGCCATGCTTTTCCGATCCTGGTGAAACGACTGTTTAGATGCCTCTTCAGAAGCCGGTGAAGAGAAAATCAAGCGCAGCAATAATCTCGTGACGCTGATCTCTTAGTGAACTGACCTTTTCCCCCATTGATTGCACTGATATCCCGGCCAGTTCCGGCGTGGACATAAACACTGTGATATTTCTTATCGTAAACTGAGGGTTCAGATGCTTGATGGCTTTGCCCATAGCTGAAGCGGCTATGAGCGGCGCGACTACGCGTGTTGAAAGGACGTCGAGCAAGTCAGTCTGGAGATCGAGCAAAAAAGGAATAGCCTGCTTTGTTTCTTCATTGGGATTTTCAAAGACATCAAATTGCGCCATCAAAATCTCCTCAAACCGTCACTGAACACACCGCATGCTTCGATACGGCTATTGTAGGCCTCAATGGCATCGCGATTCTCTTCTCGCCATTCCCGACGTTCTACCTCCAGTAGCATCTCTATAAGGCGTTGCTCTAAGGCCTTGGAAAGATTAATGTGATGGTCTCGCGCCTTTCGGAGAAGATCGCTGTTGATGCTAAGATTGGTTGATTTTTTCGGCGCCTGCGTATTGTAGAAATTCTCTTGCATGATGCTCTCCTTATGCGCATTTTGGATGCGCATACATTATTCACTTAAATGGGCCTTTGCAAGGGATTTTAATGAGCGGCCAGCGGCCTCTGCTCATACCGGGTAACAGGGGCCGGCTCCAGTTCCAAGCCCTCTTGGCGCTGTGCATGCGACTTTCACCGCGCACGGATCGAGCATCTCAAAAGGCAGCCCTTGTGGGGCTGCCCGGCAGTGTTACTTCCTGTTTGAGCCGAATCTGGCATGGAATTCAAGAGCCGACAACGTTGGCGGCAGTCTGCTTTCCTTGCGATGCTTGCGCCGCGCTGAGTAGCAACGTCCCTTCGGTCCATCCGCTGTTCTTGAGGACTTACTCTTTAGTTTTGACTACTGCTTTACCCGCTTCCAGGTGTGCCAGATATGTCCGGAGCCCGCTTTTGTTCCGAACTTCTTGGGCACAGCCAACCCTGCAGGGTCGAAGCAAATCTTGTACTGGTCGGGCCCCTCAAACTCATAGATTGCGATCGTGGTGGCGCCGGCGTTCGGACCTACAGTGCGAACCCAGTGCATTTCCTTGGGATTTTTCGTTAAGTCCAGTTTCGCCACGGACGCGACGATCTTGTCCTTATGCTGATGCGGAGTGATAATCTCGACTTTATCACCAACGAAGGTTATTCGGCTTTGTTTCACATGTGCGTCATGCACCTTTTTTCCGTCCATCTCCGCTGAGATCATCACCCAAGAGCCTTGAAACTTCTGCAGTTCCGCATCGACACTCAGCCCTTGAGTCTGTGCGGCATCAATCGTCCAGATAGACCACACTAGCGACATCACGGTTACCATTCCGAAGATTCTCGATCGCATAGTTCTCCCCTTTTCTTTGATTTTGAATAGATCTGTCCTCATCATCTTTTAATTCTCCACCTGAGCCTCGTTTCGGCCAATGCCGGTCATCACCGGCAAGCGCCGCAGCACGACTACCTTTTATAGCAGCACGCGTGGCGCTTGTCCGGTTCAAGATTTCGTTCGGCGATTCACAGAAGGGCTTGAACCTTTTCTACCGTAAGACGAGCCTGCTTCAGAACATGGGCCAACGTTGAATTTTGATTGGGCGATGTAATGGAACAGTCAGTTTCACACTTATCACCTGATCGTAGCCGATGTTCGGTGTTACGGTTCCCTGAAATGCTTGTGTGGCTGTGGCCGACCACCAGCCCTAATCGGCGCGCCGAACTGCTACGGATGTTGACTCGACACGATGAGTGTGGGGGAGCCATGTGGTTGCGCGTCCTGTTCAGGGCTTCGTTAGCGGAGCCATTGCTTTATAAGCTGAGGGTTTGCAGCCTAGGGAGATATGCCCCACTGAAAAGGCTGAGTCGCGTAAGGGATCTACAGGGCTATCCGGGTTAAGGAATAGACCCGAGCTTGTTGTGAAGCTGTCTTTAGGTCTCCTTTTCGCAGCGCCTCTCGCACGTCGTCCAATTTCTGAGCATCTTCTAGCGACAGATAAGGTGACCAGCCCTCATCTGTGTAGATGAGCTCAATATCAATCTCGGCTGCATAGTCACCTTCGTGGACCAATTTGGTGTGCTGTTTCTTTCTCACTGTATTCTCCTCAGAAAATCACTGGACCATCTCTTCGGGTCGGGTCTGTATGCGGTGACAAGAACTGCCGGAGATGATTTTCCTTTCGGTATACCCCAGACCACGTGGATGGGCTTACCCAGGCTATCTTCCTGCAGCACGAGAACACAGGAGCCTTTGTGGTAGTCGGGGTAGTCCTCAATCATAACTGCCTTGGCAATGGCAGTGACGAGGTCCCTTACAAGGATGCCATCAGCAGCCAATTCATCATAGCCGTGGCTCGATATTAGAATTTGCCGTCGGTCAACGAGTTCGAGGATCCTCTCAAGTGTCTCACTCACAAGTTAATGCTCATCCTTTCACTCGATGTTCAAGTTTTTTCTATGAGGCTTTTCTACCCCGAAGGGGTTTCACAAATCAGCCCGGGGTAAGCGTGAGCGCCACTCCGGGAATATTGTCGGGCAAGGTTCTATTCCCTGAAAGGGATACATAAAATCATGCCGATCTTTATATATCCCTTTCAGGGAATGATGTCTTTGAAAGCCCGGTTACGGCTCGGCATGTTCCTGGACCCGCACGCCGCGTGGTGTGGGGGCCGGGGGAGCAAAACCCCCGGCTACCCAATTGGCGCCCTCTGATTGCGCATGCCGCTCACTTGCACCTTACCCGGGAAAGAAAACGCATATTTCATGGGCGTCCCCTACTTTCTCCCTGCTTGTTCTAATCAATCCAGAGGTTCGTAAAGTCTATTTCAATATCGGCAAAAGGTTCTGCCCGTACTTTATCGCTCTCACTAAAGACGGATCTCAGGAGCCAGCCCTCGGCTTCAAGTTTGAAGACTTCAAGCGTTTTTACTGAAGGATCGATCAACCATAGGTAAGGAGCTCCATGCTCGGCGTAAATGGCCATCTTTTTGATTCTATCCACCCGAATCGTACTGGGGGAGAGAATCTCGGTAATCCAATCCGGAGAAACAGAAATCCAATTTGTTTCTTCCGATTTGGGAAATTTCTCTCTCCTCCAGCCTGCTATGTCAGGTACGAGGTAATTCTCTCCGAATTTGACCTCCGGTTCACCAATAATAATCCATCCACCAGGACCTCCCCCGCGACCAAACTGGTAAGGAGGAAGCAACTCGCCCCCAAGGGCATAAGCTGAAAAGCCGTGCTTCCTCGATGGCCGGGGAGTGACAATCAATTCGCCGTTGATGATCTCCCCCACGGCGCCTTCAGGGATGTCATAAAGATCTTCATAAGTGGCTTCTCTCTTTGCCGCCTCTGCCATGCACTAATCTCCTTCCAAGTACAGTTGCATTTTGGGCTCGGCACAACTATTTGTTACCAATCATATCATAATTGCTGCTCGGGGCCTTGTTGCGGCACGCCAATCGGTATAGGGAGAGGCCGCGCGGCCCCTCTCCTCCCACACCACCCGGCATACGGATCACGCACCAAGGCGATTCGGCTGATTACTTCGGCATTGCTGCCG
>CAZOEL010000041.1:0-59981 GCA_964578835.1 uncultured Syntrophobacteraceae bacterium | reverse complement strand
TATCAAAATCTTGTCTTCAACTCATCAAAATGTCGTTCCAAAAGAGCCGCACCCAATGTAGATCACACTTGGAACAAGCCATTCCCGCCAAGCCAGAAACATCCTGTGCATGCCATCATTTATGAGAAGGCAAAGAGTCCCGTCTTTCTCTACGGATTCCTCAATGATAGGCGGCAATAGATCGAGGGGCTCCTCCCGTTCTTCCAAGGATATCGTCAGGTAGCCTTTCATATCGAAGATATCCGCCCCATGCTCCAGAAGCGACCATCTGAGAGCCCGCACCTTCTCGAGCTCAGAGCGCAGAACATACGTCTGGGTTGGAAGGACTTGATCCGGGCGCAAACGCTCCATGGAAATGAAAGCCGCTTCATACGGCCTGACATCGGGAGCATCGAGCATAGAAACCTCACGCAAGCGTTCGATCAGGTCCTGTTCCGAATGCACTTCTATTCGTTTGATTTTCATCGTTCATCTACTTCCGGGGAAAGATTTGTGACTGCCGGCAGGAAAAAAAGAAGCCCGCTTATGGCGGGCTCCAACGAAGAAGTTGAACTGGGTAAATTCACCTTCTAAGGATGTTTTTTGGCGTTACGGCGGCGTCAGGATGCCTGCTTGGATGATTTTCAGGAAGCCGCCACTAACCGGGCACTCTAATAACTCCAAAGGTTTCATTGAGTCAAGTGTTTTTTCCTCATTACCCTTATTTTTGTGTGATGAACGGTGAGTAGAGGCTCCCCTTCATCACACAATTCACAGTTCAAGCGCTCTATGGAATTATACGCTCCACCAAATTATTTGATTCATCAGGCTCTGCAATTGCATCTTTCGAATCCGTTTTCACGATAATCCGCTGGCCGGATAGGTTTACCTTCGATGAATAGTTGAATGTTAAGCTCACGCTTTTGCCAGCATTGAGAGAGGATGTGGCATACTCTTTTAATAGCGTGGGAGATGTAACGCCGCCATTGGAAAGATAAACCGACGTTGTGAATGGCCCGGCATTTTGCGTTCCAGTATTCTGAATAATGATAGCACCGCTGATTTTGCCTCTTTCGTAGCTGAATTTCAGCCAACTAGCCGTCAAATCCGTAGCAAGTCGTTTGTTGACATGAACAGCGCAAACGTCGGTCTTCACCAGTCCTGCGCTGTCGGTAACGGTCAGAAGGAAGTCGATGGGCGTCTCATCTTGAGTTACAACCGGAGCAATGAAAGTAGGCGCGACGGCCGTCGGATCCGAAAGAACAACCGGAAGCGCGCTCAACAGGCTCCATCGGTAAGAGATCGTTCCACCCTCCGGGTCTGAAGAAAGCGATCCGTCGAGCATAACGGTATCTCCCGCATATACCGTTTGATCGCCGCCGGCGTTGGCCACAGGAGGATGGTTGACCAAGGTGACGTTCACGATGCCTTTGGCGTTCGACTTCAATCCTCCGTGATCGCGTACAGTGAGCTCAAACGAGAGAGCCTCGCTTTCAACCCCAGAGCTTGGCTGAGGAGCTATGAACGTAGGAGAAGCCGCATCCGCCATCTCGAGGCTCACGCTGGTCCCTGCTATCTGCGTCCATTGGTAAGAGGCAATGCCATCGTCTGGATCTGAAGACTTCGAGCCGTCCAGTGTCACATTTGCGCCTTCTTCAACGGTCAGAGTAGGACCGGCGTCGGCAACCGGTGGATCGTTGACCCAAGTGACGTTCACAATGCACGTATCTGTTGCCTGTAGCCCACCGTTATCAGTGACGGTGAGACTGAAGGTCAGAGCTTCGCCGCTCGGCCCAACATTGGGAGCGGTAAAGGTCGGCGAAGCTGCCGACGGATCGGACAGCGTCACCCCGGTTCCTCCGGTCTGCGTCCAGGAATACGATTTTATTCCATCATCCGGATCACTGGAGTTGGCTCCATTGAGAGTGACCACTTCTTGTTCGTTAACTGTCCGATCGGGACCGGCATCAGCAACGGGCTTCTCGTTTTGCGGCTTGAAAGAGACGCTGATGTAATGATCGGCAACAACACTGCTAAAGGTGTAATTGGAGACAGCTCCGGCGGAAACGCCATCAACCAGGACATCTCCAACCTTGTAACCGGGATCGGCAGTAAAGGTGAATGCCTGGTCAGAGCCATGCTCAACCCGAACGCTTCCTGAGGGTGAAATAGCGCCGTTCACTCCGGGGGAAGCCGATACAGTATGCGTGATCTTTGAAAAGGCTGCTGAAATTGTATGATTGGCAGTGACATTGGAGAAGACGTAGTTTGAGACAGCCCCAACCGACTTCCCATCCACCACAACGTCGGCAATCTGGTAGTTATCCGCTGCTGTGATTGTGTAGGACTGGCCGGAGCCGTAATTGACAGAGATCGTTCCTGATGGGGAAATACCGCCATTGGCGCCGGTGGTTGCAGTGATCGTGTAGTTAAGAGGCGCAAAAACCGCCGTTATCGTGTGGTTTGCGACAACATTTGAAAAAGTATAGGCATCGACAGCTCCAACGCTGACTCCGTCTACCAGAACATCGGATATTTGATAGCCGAGGGAAGCCGAGATCGAGTACGTTTGAGCGCCGCCGCCGATCACGGGAGTAGTCCCTGAAGGGCTTATAGAACCTTGGGATTGAGCCGCCGCAACAATTGAATAAGTAGAGGCTTGATCAGCCTCAAAGCGCACTTGAATGGAATGACTCGAGGCAATTCCCGAAAACGTGTGACTATCGGCGGGGCCCTGCGACTGTCCATCCACCGTCACATCCGCTACATGATAGCCGGGATCGGGGTTGAAAGTGAATGTTTTGCTGGTCCCATATTCCACAACGACAACCCCGCTAGGGGAAATCGATCCATTCGTCCCGGCCGATGATGTTACTGTGGCGCAGACGACTTCATTGGAATAATCACTTTCGTTCCCGTAACTGTCATAAGCAGTGACAGCAAAATAGTAGGTCTTTCCCTCCTCAATGCCGCTAAAAGTAGTGGACGGATTGTTTAAATCGGCGATATCCGCGTTCACGCCGCTAGAATAGGCCCGCGTGGCATTTCCATAATAAAGCTTGTAGCCCGCAAGCTCCGGCTCGGTGTTTGGGTTCCAGGCCAGGATGACATCCGCGGAATACGCAGCGCCAAAACTTGCAAGAATCATCGCAAGCAAAAGCGCCGCGGTCAAAAAGAGGCGGGTGGAGCGGTTGAGGAAAAAACGAGCATCCTTGTAATTATACGGTAGAGACATGCGACACCTCCATTGGTTGGGCCGGCTCGACTCAACCCCTCATGGAGGCGATGCATCGGCCAGGCAACCCTGCTACCCTATTCCGCTTCTTCGGAACTTAGGCCAGTGGCTTTGCGTCCCAGCCTTTCGACTGGTTTGCCTTTTTCAGGCTCGGTTTATCTATTGAAAGATCCAAAACATGACCAAATCCATCCTTACTACAACACCCGCATCGCTCATTGCCATCGGCCGATACGGCGCGGGCGAAAGTTACGCGGGCAACAAATATGCAAAGAAAATGCCGCGCTAGGCCTAAGCCGACATGCTTAAGATAACATTAATAGTATTAGGTTCTTACGCATGAAGAGGGATAAAATGACGGAACTACGGGTGAGGCTGCATCACCAAATTGAAATCAAAATTCCGCAAGAGAACGCTGCTTCCGACAAATAGTTGACATAGTAATTACGAAGGCGCTTTTCATTACCCGACGCATGCTTCTCCCCAGGGGGCGCAGGGAAGGCATTCCACCGAGGAGAAAAGATAACTTCGTCACTGTAGCGATGAGATGACGGTCCTGTAGTGGCATGCGCCTTGCTCATTTATTCTTGCGCCAGCGGGGATGGGCGATTCCGAGCTTCTTGATCTTGTAGTTGAGCGCCCGGGGGGTGATCCCAAGAGATTGGGCAGCCTCCTTCTGTATCCACAGGCAGCCTTCGAGAGCGTCGAGTATGAGCTTACGCTCCTGCTCATCCAACACCTTTACTGGCTGAGAGCCCTTCTCTACGCCGTTTTGAAAGGTCGGATACGAGGCGGGAACATGCTGCACGGCCGGAGCGAAAACGGGCTGAGGATCGGGCAAGGATACGCTTCCTTTTTGAATGACTCTCCCATCTTCCATCAGAACAGCCGTCTCTACGACGTTAGAAAGCTGACGAATGTTGCCCGGCCACGAGTAACGCGTGAAAAGATCGATAACCTCCGGCGCAAAGCCTACAATCGACTTTCGCAATGAACGACAACTCTTCTCCAGCATATGGAAAGCGATTTGCTCGATACACTCCCTGCGCTGCCTCAAGGGAGGCAGGTGGACATTCGCCACATTGATCCGATAGTAGAGATCCTCGCGAAACCGTCCGTCTGAAATAAGATCCTCGAGCACTCGGTTGGTTGCGGCAATGACCCTGACGTCCGCATGAATGGTCTGATTTCCGCCGAGCCGTTCAAAGGCCCTCTCCTCGAGCACTCGGAGGAGCTTGGCCTGCAGGGGCATGCTCATCTCCCCTATTTCATCCAAAAAGATCGTTCCCCCGTTCGCCTGCTCGAACCTTCCCACTCGGGTCTTCGCGGCCCCCGTAAAGGAGCCTTTCTCATGCCCGAACAACTCGCTTTCCAATAACGACTCCGGGATATTGGCGCAATTGATTTTAATGAACGGCCTTTTACGTCTTTCGCTGTTGAAGTGAAGAGTGCCGGAAAGAAAGCTTTTTCCCGTGCCGGTTTCCCCCGTCATCAGGATAGTCGAACTGGATGCGGCAAGCCTTCTCAACAATGCAACCACCCTTTTCATTGCCTCACTGGATGCAATGATCCGGTCGAAGTCATACACGCAGTCCTGCTGGCGCCTTAAATAATCTATCTCGTTCTTAAGGTTTCTTTGCTCCAGCGCATGTGAAATCGTAAGCTTGATCTTTTCCGGAGAGTATGGCTTGGCTATGAAGTCAAACGCCCCGGTCTTCATTGCCTTAACGACAAATTCAGCCTTCTCCGTTTCGCTGGTAACAACGATCGGAGTCAATGGCGCCGCTTTGGAGACCTGCTCCAGCAATCCGAATTGATTGTCCTTTATGATCTGAAGATCGAATATGATGACATCGAAGACTTCTTTTCGAAGCTTCTCAAGTATCCCGCCCCCTCCATTTGGCCAGACGCAATGCTGATGGTCTTCCGAAAGAGCTCTGGAGAGGATCCTCTTCCATTTGTCATCGCCTTCGATGACTAGGACTTTGCCCATTGCTATCCCCTGTATTCGCATTTGGGGTCAAGTCTTGAATTACCACTTTCCTCCTCCACTCCCCGTCGCGCGCCTTCATCAGGATTTTGCATTTCGTACTATAATGAATCTCGGGATGATCGGCTATGTTTTTCGCCCAAACTTCTACGACTCTGCAAGGAGAAAATCGATTTTCTGTTCCCTCCAGAGGCAAAGTGCTATACTGAAAAACCCAATCTGAGCAGCTTAACGTTGGCGACAAAGATAATCAAAGAAAAAGGGCAATACAAGGTTGGACCCCGTAAGGATGTTTACGCTATGAAACCTTCTGATAGTTCTGAACAGCTTCACCTGTTGGTTCTCGGAAGCCTCGGGATGCTTGGCCGGGACCTTGTGGAGCGGATACGGCAAGACGGAATGAGAGCAACCGGCCTGGACATGCCTGGAATAGACATAACAAAGGCTGTAGAGACGGAAGATCTGATCGGGAGCATCGCCCCCGATGTTGTGATCAATTGCGCGGCGTACACCGCCGTCGATAAGGCCGAAATCGAAATCGAAGCCGCCTACGCGGTCAATCGCGACGGAGCCGCCAATATTGCGCGCGCGTGCAACCGCCTCCGGATTCCGCTTATCCACATCTCCACCGATTATGTCTTTGACGGCTCAGCGAAAAGAGCCTACAGGGAAGATGACGCGGCAAATCCCATCAGCATCTACGGCAGGAGCAAGTGGGAAGGAGAGGAAGCCATTCGCTCCGCCCTTAACGAACACCTCATCGTTCGCACATCATGGCTTTTCGGTTCTCACGGCAACAACTTCGTCAAAACCATTCTCAGGCTCGCTCGCGAGAGAGAGGAGCTCAGAATCGTCGCCGATCAGCATGGCTGCCCTACATGGACTGGAGACCTATCGAAGGCTCTGGCGCAAATCTCCAAACAAATCTTGGAAGATGAAATCAGCGCGCGTTGGGGAACCTATCACTTTTGCGGCGAGGGAGAAACGACCTGGTATGGCTTCACCCAAGCCATCATCGAGGAGGAACGGCAAAGAGAAAAGCTCAAGGCCGCAAGGATCGTTCCGATCTCCACTACCGAATACCCACTGCCTGCAAAACGACCACAGCGCTCGGCTCTCGATTGCGCAAAGATAAAATCCGCCTTCGGCATCGCCCCTGCCCCCTGGCGCAAAGGACTTGTCAAGGTTTTGCAAGAATATCAGAAAGAGTAGAGATTGCATCGTCTCACTCTGAGAAGAGAACATTTGATGGCGGACCGTTCCCGCTGGAAAATGCAAAGATGCTCGGAATGATGAAAAAGAGGGCGCAGAGAAAGTGATGCTTCAAACCATGACCTCAAAGAGAAGTCTTTTTCTGGCCTTTTTATTGATCTCGTTCTTTCTGGAGGCGATTTCTTTCCATCATGACGGAATAGCGCGCGCTCAGACGGGACGCCCTGTTGACCCTCGCGTGCAGGGACTTATCGGCGCTCTAAAGCATGAAGATTGGAACATGCGTGGAAGAGCAGCCTGGGCTTTGGGCTTGACCAACAACGATGCCGCCGTGGAGCCTCTCATGGGCATCGCGCTCAGGGATGAAAACAATAATGTGCGGGAGCAAGCCATCAATGCTCTGGGCATGCTAAAGAATCCAAAGGCAGTAGATACGCTGACCGTTGTCCTTGACGATCCCGATTTACTACTGCGTAGAAGCGCCATAGGAGCTTTGAAGAAGATCAAAGATGCTCGCGCGTCCAAGCCCCTTGCTTCCGTCGTCCTGAAAGACCCCGACGAATCCATCAGGCGAGAAGCCATTGAAGCTCTCAAGGCCATAAGTGATGATGCCGCACTAACAGAGCTCCTCCTCACTGGCTTGGAAAATGCGGATTTGAGCATTCAACGCAACGCCGTCCAGGCGCTCGCCTCAATAGAAGACCCATCCCTTGCGGCCCCCTTGATCGCTTTCGCCAGTGGAAGCGAAGACGAGACAATACGATTGTACAGCATATCCGCGCTCGCCTCGATCGATGATGTCGATGTTACGAATTATTTGCTCTTTTTGCTGCGAGACAAAAGCCCCGAGGTGCGGCGAAGCGCTGCGCAGTCCCTCGGCGGAAGGAATGGGGAGGGAGTTGTGAGGTCGCTCGTTGCCGCTCTTGGCGATGAAGACTGGGGAGTGCGAAGTGAAGCCGTCGTCTCTTTGGGAAAACACCGGAGTGATGAAGCCGGTCTGGAGGCCGTTATCACGCGGGCGATCGCCGGAGCGCTGAAGGATGAAGATGCGACGGTGCGCCGTAGCGCGGTTGCAAGCCTTGAGGAGATAAAAAGCCCTGATTCGGTTCAAGCGCTAATAGACGCCTCCCTCGAGGATTCCGATGAGTCGGTCCGCCGTCTGGCGCGGCAAACCGTGCTCGCACTCGCCCCACAAAGGATTCAAGATTCAGCCGTCTCATCTCTCCAATCGGACAGAATCGCAGTCAGGCGCAATGCCGTTAACGTCTTATCCGAAATGCCCACCACTGCAAATATCGAGGCGCTCGTAAAATCGTCTTTGCTGGATGAAGATGAGGACATAAGAGAGTTGGCGGCCTTTGCTGTGCTGGCATCGAATAATCCCGGCCATCTCAATCTTTTTATTGATGGATTGCAGAGCGGATCGCTACCGGTGCGGAAGAACGCAATAGCTGCTCTTAGAAAGACCACAGATGCTCGAGTCATCCCGCCTCTCATTAAAGCGCTTACGGACAACCATCCCTCGGTTAGATCACTGGCGACTCAGGCGTTATCCAACTTCAGGGACCCGCAAGTCGTCAAACCTCTCATTGACGCCTTGCTGGACAATGACCCAACAGTCAGAGCCGGCGCCTCGAGCTCCTTAGCGACAATCACCGATCAGGACTTTGGAGAAGATGAAAAGGCGTGGCTCAGATGGTGGGAAGCTACTCATGAGGCGGGGTCTTGAGTTATCGAACAAATTCGCCCGTTATCCCGACTTCCGCCGGGGTACAGGAAATCAGGAGTCATCAGGTTATGCGAGTAGATGTTCACACCCATATCTTTCCTCCCGGTATTGTTGCGGACCGTTCTGATTGCCTGCTCCAAGATCCGGCTTTCAAGCTTCTTTATGAATCTCCCAAGGCGCGGTTGGTCACGGCAGAACTGCTTTTGGAGACGATGGACCGGGAAGAGGTGGATCGTTCGGTGGTATTCGGCTTCCCATGGCAGAATACCGAACTGGCCATGCGGCACAACGATTATGTATTGGAGGCGGCGTCAAAGCACTCCTCCAGGCTCATTCCCCTGGCGTGCGTGGACCCTCTCTCACCGGGAAGCGCAAAGGAGGCTGAAAGGAGTCTCAGCGCCGGCGCCGTCGGACTGGGTGAGCTCGCGATCTACGGCGAGTGCGATTCCAAATCGGCGCTTGCCTCTTTTGAGGACCTTATTGCTTCCTGCAGATCCAGGCAGTCGATCCTCCTCGTCCACGCCAATGAGCCCGTCGGTCATCTTTATCCCGGCAAGGCTCCGCTGGGATTGGACTTTTATTACTCGTTGTGCAAGCTCGCCGCCGGGATTCCAATGATTTTAGCCCACTGGGGCGGCGGACTCTGCTTCTTTGAGCTGCTGCAAAAAGAAGCCCCTGAGGTCCTCGCGCATGTCTATTACGACACCGCCGCTTCGCCCTTTTTGTACCAATCTTCTATCTATGCGCACATGGCCGGCGCCATCGGCGCGGAAAAAATTCTTTTCGGAAGCGATTACCCCCTTCTCGCTCCCCGGCGCTATTTTAAGGAAATGGCGGAGTGCGGCCTCTCCATCGACGAGTTGGAGCTGATATCCGGAGGGAACGCTCAGCGCATATTCAAGATTTCGTAGATTTTCCTTCGTGCTGCGTCGCCATTCATCTTCACCTGAAGAGATGCGCCGGCAATGCAAGAAATGCTTTCAGTTATTGCCGGCTACTGACGATTATTGAGCTACGTCAAGAAGAATCAGAGGGGATAAAGATTTGCATTGTCTACGCACCTTGATCGTTGGCAAGGAAATCGAATGGGGGAATCTTTGCGACGCGCGAATTCCTGCGACCAACAAATCTGAAAGGTTGAGCTGAATGGATGTAAGGATCATTAACCCTTTCCTTGCGGCAACAATCAATGTTCTTAAGACCATGGCGGGAATTGAGCCCAAGCCTGGAAAACCATTCCTGAAAAAAGACAGCAAAGCTCTGGGCGATGTCTCTGCAATTATCGGAATCACTGGAGCCGCTCAGGGCGCCATGGTCTTGACATTTACCGAATCCTGCATCAAAGCGGTCACCTCCAAGCTACTCGGGATTGAATGCTCCGAGATCAATGATGAGGTAAAAGACGCAGTCGGGGAATTGACCAATATGATTTGCGGCGACGCTCGCAGAAGGCTTTCCGAAGACGGGATAACTCTTCAAGCGGGCATTCCATCCGTCGTTGCCGGAAAAGATCATCAAGTCACGCATATCGCCAATGGCCCGAAGCTCGCCATGCCCTTCGAGACTCAAGCCGGGTCATTCACAGTAGAGGTATCGTTCAACAATAGTTAAGGCCCACGCCAAAGACCGCACCAGCGGCGTAAAATGTTGTATGCGCTCGATATTGTAAAAAGTATTTTAATCATTACTTTAGAAGGTAAAAAGATCGACAATTTTTTTATAGGTAGCGAGGCGCATACAATGGAAGAGAAAAAAAGCTGCAAATATGAAAATGACATTTATCCCCATGGATCGGAATTCTGCTTGGGCATTTACTGCTTCCGATGCATTGACGGGGAGCTGCATCCATACTCGGGTGTTTTTCCCGCATGACTTCGATGTGGAGAGAGTGCGCGAGCAGCCGTTTTGTACAGGTCGCTTCAAGGAGCAAAAGTAAAAGAGTGGGCCGGAAAAATGAAACGTTTTCCGGCCCTTTTCTTTTCAAGTTTCTTGCAGGCGCCAAAGAGCTCTTCCTTAGCCGCTAATTCCCGAAGCTCTGAACGGGGGCGGGTATGCGTCCCCCGAGAGAGATGAACTCGCTCGATCCGTCGTTGGTCGATATGGGCATGATGGAGGCTTCCCCGAGAAGTCCTCCGAAGAAAGCTTTTTCTCCCGCTTTTTTCCCCGGAACGGGAATGAGCCGGGCTGCAGTCGCTTTACTGTTTATAACGCCGATGGCCATCTCGTCGGCTATGATCGCGGCAATCGTCTCGGCTGTCGTGTCTCCGGGAATGGCGATCATATCGAGGCCGACCGAGCAGACGCTTGTCATGGCTTCCAGCTTCTCCAGGGAGAGAAATCCTCTCCTCGCAGCCTCGGCAATATGGAGGTCTTCGCTTACCGGGATGAATGCTCCGCTCAGTCCTCCAACATAGGAACTGGCGAATATGCCGCCTTTTTTGACCGCATCGTTCAACATGGCCAGCAGCGCAGTCGATCCGGGGGCGCCTATGTTTTTCAAACCGAGGCTCTGAAATATTTCGCCGACGCTGTCTCCCACGTTGGGAGTAGGAGCAAGCGAAAGGTCCACCACACCGAAGGGGACTCCCAGCTTTTGTGCCACCTGCCTGCCGATGAGCTCCCCAACTCTTGTCACTTTGAAAGCCGTTCGTTTGATTATCTCGGATAGCTGCCCCAGGTCGAGCTTCTCGTTCGCTGCGCGCGCGCGATCTATCGCTTTCTTCACCACGCCAGGTCCGCTTACCCCCATGTTGATTACGGCATCCGGCTCTCCCACTCCAAGGTAGGCGCCGGCCATGAAAGGAATATCCTGGGGAATATTGGCGAACACAACCAGCTTCGCGCATGCAAGCCCATCGGCTTCTTTGGTGAGCTCGGCGGCGCGCTTGATGGTTTTCCCCATCAGGTAGACGGCGTCCATGTTGATGCCCGCATGGGTGGATGCGACATTTACAGAGGCGCAAACTCGTTGTGTGGAGGCGAGCGCTTCGGGTAGCGCTTCTATGAGGGCGCGATCTCCTTTGGTGAGCCCCTTTTCCACCAACCCTCCAAATCCGCCAATGAAATCGATGCCGATTTCCCTTGCGATACCATCCAGGGTTTTGGCAATCTCCACCATTTCGGAGGCTGAGAAGGAGCAAGCCGCAACAGCGATCGGACTAACCGCAATGCGCTTGTTGACTACCGGAATGCCGTATTTGACCGCAAGCTCATCGCAGGTTCCAACCAAATCGCATGCAAGGCGCATGACCTTATCGTGGATATTCTTCTTGAAGCGCTCCAGGTCATGGCTTGCGCAGTCGAAAAGACTTATTCCCATCGTAACGGTGCGAACGTCGAGATGCTCGTTTTTGAGCATCTCGAGCGTCGCGAGTATCTCTCGATCTGTGATCATCTTTTTTACCCTAAACGCTATGGATCATCTCGAAGATGTCCCGGTGTTGAAGGCTGATATCGAGCTCCAGCTCGCGAGCGCGCTTGTAGAGCGTCTCACGAAACGCATGCTGATCTGTTTGGGAAGGTATATCGACTTCATAGATCATCATGTTGTGCTTCGGAGCAAGGTTTCCGCGGAAGACGGCTCGAAGATTGGTAATATTGACTCTGAAACCGGCCAATATCTCCGTAATGCCGGCAACCAGCCCGATCCTGTCGGGTCCCACGGTAGTGATTACGAACGGCTCGCTCTCCACAGCAGGACTCTCTTCGGCGTACGCCCCCATGGATTTGACGATTACCGAAAGTCCTTTCGGAGATAGCTTCTCTTGAAGGCTTGCCGTGAGCTCTTCATTGCTGAGCCCGTCCGGCCTGGAAGCAATGAAGACGCCGATAAACTCTGTCTGCAGAATCGTCTGGCTCACATCTTCGATATTACATCGCTTCTCGAGCAGAACCTTGGAAATGGCGGCAATGATGCCCGGCCTGTCATAGCCTAAAATTGTGACGACTATCTTTTTCATAATGGCTTCTTCACACGTATCGGACAAAGGAATTGTTCGGGCAGACTTATCGCCTGCCGGGAAAGGGATCAAAGGGACTCCTACGAAGCATTAAGCCAGCTCTTTCAAGCGCATGAGCCGCTCTCCGGCCGCGACAAGGGTCTCCTCGCGCTTGGCGAAGTGGAAGCGCACCAGATGTCTCACCGGTTCGTGAAAGAAGCTCGACCCGGGCACGGCGGCGACCCCAATCTCTCTGGCGAGGCGACGGCAAAAGGCGACATCGTCATTCATGCCAAACTCGGATATGTCCACAAGCGCGTAATAGGCCCCCTGGGGCTCCGTGTATTTGAGGCCGGCTCGATCAAGATATCCGAGAAAGCAGTCTCTGCGGAAGGAGTAATCCGCCTGCAGCTGCTCGTAATAGCTCATCGGCATCTCGAGCCCTGCAACCGCCGCTTCCTGAAGCGGCGCCGCGGCGCCAACCGTGAGGAAGTCATGCACTTTGCGGGCTCCGGCGATTATTTCCGGGGCGGCGATGATGTAGCCCAGCCGCCATCCCGTAATAGCGTAGGTCTTGGAAAGAGAGCTGCAGGATATCGTGCGCTCGAACATGCCGGGAAGCGAGGCGATATAGGTATGAGTATAAGGCTTGTAGACAATATGCTCGTAAACTTCATCGGTTATAATGAATGCATCGAATTCCTGAGCGAGATCGGCGATGAACTGGAGCTCTTCACGCGAGAACACTTTTCCAGTGGGATTTGACGGGTTGCAGAGGACCAGCGCTTTGGCGCCCTGCTCGAAAGCTCGTCGCAGCTCATCGGGATCGAAGTCAAAAGCGGGCGGATGAAGTGGCGCATAGATAGGCTCGGCTCCGGAAAGAATCGTATCGGCCCCATAGTTTTCATAGTAAGGGGAAAACACGATCACTTTGTCTCCAGGATTGCACGCGGTCATCATGGCCGCCATCATCGCTTCCGTGCTCCCGCATGTGACGACGATGCAGGCGTCCGGATCAAGATCGAGCCCCATCCAGCGGCTCTGTTTGCGGGCAAGAGCTTCACGAAAGCGCGGCGAGCCCCAGGTTATGGCATACTGATGAAATCCGCCATCGAGAGCGCGCTTGGCCGCGGTTACCAATTCAGAAGGAGGATCGAAGTCGGGAAAGCCCTGGGAAAGATTGATCGCGTTGTGCTCCGCTGCGATGCGAGTCATCTCCCGAATGACGGACTCCGTAAAGTGGCTGAGACGCGTTGCTATTTGCGGCATGATCCGGAATTCCCTCTCTATTTCGCTTCCGCCGGCAAAATCTCGATTTCAAACAGGAGCGGCCAGAACTTTCCCGTAACGAACAAGCGATTCCGCACGGCGTCAAAGGCGATGCCGTTGAGCGCGTCCACAGACCGCACGGGGCCAAGAGCCTTCCGCAAGCCTCCGAGATCGATCCATCCAACGACTTTGCCCGTTTCCGGCGATATCCTTGCTATCATATCCTTTTGCCAGACGTTGGCAAAGATCTCGCCGCCAATGAATTCCAGCTCGTTCAGGAAGGCGACGGGAGATCCCCGGTCGGTAACCAAAACCGTTCTGGTCTCGGCGTAGGTCTCGGGATCGAGGAAACGAAGCGTTGAGGTGCCGTCGCTCATAACGAGGAAGGCTCCGTCAAAGGTTAATCCCCAGCCTTCGGTGGCATAGGTGAACTCGCGCTCTTTTTGGAAGCTGTCTTTAGCATAGACAAAGCCCACGCCGGACCGCCAAGTCAACTGGATGAGCCGTTCGCCTCGGGAGGCCAACCCCTCGGCAAAGTAGACGGAGGGAAGAGGGATGCTCTTCAGGACCTTTCCCGTAGAAAGATCCACCTTCCTGAGAGTGGACTTTCCGTACAAACCGGTGCTCTCGTAAAGGAATTCATCATCGAACAAGAGCCCCTGGGTGAAGGCCTCGGGATCATGAGGGTAGGCATTGACAATCCTGTAGGTATAACGAGGGACGGCGGCAAGATCGGCGCCGGCCGAAGGCGCGCTTTCCCGATCCGCTTCGGTTGCCGCAGCGGTTTGACCAGGAACGGCAGGCTTCAGCTCCGCGGCCGAAGAGCCTGCCGTCAAAAAAGGAATAAACGCCGTTAAGAGCACAACGGCAAGGAGCTTGCTACTAGTCACACACGTCAGTCCTGCCGACGCTGAAATAGCGGAATCCAAGCTTCTTCATGGCCGATGGAGAGTAGACATTGCGCAGATCTATGAATACGGGATCACTCATCGACGCCTTGATTCTATCGAGGTCGAGAGCGCGGTACTCGTTCCATTCCGTCAAGAGCACCACGGCATCAGCGCCTTCGCACGCCTCATAAGGGCCAGAGCAGAAGGTCACATCCTGAAGCACTTTCGCGGCTTCGTGCATGGCCTGCGGATCATGCGCCCGAACGGTTGCGCCATGCTCCTGAAGCGTCGAGATGATGGTGATGGACGGCGCGTCTCTGATGTCGTCCGTTTCCGGCTTGAAGGCGATCCCGAGGATGGCGATTTTCTTACCGGCTTCGTTTCCGCCGAGCGCTTTCCTGATCTTTCTCGCCATGCGCGCCTTCTGGGCCGCGTTCACTTCCACAACGGCCTCGACAATGCGGCACGCAACGCCATGCTCCTGAGCGATGCGCATCAAAGCATGCGTATCTTTTGGAAAACACGACCCGCCGTACCCCGGTCCCGCATGCAAAAACTTCTTGCCGATCCGGCCGTCCAGGCCGATTCCTTTAGCCACGTCCTGGACATCGGCGCCGATCTCTTCGCAAAGATTGGCCAGTTCGTTGATAAAGCTTATCTTGGTTGCGAGAAAGGCGTTGGCCGCGTACTTTGTCAACTCCGCAGTTTCGATGGTCGTCAAGACAAAAGGAGTTTCGAGAAGATACAGGGGACGATATATGGCCTTGAGAACCTCTTCGGCTCTCTTCGAGTCAACGCCGAGCACGACGCGGTCGGGACGCATGAAGTCGTTTATGGCGGCGCCTTCGCGCAGGAATTCCGGATTGCTCGCCACGTCGAAGGAGGCGTTCGGATTCACTTCAGAGATGATGCGGGCAACCTGTCTGGCGGTGCCGACGGGAACGGTGCTCTTGTTCACCACGACGGCATAGTCTTTGAGGTGAGGCGCTATTTGGCGGGCGGCGTCATAGACATAGCTGAGATTGGCGTAGCCGTCGCCGCGCCTTGAGGCGGGCGTGCCCACGGCGATCATGATTACCTGAGCCTCAGGGACGCCGGGACTGAACTCGGTGGTGAACACAAGTCGATTCGCCTGCAGGTTCTTTTGAACCAGAGCATCCAGGCCCGGCTCATATATCGGGATTTCTCCACGCTTGAGGCGCGAGATCTTCGACTCGTCAATGTCTATGCAAGTCACTTCATGGCCGAATTCGGCGAAACACACCCCCGTTACCAAACCAACATAACCGGTCCCGATCATCGTTATTTTCATGCTTATTCTTCCTCTTCATGCACTTATTTTCCGGCGCCGCCTGCTAAGGAGACGGGGCAACCATCAGTTTGGCGCATATGTATCAATTAATGAAGCCGGTTACAAGTGCCAACAATAAAAAACGAAAGCTAGCAGAGATGCTGCTGCGCAGCCTATTGACTCGCCGATAAAAGGCCTTTAGATATCAATTCGGCAACAGAGATTTTCGGCCCTTTGGATTGACAGCCGTCATTGACAAGAGACTCGCTTAATATCATCCTTATTTCTTGAGATAGATCGCGTCGCCATATGGTGGATTGCGCCCGGCCGCCCGGGTTGACCGCAAAAGCAGGCCATTGCAGCCGACTTTGAACCCGCCGCAAACCAGCTTGGATTTTGGAAGAACGCAAGTTGAAGAAATGTAATGAAAATCGAAAGAGGAGCTTTGCATATGGCAAATTCAAACCCCGGTGAAATCGGTCCTCCGCCCAATTTCATTCGTACGATCGTAATGGAGGATATGAAAACCAATAAATTCGGCGGTCGAGTCATGACCAGGTTTCCACCCGAGCCGAACGGCTACCTTCATATCGGTCACGCCAAGTCGATTTGCCTCAATTTTGGTCTTGCCGCAGAATTCGGAGGCCAGTGCAATTTTCGGTTCGATGACACCAATCCGAGCAAGGAAGAAGTCGAGTACGTGGAATCGATCCAGGACGATGTCCGCTGGCTCGGCTTCGACTGGGGAGACCGACTCTATTACGCCTCCGATTACTTCGATCAGCTCCATGATTGGGCCGTACAGTTGATAAAGGATGGCAAAGCCTATGTCTGCGACCTGAATGCCGATGAGATCAGAGAGTATCGCGGGACCCTGACTCAGCCGGGCAAGGACAGTCCCTATCGAAACCGCTCCGTTGAAGAAAATCTGGATCTTTTCCAAAAGATGCGGGCAGGAGAATTCGAAGACGGCTCACGCGTGCTCCGGCTCAAAATCGATATGGCCTCCCCAAACCTCAACATGCGCGACCCCGTGGCCTACCGCATCAAGAAAGCGGTCCATCACAGAACAGGCGACAAATGGCGCATTTACCCTATGTACGACTACGCTCACGGCCTTTCGGACTCCATCGAGGGGATCACTCACTCGATCTGCACCATGGAATACGAAGATCATCGCCCGCTCTACGACTGGATACTCGATGAGCTCAATGTCTATCACCCCCAGCAGATAGAATTCGCCCGTCTCAACTTGAGCTACACCGTGCTGAGCAAGCGAAGGCTTCTCAAACTGGTGAACGAGGGCTACGTATCCGGCTGGACCGACCCGCGAATGCCCACTCTGGCCGGCATGCGCAGGCGCGGCTACACGCCCGAAGCCATTCGCAATTTTTGCGAGCGCATAGGCGTCGGGAAAAAAGAGAGCCTCGTGGATATCGCTCTGCTCGAATACTGCCTCCGCGACGATCTCAACAAACGGGCGCCGCGCGTCATGGCGGTTCTGCGTCCCCTGCGCGTCGTGATCGAAAACTATCCGGAGGGTCAGGTCGAATATCTCGATGCAATAAACAATCCCGAAGATCCTTCCATGGGAACGCGCAAGGTTCCGTTTTCTCGCGTTCTTTACGTGGAGCGGGAAGATTTCATGGAAGATCCGCCCAAGAAGTTCTATCGTCTTTCGCCGGGCCGCGAAGTGCGGTTGCGCTACGCGTATTTCATCAAATGCACGGGTGTGGTGAAGGACGAAAAGACAGGCGAGGTTATTGAGCTTCGCTGCCTTTACGACCCGGAAACGAGAGGAGGCGGCTCTCCTGACGGGAGGCAGGTGAAGGCGACGCTGCACTGGGTCTCCGCCGAGCATGCCCTCCAAACCGAGGTGCGTCTCTACGACCGCCTTTTCACGGTGGAAAATCCAAACGATGTCGAAGAGGGAAAGAGCTTTACCGATTATCTGAATCCAAGCTCTTTGGAGACTCTTCCTTCCTGCATGCTTGAAGCCGGCCTTTCAGAGGCAAAGCCTGGAGAGATCTATCAGTTCGAGAGAATGGGATACTTTTGCGCAGATGCTGTCGAATCATCGCCCGGAAAGCCGGTTTTCAACAGAACCGTGACTCTTCGCGACACATGGGCGAAAATCATGAAGTCGGAGAAGAAATAAGGCGAATCGAGCCTGCTGAAGAAGTTTTGATCTGCAAATCTGAACGCTCGACGCCTTATGGGAAGGAGGGACATTATCTTAGCGGAAGGCGGGTCATCAGCCGAAGCCGTCTTGAGACTTCATACAAGAGAGGAAAAGCCGGGGTTATGCGCGGAATCGATAAGCGAGCTCTCATCTGCCTGGGCATTGGCGCACTGTTGATTGGATCGACGGCAGCCTTCATGTTGAATCCCGCGCGTCAGGCGAGGGAAGCCGCAAATCCGGATAAGCTCGCCATCGGCATAACGGATTCGGAATACTCCGCTCTTGTTGTCATAGCCAAAGAATTGGGTTTCTTTGAGAAGAACCGCCTCTCTATAACCATAAAGGAATACGATTCCGGCTACAGCGCCTTGACACACGTGATTGACGGCGATGTGGATATAGGCGCTGCAACGGAATTCGCTTTCGTCAAGCGTAGTCTGACGCATCGGAACCTCAGAATCATCGCTTCTATTGCCTCTATGTATGTTTTTGAAATTGTCGGCAGAAAAGACAAAGGGATCGAGAAGCCGGGAGATCTCAGGGGAAAACGGCTTGGAGTCTCATTAAACAGTTCGGGCGAATATTACCTGGCGGTGTTCCTGACCCTGAACAACCTGCTGCCGGAAGAGGTAACCATTGTGGATTTGAGCCCGGAACAACTCCTTGACGCCATCTCCGTTGGAGAGATAGACGCCGCTATAAGCTGGGACATCATTGTCTTTGAGATGAAAGAACGGCTTGGAGAAAATGCGGTCAGCTGGCCTGCGCAGGGCAGTCAGAGATCTTTCTGGGTTCTTGTTATGAAGCGGGAGCTCATAGGCCCGATGGAGGATGCGATTACGCGTCTGATGAGCGCTCTTGCCGCAGCGGAAGAGTTTATAAAGTCCAACGAGTCGAAGGCGCGAGCAATCCTTTCCAAGCGTTGGAATCGGAGTCCCGAATATATACAATACGTATGGAAGAGACAAAGGCCGGTTCTTTCCCTGGACCAGCCGCTGATAATCACGATGGAGAACGAAGCCAAGTGGAAGATTCGATCGGACGATAGGCTGAGTGGAAACATCCCGAACTACCTCGAGCTCATTTACATGGAGGCTTTGGACAAAGTAAAGCCCAA
Organism: uncultured Syntrophobacteraceae bacterium; assembly: GCA_964578835.1. Classification (GTDB taxonomy): domain Bacteria; phylum Desulfobacterota; class Syntrophobacteria; order Syntrophobacterales; family Syntrophobacteraceae; genus CAZOEL01. Next base: position 41,149 of record CAZOEL010000041.1, on the reverse strand, counting down.
AGCCATTTCGATCTTCAGATAGACGCCCGACCCGACCTGATTCGGTATACAGTTCATCCGCCCGCGAGCATTGCGCAAAGCTTGCATCCTATCTTCCCGGCAGGTGGTTGTATGAAAATAAGAGCTAAATTACAATTGAGCGCCTTGGTCTCGACCGCCATTGCCGTCCTGATTCTTACGGTCATTCTGCTCACCGCCCGGCAGACTTATGGCGATTTCAAGAAAATAACCCTCTATACCGGGCTCACCCACAAAGTTTTTGCCCTCGACATTCTTTTCAATGACTACATGCTTCACCCGGAAGAGCGGGAAATAATCCAGTGGGAATCGGTTTACAGTTCCCTCGGCGATATCCTGGAGGATATCGAAGCCGGTCAGCATGTTGAACAAGAGTTCATCGCCTTTCTCAAAAATAGTTACCGCGATGTCAACATGTTGTTTTTTCAACTGGAGCCGGTGGGAATGCCTTCGGCGAATCCGGTGATTTCGCAGAAGCGCAGGGATCTCATCGCCGACCAACTGCTCATAGTGCTCGACTACATGGTTGTGGAAGCCTCCAGGCTCGTCGATGAAAGTCAAACCAGGATCATCGACTCTCTCAAGGAAACCGGCTTGCTAGTCCTTTTTCTGCTTGTGGCGATGGCCATAACGAGCGTCGCCATTCTGCTCTATACCGGAAACAGGATTGCTCACTCCATAGAAGAGCTTCAAGAAGGGATCGGCGTCATCGCTGCCGGGAGCTTCGATCACAAAATTCAAGAAAAGACAGACGATGAGATCGGACAACTCGCTCGAACTTTCAACAAAATGGCCAGAGATCTCAGCTATTCATACTCCGCGCTCAAAGATGAGATCGCTCAACGCCGTCTGACCGAAGAAGCTTTGAGGCTTGATGAGGCGCGTCTAGAGACCCTTTTTGAGATGAGTCGCATCACGAACGCCTCCGAGAAACAAATAACCGACTTTGCCTTGGAGCAGGAACTGATGCTCACAGGAAGTCAGATCGGGCTCTTGGGACTGGTTAATGACGACGAGTCGGCCCTGACTCTTCACTCATGGTCTGAGCATGTCAAACAGGAGTGCGCCGTTCGAGGGGAGACGACGCACTTTCCGATCGAGGAGGGAGGCCTTTGGGCTGAAGCGGTGCGGCGGCGCAAGCCCATCATCGTGAACGACTATTCGGAGCCCAACCCGTACAAGAGAGGCTATCCGGAAGGTCATGTCGACATGAAGCGGCTCATGGTGGTTCCGGTGTTCGAAGGGAGCCGGGTGGTCGCAGTGGCGGCGGTGGGAAACAAGAAAGAGGATTACGACGCAGCAGACCTGCGCCAGTTCACGCTTCTTATGGATGGCATGTGGAAGCTTCTGCAACGGGAGCGGGGGGAAATAGCACTTAGGGATGCGGAAAGCCTGGCGGCCATGGGCCGAGCATTATCGAGCGTCGCCCACGACATGAAAACCCCTCTTATCGCTATAGGCGGCTTCGCTCGCCAGGTGCAGAAGCATTTGAAAGAAGACGACCTGAACCGAGCCAAGCTCGAGATTGTCATCAAGGAAACCCGCAGGCTCGAGAATATGGTGAAGGACATGCTCGACTTCTCGAGGCCGCTGGATTTGCGCCGCGATTTGGATGACATCAATCAAGCCATAAGCGAGAGCATCGAATTGGTGGAAGGAACGGCTCAAGAAAAGAGAGTGAGGATTGAAAACCGGATGCCCCCGGACATGCCGCACTGCTCTTTTGACGCCACACGGATGAAGCAGGTTCTCATAAATCTAATAGTGAACGCCGTACAAGCTTCGCCAGAAGGGGAAGTGGTGACGGTAGCAAGCGAGCTTTCAGACCACGGCCTCATCATAGATGTTATAGACAGGGGCTCCGGCATTCCGCCCGAAAGTAGAAAGACAGTTTTTTCTCCCTTTTTCACCACGAAGAAAGAAGGAACAGGGCTCGGGCTGCCGATCGTCAAGAAGATCGTCGAAGCCCATCAGGGAAAAGTGCTGATAATGGATAACTCTGATGCGGGAACAACGGTCAGGGTGATCCTCCCGGGCGTCTGAGGCTCTTTCCTCCCACCGCAGCTCTCCAAACTTTTCAGCAAAACGATCAGCCCAGCTCTCCCACCGTTTTTTCCACCTCGGCGAGAATGTCTCCACTTCTTATCAGACGACTCACAGCTTCTATGTCGGGAGAAAGCATGCGGTCCTTTTCGAGATGGGGAATCTCGCTGCGTATGCGCCTGTAAGCTGCGAGCGTCCCTTCGCCGGGCTTGAGGTTGGTGAAAAGGTCCATCGCCTGAGCGGCGCAAAGAAGCTCGATAGAGATCACGTGAGTCGCATTCCTCACTATCTCCCTGCATTTTCTGGCCGAGATGGCGCTCATGGGAACATGATCTTCTTTGTTCGCCGAAGTCGGAATGGAATCGACACAAGCGGGATGGGAGAGCACTTTATTCTCTGAAACCAGAGACGCCGCCGTGTACTGTGCGATCATGAACCCGGAATTGAGTCCGCCGTTGCTCACAAGAAAAGCTGGAAGGCCGCTCAACTGCGGATTCACAAGCCTCTCGACGCGCCTCTCCGAAATGTTCGCAAGCTCTGCTACGGCCATGCAAAGAAAATCCAAAGCCAGGGCGACTGGTTGCGCATGGAAGTTCCCCCCCAGCAGAAATTCTCCCGATTCCGCAAAAATGAGGGGATTACTGGTAGAGGAGTTGATCTCGGTCTGGATCACGCGCTGCACGTATGCTATAGCGTCTTTGCTCGCCCCGTGCACCTGTGGAGAGCACCTCAGGGTGTAGGCGTCCTGGACTCGGGTGCAATCTTTGTGAGAGGATATGATCTCGCTGTTCACGGTGAGCTTTCGCATGTTTTCGGCCGCCGCCGCCTGGCCGGGGTGTGGTCTTGCCTGATGAATCCTCGGATCGAATTCCATGCGGCTGCCCATGAGCACTTCTAGGCTCATGGCGGCTGCAATATCGGCGAGCTTCACAAGGCGCGCGGCATCATAGAGGGCCAGAGCGCCTATGGCGTTTGTGACCTGAGTGCCATTCACCAGCGCAAGCCCTTCGCCCGCTTCCAGCTCCAGCGGCGCCAGGCCGCATTTACTCAGAACCTCCCCGCCCGGCATTCTTTCGTCCTCATAGAAAGCTTCCCCCAGCCCAATGAGGACAAGCCCAAGATGGGCCAAAGGAGCCAGATCGCCGCTCGCTCCCACAGAGCCTTTTTCGGGAATGACCGGGCAAACTCCCCGATTGAGAAGCTCTATGAGCCGTCTTACGGTTTCAAGCCTGATTCCCGAATGGCCTCTTGCAAAATCCTTTATGCGCAAGGCCATGATGGCGCGAACGGTCTCCCGGTCCAGCCAATTTCCCACTCCCGCTGCGTGGCTCATCAGAATATTGCGCTGGAGCAATCTCGCGTCTTCAGTTGATATGGTCACATCGCTGAGAGCGCCGAATCCGGTCGTGACGCCGTAGATGACCCGCCCCTGCTCGAGCCGCGCATCAACCAGTTTTCTTGCGTCGACAATCCTCTCTTCCGCCTCTTTGGTCAATGCGACTGCGGCGCCGCTTCTTGCAATCGCGGCCAGGTCCTCCAAAGTCATCCCCTCAAAGCCGAGCAAAACCTCTTTCATAACCTTTTCCTGCATTCAGGCCTTCCAGGGCCTGGCTTCAAATCTAATCTCCGCGCCGAAGCCATTATGGCTGCGGCCCACTCAGATCTTTGATGCGTCTCACATCCTGGGTTTTGCCAAGCACAATGAGGATGTCGCTTTCCTTGATGACGAAGTCGGCGGAAGGAACAAGCACGATGTTTTCGGTAAGGACCTCCTCGACGGCAATGACATGGATACTATATTTGGCGCGAAGATCGAGCTGACGCAACGTTTTTCCTACAAACGCCTCGGGAGGCGCAATCTGAAGCAAGTTGTAATCCTCGGATAAAGGAATAAAGTCGAGGATATTAGGTCTCGACAACCCCTGCGCCACCTTGATCGCCATCGCCTTCTCCGGATGAATGACCTCTGTGGCTCCAACCCGCATCAGCACTTTTGCATGATCTTCGTCGATCGCCTTGGCGAGCACTCTCTTCAGTCCAAGCTCGTGAAGATAAAACGTTACCAGAACGCTTCGGCTCACGTCCGTACCGATGCTCACAACAACGGCATCCATTTCATCCAGCCCCAGAGAACGCAGCTTCTCCTTCTCGGAGACGTCCAAAACAATCGCCTCGGTGCAATAAAGGTCGACTTCCTGAACCTTGTCCGGATCCTTATCGATTGCGATGACCTCGTTGCCTTCTTCAAACAAGCTCTTGGCGACATGAAACCCGAACTTTCCCAAACCGATCACAGCAAATTTCTTCAATTTTGCGCTCCCGTCATACGATGACCGGCGCCGTCGAGCGTCATGAACAACCCGCAGCGCCCAGCTCTGACAAGAACATTCGCGAATATCGCGACCTCAGAGCTTTAGAGCTCTGGTTCACGCCATCCCCTGTTCAGCTCAACAGCCGAAAGAAAGATATAACGCGGAAATGCATTATTCCAGGGTCGAAAGGCAAATCCCATCATGCATGATATAGCGCAAAGCAACCCACTGCACAACCGGTTGCGGTTCAGAGGCCATCAGTACTACGAGCAAAAAGGTTGGCCACATCGTAATCATCCTTTCATCAATGTGCTTGCATGCCTCTTGATTTCGGTAGTGCTCTGGATTAATGTGATGGGTGTCGGGCGGGTGCCTCCGCACGGCATTCTTTTGGGAGCCAAATCCACAACCACTTTGATGGCAAGGTGCTATTCAGCTTATTTGGTATTCACTTTCAAACCCTATAATGCCTCAAGGTGGCCATTTCCGGTGCATTCTCCCTCCAGCGTCCAGGTCGAGCAGGTCTATTCAGGCTCAGTTACCGGCATTCATTTCAAGGAAAAAGAAGGAACTTTATGAACATTTTTGTGGGAAACTTATCATTCAAGACCACCGAGCAGGAATTGCAGAGGGAATTCGAGGCGTTTGGCGAAGTGGATTCGGTCAAGATCATCATAGATCGCGAAACTCTTAAGTCACGAGGGTTCGCTTTCGTTGAAATGCCCAACCAGGATCAGGCTACAGCTGCAATTGCAGGGCTCAACGGCAAAGAGCTCGCAGGGCAGATCCTCAAGGTGAACGAGGCAAAACCCCGTGAAGCCCGCAGCGGACCAGGCCGAGGACGACCAGGCGGAGGCTATGGCTCTGGTGGAGGCGGCCGACCCAGCGGCGGTGGGGGCGGCTATGGCGGCGGCAGAGACCATGGCGAACGAGGCGGTGGTTTCGATAAAGAGGGCGGCGGCATATATGACAGCAAAGGCCGCGGCGGACGAGGCTTTGGCAATAAGGGCCGCGGCGGGCGAGGCTCCGGCTCCGGCGGCGGGGGCGGTCGATCCGGCGGGGGAAGACGTTCTCACTAGAAGCGGCAGAAGCCGGCCTTTGGCCTTCCAGCGCGATCGTTAAGAGCAGTTCGGATCATCGGCATTCTCATAGAGGAGGCTCTTCAGAGCCTCCTCCGAGTTCGCATTCATCGCCAAGATCTTTCCCGGACTTGGCTTCTACGATGTCGGCCATCATTTTTCGAGTCCATATTTTTCTCAGTCGGATCTCGTTTCCGGGCGATCAATAACGTAGTATTGCGGCTATCTCGCCTCCGCCGGGCGCCTCTTCCGGATCTACCGCGTAGACGGTCCCGCCGTGCAAAAATGTCTGAACGGCGGCCAAGTCCAGTAGATCCTCATCTCCGGGATGAGGCTTCCCATGGATTTCCGTCTTGTTGTTTTCAGGGTTGAACGCGCCCCACCGTTGGACCCCTGTGGATACGAAGAGCGTGTCGACTCTGCCGAAATAGGCTCCAGACACCGCTTCCGCAACAACATCCGTCGTCAGCCCAGTTCCGGCCAATTCCATATACCTGCCCTCAGCATCCTTCTGCGCCTGCCGGAAGTAGGGCTCCACAAGCGCCCATGCTTGTTCATGGAGCTCCTTTGAGCTCAGGCCATCAGGATTTCCAGTAATTCCTTCGTCAAAAATGTACTGGTACGAACTGCTCTCCACATAGAGCGGGAGCAGATAATCGACGCCAGCCAGCACCAGCGGAGCCCGTTCATCTTTCAGAACTTCGCGCAATCCGTCATCTACCTTGATGAGATAACGCATAATATCGGTCTTGGTATCGTCAACTCCCGCGCCATGCCCGCGGAATATGGAGTCCCTGATGGTCGGACCGCCCCCTCGAACCAACCCCGGCCTCTGCCTTTTCGGCCCCGCAATAACACGAGTATGGAACCGGATCTTGCTCATCATATCGTCGTATTTGAGCGCTTCATCGATATTCTTCGGCACCTCCAACCCGCTCAGATCGATCTCCTGAAGTCCGTATCGCGTGCACTCGAGCAAACGAGATCCCTTCTGACTGATTGCCAGCACGTAAAAAAAACCGTCTATATTGAACATCCGCAAAAATGGCTTGAAATGAAACCGGTCGGACACGACGACCAGTTCGTCGAAATGTAGAGGAAGCCTATATGTGCGAAACAATGTTGGAGAAATAAACGTGGCAAGACCATCCGCCTGACTTCTCCAGAAAAAACTATCCTTTTGCATGTCATTTGCCTGGCTTAACAATTCCCGAGCGTCCGGCGGGCGCATGCCATACTCGATCAATCGCTCCTCCGCCAGTCTGATGAGATTGCTGAGTCGAATCGGGCTTTGCTGCGTCTCCATCCCGGCTCGGTGAGTCGGCATATAAATGGAGACACAAGGCCCTATGGAGCTTTGAATTAACGACTTCAATTCTTCCTTGAAGGCCGAGTTCATATCCCTGGCGAGATTTACTCCGGACTGAGGCATAGTTGTATGAGTTGTTGTCTGAAGGTTCATATGATTCATCTCCTTTGGAAAAGGTTCAGCCTGATTCATATGCGACATGAATGGAGGCGCTTATTGGCGCCTCCGCAGCTATACTGAGGAGGATTTTTCACATGGCGTTAGATTTAAATTAAGCATTATTCGGAAAACTGACAGCTGAGCCGGCCTCCACGGCATTCATCGGCAGGGAGCCGATCCGGCGTCAGCAGAAGAAGAAAACTTCAATATCGAGGGAGTAATCAGAAGAAGGCGTGATTCTCGGCTTTGCGCCACACCGCCGCTATGCATCGCACCTTCTCAAGTAAATCGAGTCTTTTATCTATTCATTAAACGGACCAAGCGCCGATGGACGGAGAAGAACTTGCCGGGACCCGGATGACTAAGGAATTCAGGGTCATGCTTTAAATTATCGCATTCGTCTCGTTCGAAAGCGCGGCAGGGATTCGACCTGTGAGGATGAACGGAGCACAGACTTTTTCCCGTTCTCTCGAGCTCCCATAGAAACCCGCAAAATCTGTGTCCTTTCCCCAAGCCGTTTCCGAATGTTCCCCGCCACTCCGGGCTAAGGGCGGACTCCAGAGGAAATTCTGGATAACCGCTTGCAATCTCGCAGCATATTCCACAGTGCGTACAGTATTGGGATGGATCGCGTGTCTCCAGGAGAGCCAAAGCTTCTCGAATCCATGTGTCTCCGCCCCTCTCCCGCCGCACCCATCTTTGAGTCTCAATGAAAAAAGAGCTCCTTTCAAAGAGCATTCGCAAAAGGTGCTCTTTACGCACGCGCAAAGAAAGCCTCCGCCAGTTCTTCTCCTCTTGAAGCGTCATCAAATTGCGTACGAAAAAAGAGAAAGGATAGAATTGGGACTTTAAGCTTCTGTGCACCAAACGGACTGCTCGCTTTTTTCGGGCGGATCGATTCCTCTGAATCTGGAAACGGGGCGTCATTATCTAAAGGCTTCTCCTTTCATGGTCGCGTACTCTTGGAATCTCGAACCATCATTATGACGGTCGAACGCCTCGCAATTATACTGGTTCTCAATTTTGCTCCCATCGTCTTGATGCGAAAGAAGTTTTACGAGTGTACGCCACACGCTCCGAGACCGCAAGCCCTGTCTGTTCGTCGTCTTCCATATTCACGAGCAGTTGCCGACTCCAGGCCATGCCTCCTTCTATGGAAGCTCGCTCCTGGAGCCCGCCCCCTATGAGTTTGGGTGAATCGCCCATGAAAATAGGGAATCACTCTATTGACTGAATTTATGGATGTGAGGAAATATATCGCTAAGCACAAGATGCTTGGATGAAGTCATGCGGGAAGCGCCACAGACACTGACATGGGCGCCGAGACATTGCGGCAAGCCCGTGTGCGCAAATTACAGCAGTCGCTTTGACTGGAAAGGATTGCGTAACAAGTGAAGAAGCGCAAAGCCATAATCTTGATGGCTGATGACGATGATGACGATTGCATGCTCTTCCGGGAAGCGTTGGAAGAGAGCACTCTCGAGCATGACCTGCAGTGCTTCGCAAATGGAAAGGAGCTCATGGATTATTTGCGACATTGCGGAAAGCGCGAGGGAGATATTGCGCCTCGACCGGACCTCATCATCCTGGATCTCAACATGCCGGTAAAAGATGGGCGGACGGCGCTTCATGAAATCAAGGAAGACCCCGCGCTCAAAGACATCAATGTGATGATCTTGACCGAATCGAAGGAAGAGGAGGACCGGATGCTTTGTTACGATCTTGGCGTCGAAACGTTTCTCACCAAAGAGGAATGGTTCAAGGTTCTGGTCGAAGTTGTCAAGACCTCTGGCGAGTATTGGCTGAATTTTGTATGCCCTATGCGGCGCAAGCGCATGAATGCTCCCCTCTGCGCCAACCAATAGCAGGATTGCGCCAACAAAAAAAATCCTTTTGAATCAGCCATCAATCCTGTATGTATAATCCCGGTCAAAACCAGTTCGGCTATTTCCTTGATCGGGGATGCATTTGTGATGAGAGTCAGAGTTCTTGGTTCATCCGGGTCCGAAGTTCCGGGACACAATCCCCCCGCCTTCCTCATTGACGATTTTATGCTTCTGGATGCGGGCACGGTGTCGATTTCACTGGATAGAGAAGCCCAATGTCGCATCTCACACATTTTTCTGACCCACGCCCATCTTGACCATATAAAAGCTATTCCTTTCCTGGTCGACAACCTCGTATCGAGCAATCAGCATTGTCGGATGACGATACTGAGCGGCAGAGACGTCATTTCGGACTTGAGGAAAAACATCTTCAACAACAGGATCTGGCCTGATTTCACCGTTATACCAAGCCCTGAGCATCCGGTCATGAGCTTCCGGGAGATTAAAGCAAACGAGCCGGTAGAGTTGCGCGGGTACAAAATTTACGCCACCAAGGTGAATCATTCCGTTCCCGCTTATGGCTACATAGTGCAAAATGCTTCTAACGAGTCTCTGGTTTATACAGGGGATACAGGACCAACCGACAGGCTGTGGAAACGGATGAGCGGACATAGCGTCAAAGCGTTGATCATCGAAGTCTCTTTCCCAGACGAAATGGCTGAGCTTGCGCTGGCGTCAGGGCATCTCACCCCTTCCCTGCTCGCCGGGGAGATTCAGAAGATGTCCAAGATTCCCGAAAAGATCTACATCACCCATCTCAAGCCTTTTTATAGAGAGGCCATATCCGAACAGATCTCCAGGCAGCTGCCCGAAAAGAGCGGCATCGATATCGAGATTCTGGAGGACGGCATGATTTTTTCCATTTGACGCTTGAGCTTTCCCGTCTTCGAGATTTCTGGTCGTCTCAGCGCCGCGCCTCAGTGAGGCGCTGCAATAAGGAAGCGGAACGCGGTTATGCTTTTGGCCGAGCCTTCATTTTTCACCTCCAATCAGTTTGTTCAAATTGTCGATAAGCGCGCCTTTGACTCGGCTGCACTCTTCGCATGCATCCAGATGGTCCAGGAACGCTGTGATGTTCCATCCCTCGTTGGTCCGTATATTCAATTCAACAAGGTCCCGGCCACATTGGAGAACCAGCATACCCCCTCCACTGTTTGCCGCATTTAAAAGCTGCGGCTCATACACCCGATCAGTCGGTCGAGGCGAACTGCTTCGCCGCCCGCGTCCGTAGCCTATGCGCAAGAATCCATAAAGGTTCAAACGCCTCAACGCGTCTGGCAACCTTCTCTATATTGCTGCATTCATTGGCGACAGCATTGTCATGAGGATTACAGGAATAAGAGAATACCATATTTATAATGAAGACGCCATCTCGATCCCGAGCAGCCCAGCATTGAGACCTTCTGCTGAGGAAAATTTGGGCAAAACAAGAGGAAGGAGGGTGAAAAAAGTAGATGTCGAAGAGGCTTCGACATCTACGCGAAGTCGATCAAGCTTGCGAGCGAGTGCTACTTGTATTCGTAAAACCCGCGTCCCGTCTTCCGTCCGAGCCAACCCGCCTCAACGTATTTACGGAGCAGCGGACACGGCCGGTATTTGGAATCGCGGAATCCGTCAAAAAGAGTTTCCATAATTGCAAGGCAAGTATCCAATCCGATGAGGTCGGCCAGAGCGAGTGGGCCCATGGGATGATTCATGCCGAGGCGCATGACCGAATCGATGTCTTCGCGGGTTCCTACTGCGTGGTAGAGGCAGTATACCGCCTCATTGATCATCGGAATCAGGATGCGGTTTGCTATGAAGCCGGGATAATCGCTCGACTCGGCAGGAGTCTTTCCAAATTTCAACGCGAGCTCCCAAGTGGTTTTGAAGGTTTCATCCGACGTGGGCAGAGCCCGGATCACTTCCACCAGCTTCATGACCGGAACCGGATTCATGAAATGCATACCGATCACTTTATCCGGCCGCTTCGTCTGGGAGGCGATCCGGCCGATGGGAATCGAGGATGTGTTGCTGGAAAGAATGGCGTGAGGAGGGCATATAGCGTCGAGGTTCTTGAAGATTTGAAATTTGAGAGACTCGTTCTCAGTAGCGGCTTCAACAACAAAGTCCGCAGCAGCCATATCTTTTATATCGACGCTGGTCTTGATGCGTCCGAGAATGGCGTCTCTATCTTCTGCGCTAAGCTTCCCTTTCTCAACATTCTTGGCCAGGATGTTCGTTATGTTTTTGAGGCCGCGCTGGACAAATTCCTCGTTGATATCATTCATGATCACCTGAAGACCGCTCGTCGCCACTACCTGAGCGATCCCATTTCCCATTTGACCCGAGCCCACTACGCCGAATGTCTTGATCTCCATGTTCCATCATCTCCTTTAGAATTTCAGCTTGTCACCTTGGTGCGTTCTCATCTCCCTACGAGCATCATCACAGTCTTCCCCCGGCGCAAATCAAAGCCATCTTCATGCGCCGCCCCGCCGTTCCCTCCCTTACAAGAAAGCATCCGGGAGCATGAAGCCATTCGCCGGGCACATGCGCTCATATGACTTCCCTTTGTTCTCCAGCCATCAAAAAGAAAGGGGTATAATTTCAAAATTGCCGCTACTCTAGCTCCGCTCAACGTCCCGTGTCAATACCGCCTGAAGCCGGCCCGCCAGGCATTTCAAATAGAGATGACGCCTTCGAGCTTCTCCCGGGCCTCCTGAGTGGTGACGCCGCGAAGCAGAATCGTCTTATGTCTGGATTTATGGCCCTGGATTATCTCCACCCTGGATTTTGGAACATCAAAGAGCTTGGCGAGGAGCTTCACACACTCTTTATTAGCCGCTCCTTCAACCGGAGGCGCCCCGAGACGGATTCTTAGCTTGTTTTCGCGCATTCCCGCGAACTCGCTTTTGCCGGCCCCGGGCTGCACCCAGACGTCAAGCAAGGCCCCGTCCGTTGAGCTTCGAAGCCACGGTTCAGAGCTCACGGGGAAAAACCCTCAGCCGTTTGCCAAAACATGTCTTCATCGCTTTGTCCCTCAATTCCGGCATTATCGCGCGAGCGCGTCCTAAACATCGAAAAGTGCCTAACAGACACTGTTCTGCATGTCAAGAAAAGCATTTTATTCCAATCCTCGCCGGGTTGCCCTTTATCATCCCAAAGCCGCCGTTGCATCATTTGAAAAGAGGCAGACGAGCGCGCCCATATTCTTTGTCGGGCGGATTCCCACTCCGCGGCAAAATTAGCTTGACAAATCTTCGGAATAATATTTATACTTTTCGGATTGAACGATAGGGAATACGGGCCCATAGCTCAGTTGGTAGAGCCACCGGCTCATAACCGGTAGGTCCCTGGTTCGAGGCCAGGTGGGCCCATTCAAACGTTTCATGTGAATAGCGTGAGATTCGGGAAAGTCGCCCAATTGAAAAGAGAGTTGAATCGAAGAATGGTCGGTGAACAGGGGGCCAGCCGACTCCTGCGGGTCAGGAGGAATGGTGGCCCACAAACGCCGGGAGCGGACTGCAAGGGGGTGTTCTGATGAAGAGCACCCCCTTATTATTTGGGGTAGAAGGAAAATGGTTCTCGTAAAAGATGTATTAATGTGGCTGGACGCCGGAGCGCCTTTTCGCTACGCTGAGAAATGGGATCAATGCGGCCTGCAGGTCGGCGACCCGGAAGCCGAGGTGAAGCGCATCCTGGTGGCTCTCGACCCCAGCTCGGAGACTATTTCCGAAGCCGAAGCCCTCGGATGCCAATGCCTCGTAACCCACCATCCCCTGATTTTTCGTCCCATCAGCACAGTCCGCCAAGATCATTTCCCCGGCAATCTTATCATCGAAGCCTTGCAAAATGGCATTCACCTCATTGCCGCACATACGAACCTGGATGTCGCTCGAGATGGAACCAACGAGCATCTGGCGCGACTGCTGACGGTTGAAGTAGTTGGTCCTCTCGAAACAAGCGCCGCCTGGCTGGGCGAGGAGCGCTATGCGGGAATGGGTCTTATAGGTATTCTCTCTCAACCCGAAACACTCGAGGATTTTGTCGATAGAGCTCGAAACGCGCTAGGCGGCATCAAGGTAAGAGTCGTTGGCGACTTGAAGCAAACTCTACGACGAATCGCTTTGTGCACTGGAAGCGGCGGCAGCCTTGTCGAACGGGCGATTTCATCCGAGTGTGACGCCTATGTGACCGGAGACATTAAATATCACGAAGCCAAACGGGCTCAGGAAGCGGGAATTGCCCTCATCGACATTGGTCACTTCGCTTCCGAAAGATTGATAGTGAAGCCGCTGGCTGCATATCTCGAGAATCAAGCCGCTCAGAGGCGGTTTTCGATCGAAGTATTTACAGCAGGAGAGGAGCAGGACCCATTCATGATTCTTTGACGGGTCTTTCCACGCTCAGCGGCAATATTTGATTGCATTGTTTATAAGAATGCCAGAAGTGGATAATACAAGGAGGTTTGCATTGCTTGAGCAACTCAAGCACCTGGTTGAGCTCCAGGCGCTGGAAGACAAAAAAAAGCAGTTGATCCGCGACAGTGAGGCAACACCCAAAAGGATTGCGGAAATTGAAAATGAATTTGAAAACTACGAAAGAGAATACCTGGCGAAAAAAGCCGAGTACGATCACGCAAAAAAAACGCACCGCTCCATTGAACAATCCATAGCCGACCAGGAAACAAAGATAGCCCGCAGCAAGCATCGCATGACTGAGGTGAAAACCAACAAGGAATATCAGGCAATACTCAAAGAAATAGAGGACATCAAAAAAGACATTGCTGCAAAGGAAGACGAAGCCTTAGAGCTCATGGAGAGGATAGAAGCTCTTGACCGAGAAATCAAAGGAAGCGAAAAAGAGTTCAAAGGAAGAAAACAGAAGGCCGATGAAGAGAAGCTGGTGCTGCAGGAGGAGAGTGAGAGAGTAAACAGCCGACTTGAGAGCTTAATGTCCGTTGAAACGAAGGTGCGCGAAAAATTGGAGCCGGGCATCCTCAAGAAATGCGACTTTCTATTGCAGAAACAAGCTGGCGTAGCTGTAGCGCCGGTTGATGGCGGCGTCTGCCTGGTCTGCCACCTCAATATACCTCCCCAGAAATTCAACGAGCTCCAACGCAATGAAGCGATACTGCAGTGTCCTCATTGCCATCGTTTTCTCTATTGGCTGGGCCATGAAGAATACAAAAGCTTTGAGGAGGATTTCGGCGACATCTAGAGCAGTGTGATTTTCCATTGTTTTACTGCTATTCCAATGGCATAGGGCTCTTTAAGCGACTTTGGGATGAAGGCAAAAGATGTTGCCATTTCATTCCGCCTGTAATATGAAGTGGGGTCTTTATCAGTCGGGAAGTAGAGTCGGCTTGGCTCGTGTCTTGATCCAGGCGTCGGGAGGCTTTGCATAGCAGCTTTTATGTCATACGTTCTTTCGTTTTAGTTGCGCGTGGTATATTTCGTTTGGGAGGGAATAAGGTTCATGGCCACCTACGGTATGAAGATATTTGCCGGGAACAGCGTTCCCGAGCTGGCTCAACAGATTTGCGATTCGCTGGAGATCCCTTTGGGGCGCGCCTTGGTGAGCACTTTCAGCGATGGAGAAATTCGCGTCGAAATCGGTGAAAACGTTAGAGGCGTAGATGTATTCATAATCCAATCGGGAGCGCAGCCCGTAAACAGGCACCTCATGGAGCTGCTTCTGATGATCGACGCCTGTAAAAGAGCTTCGGCCAGAAGGATAACGGCGGTAATGCCTTACTACAGCTACGCGCGTCAGGATCGCAAGAACAAGCCTCGGGTTCCGATCTCCGCCCGGCTTGTAGCCGACCTCATCACGCGAGTCGGAGCTCACCGAATAGTCACTATGGATTTGCATGCAGGGCAGATACAAGGCTTTTTCGATATCCCCGTCGACAACCTGTATGGGTCTCCCATTTTGCTGCCATATATCAGGGAGAACTTCGACCATAATCTGGTCATCGTCTCGCCCGATGCCGGCGGAGTGCCCAGGGCGAGAGCTTACGCAAGGCTTCTGCGGGCAGGACTCGCGCTGATCGATAAACGCCGCTCCGGCCCCAATGAGTCGGAAGCCCTTAACATCATAGGAGAAGTCGAAGGCAAAGTCGCCGTGGTCCTCGACGATATGGTGGATACGGCGGGCACCTTGGTCGAGGCGACAAGGACCCTTCTCGAGAAAGGCGCCACAGAGGTGCACGCTTGCGTGACGCATGCAGTGCTTTCCGGCCCTGCAATCGAGAGAGTCGACAAAAGCTCGCTCAAAAGTCTTGTGGTTACGGATACGTTACCTTTGCGGCCAGAGGCGGCGAGATGCTCGAAGATCAAGTGCGTGCCGGCTTGCAGGCTCTTTTCCACGGCCATTAGAAGCATCCACAACGAAGACTCTGTCAGCTCCTTATTTGAAATTCAACATTAGGAATCCATCGGTGGGCGGCGATCCCTTGGCGACAATCCCATAAGGGCCACTTGTGAACAGCGGAGAATGCAATACTCGAAAAACCGCGCGCAAACAAATCATCGGCAAACGAAATAGACGCCGATCCTCACACCATCGAACGCTGCTCACCGCTCACTGACATGAAGCCTCATTATATCTATGATATAGACGACCCTCTCCCGTCAAGGCTCGCCATTCTCTACGGGCTGCAATGGGCAATAATCATTGTTCCGGCCCTCATCATCATCGCCACACTAATCGGCAGCGCATTGAATATGAGCGCCGGCCAACAGGTGCGATTCCTCCAACTTACTTTTTTGACCTCAGGCCTGTTCACCGCCGTTCAATGCCTCTGGGGACATCGCTACCCTCTTCTCGAAGGCCCGGCTACAGCGCTTCTGCTCACATTCATTACAATCGCGCCCTATGGAATTTCAGCTATTCAGGCCGGCGCCATGCTGGGAGGCGCGCTGCTGGTTTGCGTCGTCTTGTCGGGAAAATTGAGGAAAGTCATCGCCTACGCCACGCCAAATGTGGTCGGGGTCATCCTGATGCTCATCGCTTTCACCCTTTTACCCCATTTAATACAATCCATGACGGGCATGAATGCTTCCAATCCCGACGGGAACGTCTTCATCTTCCTGCTCAGCATTACTTTGGTCGTTGTCATGGCGGCCCTTTCCCATTGGCTCACCGGCTTTTGGAAAACTATTGCGCTTTTGCTTGGAATCCTTTTCGGCACAGCGCTTTTCTCATTTCTTGGGCTTGCCGATTGGCAGAGTGTGAAGGCGGCCGGATGGTTTTCTTTGCCTTCTCAATGGGCGCCGTTTCGCGCTCGCTTGTATTGGCCGGCCGTCATAGCTTTCGCTTTGTCAAACGTCGCTGTGGTGGTGAACAGCCTTGGAAGCATTCATGGCGTAGCCGCCATCACCGATTCCGAGAGACTCCCTTCAGCCGTATCGCGAGGCGTTATGATCAATGGAATAGCCGGCGTCTGCTGCGGTTTCCTCGGATTGGTGGGAACGGTGAGCTACAGCATGAGCCCGGGCGTGCTTTTGGCCAATCGGGTAGCGAGTCGCTATGCGGTCGCCTACTGCGGATTGATTTTGACGGCTGCGGCGTTTGCGCCCAAACTGGCCGCACTTTTGGCCATCGTTCCGGCCCCCGTGGTCGGCGCCGCTCTATGCTCGGCCATGGGAGCGCAAGTAGGCGCCGGACTTGCCGGGATCGTGGGGGCGGGAATAACCGTGCGTGATTATTTTGTGGTCGGAGTGCCGCTTTTGCTTGGCGCCCTCGTTGGTTTTCTACCCGAGGCGTTTATGATATCCATGCATCCCGCGCTGCGAATTTTTCTCGGCAACGGGTTGATCATGGGCATCTTTCTCGTACTCCTCCTCGAGCACATTGTTTTGCGGAGGAAAGCACCCCAATAAACAGGCGCAAGATATGGCGATAAAACAAAGCATTCCCTGTCCCGGATGCGGAGAGCCGGTTACAATTTATAGAAATCCGTTGCTTACCGTGGATATAATAATTCGGATTCCCGGCAAGGGAATCATACTGATAGAGAGGAAAAACCCGCCTTTTGGCTGGGCGCTTCCGGGCGGCTTCGTGGATTATGGAGAAGCCCTTGAGGAAGCGGCGGCCAGAGAAGCCATAGAGGAAACAGGGCTCCGACTCGAGATGCTCGAACAATTCAGAGCCTACTCCGACCCGGCAAGAGATCCGCGCCATCACACGGTTTCGGTGGTCTTTACGGCTATTGGAACGGGCTCGCCCACAGCCGCCGATGATGCGAAAGGATTGGGAGTTTTCCCTCTCGATAAGCTCCCCGAGCATCTAGCGTTCGATCACGCTCAAATCCTCAAGGATTTCATCAGTTCGAAAGGGTTTGATTCCTTATAGCTCGCTTCCGGGCGTTTTCTAGGGAATCGATAATTGGTAACAAGCGCCGTCATAAAGGTATAGAAATGTCTACGGATAAAAACCTGGAAGAAAACATCGAAAAAGACGAAACGATTCCGATTCCCGCATGGGTTTACGATAAAAGCGGCCTGGTGGCTGAACGCTCCCGGTTGGTCATCGTCGAAAAGCCTATTACACTTTATCTGAATGGCCGTGAAATGGTGACTTTGCTTTGCGCAGGCCACCATCTGGATGAGCTGTCGGTCGGCTTTTTCCATGCGGAAGGCTTCATCGAAAGCCGAGAGGATCTCGAGAGCGTGCAGGTGGACTTAGAGGCTGGAAAGGTGGAAATACAGGCTAAAACAGAATCGGAAATGCTAGACCGCGTATGGATGAAGAGGACCGTTACGTCCGGTTGCGGGAAGGGCTCTCTCTTCTATTACGCCCTCGACGCCCTCTTGAGCAAACCGGTTCAGAGCGACATCACCTTCAAGGCTTCCCAGCTTCTCGAGAGAGTGGAGGATCTCAATCGACTGAGCGAAACTTACCGGCAGACTCACGGCGTGCACAATACCGCTCTGGCGCTTCCGGAAAGAATAGTGCTCTTTCGCGACGACATAGGGCGCCACAATGCTGTGGATATGATTGTCGGCCATGTCTTTCTGAACGACATTCCGCTAGACGACAAAATTCTACTCACAACCGGCAGGCTGACTTCGGAGATGCTTATAAAGGCCGCCAAGGTTAACATTCCGGTGATAGTGAGTCGAAACGTGGCGACGACTCTTGCAGTTGAGCTGGCGAAGTCCCTTAACATCACCTTGATAGGGTTTTCCCGGGCGGGGAAGTTCACGGTTTACAGCTGCAGGGAACGTATTGTTGATTCCTTATAGAAGAATTGATCATGCCAACATATCTGGACAACGCAGCAACGAGCTGCCCGAAGCCCGATTCGGTATATCTCGCCGTTGAGCGCGCGCTCAAGGATATCGGAGCCACTCCCGGCCGCGGGGCGCATCGATTGGCCCGTGAAGCATCGACCATAGTGTCTGAAGTTAGAAAGAAAGTTGCTCGGCTATTCGATATCCCGGATGCCGAGAGGGTGGTTTTTACAAAAAACGCCACGGAAAGCCTCAATGTGGCGCTCAAAGGATGGCTCCGCGCCGGTGATCGCGTGCTCCTGTGCGGTATGGAGCACAACGCCGTGGTGCGCCCGCTGCATACTCTCAAAACTTTGGGCGTTCAGGTGGAAACGGTCCCCGGAGGACCGGATGGGATAGTAGAAATCGACGCTCTGGGCCGTTGCATGGAGACGCCGCCAAGGCTTGTAATCGCGACGCACGCATCCAATGTGAATGGCGCATTGCAACCCGTCCCCGAAATTGCCGAAGAGTGCGAAAAAAAAGGCGTCCCACTGCTTCTTGACGCCGCTCAGACAGCTGGAGTCCAGCCCATCTCCGTTAAAGGCTGGAATCTCGGCATGCTTGCGTGCTCTGGTCATAAAGCGCTCCTCGGACCTCCTGGAACCGGAGTGCTTTACATTCGACCGGATCTCGACGTCTGTCCGCTTATCGAGGGTGGAACGGGAAGCCTCTCAGAAGAGCCGGTGCAGCCAAGATTCAGCCCGGATCGTTATGAGAGCGGCACACCAAACCTGGTGGGCGTCGCCGGACTTGGAGCGGGCATCGACTTCATATTCGATAGAAGCATGGATTCCATACGAAAGCATGAACTGGAGCTTGCGGATATGCTGGTGGACAGGTTGAAGAGCCTCTCCCGGATTCGCGTCTTCGAGCCACGGACGCGCGGCACGGGCGTGGTGTCCTTTACGGTAGAAGGTCTGACCTCCAATGACGCAGCCTATATGTTGGATGAGGTTTTCGATATAGCGGTAAGACCCGGGCTCCACTGCGCTCCCGTAGCCCACCAGACGCTTGGCAGCTTCCCCGAAGGCGCAGTGCGGGTATCCCCCGGCTACGCAACGACTGTTCAGGAAATTGACTATTTTCTTCAATCGATGAGGATGCTGCTCTCGCGTCGACGTTGATCGAATCCGCATGACTGCTTATATTCCTGCCGTCCGCTTCGAATGACCATGCGCGGCTTTCTTCAACTCTCATACGAGCGTCCATAAAATGATACGAAAAGCAAAAATCAGCGATGTTCCCGCAATTCAGAAGCTTCTGGCTCAATTTGCAAGCCAGGGAAAACTGCTTGCCCGATCCTTGAGCGAGCTTTATACAAACCTTCGAGACATGGTTGTATTCGCAGATGATGAAAACGATCAGATTATAGGCTGCTGCGGACTGCATATCATTTGGGAAAATCTGGCTGAAATCCGGTCCCTTTCCGTACAGGCGGCCCACCATGGCGAAGGGATAGGGCGCATGCTCGTAGACGCTTGCATTGCCGATGCCAGGAGCCTCGGCATCGGGCAGGTATTTACGCTCACCTACGAAATAGAATTCTTTCAGCGTCTTGGTTTTCAGATTGTCGATAAGAACATCTTTCCGCACAAAATCTGGGCGGACTGTCTGCATTGCCCCAAGTTCCCGGAATGCGACGAAGTTGCTCTCGTAATGGATCTGTAGCCGTTTATCTGAAAGCTTGCGCCTCGGGTATGCGAATTGCAAATGAACCCAGCGTGAGCTATATAGAGAAATGACAATTCGAAACATGCAAGGCACGTGAGCGTGCCTTTATTTATTATGCCCTTTATGACAATCAGACACTCCTTGCTTACGGGAGGCCAGACCAGAAGATATGATAAACGCAGTGCTGAAGAAAATTTTTGGTAGTCAGAATGATCGAAACCTCAAACGGATCGCTCCGCTTGTGGATGAAGTCAATGCATTCGAACCCACAATTCGCAAACTGAGCGACGCCGAGCTCAGAGCTAAAACCCCCGAATTCAAACAGCGCCTCGAAAACGGCGAACCGCTAGATGACCTGCTTCCGGAAGCTTTTGCAGTCGCCAGGGAAGGCTCTGTTCGAACACTCGGAATGCGTCCCTTCGATGCGCAGATCATTGGCGGCATCGTTCTTCATCAAGGCAAGATCGCTGAAATGAAGACCGGCGAAGGAAAGACTCTTGTCGCCACCCTGCCGGTCTACCTCAATGCTCTTACCGGAAAGGGCGCTCATCTGGTAACGGTCAACGATTATCTCGCCCGCCGCGACAGTGAATGGATGGGGAGGGTTTATGAGTTCCTGGGTCTCAGAGTAGGCTGCATCGTTCACGGACTTGACGACCGGGAGCGGCAGGAAGCCTACAGAGCCGATGTCACCTATGGGACGAACAACGAATTCGGCTTCGACTATCTTCGGGACAACATGAAGTTCCGCATCGAAGACATGGTGCAAAGAGAGCTCAACTACGCCATCGTTGACGAAGTTGACAGCATCCTCATAGACGAAGCTAGAACTCCGCTCATTATCTCCGGACCCGCAGAGAAGTCGACAGAGCTCTACTATAAGGTCAACAGGATCATACCGGCCCTCACGGCGGATCTCGATTACACGAAAGAAGAAAAAAGCCGAACCGTTTCCTTGACAGAAGAAGGCGTCGCCAAGCTGGAGAAATTGCTTAGTGTCGACAATCTATACGATCCCCGAAACATAGACACTCTTCACCACGTTCAGCAGGCTCTGAGGGCTCATACCCTTTTTAAAAGAGACGTTGATTACATCGTCAAAGAAGGACAGGTGATAATCGTCGATGAATTCACTGGACGCTTGATGCCGGGGAGGCGCTACAGCGAAGGCCTGCACCAGGCGCTCGAAGCGAAAGAGAACGTCAAGATAGAGAACGAAAACCAGACGCTGGCTACGATAACCTTCCAAAACTACTTCAGAATGTTCAATAAGCTCGCAGGAATGACCGGAACGGCCGATACCGAAGCAGCCGAGTTCGCCAAGATATACAAGCTGGAAGTTGTTGTCATCCCAACCCACAGAAAGATGATCCGAATAGACCATCCGGACTGCATTTACAGAACGGAGCGCGAGAAGTTCCGCGCGGCCGCCAATGAGATCAAGGAGCTGAATCAGGTCGGTCGTCCCGTGCTGGTGGGCACGGTGAGCATTGAGAAATCGGAGCGGCTGAGCGAAATGCTCAAGAAACAGGGCGTGCCCCATCAGGTATTGAACGCCAAGCATCATGAGAAGGAAGCCGAGATCGTCTCGAAGGCCGGTCAGTTCGGCGCGGTAACCATCTCGACCAATATGGCCGGTCGCGGAACGGACATCGTGCTCGGACCAGGAGTGGCTGACCTGGGCGGCCTCCACATCCTGGGCACGGAACGACACGAGGCGAGACGCATCGACAATCAGCTTCGGGGCCGCGCGGGTCGGCAGGGCGACCCGGGCTCATCGCGCTTTTATCTCTCCCTTGAAGACGATCTCATGAGGATCTTTGCTGCTGATAGATTGTCAGGCCTCATGCAGCGCATAGGCATGGAAGAGGATGAGCCCATCGAGCACAGAATGATAAGCCGCGCGCTGGAAAACGCTCAAAGCCGGGTGGAGGCTCAGAACTTCACCGTCCGTAAGCACCTGATCGAGTATGACGACGTCATGAACCAGCAGAGGGAAGTCATCTATCGCCAGCGGCGCGAAGCTTTGCAGGGCGAAGACTTGAAGCCTGTCATACTGGACATGGTCGAGGATCTTTTCGAAGGCATCCTTTCGGATTGCACGGAGGAGAAAACCTACGCCGAGGATTGGGATCTCGAGAAGCTGAACGGCGAAATATTCCGGATTTTCGGCATTCAGCCAGGCCTTACGGTGGAGGCGCTGGGCGATACGACCCAGGATGAGCTGCGCGAAAAGCTCCTGAAGCGCCTTCAGGATCGTTATGAGGCTCGTGAGCGTCAGTTCGGCGTTCCGGATTCCGGCAAGCCCGTGATGCGAGACCTTGAAAACTATTTACTTCTCCAGACGCTGGATAGCCTTTGGAAAGACCACCTGCTCAACATGGATCATCTAAAAGAGGGGATCGGTCTTCGAGGCTACGGTCAGCGAGACCCTTTGGTCGAGTACAAGCGTGAAGGCCATGCCATTTTCGATGACATGATCGAGCGACTGAAAGAAGAGACCGTCCGTTTGCTCTTCCATATTCAAATCCAGCGGGAAGACGAAGTGCAGGAGCTTCGTAGAGAGCAGGAAGAGCAACCCATGTTTTTTGGACCTCCTGACGGAGGAGCCTCTCGACCTCAAACAGTTAGAAAGGATCGTAAAGTTGGCAGAAATGATCCCTGTCCATGCGGAAGTGGAAAGAAATTCAAAAAATGTTGTGGTAAGTAGGGAAGCTTTTTCCATCCCTGGATTCGTGGCTGCGGCCGCGGCAAGCGGCATGCGTTATCAGGGGCGCCCGGACGTTGCGCTCATCGCAGCCGAATCCGATGTGACGGCCCTTGCTTCCGGCGTTTTCACTAAAAACTGCTTTTGTGCCGCGCCCGTCGAGCTTTGCCGGAGGCATCTGAAATCGCCCGGGATTCGAGGAATCATCGTAAACGCGGGAATAGCCAATGCCTGCACCGGAGACGAGGGGTTGAGGCGCGCCAAGGAAATGGCCGCAATCGCCGGCAAGGCTCTGGACGCTCCCCGGGAATCCATGCTCGTCGCCTCTACGGGAGTAATCGGGCGGCAGATCGTTCTCGAGCCCCTCTCCCGCGCCATGCCGGAGCTGGTCGAATCGCTGCGCTCGGACGGATGGGAAGATGCGGCAAAAGCTATCATGACGACTGATACGAAGCCCAAGATGGCGTCCGCCCGGGTCAGTCTGGGAGGAAAAACCGTCACTATTGGCGGAATCGCCAAAGGCTCCGGAATGATCGCTCCAAATATGGCCACCCTCCTGGCTTTCGCCTGCACCGATGCGGCGATCGACCCCGAATCATTGAACCAGTGGGTGAAAAGGGCCGCGGACGGATCGTTCAACAGCATCACGGTGGATGGCGACACCAGCACAAACGACACTTTATTGGTTCTTTCGAGCGGCAAGGCTGGAAATCCAGTCATCAGGGATATGGAGAGCGCCGAGAGCCGGCTTTTCGGCGAGGCGCTTTCGGCCGTTTTGCTGGACCTCGCAAAACAGATCGTAATAGACGGCGAAGGAGCCACAAAGCTAATCGAAATCCAAGTTACGGGAAGTCGGGATCTGGATGACGCCAGACAAATAGCCTTTACCGTGGCGCACTCGCCCTTGGTGAAGACCGCTTTCTTCGGAGAAGACGCCAATTGGGGAAGGATTGTCGCTGCGGCGGGTCGAGCCGGCGTAGCCATTAACCCGGAGCGGGTGAGCCTCCACTTTGGAGAGACTTGCGTATTCCGCAATGGAACGCCGTTAGAGGGACCGGAAGTGGAAGAAAAGGCCAGTGAAGCTTTCCGCCGCGACGAAATCCGTGTTCGACTGGACCTCGGGATGGGCGATTGCGCATTTACAGCCTACACGTGTGACCTTTCATACGATTACGTGAAAATCAACGCATCCTACCGATCCTGACCGGGGACATACGCTCGAGGAGAGGGGCTATCGGATTCACGAGCCCCTCGAGGCAAAACCTGCGGCGTCTATTTCCATTATTCACAATGGTGTTTAATGTTGACGCCTTTGACTATAAAGATGACGCTCTCGGCGATGTTTGTCGCCTGATCGGCCGCGCGCTCGAAGCAACGAGCGACGATGATTGTTTGTACAGCGCGGGCTACAGCAGGAACTTCATTCACCATGTAGTCGAGCAGGTGCTTCAGTAAAGTTGCATTCAATTCATCCGCCGTATCATCCATCTGGCAAACTTCGGAAGCCTGCTGAGCATTTTCGTTAGTGAAGGCCGAAATCACAGTCGAGATCATATCCAGCGCCGTCTCCGCCAACTGCTCCATAGCCGGATTCTGAGGCAACGGAGGTCGATTGCTCAGGTATTTGGCCCTTTGAGCGACACTGACCGCCTGATCGGCAATTCTCTCCAGATCGACCGCAATCCTCATGCAACCGACAATAAAACGAAGATCGCGCGCCATGGGTTGATCGAGGGCCAAAAGTCTTAGACATTGCTTGTCTATTTCCACCTCGAGAAGATTTATTTCCTGATCTCCGCCGATTACTCTTTCCGCAAGCTCCAAATCACGATTTAGGAGCGCCTGAGCAGATACTTTCATGGCTCTTTCGGTTAGGGCGGCCATCTGCAGGACAAGCATCTTGAGATCTTCAATTTCTTTGTGAAAACGACTTTCCATACACTATACTCCTAACCGAGCCGCTTCCTATCCGGTTCCTTGCCCGGATATCCTTCCGGTTGTTCTAAACGCTCTTCCAGACAATATCTCCCCCCCACCCAAATCGAAGAATCGGCGACGCGTCCATCCATTCCACGCCAACAGAGCCGAATCATCAAAGATCGAACAGGGATTTCCAAATAACGGTAATTTTTCCACAACCGGAAGGGCTAATGAGAGCTGGTTTCCAGTTAAAGGAGAGTGTAATGGATATATCATGCAATACATGGAAATCGCAAACAAAAAATCAAGCTACTCCATGCGGCGTCAGCGTGTCTTACTTTCCTCCGTCTTCTGATCGTCATCCGCATGAGACAGCGAGAAGAAAAACGTAGAGCCTGCGGCTTCTCCTTCATTTGGGCTCTGCACCCAAATCGTTCCACCGTGATTGCGAATGATGTGTCTACAGATGGCTAGTCCCAGGCCCGTGCTTCCAAAGCTTGCGCTTCGGTCCCTCTCGACGCGATAGAAACGCTCGAATATTCTCTGCTGGTGGGGTTTGGTGATGCCCGGCCCCTCATCCCTCACTCCAAAAGTGACCCTGTCGCCTCTGTCTTCGAAAAACACCGCCAGCTCACCTCCTGCAGGGCTATAACGAATCCCGTTTTCAACCAGGTTTCGAAAAACCTGGACCAACAGATCAAAATCGGCCGCAACCCGAGATCCTCGATCGGAGAGTCCATCAACAAGTCTTATCTCTTTTGCCTCAGCCATGGGAGCGCACGCTCTCCATGCAGCCTGAAAAGCTTCCGCTGCGTCGACGGCAACCGGTTTAACCGGTTTTTCCAGAGCTTGGAGCCTGGCAAGCTGCAACAGGTCGTCGACCATCTTGACCATGTGGTCCGTATTCTTCAGAATGCTCTGCACAAAAGAGGAGAGAGCATCAGGGTCATGACGAGCTTCAGTAAGAAGAGTCGCCGCATATCCTTTGATCGTGGCCAGAGGAGTGCTCAATTCGTGGGAAACATTGGCGACAAAGTCTTCGCGCACCTTTTCGAGGCGCCTTATTTCGGAGATGTCGTGAAAGACAACGACCGCGCCGATTTCTCTCTGACTATCCCGCACTCTGACGATGCTGACATCATAGATGCGCTCTCCGCCCAAAACGACCTGCAGACGATACGGGGTTTCTTCAAAGCCGCTCTTCGCTTCGAGCACATGATCGCAAGCCCCTTGAAGCTCGAGGTTCATAAAAAGCTCCAAAGGCCTGCGCCCCACCGGTTTGACAGCTTTGCTGATGAGAGTCGACATCGCGCGGTTCACAGATTGGACCTTACCACGGGAGTCCAACACCATGACCCCTTCGTGCATACGGCTGAATACGGCTTCGAGCTGGCGATTTTGCTCCGAAATATCCTGGATGGTCTTATCGACCTTTGCCGTCATCTGGTTGACGGCGTTGGCAATTGGGTGAAACTCGTGACCGGGGCTGAAGCGCAAACGTTGTCTGAAATCACCCTTCCCGATGGCCTCTGCCGCCTCTACGATGCTCCGAATAGAACTGTTCAGCTCGCGAGTGAGAATGTAGCTCATAAAGGCTACCGCCAAAAGGATCAGCGTCAATCCGGCAAACAGCAGGTTCTGCTGCCTGCTCAACAACTCTGCAACGTTGGAGAGGGGCGCCGCCGCACGAATGATTCCGGGGGGTACATCCCCCTTGGGCGCCACTTTCCTCGCCACATAAATGTACTCATTTTTATCCACCCTGCTCGTCCGGATTATTAGTCCCAATTCCTGATCGCGAGCTTGGAGGATTTCTGGACGCGTGTAAAAGTTCTCCATGCTGCCGATCTGTTCGAATGGAATGTCCGAGTCGGCAATCACACGACCGCCTTCCGCCACGTAGGTGATGCGGAAATGCATGAATTGAGAAGTCCCCACGACCCACTGCTGGAGATGTTTTACGTCTGGAAAGCTTTCCGCGCTGCTCAGCATCCAACGAACGATATCAAGTTGACGGACAGCGTTCTCTTTCGAGTAGGCGAGCATCTCGCGATTGAGCGTATTGTGGTAAAGCCATGAGGGAATCAGTAAGAGGAGAGTCAGTACTATCCAAAGAGAAACTATCAATCGCATTTTAAAAGAAGAGCTTTTTCGCATCTCTCTCATCCTCGAAGGCGAAAGCCAACGCTTATGACAATCTCCAACCAGTCTGAGCGGGCTTCACTCTTTTGACTCGGTCGCTCCACGCGAGCGCTCTTCATACGGCGCCTCCCTGAACACTATTTCTCTTATCCCGCCAAACGCCTCGCCGCCAACCTCCGGCGACAAAACAAGGATACGGTATGAAACGCCAGAAAGCCGCACCGGGAGCTAAGAGGTCTTTGTTCGGCGCTGGTTTGCTCAGTCATACCCAAAGAATCAAAAAAGAGCAATCGCTAAAAGACTCCGGCGTGAGAGCGACGACAGACGCATGCTGCATGCGCGAACGCCCGAACAAAGCTGTTTTGAAGTCAGGCGGGTCAAGCAAAGGTAAAGAGCTTTGTTCGGGCGTTCTGGATCAATCACTGCTCCTTTAGAGCGCCGCGGATGGATTTGGTGAAAGGCTTCTCAAGAATGCCGACTTCCGTAATTATTCCATCAATGTATTTACTTGGAGTCACATCAAATGCCGGATTCAAAGCAGTAACTCCGTCCGGTGCGACGGGCCTTCCGTGTAAATGAGTAACTTCCCTGGGGTCGCGCTGTTCGATGGGAATATCCAATCCATTGGCGATTGTCGGATCTATGGTCGAGCGAGGAGCCGCCACATAAAAGGGGATGTTGTTGACATGCGCTAAGACAGCCATGGTGTATGTGCCGATCTTATTGGCTGTGTCGCCGTTGGCTGCGATGCGGTCCGCTCCAACCACAACAACGTCTATCCTCTTCTGCTGCATGAGACTTCCCGCGGCATTGTCGGTAATCAAGGTAACAGGGATGCCGGCGCGAGCAAGCTCGAAACAGGTAAGCCTGGCGCCCTGCAGGAAAGGCCGGGTCTCACAGGAAAAGACCTGAATGGAAGGATCCGCGGCATGAGCAGAGCGAATCACTCCCAGCGCCGTTCCATAATCGGCCGTAGCCAGGGCTCCGGCATTGCAGTACGTGAGAACCCGCGCTCCCTTGGGTATCACCGCGGCGCCCGCGGAACCGATCTTCTGGTTGATGAGCACATCCTCCTCGAGAATCTTGTCGGCCTCGTTCACGATGAGCCCCTTCAACTCGCTCACTGAAGCTTCCGGATGCGACACAACAACCGAATACACTCTATCGACGGCCCAGCTCAAATTAACCGCCGTGGGGCGAGCCGTTCGAACCTGTTCGCAAAGACGCACCAGCTTGCTCTTAAAGGTCTCCGTATCCGCCGCAATAATGGAGCGGGCGCCCAGAGCAAGAGCCATGGCCGCTGCGACCCCTATGGCGGGAGCCCCGCGGATGGCCATGTTCTTTATGGCTTTGACTACGTCCTTAAGCGAATCGCACCGCAGCTCAACCTCGCGGTGCGGCAGCAATCTCTGGTCCAATATGACTACGATATCTCCATCCCGATAAATGGGAGGCAGCCATTTTTCCGACATCTTTCAATCTCCCGGCTTGTTAGAGAGTCGATGGACTCCATAACCGCCTGCTATTGTGAAAGCTTGTTCCGGAGGAGGTCATTCACCACCTTGGGATTGGCTTTACCCTTTGTCTTCTTCATAACTTGGCCCACAAAAAACCCAAATAACTTCTCTTTGCCTTTTCTATATTCTTCGACTTCCTTAACACTTTCTGAAAGGACTTCGTCTATCACGGCTTCAATCGCGCCCTCGTCCTTGACCTGCACCAGGCCTTTTTCCTCAACGATCTTTTTGGCTTGCTTTCCGGTGCTGTACATTTCATCGAAGACCGATTTGGCAATCTTGCCGCTGACAACGCCCGTATCCATCAACTGCAGGAGCTCGGCCAGATTCTCCGGAGGCACCGGGCAGGCGTCAATTTCGCGCTCGTCTCGTTTGAGCTCGCGCATGAGCTCGGACATGATCCAGTTGCTGACGATCTTCGGCTGCGGGAAAGCGCCGACGACGGCTTCGAAATAGGCGGCCAAAGCCTTGGAAGAGGTGAGCACCTGAGCGTCATAGGCCGGCAGGGAGTATTCCTTGATGAAACGCTCCCGCTTCGCCTCCGGCAGTTCCGGAAGTGACGCCCGCACCGCTTCGATCCAGTCATTGTCTATGGAAATGGGCGTCAGATCGGGGTCGGGAAAATAGCGGTAGTCATGAGCTTCCTCTTTCCCCCGCATGCTCAAAGTTACATTGCGATTCGCATCCCAGAGCCTCGTCTCCTGTATGACCGGCTCTCCTCTTTCGAGAAGAGCCCTCTGCCTTCTGATTTCGAATTCCAGGGCCTTTTGCACATTCCGAAAAGAGTTCATGTTCTTGAGCTCGGTTTTGACGCCGAGAGCAGTAGCTCCCTTGGGACGAAGCGATATGTTGGCGTCGCAGCGCATGCTGCCTTCTTCCATGTTTCCGTCGCAAATTTCGAGATAGCGGAGGATTTCTCGCAGGCTCCTGAGATACGCCGCAGCCTCCTCCGAAGTCTCTATATCGGGCTCGCTCACTATCTCCATGAGCGGCACTCCGGTGCGATTGAAATCCACATAGCTCAGCGGCTGAAATTCATCATGGATGAGCTTGCCGGCATCCTCCTCCATGTGAATCCTGTTGATTCTAACGCGCTTCGCACCGAGCCCGGTTTCAACCTCCACCCAACCCCCTTCTGCAAGCGGAAGCTCATACTGCGAAATCTGATATCCTTTCGGAAGATCGGGATAAAAATAATTCTTACGCGCAAAACGGCTGTAGGGAGCGATACGGCAATGGGTCGCCAAGGCCATTTTCATAGTAAATTCTACTACGTTTCGATTGAGTACGGGAAGCACCCCCGGCATTCCGAGGCATACAGGGCACGTATGACTATTGGGACTCGCCCCGAACGTGGTGGAGCAACTGCAAAAAATCTTGCTCCTGGTCAGCAGTTGGGCGTGAACTTCCAAACCGATAACCGGTTCATATTCCATACTCGACTCCAATTCTACGAATGAGATGCGAAAGGTTGCCCTTTAATGGCGATAAATAAGCGATCCATGCCTTCCACCATAGTTGCCCTATAGGAAAATCCGGCGCTCTCGGCGCGCAACGGAAGGCGGTAGTATATAACATCAACGCCCCACGCGCGCAAGTTCGAGACATGATGCGTTTAACTTCTCGATTGGAAGAGAGAAACTGCGTTTGACTTTAAAAGGTCTTTCATCTAGGAATGGACCGGACGACTAAGGCTGTTCGTTTTATGTCAACTCCGTACTATCTCTGTCACAACGAGGAAAAATATGAAAATTCACGAGTACCAGGCAAAAGAGTTGTTTCAGAAGTATGCGATCCCTATTCCTCGTGGGAAGGTTGCTTTCAGCGTCGAGGAAGCCAAGAAGACGGCCGCCGAATTGGGCGCCTTTCCAGTAGTAGTCAAAGCCCAAATCCACGCCGGGGGGCGCGGCAAGGGCGGCGGCGTGAAGCTCGCGCAATCCGAGGCAGAGATGGATAAAATAGCCGGAGAGATACTCGGAATGACGCTTGTCACACACCAGACGGGCCCCGAAGGAAGATTGGTCCGCAAGCTTCTTGTGGAAGAAGGCCTTCAGATTGAAAAGGAGCTTTACCTCAGCATCCTGCCCGATAGATCCACAGCCTCTACAGTCATAATGGCGAGCGAAGCCGGAGGCACGGACATAGAAGAAG
This sequence comes from uncultured Syntrophobacteraceae bacterium, assembly GCA_964578835.1. GTDB lineage: Bacteria > Desulfobacterota > Syntrophobacteria > Syntrophobacterales > Syntrophobacteraceae > CAZOEL01. Next base: position 10,972 of record CAZOEL010000041.1, on the reverse strand, counting down.
TGGCCTCCAAAACGCCGGAAAAGATCATCAAGGCATTCGTTGACCCGATGCTCGGCTTTCAGCCGAATCAAGCGCGCAAGCTCGCCTATGGCCTGAACCTCGAGCCCGAGCTCGTGAAGCTTTTTATCCCTATGATCTCCAAACTTTATCAGCTTTCAATCGACTACGACTGTTCTCTTCTGGAGATCAATCCTCTGGTTATCACCAGGGATAAGAAACTGCTGGCTCTGGACGCCAAAGTGAACTTCGATGACAACGCCTTGTTTCGCCACAAGGATGTTCTCGCCTACAGAGACCTTGATGAAGAGGATCCTTCGGAGGTTGAAGCCTCGAAGTACAACCTCAATTACATCAAGATGGATGGAAGCGTCGGAAACATGGTGAACGGCGCAGGGCTCGCCATGGCTACCATGGACATCATCAAGCTGGCTGGGGCGGAGCCTGCGAACTTTCTCGACGTCGGCGGCGGCGCCAGCGCCGAGATGGTGGAAAACGGCTTTCGCATCATTCTGAGCGACCCGAATGTCAAAGGCGTATTCATAAACATTTTCGGAGGCATTCTCCGCTGTGACATTCTCGCTCAAGGGGTAGTCGAGGCTGCAAAAAAAGTGGAGGTATCCGTCCCGGTCGTGATTCGCATGGAAGGCACGAATGTGGAAAAGGGTCGGGAAATACTTGAGTCTTCCGGGCTCAACCTGATAGTGGCTCAAAACCTTGCTGACGCCGCGCAAAAGGTTGCATCGATAGCAAAATAGATTGGGGATGTCATAAGAGGGAGAATCCATGAGTATTTGGGTGGACAAGAATACGCGATTGGTGGTTCAAGGCATTACAGGACGGGAAGGCCAGTTTCACACCCTTCAGTGCAAAGCCTATGGAACGAATGTGGTGGCGGGAGTCACTCCCGGGAAGGGCGGTCAGGAAGTGGAAGGAATCCCCGTCTTCAACACCGTGGAAGATGCGGTGCGAAAGGCGGGAGCCAATTGCTCCATGATTTTCGTTCCACCCGCCTTCGCGGCGGACGCCATATTCGAGTCGGTCGATGCGGGCATCGGGCTCATTGTGACCATTACAGAAGGCATCCCGGTTATGGACATGATGAAAGTCAAAACATATCTCAAACGTTCGAAATCGAGGCTAATCGGCCCCAATTGCCCTGGGATCATCACTCCAGGCCAGTGCAAAGTCGGCATCATGCCCGGTCCCATCCACACTCCAGGCCCCATCGGAGTTGTCTCACGCTCGGGAACTTTGACCTATGAGGTTGTCCATCAATTGAGCGGCCAGGGCATCGGTCAGAGCACGTGTATCGGCATCGGCGGCGATCCTGTCAACGGAACGAACTTCATCGACTGCCTTGCCGCATTCCAGGAGGATCCCGGAACCAAGGGCATCGTCATGGTGGGAGAGATCGGAGGATCGGCGGAAGAAGAAGCTTCCGATTACATTCAAAAGCACGTAACGAAACCGGTTGTGGGCTTTGTTGCGGGTCTTACCGCTCCTCCGGGCCGCCGCATGGGGCACGCGGGGGCCATCATCAGCGGCTCCAGCGGAACGGCGCAGGCAAAAATGGAGGCTATGCGCAAAGCGGGCGTCACTGTGGTGGAAAATCTGGGGAAGCTCGGGGAAATCTGCAAAAAGGTATTTGTGGGACTATAGCCCCATATCACGCGTATTCTTTTGCTTCGCAGCATTTGGACACATCGCGGATTGCGGCTTATGTTAGTAATATGGACTCACTATATCGGGCGCTGACGTCATGTCTCAATTTCTCAAGGTAAAAACAGCCGACGAGGTTCTGGAGATACTCGGGAACCTGCAACCACTTTCATCCGAAATGGTCGATCTCGATGCAGCCTGCGCTCGAGTCCTGGCGTTGCCCGTTAGAGCGCCCGAGCCAGTGCCTCATTTCGACAAAGCCATTATGGACGGGTACGCCGTCAGGGCCAGAGACACCTTTGGAGCCTCGGAGACCCTCCCTGCCCTGCTTGACGTAGAAGGCGAAATCCTGATGGGAGAGTCCGCTTCTATGACAGTCGGAACGGGAAAAGCGGTCGCCATCCCCACCGGGGGAATGCTTCCCGCGGGAGCGGACGCCGTGGTGATGGTGGAATACACAAGCGCTCTCGACGGGGAAACCATTGAGGTTACAAAGCCCGTCGCTCCGGGTGATAATGTGCTCAAAGCCGGAGAAGACATAGGCGCAGGCGAGGAGATGTTTCCAGCCGGCTGGAGACTGCGTCCTCAGGATATTGGAGGTCTTGCGTCTTTGGGAATCACGCGCGTCCCCGTTTACAAACGGCCCAAAGTCGCCATTCTTTCCACGGGAGATGAAATCGTCGAAGCCTCGACCCGACCGCTTCCTCCCGGCAAAATTCGGGACATAAACAGCTTCAGCCTCGCAGGCCACATAGAAGAAGCCGATGCGCTGGTGACCATGAGGGAAATAGTCCCGGATAATCTGGATCTTCTGGTTTCAAAATGCCGGGATGCTCTACAGGAACATGACGTGCTGATTCTTTCCGGAGGCAGTTCGGTAGGGGCTAGAGATTTTACTGTCGGCATCCTGCAGCATTTCCCGGACTCGGAGCTCCTGGTGCACGGAGTAGCCATAAGGCCGGGAAAACCGACCATCATGGCGCGCATCGGAAGCAAAGTTTTCTGGGGGCTTCCGGGACAACCCGTATCGGCGATGATGATCTGCAGAGCGTTTGTCATTCCCTCCCTTATGATCTTGCAAGGCCGTAAAGCGACAGGCCGTACGGAAGTGGCTGGAAATGCGCTGAGCGCTGTTCTAAGTCGCAAGATCCCCTCCGTTCATGGCAGAACGGACTATTTCCCCGTAATCCTCGAGCGCTCGGATGAAGGGCTTCTGGCGACGCCCGTCTTCGGAAAATCGGCAATGATCAGCACGCTCACAAAAGCGGATGGCTATGTTGTTATTCCGGAGCATGTCGAGGGCCTCGACCAAGGTTCCAGCATTACCGTTTACCTGTTTTCAAATCGATTGCTGTGAAATACCTCGCGAATCAAGGAGCCGCGCCCGGAGGCCGGTCCTTGATCCGCGCACGCTTCTCTTTCTATCTGAAAACTCACTACCTTGAGGAAGCATAGAATAGAAGGAGATATGATATTTACGATTTATCCCGTTTTTGCTGAAAAGCCCGGAGCCCCTGTGTGAACGGGCGCTTTCCATAACGGCGAAGCGCCATAATCGCGCCAGGCATGACGAGTTTACGTCGCGCTGATGGCTTGATTCATCTCCCCGCCAAATGTAGAGCATGAGCGGCTAATCGTTTTTTGCTATTTTCGGCTCCAGTGGAGTCCCGGCTGGAACGGGTTTTTCGAAGTCGGTCTCCTCTTTTCCTTCTCTCCTTCTTGAGAATAACGGTCTAAAGGCTCCCGAAGCCTTTGAAAGCATCCTCGAGAAAACGCCGGCTCCGGCGCTGCGGGGAGCGCTCGATTCCCCGGTGAGCCCATCCTGAGCTCCGGCAAGCACATCATCGACTTTTCCAGGTTCATTGAGGAAATCAAGGTTGATGACTTCGCCGCCCGACATTGAGGAATCCAACGGTCCCTCGCCGTCAACTGCTCCTTCAAACGCTTTCTGTTTCCGCGAGCTCATCGAGAGGCCGTAAGCCAGTAGAAGCGCGCCAATAAAGATGCTGAGCATACTAGAAACGGTTATCAAAGAAATGGGCATACAAAAACTCCTCAAATCGGCTTTTACAGAATGCTCTTTGTTTTTCTTGATCTAGATCCGCGACATTTTCTGATCGTACTCGGGAGCATCATCGATCCTCATCACACCGTCTTTGACAATTCTCTCGTTTTTCCAAACACGGACGCGAACGCGGGCATAATCCGACCGATTGACATCAATCGGCTCAGCCAAAACCCTCTCGCGGGTAACCCGATTGTAATACTCCACCGGCTCAAGCAGCTTTACCGCCTCCAAACCAGCTTTGCGAGCAATCCAATCGACTCCGCGTTCTTTTTTCTCCACTCGTGAAGCTTTCCTGGGCGGTGATTGTTCCGGGATTTCCCGCGCTGCTCTCCCCTGCGCATCTTCTTTCTTTGCTAACGACGCACCCCTGGAAGATGGAGCCTGTGGCTGAATAACCTCTTTTCTCTGTGCAGCTTCCCGCCTGAATCGATTCATCTCTTCCTTGAGCTGCCGCTCGGAAGCTTCAAAGCGCCTTCTTTGTTCTTCGAGATTGTTGGCAAGCTTATCGATTTCCTGCTTCTTTTCTTCAAGCCTGGCGTCTCCCTCAGCCGCAGCCATCCTGGCTTCTTCCTTGACGGTCTCGACCTTTTGCAAAGCCAGCTTATTGTTCTGATCTACTATTGAATAGGTTATCCCAGCGATTCCCGCAGTGACCATCCCAAAGCCCAAGATAAGAAAGAGAACCCTTTTACCCACTTTAAACCTCCTGTTGAAAATGGCTATGATCGCCTTTACGAAGCATTGATTGTGCTCCATTCGTACCTGACAACGGGGATACACCATAAGCATTTTCGATGCCAATTCACATTGACTTCGGCTATTATGCTTTAGCATTATCCGACGATGAAAGAAACAGATCAAGGTTCCTTCGACGCCCACGTCGACCTGATAACCGATTGCGCGCAAAGGGTTGAACTTGCGCCATCTATCATGTATCCTCCGGGGTGAGGTTGGGGTGCGCGCCATGTGCGAAATTACCTACGACCATGGGCTGCATAAACAACAATGCAGCCCATAGATTTCATTACTTTATTTTTCAAAGGATCATCGTTTTTCCTTATGAAGGGCCAGGAGCCCGCTCAAGCGTAAGGGGGTGATGACGCACTTATCAATACACATCCTTAATACCTTTCATTCATCACACTATCGTTTTTTACCAATTCTGCGCAAGACAAGCGCGAAGGGCGCGTTAAGTCATTATTATCTCGAAGCGCCGCACTGCAAAAAGGAGAGGGAGTATGGAGGAATCAACCGATAAGAAAACGAATGAACCCGATTATGTCGTGATCGAAAGCGGCAAAACAACTCTGAGGGATCTCTATAAGAAAGAGGACTGGATGGCCATTTGGCTGGGCTTTCTGCTCCTTATTATCGGCTTGGCGATTTATTTGCCGAATCCCCCGCAGAAGGCCGCTGACATCCCCAAATATAATGCCGTTATGAAAGAAGAAGCCGCAAAGGCCCCGTTCAAGACCATAGAGTGGCACAACGCATCTGCGGCAAAGAAGGGGATACACGCCAGGGATCAGGAATTCGGCAAAACAATCCAGAATTTTCTGGCTGCTCCCAGCGACTGGAGCGACAATCCTGTGGAGGCGCTCTACCGCAGCAAGGAAACAGCCGACGCGATGAATGCGCCGGGCAAAGAGGCGGCGGAAAAAGCCAAGGCTGCTGAAGAAGCTGCTCTCGCGCAGGCGCGGGCCTCTCAGGATGCTGCTGCGGTCGCAGGCTTTGCCGACACAGCTCTCAACGCCACTGCCGAAAAAGACATCAAAGCCTGGCAAGACGCCAAATCGAAGGCTTCCAAAGCCACAAAAGCGGTCGGAAACAAACCATACAATCGAGTTCCCTATCTGATCGGACTCTGCGCCATATTGGCCATCTTTTTCGGAATCGGCAAAGGCATCATGGGAGAATCCTTTGGGAAGTTCGTGCTGGGTTTTCCCGTTGTCTTCTTCTTAGCCGTTCTGGCCTATATGGCGGAGACCCAGGCGTTGATGAAGTACTGGGGGTTCGGCTTTCCGCTGTGGGCCATCATTTTCGGACTGCTCATCAGCAACACCATTGGTACGCCCAAATGGATTCAGCCCGCCGTCGCCACCGAGTTTTTCATCAAGACCGGCCTGGTGCTGCTCGGAGCGGAAATTCTCTTCAACAAGATTTTGGCCATCGGCAAGCCCGGAATTTTCGTCGCCTGGATCTGTACTCCAATTACCTTGGTCTTGACTTACTGGTTCGGCCAAAAAATCGTTAAAATGCCTTCAAAAACTTTGAACATTACTATTTCCGCCGACATGTCGGTCTGCGGCGTCTCTGCGGCCATCGCCACCGCAGCCGCCTGCCGCGCCAAGAAAGAGGAGCTGACTCTTGCAATAGGCCTTTCGATGGTGTTCACAGCTGTCTGCATGGTGGCTCAACCGGCTTTCGCCAAGCTTGTAGGCATGCCTCAAATTCTTGCCGGAGCATGGATGGGCAGCACCATCGACTCGACGGGCGCCGTAGCTGCTGCTGGGGCTTTTTACGGGGATAAGGCGCTCTATGTGGCGGCGACCATCAAAATGATCCAGAATGTGCTCATCGGCGTTACGGCTTTTTGCGTCGCCGTTTACTGGTGCGCCAAAGTGGATTGCCATCCGGGAACGCGAGTGAGCTGGTGGGAGGTATGGTACCGCTTTCCGAAGTTCGTCATTGGCTTCATCATCGCTTCGATCGTTTTTTCCATCATCGATCAGACCATGGGCGCAGACATGAGCACGGTCATGATCGATCAAGGCGTATTGAGAGGCTTTACGCGCATTGGACGCGAATGGTTTTTCGCCCTGGCGTTTACCTCTATCGGGCTCGAAACCAATTTCAGGGAATTTGGAGAATACTTTAAGGGAGGCAAGCCGATCACTTTATACGTTTTCGGGCAGTCCTTCCAGTTGATGCTGACGCTCCTGGTGGGCTATATCATGTTCTACATTGTGTTCCCAGAAGTTACCGCCGGAATCTAGAGCTATGATGAGAGAAATTTTGCAAGACCAGGCCATCGACGGCGGGACTCCAGCCATAAAGGCTGGCAGGCTGAAAGCCTGGTTAAAATTGATTGCCGGCTTTATTCTGGTTTGGGCGTGCATCTTCGGTTTTGGGATCCTGGCCAGGCTCATACCTGGCGCTGCTCATATGGCCCGGGTCATCGACGAGCGCAACCTGAGAGCGACCGCGATTTATTATACGGATCTCGAGGAATCTTACGAAGGATCGCAGCACATCCGTCACAGCCTCGAATACAGTCCGAGGCGGTCATCAAATTGAGGGATTGAGGAGCGCTGAGAAGCTCTCGAGAATGCAAATTCTCTGGCTTTTCAATGACAGCTCCTCAATTCGATAATTCCTTTTTCACTTTCTCAGTTTTATGGTTTTGCGATACTGACATATCAAGGAACTGGCCTTGGGAAACCATGAAGAATTAAACCGAAAGAAGGAGCTGATCCTAAACTCAGAAAGGACATTCGCAGGCCAAATCAGCGCCGAAGTCTTTGACAAACCAACAGTTAGCTTCTGGATGGCGCTGATCCCACTTCTTTTCCTGTATTTCGTTTACCGCATGCAGAAATATAAAAACGGCCGCGTGAAATTCGTTGAGGACTTCATGATCACGCGTAGTCGAGCGATGGATCAGGCTGTTGAAGCCGTACGAAGAGGCGCCAAACCGGAAATTGACCAGGTAGTCCGGCAGGCCGACCTTCCGGATGAGCTCGAAAGACCGTATCGTTTATGGGTGCAGGCTCTCGTTGATTACTATACGGACCTTTTGAGGTCGGAAGGCGACGATTTCGAGTCTCTGGCGCGTTCGACCTATTCCGCCAGAACCAGTTATCTGCTCATCCTCGATCATCTCAGCGCGGCAGAGAGCAAATTTTACGCCGCTATAACGCCAACGCTGGCCGCAACAGCTGGAGCAGTCGAGATCATCTCCGCCATCGAAAAAAAGTCCCGGCAGCTGAGACGGGAGATCGCCGAAAGCATTTTTCCCTAAACACTCTTACTAAAAGCCTGTTGCCTGCTCAGCTTCGATGAATGCAAGAATGTATGCCGGCGCGGCGCTATGTCTGACACAGGGGGTTATTGAGTGAGGCTCAATAAATTATGGCTGCTGAGCCTGCAATGCCGTAAACAAAAGAGAGTCTTTACAATGTTCGTTACAGTAGGCAAACGTTTTCCAGCGCTTATCGCCAAGTGCAGACCCTTCGCCATGGCTGCATTTCTGGCGCTTGGCGCATTCATGGACATAGCGGGAGGAGAAGCTCCGATGATCCGAACAGAGGAAACGAGGAAACGGCTGGAGGAGCATGTTCACGCCTTGACCGTGTCCATTGGGGAGCGCAGCATCGCAACACCTCAGAATCTTAAAAAGGCTCAAGACTATATTGAAGCATTTTACCGGGGCTTGGGGCTGGAGGCAGAGCTTGAGCGCTACAGGTACGAGGATTTGGAGCCCGCGAACGTGATTGGCCGCATTGACCTTTCAAAACAGCCAACACACTTCTTCATCCTGGGCGCTCATTACGATTCGGTTGCCGGTACGGTTGGGGCAGACGATAACGCAAGCGCGGTCGCTGTGCAGTTGGAAGTTGCAAGGGGGCTTAAAGAGCTGCAAACTGCAGAAGGTCTTGATCTGTCAGTCGAGTTTGCGTCCTTCGCGCTGGAGGAGCCGCCTGTATTTGCAACTCGTCACATGGGCAGCAAAGTCCGTGCGAAGAAGGTGCGAGAGAGCGGACAAAAACCGGCCGGCATGATTTGCCTCGAGATGGTCGGCTACTCATGCAGGGAGATCGGATGCCAGCATTACCCTTTCCCTCTTATGTTCATGGGATATCCCAAGACTGGAGACTTCATAGGGATTGTCGGAAATACCAGATCGAGAGGATTGACCGGATCACTGAAGAAAGCTTTTCAGAAAAATCCCGATCTTCCTGTCGTTACGCTGACGGTTCCTTTCAACGGTTGGCCGATGCCCTCAGTACGGCTAAGCGATCACGCAGCTTTTTGGGATGAAGGATTCCCGGCGGTTATGGTCACCGATACGGCTTTCTACCGGAACCCGTATTATCATACGCCCTCAGACGCCATGGAAAAGCTCGACTTCCCTTTCATGGCTGAATTGGTAGAAAGTCTCCTCATTTTTTTCTCAACCTACTCGAAATAGCGGGAGAGGCTCCACTCATGACTCAGATACTTCTTTACCGTTCCGAGAACGGCGTGATCCTGGCGACGGATAGTCGCGCCGTGGTTTTCGATTCTGAGAGTCAAGACAGTACGAACCTTCTGGAAGTCCAGAAACTCTTCCCCTTGGGCTCAAACGCCGTTGCGGTTACAGGCGGGGCGGGCTTCGGGGTCCTCCTCTGCCAAAAGCTCCAGAGATTCATCGGACAAGCGGGCTTAGCCGACTATGATGAGATTATCGAGGCGGCGCCGGACTTCCTGCGCCAAGAGACGGAATCCTTCCGAAAGACGAAGTCATCGACTTTGATCCGTTCGGATTTGGATCGGGTTTACATAGTCATAGCCGGATACGATCCCGAGGGAGGCGACCATCCTTTTCGAGTCGACTTTTTTGCGTCCGAAAATGAAGCCAATCCGATGCACTCGGTTGAAATACCAAATATTCTTGCTATTCCAAGACAGCTCAGCCTGGAATGCCGAATGGCGAATATGCCTCCCTCTGAGAATGCTCTAGACGAAGCGGAATCGCTCTTCGAGAGCTTCCTCCTAAGACTCGCTGAGGTGGATGATGAGGTCGGCCCGCCTTTTCACTTCGTCCGAATCGCTTCCAATGGCCTAAGGACCCGGACAAGATGAGCCTTGGAGAGGGCTCACCCTGTCCATCGAAACCCATAAAAAAGAGATCGGCTATTTTATCTGGAACGGACAAGCTCTTGAAGGGCATCGAGAAGCCGGTCGTTTTCTCGAGGTGTGCCCACAGTGATTCTAAGCTTGTCTCGCAGGCGATCCTCATTGAAATATCTCACAAAGATGTTCTGCTTTTTGAGAGATTCGTAAATATTGAAAGCTCCGCCCCCAACGCTTTTCGGCGCAGTAGCGAGAACAAAATTAGACTGGCTCGGAAGACAGGCTAAGCCAAGCTGCCCAAGCCTTTCACGCAGACGCTTTCTCTCTTCTCGCACTGCAAGCCATGTTTTGGCTGCCTCATCGCGGCTTTGGAGAGCGGCGACCGCAAGGCGCTGAGCAATTGCGTCCACGTTGTAACTGTCCTTTGTCTTTTCATTCATGGGATCGATAAGGGACCTGTCGCCAATGCCGTACCCAAACCGAAGCCCTGCAAGCGAATAGCCCTTGCTGAAGCTACGAAGGATCAAAACGTTTGGATGCTCTGCGATCAGCTTAATCGAATCGTATCCGATTTCCGGATCAACAAAGTTTACATACGCCTCGTCTATGAGAAGCACCCCGTCGAAATCCCGGGCGATTGCCTTCAATCGCTCCACAGCGGCAAGGTAGCCGGAAGGAGCATGCGGGTTCGTTATAATAGCCAATTTTACTCCCGCTTCATTCATCTTGCGGGAAAAATCATGCGGTTCGGACCAATCCTCTTCGGCGGGCAGGCTGACAACGGAACAGCCATGGATATCGGCAAGAACCCGGTATAGCCCATACCCGGGCTCCACTATCCCGATTGCCTCGGAAGGTTCGACAAAAGTCGTGATCGACAGTCTGAGCAGTTCATCGCCTCCATTTACGGCAATGATATTATCCGGTTTCACGCCGTGCATTTCAGCGGCAAGCGCGCGGAACCGCATTGAAGTAGGCGGAGGATATCGGCGGAGAGTCTCCGCATCAATGGAATGGAGGGCTTGAATCACCGCCTGTGGAGGAGGATAAGGATTTTCATTGGTATTGAGTTTGACAACTTCCAGCGAATCGGGCTGTTCTCCGGGAACATATCCGACCATCTTCCGAATATTCTCGCGTTCGTATTTACTCATTTTGAATGAAGCCTGACGTTGCCTGATAGGTTTTGAGATTGAATCCAAATGTCCTGCGGCCAGAAATGAAGCCCTCTTTCCCTGCAGCATTGAAATCGCGAAGAGCGCTCCCGGCTCTCGCAGGCAAGGACTATACCTTCTCGAACGTGTCTTTTTACCACAGATGAGAAGATTTGCAATCGCAGAGCATGATTGAACAGCGCTATCTTGTTCTGTGATGATTGAACAATCGTAACGCCCGGTTAGCCTCTATTCC